>JANLPR010000161.1:0-29763 GCA_031367345.1 Bacteroidota bacterium | reverse complement strand
ACCCGTTGCGACGCTCTTGTCTACCATTTGTAGTAAAATTTTATATCTCAAAGCTAATAAATTTTGAAATGATTCGACGGATATTCGTCCGTTGTTTGTTAGCTGTGGATATTTATCCACCCACCGGGTCTCATCGTCTTTGTAAATATGCGTCAGTTGGTGCGAAGCAATCAATAACAACGGAGAGTGCTAATTTTTAAAGCTGAATCTTTGAATGAAGTGAGAAGAATGAAGTAAGAAAAATTAAAACATCGCAGTCGATTAATAGATAGCAATTTTTCATTCTTCATTTATCATTATTAATTCTACTACTGCCAAGAGCGGAATTCCGTTCGGCAAATGATGGCTTGCATTTTATTTTTCACTTCCGCCTCTCTAAATATTCCGCTCTGCTTGGTGTAGTATGGATTAGGAAAAAATTAAAACATCGCAGTCGATTAACGATCATTTTTCATCTATTATTATAAATTACTAATTATTCCTGTGTGCGCCTGAATGAGCTCTCGCACAGTCCATCACACAACATTCCGTCGAGCAAGTAATTTGTTACTATACACACTTCAGCCGAGCACGTGGCTTGCATTTTATTTCTCACTTCCGCCTCTCTAAAAATTCCGCTTAGTCCACCATTCTTTATTAATCATTTTTCATCTATCATTATTCATTATTAACTATTCCTGTACGAACGAATTTTTGATTACTAATAGTTGCAAAATTATTAGTCAAAAAAAAAGACCATCCCGAAGGACAGTCTTTTACTTATTATGATATGTGGCAAATTAATCTTTGATTGGGTTGGCCATTTTACGAATCATAGCATCATCGAGTTTAACGTACCAAAGCATTCGGTTCGACCCTTGATTAGCTTTTGTAAATGCATCGTAAATTTCATTGAGTTTTTTTACTTTTTTACGGAACTCTTCTGGCTTAATTGCAGCCTTCAACATTTTGATAAAGATGAGTGCCGGCTCGTACATCGTTTCATCGTCGGTAATCTGACGTTTTACAGATTGTAATAACTGTGCACAAAGTCCGTCTTCTCCCATAAAGCAATATTGCATTGCCTGGAATAATTTATATTCCACATCGGTGAAAGTAAAACGTTTCATCGATAATTCGTTTCTTAAATTATTCATGGTACGAGCAGCGCCTGAATAATCGTTTTCATAAAATTTGCTGATAGCAACAAAACGACGGAAAGAAAGGTGAGGATAAGGCTCGTTAATGTTTGTATCGAAGTTCGATTCGAGATCGGCATTAAGATCCTTTAATTCTTGAACATTTCCATTCACAAGAAAACGTTCAACCTTCGAATGTAAATATTGCGTTACATAGAAACTGAAAACCGGTTTGAAAGCGATATCAGGAACTGAAGCGTTAACGATACGATAGTAATGATCTGCTCTTGCAGCATTACCTGTTTTTTGGTAGTATTCAAAATAAAGGAAATCGACTAAAAACTTTATACTTTGATAAAAAGTATCCATTTCATATTTGTCGAAATTCTTTTTTATCTGTTGTAAGATTGTATCCACTTCAATCTCGAGCGAACGTAACGATTCGGCGCGAGTGAAGACACACATATAATAGATACGAACCAAATTGTACATAACCGATAAGCGGTGACCTTGATACAATTCAGAAATATTAGTTAATTCACGAAGCGTAGCTTGAACCGATTCGCGATCAATTTCTTCACGAGTAAGTAAGTAGTTACCTGTACGTTTTACGAAATCGTAAAATAGATCTTCTGCTTTAACAACAGCTAAACTATAAGCAACATGACGGTTATATTCTTTTTCATAATAATCGAAATCGCCGTTGAACATCGACAAACGCGCCAATGCTTTATAAACAACAATCAATTCATTTGAAAGATCGTATTCAACCAATTGCTTTTCTAAATTCTTCAATGCTCTAATTGCAACTTCACGATCGTTTCCAAAAACCATTGCAGGCACCATCGATACTTTATCCTTTAAAGCACTGATTGGATTTTTTACATTCTGAGCAAGGTACTGAGCAATGCGCTCATTCAATCTTGACTTTAATGTATAGTAAGTGCTAGGGTTAACCTGAAGCAATTCCATCATCTGTGTTTCGTCGCAATTGCTATTTCTAGCAGCTTCAAGAACTACATAAGGCTTGTTGTTTTTTCTTCCGGCCACAGCAGAAAGTAAATCCTGATATTCAGAATCATTTAATTTTTTAATGGTCTTGTTTAATGTTTCCATAGTATATGAGGCAGTTTGTATGATTTTTCTGAAAGGTTTAACGGCGAGTAATTCAATTTAGATACAGTTTCATGAATTTTCCGTTTTCAAAAGCTGAAGAGCTCTCAAAAGCTTATTATTCAAAGATTTTAGCAAGAATTTGAATTATTCCCTTACATATATATAGAGCAAAGCGTAATTTTTTTTTATGCAAAAACCAACAAAATCTTACAGTTGTAAGAAGTAGATCAGTTTGAAAAAACAACACGCCTTAGTATTGGTATATATTGTCAAAGCTCAAAAATCATTTACAATGAAAACAATTATCGCTAAATCAGAAGATGCTATTCCGCAGGGTGGTGCAATTAATTCAATCCGCAATAAAGCAGCATCGCACAAACTATTCACTTATGCTCTCGAGCTGGTGATTCTTTATGTATTGGTATTTGCTGCAATGAGCACCTTTGCACAAGAACCGGCTACAGCAGTTAAACAGACAGGTAAACTGGAATTCGTAAAAGAGAACATCGTTTTCAATTCGGGTAAAGTTTATATGAATTGGGTTTCCAAGCCATCGTCTGATGATTGCATTTATGTAATAGAACGATCGACCGACGGAAGTGAGTACGAACCGGTAGGGTTAAAAGAAGGTATTGGGTCACCGCTAGAATTACTTTATAGCTGGGTCGACACAAAACCAATGACAGGAGTTACTCATTATCGTATCAAGCAAATTGATAACGAAGGGAAACTTGTAGCACAAGCAGATCCAAAATCTGTGATGTCTCCTGAGTCAAGCCCCTTGTTTCTTGATAAGTCGACTAGAATGGTTCAGGTAAAATAATACCTCTACTATTTTTAGTTGTCGTTACGGTAAGACAATTTAATGACTCTCAAAAAACAGAATGAAAACTCAAACGCTGAATAATCTTCATAGCATAAGAATGAAAGGACTGCTACTTTTAGCAGTCCTCTCGTTCAATTTATCTGCTGTGTATGCATTACCTTCAGCCTCCTTTACAGCTGATCAAGTAACGGGTTGCGCACCATTGAACGTGCAATTCACCAATACTTGCACAGGAACCGTTGGGTTTTATTGGGATCTGGGAAATGGAAATTCTTCCACACTTCCAAATCCTTCTAATCTCTACACAACTCCCGGCACTTATACAGTGAAGTTGAAAGCGTATGATGGTTCCGGAAATTCGGATTCAGTTATTAAAACAAATTACATTACTGTAGTTGCTAAGCCGACTGCAGATTTTAGTGCTTCTACATTTGCCTCTTGCGTAGATGGAAATTCATTTACTTTTTCGAATAGCTCAATTGGAGGCGGAACGTATTTGTGGGACTTTGGTGATGGAACAACATCAACTCAGGTAAATCCGACCCATTCCTACACATTACAAGGAACATTTACAATTACATTAATTGCGACAAGTCCATTTGGATGTCAGGATGTGAAGATCAAGAATCAATATATTACAATTTATCCGAAGCCATCGCCAAGTATCACGGCAAGCGTAACAGCAAGTTGCGATCCGGCAACGGTTTTCCAATTTGGCAATTCAAGCGCCAATGTAATTTCATGGTTATGGGATTTTGGAGATGGAAGAACATCTACACTTCAAAATCCGGCACATACTTATAGTGGCCCTGGAAATTACAATGTGTTAGTTATTGTTACCAATTCATTTGGTTGCAAAGACACCACAAAAACTGCAACAGAAATAAATGTCGGCCTAAATCATTGGGCTACTTTTACAAGTGATATAGATAGCGGCTGCGCGCCAATGCAAGTTACTTTTAGAAATAATAATGCAAACGTTGCTACCAGTTATTGGGATTTTGGTGATGGAACAAATTCCACAGCATCAAACCCATCGCACATTTATTCGGTAGGCGGAGTATATTCTGTATTTCTTATAGTAACTACAAATTCAGGTTGTGCAGATACAGTAATCAAAACGAATTATATTAAAGTAGGAAGGAAACCGAATGTTTCTTTTAGCTATGTAAATACAATAGGTTGTTCACCATTAACAACGCAGTTTACAAATACCTCCACGAATTATGTTTCTTGTTTATGGACATTCGGAGACGGAACAACAAGTACTGCAACAAATCCAACGCACGTTTACACAACCAATGGAGTATTCAGTGTAATTTTAAAATGTTTGGGACCGTCAGGTTGTACGAAAAGTATGATCTACCATAACATCATTACCGTTACTTCATCAAAAGCAATTTTCAATGCTTCGCCAAGAGTTGGTTGTCCTCCATTAACCACAAATTTTATTTCATTGTCGCCTGTACAAGGCTTAACATATCTATGGAATTTTGGTGACGGCACAACATCTACGCAAGCAAATCCTACTCATGATTATACTACATCAGGAAATTTTAATGTATCACTAATAATTCGCGATTCATTGGGATGTACAGACACACTTAAAAAAGTGAATTACATTCAAACAATTAATCCGGCAGCAAATTACATTCCGCCACCAACCACAGTTGGTTGTGCACCACTTACAACACAATTTACAGATGCAACAGTTGGAGCGAATAGTTGGAACTGGAATTTTGGAGATGGAACTACATCTACTGATCAGAATCCGGTGCACTCCTATTCCGTACCAGGAAACTATACAGTTTCATTAACTACTTCATCATCGAACGGAGGATGTTCAACATCTATATCCAATTTCAGTAGCTTTCAAGTTCAAGGAGGCTATGCAGGATTTAATCATACCGAGACAATTTGTCCACCATACATCGCAAGTTTTCAAGATACGTCTATGAATGCGGTATCTTGGTTTTGGGATTTTGGAGATGGCGCAACATCTACATTACAAAATCCAAATCATCAATATGCAGTTGCCGGATATCATAGTGCATCGTTAACGATTACTACATCCGACGGTTGTAGTTACACAACAATGCAAAGCAATAGCGTTTACTTCCGTCCGTTTGGTGCGAATTTTTATGGCATACCACAAGACACAATCTTCCCAAATCCGGTTCAGTTTTATGCAAACTCATTGGGAGCAACATCGTGGTTGTGGGATTTTGGTGATGGTACAACATCAACAATACAAGATCCATTGCATATTTTTCAGACGCCGGGAAATTATAATGTTACACTGACAATTTCGAACGGAGTATGTTCATTATTTTATGATCCACCGCCATTTGTATTCGGCACACCGGACATTACACCAATAGATGGCGGGAACCCGGGAGCACCGGTAGTACAAAGAGGATGTGCACCGTTGAATGTATTATTCACAAATGCAATACCCGGAGCGGTAGTTTGGCACTGGAATTTTGGTGATGGAGATACGTCATCTGTTGAATTTCCTTATCATACTTATTCAAAGCCAGGAGTATATACTGTATCGCTTACAACAGAAGACACGCTAAACATAGTTCAAACTATGTTGATGGATAGTATAGTGAGAGTGTCAGGACCCGAAGCGGGATTTATTATTCTTCAAAATGCATCATGCACCAATACACAAGTTACATTGGTAGATACGTCGAGAAATGGTCAATCGTGGAGCTGGACTTTTGGAGATGGAACAAGTTCAAACGTTAGAAATCCAAATCATACATACAATACTACAACGCCAAATTATATAATTACACAAACTGTTTCTGATACGTTGGGATGCACAAGTCGAATAAGTAAAAGTATTTATTCTAATTTTATTAGTCCGTTGATTGCAAGTGAAACAGAAATTTGTGGCTTAGACACCGTTCATTTTTACACGAGCTTGCAAAACTATTCAAGTTACTTATGGGATTTTGGTGATAGTACAACGAGTACACAAGCAACTCCATCGCATATTTATACAAGAGAGGGAGTTTACGATGTAAAATTAACAGTTACCGATTCTTATGGATGTTCACAAACATTCAATATTAATCCGGCAATTACAGTGAATTTACCTATAGCAGATTTCACTACTACAACCAGAAGAAATGGTTGTAATCAGATTAATATTCAGTATGTAAACAATTCACAAAATGCGCAGATGTATTTGTGGGAATTTGGTGACGGCACCATTTCATCGATACCTGCACCATTGCATACTTATACAGATGCAGGAGTATATGATGTAACACTCACAGTATATAGCGGATCATGTGTAAGTAAAAAAGTAGAAGCGCAATACATAAGAGTTGATACAGCGCATGCTGATTTTGTATATTCTACAAATCAATATTGCATGCCAATAGCAGCAGTATTTACCGATCAGAGTGTGAATCCCATTAGTTGGCAGTGGTTCTTTGGAGATGGCGACACTTCAAGTGTGCAGAACCCGACACATTCATACATTACAATTCCATCATCCTTTCCGAAACTGGTGATGACAGACAATCACGGATGTACAGATACGATTATGTCGCGCCAATTGCCAACATTTGTAGCAGACTTCAAAGCATCTGCAGATTCGGGATGTTTTCCAATGACAGTACTATTTACAAATAAGAGTTCCATATTAGCCGATCATTACTACTGGGATTTCGGAGATGGAACAGCATCAACAGACACATCACCCTCACACACTTATTCTCAGCCGGGAGTATACGATGTAACATTAGTGATATCATCTATTTATTCAAGCTGTAAAGATACCTTACGTCGACCTGCATTAATAAAAGTAAGACAACCAAAAGCGGATTTCACAAGTACAGATCTAACTGCATGTGCACCATCTATAGTTAATTTTACAGATTTATCGCAAGATGCCGATATGTATTTATGGGATTTTGGAGATAGTACAACCTCAACAAATAGTAATCCTTCACACATTTATAACAGACCGGGAACCTATACAGTTTCATTACTCACAAAGAGTTTACTAGGATGTAGTGATACATTGGTAAAAAGTCAATATATAAAAGTACAAGGGCCGGTGACGAATTTCTCTGCTACTTCACTTTTAGGTTGTACACCTTTTAGTATAAATTTTATTGATAGCTCTCAAAATGCAGTAACATGGAATTGGAACTATGGCGATGGAGCATCTTCATTTGCTACAAATGGAGAACATGTTTTTACAGACACAGGCACATTCACCGTTTCATTGGTAACATGGGATACTACAGGTTGCAGTTCATTCTTTCAACTTCCGCAACCGGTCGTAATACATCCGAGTCCTGTCGCTAATTTCACATCGCCATCGGTAAGCGGATGCCAGCCGTTCTTTGGATCATTCACAAATCAATCGACTGGCCAAACCTCGAATACATGGATCTTTGGTGATGGAGGAATTTCGAATGCAACAAATCCTTCGTACCAATTCAATCAAGCAGGCCAATTTAATGTTCAGCTGATTACACAAAACAATTTTGGTTGCACAGATACCGCTTGGGGATCACAACCAATTACAATACTAGAAACACCAGTATTAAATTTTTCACCATCAACAGCAGCAGGATGTACGCCACTCAATACAAGTTTCATCAACAATACTTCCAATACAGTTAATGCACAATACAACTGGAGCTTCGACAATTCAGATACGAGCAGTGCTGTTAATCCGACATATGTTTTTACAACGCCGGGATTCCATTCAGTTTCATTAACAGTTTCTAATTCGAATGGATGTAGTAGCGCACAATCATTTCCGATGATGATACAGGTATATGATACATTACCACCAAATGAATCGCAGATCTATAGTGTTTCAGTGATGAATGATTCAAAAGTAAAAATCATTTGGGAAAACAATCCGGCAATCGATTTGGCTGCTTATGTATTATATCGAAAGAGTGATTATTCAACTAATTATTCAGCTATTTACACAAAGACAAACGTTCAAAATACAGGTTTTGATCTTACTTCAGAATATACCGATTCGAATTTAACGACACTAACAAAGACCTATACCTATAAAATACAGGCAATAGATATTTGCGGATATACAATTCCACTCGAGCTGTTAAAAGCACATACAACAGTAAATATTTCATCACGCAGATTAGATAAGAACATAAATGTTAGTTGGACGCCTTACGGAGGTTGTCCGGTGAACGAATATAAACTATATCGTTCCGCACCGGGAGAACAGTTCAACTATTTAGCTACCATACCTGGCGATAGTTTAACTTATTTAGATTCGACTTTTACTTGTCCGGTGGCTTACAGATATAAAGTAATTGCAACAGACTTATGCGGTACAACCTATACAAGCTGGAGTGATACATCTCAAACTATTCCTTTGAATATTTTGGATGGGCAAATTGTTGATGTCGTTCGATCAACCGTTGTTACGAATCAGAGTGTATTGACAGAATGGACACAACCGATAATTCATCCCGAAATGGTAGCACAATTTGAAGTATTCCGTTCGACCGATAATATTAATTTTAGATATTTAACTACAGTTCCATCCGTTCAGACAGACTATATGGATTATAACGTAGATGTTCAAAACACAAACTATTATTATAAAATTTTAGTAGTGAACACATGCAATATTGGAGGCGATCTGAGTGGTCATACATCAACCATTGTACTGAAAGGAACGATGGATGAAATGAGAATCGTACATTTAGATTGGACAGGCTACAAAGGTTGGGAGCATGGAGTGGACTATTATATACTTGAAAAATTAGACGAAAGTGGTCACTGGCAATTTTTGAAACAAGTAGACGGCGAAACACTCCAGTATAACTACCAAGAGTAAATTTTAGGTTGACAGCTTTTTAAAATTTCTTCAAATAAAAAGCACTGAGTAAATCACAAAGTTTCGCCTATATTTACAGTGTGAAAAGATCGCTCGTTATATTATATATTCTGGCCTTTTATATTTTATTCCAGTTTTGCTGGTGGGCCTATTTACTTATTTCATTGAACAATGAGGTATATCATCACCGCATAGAAAACGTAGGTTTACAAACCATGACTGCTGAGCAGAGAACCGCTACTACAATTTTATTAGAAAAAAAAGTTAGCTACAGACATTGGATGGTGATGGGAGAAGGCCTTGTGTTTTTATCATTATTATCGTGGGGAACAATAATGATGATGCGAACCTTTCGAAAAGAAATGGCACTGGCACGTCAACAAAAAAACTTTTTACTATCTATCACTCACGAATTTAAATCGCCATTAGCATCTATTAAATTGTATTTACAAACACTTCAAAAGCACAATTTAGATAAACAAAAATCGATGGCATTTATAAGCAGTGCAATAGGAGACACAGATAGGTTGAATAGTTTAGTTGAGAATGCTTTAATGGCCAACTTAATTGATCACAATGGATATGCTTTTTCGAAAGAAGACATTAATTTTTCGGCGTTGATGAGATTGATTGTTCAAAAATTTCAGCATAATCCGGACCATAGCAAAATAGAATCTAAAATAGAGGAGGGAAAATATATTTATGGCGATAAGAATGCCCTAGATATATTGATCAACAATCTTCTTGAAAACGGAATGAAATATTCTCCAAAAGGAAGTTTGATTGAAGTAACAGTGTCTACGAACGAGAAAAAAATTATTTGTTCAATAGCAGATTTGGGAAATGGAATACCAGATTCTGAGAAGTCAAACATTTTCAATAAATTTTATCGTTTAGGAAATGAAGAGACGCGACAAACAAAAGGTACCGGACTTGGGCTTTTCATTGTTAAGTATATAGTGGAAGAACATGGCGGAAAAATAACGATAGTCGATAACCAACCTAAAGGAACTATTTTCCAGATTGAACTGCCGTTACTTCAAGTTTAAAGAATAAAGATCCTACATGAATTTTTTTTTAATGCATGACTTTCGTCAAATAGGAGAAGCAGGCACAATCTTTTTCGTTACTTTCGCACCATGAATTCTTCCAAAGTTGTTTTAATCATAATGGACGGTTGGGGTAATGGCGCCAAAGACCATTCTGATGCTATTTTTTCAGCTAATACCCCGTTCATTGATTCATTGCATTCCGATAGTCCGAACAGTGTATTAAAAACGAGTGGAGAAGACGTTGGACTTCCTTCGGGTCAAATGGGAAATTCAGAAGTGGGTCATTTGAATATTGGAGCCGGCAGAATTGTTTACCAAGATCTCGTGAAAATTAATCTTGCGATTCGAGACAATAGTTTCCATAACAATTTAGTCATCAAAGAAACGATGAGCTATTGTAAGCAGAACAAGAAAAAATTACATCTGATAGGACTCGTTTCTGATGGAGGAGTTCATTCGCACATTGAACACTTGAAAGCATTGTGCGATATCGCCAAAGAAAATGAATTGACAGAAGTTTTTGTCCATGCATTTACTGATGGAAGAGATACAGACCCAAAGAGTGCTGCAAATTTTATTGATTCACTTAATAATCATTTAAAAAAATCTGTTGGAAAAATTGCATCAATTGTAGGAAGATATTATGCGATGGATCGAGATAAACGATGGGAAAGAATAAAACTGGCGTATGATCTATTTGTGAATGGAATTGGTAAAAAATACACTTCGGCGTTTCAAGCAATAAAGGATTCGTATGACGAAGATGTAACAGATGAATTTATTAAGCCGGTAGTAATAGTTGATGAAAAGCAAAATCCGATTGCCAAAATAGAAAGCGGAGATGCGGTTATCTGTTTTAATTTCCGTACAGATCGTTGCAGAGAAATAACAATTGCATTAACCCAAGAAGATTTTCATGAGCAAAATATGCATAAGTTAAATCTACACTATGTAACTATGACAAATTATGACGATACATACAAAAATGTTGCTGTCATTTATTCAAAAGATAATTTAGAAAAAACATTAGGAGAAGTTTTAGCTAATTATAACAAAACACAAATTAGAATAGCGGAGACTGAAAAGTATCCGCATGTTACTTTTTTCTTTAGTGGAGGAAGAGAATTGCCATTTAAAGGAGAGTCCAGAATAATGGTTCCGTCGCCTAAAGTAGCTACGTACGATTTGCAACCGGAAATGAGCGCAATAGAAGTAACAGAAAAAATTTGTGTTGAGTTGAGAAAAGGAGAAACTGATTTTGTCTGTTTAAATTTTGCAAATGCCGATATGGTTGGACATACCGGAGTATATTCGTCAGTAATAAAAGCAGTTGAAACCGTAGATCAGTGTGTAAAAAAAGTTGTAGAATCTGGAATGGAATCAGGTTATACTTTTTTGATTACTGCCGACCATGGAAATGCAGATTGCATGATCAACTCAGACGGTTCACCAAATACAGCACATACTACCAATCTAGTACCGTTATTTCTGGTCAATTCATCCATAACGAAAATAAATAATGGCCGCTTGTCTGACCTAGCTCCTACTATTTTAAAAATAATGGGAATTGCACAACCGAAAGAAATGACGGGAATGAGTTTAATCAATTAAATTACGAAACAATAACTAGTAAATAATCTAACTTGTCATTTCATAAAAAACATAATTTTAAAAAATGGAAACAGCACTAAATTATATTAAAGCCAACGAAAAAAGATTTATAGACGAACTAATAGATCTTTTAAAAATACCATCGGTAAGTGCCGATAGTAAATATTCAAAAGATGTAGTTCGCGCTGCAGAATTTATTAAAAACGAATTAGTAAAAGCCGGTGCAGAAAAAGTCGAGATTTGCCACACCCCCGGTCACCCGATCGTTTATGGAGAGAAAATGATAGATCCAAAGTTGCCTACTGTGATAGTATATGGCCACTACGATGTTCAACCGGCAGATCCATTAAATTTATGGGACTCCCCTCCTTTCGATCCGGTTATTAAAGATGGAAAAATTTATGCACGCGGGTCATGCGATGATAAAGGACAAGTGTATATGCACATCAAAGCATTTGAGTTGATGATGAAAACAAATTCACTTCCATGCAACGTCCGCTTTATGATTGAAGGCGAAGAAGAAGTTGGATCCTCTAATTTAGGAACATGGGTAAAAGAAAATAAAAATCGACTTAAAGGAGATGTAATTCTTATTAGTGACACCTCGATTATTGCCAATGATATTCCATCAATAGAAAGTGGTTTACGTGGCTTAAGCTATTTGGAAGTTGAAGTTACAGGACCAAATCGCGACTTACATTCGGGTGTATATGGTGGTGCAGTAGCTAATCCAATTCAGATACTGTGCAAAATGATTGATTCATTAAAAGACCAAAACAATCATATCAGTATACCGGGATTTTATGATGATGTAATTGAACTTACTAAAGAAGAAAGAATTGAATTAAACAAAACACCTTTTAGCTTAGACGAATATAAGAAAGACCTGAATGTAGAAGATGTGATTGGAGAAACAGGTTATACTACCTTAGAACGTACAGGCATTAGGCCTACGTTAGAATTAAATGGAATATGGGGAGGCTATATAGGAGAAGGATCGAAAACAGTTTTGCCTTCAAAAGCCTTTGCAAAAATAAGCATGCGTTTAGTTCCCAATCAGGGTACCGATAAGATTACAAAGTTATTTACCGATCACTTTAAAAAAATTGCTCCTAAAGGAGTGAAAGTAGAAGTTCGTCCGCATCACGGAGGAGAACCGGTTGTAACACCAACAGATAGTATAGCATTTAAAGCTGCGAGTAAAGCAATGGAGCAAACGTTCGGGAAGAAACCGATTCCTACTAGAGGCGGTGGCTCTATTCCAATCGTTGCGCTTTTTGAAAAAGAGTTAGGACTTAAATCAGTATTGATGGGCTTTGGATTAGATAGTGATCTTATTCACTCACCAAATGAACATTACGGAATTTTTAATTACCTGAAAGGGATTGAAACTATTCCAATCTTCTTTAAGAACTTTACAGAAATGAGTAAATAATATCAAAAAGACCAATTTGAAGATTGGTCTTTTTTTGGCACAATACCTCCAAACAAAGGAATGAATGTTTAATCAGTTTGGGTAAAATTATATTTCATCACCATCAATAACTTATTTTAACATCCTTCTTTCCGTACGATAATTTTCATTTAATTTGGACATGATAATTGGCCTCCTGAGAAAATATTGGATCTACATTTTTATTATTACTTTAATATTGAGAATAGAAAACATTATAGTGTTTTCAAGTTTAAATATTGATAAGGTTATTCAATTAGCGGCCACTTATAATCTGGTTAAAGGAAATGGAATACTTCTCACAACTGCTTTTACTGCTCATCAATTTGAAGCAGAATTTATCCCTTTTTTTGGATGGCCACCGGGATTTACTTTTTGTATTCTGCCATTGTATTTATTTTTTAAAAATTTAATAGTTGCTAATCAGATTACAGATGGAATTTTCATAATTCTCTTTTTTGTTGCAACTTGGCTAATCATTAAACGACTTTTTAATGAAAACAAAAAGGAAATCTTTGCAAGCTTTTGTTTACTTAGTATGTTTAGTTTTGCTCCATTCCATTATTATACCTCAACCGACCTTTATTCATTAGTTTTCTTATTATTTAGCCTGATACTTTATATTGACATTTTCGATTCACAAAAAATACAATTTCATAAAATAATATTTGCATCCGTTTTTCTCTTCTTGGCCACATTAACCAGGTTTTCCTATTTTCCAATTGCAATTTCAGCACCTGTAGCATTTATGTTAATCTCTTACTACAACAAAAACACAATTAACATCAAAAAGGGCGCTACTTTACTACTATTTTCAATTATTTTTATTTCAGCTATTTTTATTTTTCAAAAACAATATTATGGAAATAGCTCCTATTTAGAGAATCAAAAATTTGCATTCTATCCTAAAAATTTATTGCAAATTGATCCTTTTGTATACCACGCATTCTTTTTTACAGAATCATTCGAAACTATCAAGTTGGGTAATTTAAGCTGTTACACCATCTTGCATCCATTTGAATTACTGTTCACATTCGTAATGTTAATTCTCTTTGTTGGAGAATTTTATCTAAGAAGAAAAGTAAAATCCATACTAAATACATTCGACCTATTAACAATGGTAATTATGCTTTCAGTAGGAGGAATGCTCATCGTCTTATCACTTGTTTCAAAACCTCAAATATTCGAAGGGAATAGCAATTGGACCTATGTCTCGGAAGAACGATATTTTGCTCCAATAATGTTCGTATTCCAAATATATGTTTGTCGGATGTTGTTTATGAATAAAAAACGAGCGTTGACTATCTTTTATCGTACGTTGACAATATTTTCCTTTTCCTTCTCCTTAATTTATTTTTCCTTTAAACATTACAAGGTTCTAGTATCTCATCAAACAGAAGGAACCTTCCAAACGGATTCAAAAAATGTTTTCGAATTGAACAAACAAATAAAGAAGAAGATAGAAAAGGATGTACCATTGTTAGTAGCAACTCCCAACCTCACTACAAAAACAGCAGCAATTTTTGAAGGTGCAATCCCGGTGAACGATTATGATAGTTTGTTACATTATGATTTCAAAAATGTGCATAATAAAAACCTACTCGTAGAATGCGATCAGCCACCATCATTCAATCAAGAAGATTTCATTCGAAAAAATAATGCTATCTTATCGTTTACTATTAATGATAAAGATTGGTACCTAGCCAGAATAAAGTGAACTCAAAATCAATTTATATTGTTGTTCCATGCTATAATGAAAAGCAAATTATCAGACAAACTATATCAAGTTTGATAAGTTTTGGCTATTCGATTATTGTAGTGAATGATGGGTCTTCACAAAACATTTATGAAGAAATTTTCGACATGCCAATAATATATGCACGGCACAAAATTAATTTAGGGCAAGGTGCTGCTTTAAGAACTGGAACAGAAATAGCATTAAAAAGGAATGCAGAAATAATCATTCACTTCGACTCAGATGGTCAACATTCTGCAAATGATATTACTGAAATGATAGGCCCTTTGATAAGGAAAGAAGCAGACATAGTTATCGGTTCAAGATTTCTGAAGAAAGCAGACACTCAAAAAATTCCTGCTAAAAGACGATTACTTTTACGTGTGGCAAGAATTGTAAACGGATTATTGACCGGAATATGGCTAACAGATGCTCACAATGGTTTTCGAGCAATGAATAAATTTGCTGCCCAAAAAATTAAAATAAAAGAAAACAGAATGGCGCATGCGTCAGAAATACTACTCCTTATTAAAAGAAATAATTTAAAATACACTGAACGGCCAACTCATATTATTTATACCGAATATTCAAAAGCTAAAGGCCAATCGCCGTTTAATTCAATAAATATTGTAATCGACATTATTCTCAATAAAATATTCAGATGAATACATTCCAAATAATAATGATAATTGCATTGGTTATCCTTTTAGCATTGTACTTAATTTATTTTAAGAACAAGCTAATAATTCGATTACTGATGTTCTTCGTGTTTTCCTTAGGTATCTTGCTAGTTATATCACCTGAATTGAGTAGTAAAGCTGCAGCCAAGTTAGGCATTGGAAGAGGTGTAGACCTAATTTTTTACATTAGCATTTTATTAGGCGCACTCGGCTTCATTGTCATCTATGCTAAATACCGAAAAATGGAAGTATTGTTAACAGACCTCATCCGTCAGGATAGCATTAAGTCAGCCACAGACTTAGACGATAGAAATAAAAAAGATAATCATGTCCAATAATACTGAAATCAATAAGGAACTAAAATATAGTTTTAATTGTACACTCTGCGGTAATAAAGCTCATACATTATTATTTGAAAAGAAAAGCTTTCCAATTGTAAAATGTGACGAATGCGGCCTTGTATCAACTGTGTTACCTGATTCTTTCGACACACATAAAATTTATGATGAAAGTTATTTTAATGGCGGACAAGTTGATGGTTATTCGGACTATCAATCATCGGAAAAAATATTACAAGCTGAATTTAAATCAGTATTAAAAATTCTGTTAAAACATTTTACTGAAACGAAAGGGAAAAAGCTCTTAGAACTTGGAAGCGCATATGGTTATTTTTTAGATTCCGCTAAAGAATATTTCGATTGCTATGGTATTGAGATTAATCAAGAAGGCGTAGACCAATCAGTAAAAAAAGGATTGAAAGTTTTTCAGGGAGAATTAACAGAAAACATTCTTAGAGAAATTGGGAAACTAGATGCAGTAGTAATGCTTGACGTAATTGAGCATTTAACCGACCCAATGGCCACGGTAAAAAAACTATACGACGCAATGAATCCTGGTGGAATTATTTTAGTTGTAACGGGAAATCATGACTCAAAATTGAGTAAAATAATGAAAGAAAACTGGCGATTAATGACTCCTCCACAGCATACTTTCTTTTTTTCAAAAACCACACTTTCAACTCTCATAGAAAAAGCCGGGTATAAGATAAAATTGGCTGAAGCACCATGGAAAATAGTACCATTTGGTTTACCTTTTTACCAAGTTGGATCTAGAATTGGCTTCAGAGTTAAATTCCTTGAAAATATTAATTCGTTTGGATTACCGGTAAATCTTTTTGATACAATTAGAATTATTGCCAAAAAAGAATAAAGACTACTACTAAAATTAAATTGTTTTCAGCAATCAATTTTACTAAAATAGTATTTAGTATCTCAGTTCTTGTTCCATTTAACTAAAAAAAATCAACTTATTAATTTTGTATAACCACTCTCTTTGGCCGAGAAACCAAATACACACCGGTGATGATTAATAAAAATCCGAAGTAATGGATAGGCTGAGGAGTTTCACCATCTAGCAAGCCCCACATTAAAGCAATAACCGGAATTAAATATGTTACAGAACTTGCAGTAAGTGCATCTGAAATTCGGATCAGATGATTAAATAAAATAGTAGAGATGGCTGTTCCGAACATTCCGAGAATTATTACACAGCTAAGACTGAACATAGCATCCTGCGACGATAGTGTGCGAGTAATAAAATCGGTGCTGAACAAATAAATTCCTAGCGGAATACCGGCAAACAGCAACGAAAATCCGGTCGTACGAATTGAATCGATCCCTAATAAATAAATTCGGATTGTATTTACACTTATCGCATAACAAATGGTAGCGATGACTATAAAAAATGTATAGTTAGAATTTGTACCATCAGAATTACCACCGACCGAAACAAAAAGTATAGCACCAATTAAGCCGATAAGAAGGCCGACAGTTTTACTCTTTTCGACTTTCATTTTAAAAAATAACAATCCAAGTATCAACGTGAAGATTGGAACCATCGAATTGATCATCCCTGCTAGAGCGCTGCTAATTTTTGTTTCAGCTAAAGGAAAAAGTACAGCAGGAATACCGTTACCACATAGGCCGGCAAGACCTAAATATTTCCATCGCGATTTCTCAACTTTTTTAAAATGACCAATTAAAAACGGGAAAAGAAAAATCAATGATACGAACATTCGAATAGCACCAACCTGATAGGGAGTGTACACTACCAATCCTTTTTTCATTAAAATAAAAGAGCTGCCCCAAATTAATGCAAGTAGCACAATAAGGAAAGCTGCTAGATTTTTATTTTTTAGATTCACTTTTCACCTTTTTTTTCTTTCGGCCATGGCCCTCTCCTTTTTTACTGTGCTTCACCCCTTTTTTATCCTGAAACGCACCTTGAAATTCCGGATCCTCTCGTTTACGTTGATCGTCAATTTGCCGAAGCATGTGTTGACTTTCATCGAAAGGCGTTTCAGTAATTTCAACATCAGAAGGTATTTCTGCAACAGGAACTTTATCGCCAATTAATTTCTGAATTTTCTTCAAATGATATTCATCGTCGGGAGAACAAAAGGTAACCGAATCGCCGGTTTTAGATGCACGGCCGGTTCTACCAATTCGATGAATGTAATCTTCATAAACAAGAGGAACTTCAAAATTAATAACGTGAGAAACATCTTCTACATCGATACCACGTGCAGCTACATCGGTAGCTACTAAGAATCGAAGTTGTTCTTCGCGAAATAATTTTAATGAATGTATACGAGTGTTTTGATCTTTATTGCCATGAACAACTCGGACAATATTTTCGCCATACTTTCTTTCTAAATATTTAAAGATGTTAGTTGCTGTCGCTTTTGTTTTACAGAAGATGATTACCTTCTTATAATTTTCATCCTTTATTAAATGATCGAGTAGATTTATTTTTGTGCGAAGGTTAGGAGTATGATAAACAACTTGACTAACAGACTTAACCGTTTTTACTTCGGGCGATATACGGATCTCTAGCGGAAACAATAAAAAATCGTCAGAGATTGCTTTCACTTTTTCATTCCACGTTGCGCTGAATAATAGATTCTGACGTTTCCTTGGCATCACCTCCATCATTCTACCAATTTGAATTCGAAATCCCATATCTAATAATCGCTCTGCTTCATCCATAATAAATACTTGAAGCAATTTAAGATTCAAGTATCCGCCGAGATATAAATCCATCATACGTCCGGGAGTAGCGACAACAATATCGACACCGGCTTCTAACGTATCTTTCTGACTTTTCATACCAACACCACCTACAAGAGCAACCGAACGCAAGTCGGTGTACTTTGCAAACTGCTTAATACTTTCGTGTACTTGAAGAGCCAACTCACGAGCCGGCACTACAATGAGAGCACGCGGATCATTTCCTTGCGCATATTTAATTCGCATAATGAGAGGCAAAAGATAAGCGGCGGTTTTTCCTGTTCCCGTTTGTGCTACACCAATTACATCGTGACCGGCAAGAATCATCGGAATGGCTTTCTTCTGAATTTCTGTAGGCGTTTCAAAACCTACATCGGCAATGGCAGACCATAGCTGCTTGTTCAATTTAAAGTCTGAAAAACTATTTACATCTGACATTTTACAAAGATAGTCGAGAAAGGCCAACAGACAAAGGAGAGATTTGACGGGTCTTTGGCAGATGTAGTATTTACTGAACCTTAATCAATAAAAAGAGACTATATAGGACGTAATCAAAGAAAATGAATGAAAAAAAAATCATAAAAAAAGAACACCCAAGTGGATGTTCTTTTTTTATTAATGATAAACAAAAAAATATTACCAGATTTTTGCTCTAAGCGAATCAGCGCGATACATTTTATCTTTATCCGTTACGTTGAAGGCTTTGTAAAACTGCTCAAGGTTTGACATTGGACCATTTACACGGTACAATCCCGGTGAGTGTGGATCAGTAACTAAACGTTTAGCTGCGGCTTCAGGACGAATATCTCCAGCCCAAATGGTAGCAAAACCTAAAAAGAAACGTTGATCAGGTGTAAGACCGTCGATCTTCTTATCGCCTTGTCCTTGCTTAGTAAGTTTGAAAGCATCATAAGCAAGAGTGATACCACCTAGATCAGCGATGTTTTCACCTAAAGTAAGATGACCATTTACATGCAATGAATCAAGTACAACATAAGAGTCAAATTGATCGATGATCATCTGAGCCTTCACAACAAATTTTTCCGAATCGCTACTTGTCCACCAAGTATTTAAATTTCCTTTGTCGTCGAAGTTACGACCTTCGTCATCGAAGCCGTGTGTCAATTCATGACCAATAACTGCGCCTATTCCACCGTAGTTTACAGCATCATCAGCTTTCGGATCAAAGAAAGGAGGCTGAAGAATTCCTGCCGGGAAAACGATCTCATTCATAGAAGGATTGTAATAAGCATTTACAGTTGGAGGAGTCATTCCCCATTGAGTGCGATCAACCGGCTTACCAATTTGTCCTACAGTATAATCATAGTTCCATTTAGTAGCATTCATTAAATTTTTGAAAAATGAATCACCGGAAATTTCAAGGCCATTGTAATCTTTCCACTTATCAGGGTAACCGATTTTACGAGTAATAGCATTCAATTTTTGTTTTGCTTTTACTTTTGTTTCAGGGCTCATCCAATCTAGTTTGTCGATGTGTTGATTGTACACAGCAACTAAATTAGACACAAGTTCATCAGCTTTTTTCTTTGCTTCGGGCGGGAAAAATTTCGCAACATACATTTGACCTAAAGCATCACCAATCATTCCATCAGTCATAGAGATCATACGCTTCCAACGAGACTGAATTTCTTTTTGTCCGTTAAGAATTTTGTTGTTGAAATTAAAATCTTCGTTTACGAAATTAGAGCTAAGAACATTACCTGCCAAATTCAATAAGTTCCATTTCAAATAGATCTTCCAGTCGTCGATGCTATTTGTTTTAATTTGTTTTTCTAATTCTTTCAAAAATAAAGGCTGACCTAAAACCAGGTAGTCATATTTGCCTGTGATCTCAAGATTAGTCATTAAATTTTTCCAGTCGATAGACGGCGTCATTGCATCTAAATCGGCAATGGTAACTTTGTTGTACGTTTTGAATGGATCACGAAGTTCAACACGAGTCATTGAAGCGCCGGCTAAACCGGTTTCAATTTTGAGAACAACAGCAGCATATTTTTTAGCCGTAGCTTCATCAGTACCATAGAGCTTAAACATATTCACAATGTGATCTGCGAACTGAGCTCTGATAGTTTGAGAAGCAGGGTCATTTTTTACATAATAGTCACGATCAGGAAGAGAGAGTCCACCTTGAGAAATTTGCGGTACTACTACTTCCGAATTTTTAGGATCTTGACCAGCATAAAATCCGAACATTGGAGAAGCTCCCCACTTTTGCAACAAGGCAGTATATCCAAGTACAGAAGTTACGTCTTTCAATTGATCAATTTTCTCCATTTCCGGTTTGATGGGTTCTGCACCTAATTTATCGATGGTAACAGTATCCATTGCTGCTTGATAAAAATCACCAACAAGTTGCTCAGGCGAACCTTTTTTAGCAGCGGTTTTAGCAGAAGCTTCATCAACTAATTGATGAAGATTTTTTCTGTTATTTTCGGCAAGAATACTAAACGAGCCCCAACGAATTTGATCTGCTGGAATAGGATTGTTTTTTATCCAAGTTCCATTGGCATAATGGAAGAAATCTTGGGAAGGTGCAACTGTAGTATCGAAATTTGATACATCAATTCCGACACCTTTGTTTGCCTTGCTATTAGAGCAGGCAACGTAAAGAGCAGTGCAGCCAATAGCAACAACCGCCAACTTCAATGTGTTTTTCATCAGATAGTTTTTCTGGATTTTTTTTAGGTTTGGCAAAAATAGAACTTTCAGTCAATTTTCTTAAAGCATTAACTGATATTAACCAAGGAAGAAAATAGATTCAGAAAATGGCGAAATGAACAAGATCGAATCAGCCTTTTTTTATGATATTCATTTTAATTAACGTGTTAGAAAAACATTAATAAGGATGAAATTTGGTATTTCAGAAGAATGGAAGATGTTTGTATGCGAATGTCGGAAAAGGCAGAAACGTGAAAGATGAGGAAAATGCAAAAACAAAATCGCTATAAAAGCAGCTAAAAAGTAAGGAAAAACTAAAAACGAGTAAAAATTTGTAGGTTTGTAACATGAAAGCGTTGTCTGCCCTCTTCTTTATTTTTTCCATTATTTTCATGGAAAGTTGCGAAAACGACTTAAGTAAAGTGAAACTCTATAGTAAAGGAGCTGCTAGTCCGCAAGAAACAGCCAGAAGCATCAAGATCATTTACAGTGATTCTGCGCGAATACAAGTTGAAATAACTGCTCCAATTTTGAATCATTATTCAACAGAAAATCCTTACATTGAAATGCCCAAAGGCTTGACCGCTCTTTTTTATAACGATAGAATGGAAGTAAAGAGTCGTTTGGTAGCTGAGTACGGAATACGCTATGAGAAAGATCAGAAAATGGAAGCTCGAAAAAATGTGGAAGTGACGAATGAAAAAGGAGAAAAATTAAATACTGAACATTTAATTTGGGACGAACGAAAGGAGAAATTGTTGAGTGATGAAGACGTAAAGATCACAACGAAAGACGAAATTTTATTTGGAAAAGGGTTTGAAGCCAATCAAGATTTTTCAAAATATAAGATCTTTAATTTGAAAGGAACCATAAGTATAAACAAGACACAATGATCAGAACATTAGAAATAGCATGGCTATGTATTACCATCATTTGCGTAGGACTAACAATCTTTCAGTTTCTAAAAGAAGGTGTTGAGTCAGGTGTGTTTATGATTGGCATTACTGCAATTGCATCATTTATGTATGCTTTGCGCCGTAAGCAGCGTATAAAGTTTGAACGAAAAGACGAAAAAGAACTTTACCATTGAACCGGCAAATTAATTTACATTTGCATTTCTAAACCTTACTTTTTTCGCCTGTGTCAGATTGGACAATCATACTTATTACTTTACTTTTTTCAGCTTTCGCAGCCGGCAGTGAGATTGCATTTTTGTCGAGCAATAAACTCCGAATAGAATTAGACCGAAGTCAAGGCGATTTATCTGCTAAGATAATCTGGAATTTTGTAAAAAGACCTTCTCGATTTATTGCTTCCATGTTAATCGCCAATAACATTGGATTAGTTATTTACGGTACCGTTATGGAAAAACGGATTTTGAACACCGAAGTACTCAAAGAATTGTTACCGGTTCAAATGCATGGTCATGCCATGTTATTGATTGTTCAAACAGTAATCAGTACATTAATAATCCTGATAGCAGCCGAATTTATTCCCAAAGTTTTATTCCGTTTAAACCCAAATGCTGCACTAGGTTTCTTGGCTATACCACTTAGAATTTTAAATTTTATTCTAGCTCCGGTTGTATGGTTTATCCTCAACATTTCTTCATTTTTAATGAATAAATTATTCCGAATTCAAATTATAGATGAACGGCCGGTATTCGGAAGAATAGATCTGGATATGTATATCAGAGAAATTTCTACGCGAAACAATCAAACAGAAGAGATTGATTCAGAGATTCGAATTTTTCAAAATGCGTTAGACTTTAAAGAAGTGAAAGTGCGTGAAAGTATGGTGCCACGGAATGAAATTGTGGCAGTGAATGTAACAGCCGGAATTGGTGAATTACAAAAACTTTTTGTTGAAACGAAATTATCAAAAATTCTAGTTTACAGAGACAATATCGATAACATAATTGGCTTTGTACATAGCAGTGAAATGTTCAAACGTCCGACCGACATTACACACATACTACTTCCAGTTACCATTGTTCCGGAAGTAATGAATGCAAACGACTTATTAAAACAATTCACCAACCAACACAAGAGTGTAGCCGTTGTAGTTGATGAATTTGGTGGTACAGCAGGAATGGTTACGATTGAAGATTTGATAGAAGAAATTTTTGGCGAGATACAAGACGAGCACGATGTTCCGGAAGAAACAGAAAAACAAATCGGCGACAATGAATTTCTTTTTTCGGGCCGTTTAGAAATAGATTATCTAAATAAGAAATATAATCTCGAAATTCCGGAAGACGAATCGTTTGAAACATTGAGTGGTTTTATTTTTCATCACCACGAAAATATTCCTCGCCAAAACGAAGAGATCATAATTCCTCCATTTACTATTATAGTACAAAAAGTACGGAACAATCGAATAGAACAAGTGCGTATGAAAGTTTCGAGTGAGAAATAATTTTTACTCATAGTTGAATTCCATTTTAGATTTTTTTTTAGAAAGTAGAACGTTCAACTGCATTAGGAAGTACGAGCAAATGTTTTGGCTGGAAAGTAAAAGATGTGAGAACTGCGGCGCAAGACTCACGTTTAGCTTCCAAAATGAGCAGAATACGAGCGACAAAAAGCCGAGCAGTCAATTAAAAACTATTAGGAATTACCTTCACAGGATTGTATATTCGCCCCTCATTTTGTGGCAAATAGCACAAAACCGATTCAAATTACTGAAAACTAGAGCTTTACTCTTATAAAAGGCATTTGAATTAAGAATCGAAATAGTATCAATTAACAACATTAAAACAAACAAACGGCTATGGCTGTCATTTCAAGAATCAGAAAACGTGTAGGACTTCTGATAGGTTTTGTCGGAGCATCAATGATACTCTTTGTACTTGGAGACCTTGTAACATCTAACACAGGACTTCTAAAAAGAAATTCAAACGTTATTGGCGTAGTAGCCGGCGAAAAAGTACGTTATCCAGAGTACGAGAAGCGTGTTGAAAAACTTACTGAAAACTACAAGATCAACTCAAAGAGTGAGTCGGTAGATCCAAACACACAAGACATGTTGCGTGAGCAAGCATGGTCGATGTTTGTAAACGATTTTACGCTAGGAGAAGAATATAAAAAACTGGGATTGTCTTGCAGTGCAGGAGAATTATACGAAATGTGTACCGGAGCAAATCCACATCCACAAATCAAAACAGCATTCACAGATCCGAAGACGAACTCATTTAATCCGAATGATGTCATTAAATTTTTAAAAGACCTTCCTAACCGCGACGAAAACACCCAACGTCAATGGAAGACGTTTGAAGATGCGATGTCTGAAGAGCGAATTCAATCAAAGTATAAAGATCTTATTAAGGTTGGAATATTTGTAACTTCAGAAGAAGCAAAAAGAAATTACGTAGAATCACAAACAAATGCTTCCATTCGTTTTGCACGACTTGACTTCAATACAATTGCAGATACATTAGCGAAAGTAGAAGACAGCGATTTGTCGAGCTATTACAATGCAAATTCAAGTAAGTATAAGCAAGCAGAAACAATTCGCAAAGCTGACTATGTAAGTTTTGATGTAACACCATCGATAGAAGACCGCACAGCGATCATGACAAAGATGGAAGTGTACAGAAATGAATTCGGTACAACGGCTGATAATATATCTTACGCAATTCAGAACAGCGATGTAGCCCCTGATACAACGTATCATTCAAAAGGAACATTGCCGGCAATGCTTGATACAATATTGTTTGGAAAACCGATAGGTACCGTTTATGGACCTTACGAAGAGAACAATACGGTAAAGATTACAAAGTTGTCTGCAGAGAAAATGATTTCCGATTCAGCGAAAGCTCGTCACATATTGATCAATATTGAAAAAGGAGATACAGCTAGAGCAATGGCAACAGTTGATAGTTTAAAGAATGCTATCAAGAAAGGATCAAAGTTTGCAGACCTTGCGACTCAATTTTCGAAAGATCAAGGTTCGGCAGTTAAAGGTGGCGATTTAGGTTGGTTCCGTCCGGGAGCAATGGTTCCTACATTTAACGATGCAGTCTTTAATGGAAAAAAAGGTGATATGCCGGTAGTAACATCGCAATTTGGAATTCACTTAATAGAGGTACTTGACAAGAGTTCTGCGAGTAAACAAGTGCAGGTACTTACTATCGAGAGAAAAATAGAACCATCGCAACGTACTTATGATGCAGCATATAATAAAGCGAATGAATTTGCTTCACGTAATACAACAGGAGAAGCATTTGATTCTGCAATAGTAAAGCAAGGATTGAATAAACGTATAGCAGATAACATACGCGAAAACGATAAAACGATTGCCGGACTAGATCAGCCTCGTGAGTTAATTCGTTGGGCATACACTGCAAATAAAGGCGACGTTTCAAAGATCTTCACCTTCGGAGATAAATATGTGATGGCACATTTAGTTGACACTAAAGAAAAAGGAATTCTTCCATTAGAAGAAGTGAAAGATCAAGTTACTATTGAGGCGCGTAAAATTAAAAAGGCACAAATGCTTTTAGATAAATTCAATGCAGCAGGATCGGGTAATGTAGATGCAATTGCACAAAAATTAAATATCACAGCGACAGATGCTGACAATGTAAATTTCGCAAACACATACATTCCAGGAATCGGAAACGAGCCAACTATGATAGGTGTTATATTTGTAACAAAAGCCGGAGCAACTACAAAAGCAATTAAAGGCGATAATTCAGTAGCAGTGATCAATGTGAAATCATTCACTACACCAGCAGCAACAACAAATTATTCAGTTAATTTAAAACAATTGCTTGATCAACGTAAATCAAGAAGTGAATATGAGATTTTCAATTCATTGAAAGAAAAAGCAAACATTGAAGACAATCGCTCTAGATTCTATTAAGAGTTGGAAATAGAGATTTGAGATTTGAGATTAGAAAATAGAGAGTAGAAAATAGAGAGTAGAAAATAGAGAGTAGAAAATAGACAGTAGAAAATAGAAAATGTTAGATAGAAAAACCGGTCACTTTAATGACCGGTTTTTTTTGTGGTTTTTCTTTTGACTATTTGCGTTGACTGTTCAGTTTTGTTCAGACAACTCCCACAAATTTACTTCTTGTTCAAAGTTCATTGCTCCCGGAGTAGTGGTGTATCTTTTTAGAAAATGAAATCCTGCTTTCGCGAGCGTTTTGTTTGGAGCGGGATTTAAAGCATAAGGTTCACAATACAATTTTTTCAGTTTCATATTTTCGAAAAAATAGGTGACGCTTCTCTTTATTAGTTCTACACCGGTTCCTTTTTTTCGATTCATTCCATTCCAAATATGCAAGTGCATATAGGCATGACTCCCAAATACAATTTTGTTGATGTTACAATGGCCAATAGGAATTCCATTGTAAAGCCAAATTATGCAATACGAATTTTTCTCCTTATAAGATTGATTAATTTGTTCAGAGAGCATGAACGTAAGTTGTTCTGCCGTTGGCATTTTCTTGAGGTCAACTCCCATTCCAATAAGATGATCGGTGCTCGACGTCATCCAATAATTAACGATGAGAGCGATATCGCTTTGCATTATTTCTCGAACTTCAAATACAGGAATTACATACATACGCTTATTAAAAAAATTGATTGGTAAAGACAGAACACATTTTACAGAATCGTATGCTTTCAATAATTTAGAGTAATTGAAGAAGAGAATAACGATTTTTTTAATTTTAGTTTTATGCGTACTACTTTAACTACGAAGGTTTTTTATTCGAGTGTAGATCTGTTGTTCAATCATGTCCTATTGCTTTGTATGTGTAATTGACAAACCTGCCTGATGAAGAATGGTAACGAAACAATCCATCTCTGGCACCAACCCAAATGTTTCCGTCATTATCTTCTACAATAGTCCAAGCACCTGTATTTCCAAGACCATCTTTTGCTGAAAAAAAAGTAAAGGCCTTTCCATCGTAGCTACAAATTCCTCCTCGACTTTCGCCCCACTTACTCCAACCACAACCAAACCAAAGATTTCTATTTTTATCCTCATAAATACAATTAAGAGTATCATTACAAAGACCATTTTCCTCAGTAAAATGTGTAAACACTCTCGATGAAGGATTATAGCGGCACGCACCATTGTACAAATTCGCGAACCAGATATTCCCTGCTTTATCTTCTATGATACTCATAATTTGACTACTGAAACATCCATCTCCATCAACTTTGACGAACCTACTTGAAGCGGAATCGTAACGGCACACGCCTCCTGCCCTTTCACCGAACCAAAGGGTCCCCGTTTTATCTTCTAAAATACATTGAACACTATTACTACCTAATCCGTCATCTTTTTTAAAATTGGCAATAGCACCTGAAACGGGATTGTAACGAAATACTCCCCAGCCATCACTGGCAATCCAAATATTTCCGTACCTATCTTCCAAAAAATAATTAATATTAAATTGGCCTAGTCCTACTTTCGTAGAAATATCGGTAAAAGATTTGCCATCGAAACGAGATACACCATGCTCAGTGCCGAACCAAAGATTTCCGGCTTTATCTTCAAAAACGGATTCAACATTGTTATCGTTCAGACCATCTTGTTTTGTAAAATTGGTAAACTCGGCTGAGACGGCATCATAACGAAATACGCCAGCACCTATAGTACCGAACCATAAGTTTCCGGCTTTATCTCGGATTCCGCACCGAAAATTATTTCCAACTACTTGTCCGTAGCAGGGAATAAAAAATAATGCTAATAGCAGTGTGCCGATTTGCTTGTGTAGGTAATACTTTTTCATTGGGCAGTAATTCTATTTTAAAAAAATCTTGTGGCCAGTTGAAAGTTAGCATTGTTCACCAGCCGACTCATTACGTTAAATTAATTTACTCAAAAAAACGTCAGAAAAATTTCACTAAAATTGTTTTGAAAAACTCTCTTCATCGATGCGATAAATAATTACATCGGAGTCCATCCATTTTGTTTGATTATCTATTTTCAACCCATTCTTTTCAGCTACTTTTTGCGATCTCAAATTACGCACATCGATAATTGAAATAACAGAATCGGAAATACCATTTTGAAATACATAATTAATAAATAATCGCGCAGCTTCAGTACCATAGCCATTTCCCCAAAACTTTTTAATAAAGTGATACCCTACTTCTATCTCCGATTTACCATCAACATCTTGCAACAACAAACCACAAAGGCCCATGAACGATCCCGATTCAATATCACGAACAGCATGCAAACCAAATCGTTTTTCAGAATAACGAGTCAATTGGCGATCGATCCAGTATGAAGATTTTTCGATATTTGTAGAGTATGGCAAAGGCTTAAAGTATTCAATGGCTTCTTCCGATTCAAAAAACTCAGCCCAGGGTAATGCATCTTTTTTTTCTACCGGTTTAGTTTGAATCCGTGAGGTAGTTAAATGTAATTCATAGTAATTATCCATTCAGGTTGATTAATTGTTGGCTCTTGCAGGTATTATTGTTAGAAAGGTAACTATTCCATTGAATTCCTCTCAAGTAAAGTATAAAAGTTAAGAACCGTTTGCCTTTACACGAATATTTCAAACGAAATAAAACGACAATCATTTTTATTATTACGATTTTACATAACAAATAGGGTAAGAAATTAGGTTTCGAGCACTCGCTTTAAGCTATTTGTATAAAATTACATAATTCTACATATACGAGAAAAAGAAGAATCATCTCTTTTTATTAGAAAACTCGTTTAATAAAACGAAAAAGTATTAATTTAGAAAAGTGAAATTCAACATTAAGCTCCTTTCTCTAATCGCCCTTGTAGCGTTAATATCATGTACCTCCAAAAAGCAAGAAGGCGTATTGGTAAGCGACGAGTCGATATGGAGTATAGCGAGAACAGTTTCATCTTTTAGTTATTTACATAATCGCACCGATACACTTGTAGCCGACCCGGCAACGAATGGAAGTCACGGTAATTTTGTTAGGATACGATTTAATCAGAAAGCTATTTCGGCAATGAATGATTCGCTCTCCGGATTATCAAAAACTTTTTTTCCAAATGGATCGCTTATTTTAAAAGAGATCTACGATCAATCCGGAGGAAGTTTATTAGAATATGCAGTGATGTATAAATCGCCGGAAGCAGCTAACAGTGGATCGGGATGGATCTGGGTAGAATTTAATCCGAATGGCATTGTAGAATATTCAGGAATCAGAAAAGGCGATCAATGTATTTCTTGTCATGCACGTGGCAATAACGCCGATCTGGTACAAACATTTCTTTACCATTGAAAAAATATTTTAGATATTTTTTTTGAAAGTAATAGTTGATGAGTAGCAACTTAAAAATGAGTGTGAAGGATGAAAAAACGTCAGCACCGGGATTTATTTGATTTGAGGATTTTTATGATTCGCAGATACAAAATGTCTGGACCGGGATTTATTTGATTTGAGGATTTTTATGATCCGTAATTAATAAATGTCTGAACCGGGATTTATTTGATTTGAGGATTTTTATGATTCGCAGATACAAAATGTCAGCACCGGGATTTATTTGATTTGAGGATTTTTATGATTCGAAATTAATAAATGTCTGGACCGAGATTTATTTGATTTGAGGATTTTT
>JANLPR010000083.1:0-11289 GCA_031367345.1 Bacteroidota bacterium | reverse complement strand
TGAAGAATGATTAATCATTATCCATTAATCATTATCCATTAATCATTATCCATTAATCATTATCCATTAATCATTATCCATTAATCATTCTCCATTAATCATTCTCCATTAATCATTCTTCATTAATCATTATCCATTAATCATTATCCATTAATCATTATCCATTAATCATTATCCATTAATCATTATCCATTAATCATTCTGCATCTTTCGGCTTATAATGATAAGTTACCTTCACTTCATCCGATTGCTTTTCGATCTCTTCGGTCGTTAGTGGTTCTACTTCCTCTTCAACAGACACCTCTAAAATACCGTTCTCTTCATCTATCAGCCATTGTGGTTTTGGCTTTTCCGGTCCTTCTTTTCGAAAGTAAATAGCACAGTAAATTCCTGCAACCGACCCAAACAAATGGCTCTCCCAAGAAATGGTTTGGTCGATGGGCAAAATACCCCAAACTAAACTGCCATATAGAAAAGTAACCAATAGCGACACCGCCATCAACCGCGTATCTTTTCGCAAAATTCCACTAAAAAATAAAAAACAAACCAATCCATAAATCAATCCGCTGGCCCCTATATGCCAATCTGGTCGAGCAAATAACCATACCCAAACGCCGGTCATAAGCCACACATAAGCAAAAACTTTATAAGCTAGTTCTTTGTAGAAAAAAATTATTCCTGTTCCAACTATCAACAGCGGTGCTGTATTGGAAAGTAAATGATTGATGTCTCCATGTATAAACGGTGAGGTGATAATTCCTGTTAAACCTGCCAAGGTTAAGGGATGAATTCCCAGCTCTATCATTCGTACGCCACTCCATTCAGCTCCCATCTCTATAATCCAAAGTACTAGCACAAATAATAAGGGAATAGCAGCTGATCGAAATAATTCCGATTTAATTAATTTGTTTGCTTGGGCTTCTTTGGTCATTATTTTTTTTCTCTTTTCTTATTGTAGTCGGAATGGTGGTATATCTTTCAAATTTCCTTCTTATATTCAACAAACTGATCAACTCATTTGATTATTTTCGCACCCGGTTATGCACAATGATTTTTTTCAAACGCAGATAGAATTCTTAAAGGGTGTCGGTCCTCAACGTGCTGAAATCCTTAAAAAAGAACTGAATATTTATACTCAGGGCGATCTGCTGCACCATTATCCGTTTCGTTATGTAGACCGCACCAAGTTTTATACCGTTAGTGAAGCCAATGCCAATTTGCCGTATATTCAAATTAAAGGTGTAATTCGTTCTATTGTTGTTCGTGGTGATAAGCGAAAAAAACATCTGTCGGGTCGCTTTGAAGATGCTACAGGCGTCATCGAATTGAAATGGTTTCAAGGTGTAAAATGGATTACTTCGTCTATCAAACTAAATACTGAATACATCCTTTTTGGTAAACCAACGGAGTTTAACGGGTATATCAATATCGTTCATCCCGAGTTAGAACTGGTAGAGGAAGCAAAATTATCGGTTGCCTCTTCTATGCAACCGGTTTATCCAACTACCGAAAAGTTGAAATTGAAAGGCCTCGATTCTAAAGGTCTCCTGCGCCTTCAAAAGAATCTTCATCTCGTAATGCCTGCCAATTTGCCGGAAACATTACCTGAATTACCTGTGAAAGATCTTCATCTCATTAGTCGACGTCAAGCTTATTCTTCAATTCACTTTCCTGAATCTATCCAACTTCAAGAAAAAGCTGAACTAAGAATAAAATTTGAAGAACTTTTCTTTCTTCAGTTGCGTTTGTTACATGCTAAACTTTTAAGAACTGAAAAAACAAAAGGCCTAGTCTTTGGAGAGGTAGGCAAAAATTTCAACGATTTTTTTCATCATTATCTTCCGTTCGAATTAACGAACGCTCAGAAAAAAGTTATTAAGGAAATTCGCGTCGATTTTGGTTCGGGAAAACAAATGAATCGCTTGCTTCAAGGTGATGTCGGTTCGGGAAAAACAATGGTCGCTTTGATGTGCATGTTGATAGCTATCGATAATGGTTTTCAAACTTGTTTAATGGCTCCAACAGAAATTCTCGCAAATCAACATGCCGAAACAATTTCGTCTTTGCTGAAATCGATGGATGTTAAAATTGCTCTTCTTACCGGCTCAACAAAAAAATCGGCACGTAAAATTATTCATGAAAAATTAGAGTCGGGAGAAATTGATATTCTCATAGGCACTCATGCTCTCATTGAAGACAAAGTTCAATTTAAAAATCTAGGATTTGTTGTGATCGATGAACAACATCGTTTTGGTGTTGAACAACGTTCTCGACTTTGGACAAAAAATAATCGCGAACCACATATATTGGTAATGACGGCTACGCCAATTCCTCGTACTCTTGCAATGACATTGTATGGCGACCTCGACGTTTCTGTGATAGATGAATTGCCTCCGGGTAGAAAACCGATCACCACATCTCATCGTTTTGACTCTAATCGTTTACAGGTTTGGGCATTCATGAAAAAAGAAATAGCTGCCGGTCGACAAGTTTACATTGTGTACCCACTTATCGAGGAGTCAGAGAAGATGGATCTGAATAATTTAATGGACGGCTTCGAATCTATTTGTAGAGATTTTCCACAGCCACAATATCAAGTGAGTATTGTTCATGGAAGAATGAAAGCAGCAGCTAAAGATTTTGAAATGCAGCGTTTCATTAAAGGTCAAACACAAATAATGGTTGCAACAACGGTGATTGAAGTTGGTGTTAATGTGCCGAATGCTTCAATCATGATCATCGAAAATGCTGAACGCTTTGGCCTCTCGCAATTGCATCAGCTTCGTGGAAGGGTTGGTAGAGGCGCAGATCAGTCGTATTGCATACTCATGACAAGTAATAAATTAGGAAACGATTCTCGACTTCGAATTAAAACAATGTGTGAAACAAACGATGGATTCAAAATTGCAGAAACTGATCTTAGACTCAGAGGTCCCGGCGATGCTGAAGGTACTCGTCAGAGTGGCATGCTCGACCTAAAATTAGCCGACCTTTCAAAAGACGGAGCATTGGTTCAAAAATCACGAGATTATGCAACTCAATTACTAGCAACCGACCCTCAATTTGTTCAACATCCCAATGTAGCTCGTGAATTAAAGGACATTATTCGCAAGAGTGGTCAATGGGGTAGGATTTCATAGGCTATTACGTGTAAAAATAATTTAAAAATTTAGTTTAAGTCCATTTTTTGAGCACACTTTTTCTCCAAAAAAAGTATCTTTGCCGTTCAATTTTATTTTATGAAAATCTCCCACAACTGGCTGAATAATTATCTTTCAAATAATCTCTCTGTAAAAGAGATTGATCAAAAACTTACGGCCGGTGGTTTGGAAGTTGAAGGCGTAGAAGCTTTTGAATCGATTAAAGGTGGATTGAAAGGATTATTTGTAGGCGAAGTTCTTACATGTACTAAACATCCGAATGCCGATAAATTAAGTCTGACCACTGTTAATGTAGGTGGCGAATCGCCGCTCTCAATTGTTTGCGGTGCCCCAAATGTAGCTGCCGGATTAAAAGTAATTGTGGCAATTGTCGGTTCTCATGTGCATCCTTTGGAAGGTGATTCATTCGAAATTAAAAAATCGAAAATTAGAGGCGAGCTGAGTGAAGGAATGATTTGCGCTGAAGATGAAATAGGCTTAGGAAAATCGCACGATGGTATTCTAATTCTTTTAGACGATGCTATTGTTGGAACAAGAGCAGAAGATTATTTTAAAATAGAAAACGATTCTATTTTCGAAATTGGATTAACACCGAATCGTGCAGATGCAGCCTCACACATTGGCGTTGCTCGTGATCTTAGTGCTCTTATGAATGTTGAAAAAGCAATTGCTGAAAAGAAAAAATATATTGGTCATCAATTATTTCTTCCTTCAGTGGAAAAGTTTGAAGAAGGAACAAATAAAATTATTGATGTTACTATTGAAGATCCTCTTGCATGTCCTCGATATTCCGGTATCACTATTACGAATGTAAAAGTTGGCGAGTCTCCTGACTGGTTAAAAAACAGATTGAAGTCGATTGGTGTTGGACCAATAAATAATGTTGTTGACATCACAAATTTTGTTTTGCATGAATGTGGACAACCGCTACATGCATTTGATGCTGATAAGATCAACGGCAAGAAAGTAATTGTACGATCTGCAAAGGATGGCGAAAAATTTAAAACATTGGATGGCATTGAGAGAATAATGAAATCGGGAAATCTGATGATCTGTAATTCCGAAAATCCTATGTGTATTGCGGGTGTTTTTGGTGGAACTGACTCTGGTATTTCTGATTCAACGGTAACCATTTTTTTGGAAAGTGCTTATTTCGATTCTGCCAGTATTCGGAAAACAGGTAAACAACATTCGTTAAAAACGGATGCAAGTTTTAGATTTGAACGTGGTACCGATCCTGAAATTACTTTGTATGCATTAAAACGTGCATCGCTATTGATTGAGGAAATTTGCAATGGAACAATTGCTTCTCCTGTAATTGATATTTATCCAATCAAAAAAAATCCTGTTAAATTTGATATCAACTATTCTTTTATCGATCAGTTTTCGGGAGAGGTAATTGATAGAGATGTTATCGCTACGATTATCGAATCGTTAGGAATGAAAATAGTGTCTCAAAATAGTGATGGACTTTCGCTGGAAATTCCGGCATTCAAAGTTGATGTACTGCGACCTGTTGATGTAATCGAAGAGATTCTTCGTATTTATGGTTATGATAGAATTCCATTGCCAAAAAAGCAAAGTATTTCACTTCCGGCTATCGTCGAATTTGACCGCGAACTTATTCAGAATAAAATTGCTGATTATTTGGCAGCTCAAGGTTTCAACGAAATACTTACAAATTCCCTCACTCGTGCTTCTTATGTAGAAAATGGTATCTGGAGTCAAGAAAAATCTATACAACTTTTAAATCCTCTGTCGCAAGATCTTTCTATTCTACGTCAAGATCTACTCATGAACGGTCTTGAAATATTACAATACAATCGTAATCGACGTCAAGTTGATTTGAAAATGTTCGAGTTTGGAAAAGTGTATTCTAAACTTGGCGAAAAATATTCCGAAAATTATTCGTTGGCAATCTATGCTACCGGAAAGAAGCAAGATGTTTCTTGGCAAAACACCACTACGAATCCCGATTTTTTCTTTTTGAAATCTATTGCTCTCAATATTTTGGAAATATGTGGAGTAAATATTTCTGAACTAGCAGTGAATGAAACAGTGCATTCCGCTTTATCTTATGGTTTAATTTATACTTCAGGGAATAAAACAGTTCTTGAAATTGGGCCAATCAAACCTTCTGTTTCGAAACAATTTGATCTGAATGAAGTGATTGTTGCCGATTTTAATTGGGATGTGGTCATTAAAAAATCCAAAAAGAAAGCTGTTCGCTATTCCGAAATTTCAAAATTTCCTGCTGTGAAAAGAGATCTTTCAATGTTAGTTGATCTGCAAACCAGTTATTCAACGATTCGTGATTTAGCCTTTAAAACGGAGAAGAAAATATTGCGTGAGGTTAATTTATTTGATCTTTATCAGGGCGATAAAATGGAGAAGGGAAAAAAATCTTTGGCTTTAAGTTTTCATTTGCTCGACGATCAACAGACGCTTACGGATAAACAAATCGATAAAACGATGGAAAAATTAATGGCCGCATTTGAGAGTGAAGTTGGTGCTGTAATCCGGAAATCGTAATTAGCTTTTCAGTAAACGACGCCAATCATAAATCCACCGGTTAACGAAATTGGTAACTTTCCACCTAAGAATAAGTGCGAAAAGCAATAGCTGAAATCGTCAGCTCTGTCTGACGGGCCTCTGCTATTATATTGATAAGCTACGCCTGCGCCACCAAAAAAATCAAGGCTTATTACATTACCTAGAATATATTGACGACCAAAAAGGCAATTCAATGATACATTTGAAAAATTTATTTTTCTACCCAGCTCGATCGTAGTGTAACGCCCAACTATTACTTCTGGTTTAACGTATGTTCCTTTCATTGGATGTGTGTACTTCAACCCTTTTCTAATCGTATCAGTATTTTTCAAAAATTTCATTCCAGCTTTTACAAAAAATCCTTGTGTGGGATCAATTGTTTTGTTGAGCCGCCACCCAATGTAGCTTCCTTTGATCTCCAGATTCATTCCTAACTTTATTTTTTGCTCATACCCAATTGTAAAATGATTAAATAATGGAGCGAACAAATCTACCTTCCATGCTTTGGAATGATCTTTTATCATGAGATCTGGATTTACCTCGAAGAGATTGTAAATGATAGTAAGTGATGAACCATTTTCGTAAATGATTTGCTTCACTTGATTTTTTGGAATTTCCATTACTGTACCACTTTTAATCCCGTAATAACGATATCGAATCTTATCCAGTGTAATCTGAACAATTTTTACTCTGATCGAATCATTGTTTGTACGTACTAAAATATCCTGCCCCTTCGCTTTATTTGAAACGAGTGCTATAAATATAAAGAAGAAAAAGTAAAGATGTGTGAGTTTCAATGTAAAAATTGGCTTGTTTTTTTGCAGTTAACTTCTGAAGTTTTCAAATTGAAGGGGTAAACCAACATCCGATTTTTCGAGAATGGCTATTACTTCTTGTAAGTCATCAATTTTTTTTCCGGTTACTCGTACTTGCTCGTCCATAATCGATGCTTGAACTTTTTTAGCGCTTTCCTTAATAATTTTTACAACTTTTTTTGCTATCTCTTTATCAATACCTTCTTTCAGTTTTACATCTTTCTTTACCATGTTTCCCGAGGCATAAATTTCTTTTCCAAAATCTAGAACTTGTGCGTCTATTCCTTGCTTGATCACTCGACCAATAATAATTCCTTCGACTGCTTTCATGCGCATGTCGTTTTCTGTTAGGATACTTACAAGCATTGTTTTTTTATCGAACTCTAATTTCGTTTTCGATTGATTGAAATCGTATCGTGTGCTTATTTCTTTTACTGCAACATTTATTGCATTGTCGAATTTTTGAATATCGATCTTACTTACGATGTCGAATGAAGGCATGATTTTTCTTTTGTTTATTCAACTTTTTACCGGAACGAACCCCGATAAATGCTTTATGCGCAATTTATGAAAATATTTGGCATTCTGCATTATCGTATTTTAGCCTCATGATTGTCATTTTTCCGGTTAATTAGTTTATTTCGGAATCGCTTTATCTATATTTGGCCAATGAAAAGCTACATTGTATTTGTCTTGTTTTTTTCGGTGACTTTATCAACTTACTGTCAAAAGTTTGATCGTATAGATACGATTCCTGTTACTGAAAATAGCAATCTATTGAAGAACCCGTGGGCAGGCGGAATCAATTTTCCTTCCGTGAATTCAATTGATGTAAATGGCGATGGCCGGAAAGACATTTTTATTTTTGATAAACACAATAATAGAACTTCCGTGTTCCTTAATAACGGCTCAACAAATTATCGGGAAGCATGGGATTATGCACCTAACTACAATAATAAATTTCCTGTTATTAATCAGTGGGTGTTGCTTTACGATTATAATTGTGATGGAAAAGAAGATCTCTTTACACTATCACCAATCTCTTTAGCCGCTATGGCCGTGTACCGAAATGATTTTACTCCGGGAAATGGATTGCAATGGACGCTGGTTAATAATTTTTTGGATGAATCGTTTGATGTTATCAGACAAAATATTTTTGTGAATGGAGTTTCGCTTCCCGGATTGGCAGATATTGATGGTGATGGTGACATGGATGTTTTGGGGTATAATTCTTTACCTGATGGTAGAATTGCTTTTCACAAAAATTATTCAATGGAACATTATGGCGTTTGTGATTCGCTCGATTTTAAATATGAATCGGGATGTTGGGGCGATTTTTCTCTGTTGATAGGTGGTGCAAATCAAGTTGGATGTTTTCATTGCCCTTGCAGAGTGCGTCGTCCTGGTGCCCCGATGCCTGAAGAAGAATACGAACAACCTTCTTCCGATCAAAGTGTAGCTGCTCCGTTAGACGATACTATTTCAGGAATGTATATTATGGATATTGATGGCGACGGCGATCAGGATTTATTAATTGGCGATGTTGCATCGTTCAACTCTTTGCTAATTGTAAATGGCGGTACAAATGTAACGGCAGATATGAGTTCGCAAGATACCGGATTTCCATCGTATGATGTTGCTGCCGATTTTGCAGCTTTTCATTATCACTGTTTACTTGATGTAGATAACGACGGGATAAAAGATTTGTTAGTGTTTCCAAATTTTAATGAAAACATTCATGGAATGTGGTTTTATAGAAATGTTGGAACAAATGCCGTTCCTGTTTTTGAGTACGTGGAAAATTCTTTTTTACAGAATGAAATGATTGATGTAGGTGAAAATGCAGCTCCTGTGCTTTACGATTATGATAATGACGGGCTACTCGATTTGATTGTTGGATACGATGAATTTGTTAATGGCCCAAACACGCACAAAATTGGTTTACGTTATTATAAAAATGTAGGCACTCTAACAGCTCCTGCTTTTGATTTAATTGATAGAGATCTTGCAGCAATCAATCAATACAATTTTGCATCCCCTATCATTCCAACTTTTGGTGATCTTGATGGAGATGGTGATAAAGATTTGATTCTTGGAATTGGTGATGGTCGTTTAGCGCGATTTATTAATACAGGTGGATCGGGAGTTTCTAATTTTGTGTATGATCAATATTATTATTCAAGAATAGATGTTGGAAAATTCGCTACGCCTCAAATTTATGATTTGAATGGCGATGGCTTAAATGATCTGCTCATCGGTGAGCAAAACGGATTCGTTAATTATTTTCAAAATACAGGAACTCTTAACGCTCCAATCTTTGATAGTATTCCTACGAATGATACTCTTGGTTGTATTGTGATTCAAGGCGCTGGTACTCCGGATGGTTTTACAGTTCCTTTTATGTATGATAGTACAGGAAGTAAACGTTTGTTCATAGCCAATGAAAATGGTTTGATTTATAAATATGATAATATTTCCGGAAATATAAATGGTTGTTATAACAATTTTGGAAATGCTATTGATACTTCAGAAAGCAGCAGAATAAAATTTAATATTACTGTAAGTGGAGGCGATTTAAACGGTGATGGATTGATGGATTTAGTGATCGGACAATCGACCGGTGGGGTAGAAGTGAGGTATCAACATAATCCGAGTATTTCTGTACAAGAAATTGGAATCGTCAAACCTTCGATGGAATTATTCCCAAACCCTACGAATGCTTTATTGCATTTAAAATTCTATAATTTATTTGCGGAAAAGAATTCATTGGTTAGAATAATTAGTTCTACCGGTGAAATAATTGCAGAGAAGTTAATCAATTCAACGAGTACAGAATTTAATACTGAAAATTTATCAGCCGGAATTTATTGTGTTCAATTAATATCCGGAAATAGTGTGGTGACGAGAAAAGTAAATGTGATACGATGATGGAATTGATGTGTACGACGGATTATAAATTCGTCGGAGCGGTCTTTGAAGAGTGTGGCGTTTAATTACTAGCGACGGATTATAAATCCGTCGGAGCGGCCTTTGAAGAGTGTAGCGTTTAATTACTAGCGACGGATTATAAATCCGTCGGAGCGGCCTTTGAAGAGTGTAGCTTTTAATTACTGGCGACGGATTACAAATCCGTCGGAGCATTTTTTGAAGAGTGTGGTTAGTAATTACTAGCGACGGATTGCAAATCCGTCGGAGCATTTTTTGAATAGTGTGGCTAGTAATTACTTGCGACGGATTACAAATCCGTCGGAGCTTTTTTTGAATAGTGTGGGTAGTAATTACTAGCGACGGATTACAAATCCGTTGGAGCTTTTTTTGAAGAGTGTGGCTAGTAATTATTAGCGACGGATTACAAATCCGTTGGAGCTTTTTTTGAATAGTGTGGGTAGTAATTACTAGCGACGGATTACAAATCCGTCGGAGCGTTTAACGGATTACAAATTGGTCGGAGCGTTTAACGGATTACAAATTGGTCGGAGCGATCCGACGGAGCGTGAGTAAAGTGTCTGGTAATTTGAGATAAACAATTATTTTCCATTAATCATTATTCATTAATCATTAATCATTAATCATTAATCATTATTCATTAATCATTAATCATTATTCATTATTCATTAATCATTATTCATTATTCATTGTTTTCCTACAAATTTTAATGCCGCCGAATTCATGCAATATCTCAATCCTGTTGGTTGCGGACCATCGTCGAAAACATGGCCTAGATGGGCACCGCAGTGCGAACAAATTATTTCTGTTCGACTAACGCCTAATGTATTATCTGTTTTCTCTAAAATATTTTCTTTTAACAGTGGCTCATAAAAGCTAGGCCATCCTGTGCCCGATTCAAACTTTGTTTTGGAACTGAACAATGGAAATCCGCAGCCAACACAATAATAAGTTCCGTTTTCGTGATTGTTCAAGTACTCGCCTTTGTATGGCCGTTCTGTTCCTGCTTGGCGCATTACATAATATTGCTCGGGTGTCAGGAGTTTTTTCCATTCTGTATCAGTCTTAATTATTTTAGCAGATTCCGGGATAGCTGATTTCGTTTCTTGCTTTTTGTTTTGTGCACAAGCAAAAAGTGTAATAAGAAAAGAAAATACAGTGGCAAAAATTAGGTTTTTCATTTTTCAGTCGATTGATTATCTAAAGTACGAAAAAATGTGAGTTACAGTTTGGTGGATGTACAATATTAACTTCCGATAACAATTTCGGAGCGTACTTTGAAGAGCGTGGCGTTTAAATACTGGCGATGGATTACAAATCCGTCGGAGCAATCCGTGGGAGTGTACTTTGAAGAGCGTGGCTAGAAATTACTGGCGACGGATTACAAATCCGTCGGAGTGTTCTTTGAAGAGCGTGGCTAGAAATTACTAGCGACGGATTACAAATCCGTCGGAGCAATCCGTGGGAGCGTACTTTGAAGAGCGTGGTGTTTAAATACTGGCGACGGATTACAAATCCGTCGGAGCAATCCGTGGGAGCGTACTTTGAAGAGCGTGGCGTTTAAATACTGGCGACGGATTACAAATCCGTCGGAGCAATCCGTGGGAGCGTTCTTTGAAGAGCGTGGCGTTTAAATACTGGCGACGGATTGCAAATCCGTCGGAGCAATCCGTGGGAGCGTACTTTGAAGAGTGTGGCTAGAAATTACTGGCGACGGATTGCAAATCCGTCGGAGTGTTCTTTGAAGAGCGTGGCTAGAAATTACTAGCGACGGATTACAAATCCGTCGGAGCAATCCGTGGGAGCGTACTTTG
>JANLPR010000147.1:0-4001 GCA_031367345.1 Bacteroidota bacterium | reverse complement strand
TATCTTTATCAGAAGCCGGGCAGTGGTTACGGGCGGACGGAATTCTAATGCCACACCTGCACAAAGCCCTGTCGTTAGCTGTAATTTTTCACGACTACTACAATGTTTGACAGACTTAAAATATATTGCAAGACAAAAGTTCCTTTGACAGACGAAGAACTTAAACTTATTGACACATATTTTGAAATCAAAGACTTAAAGAAAAAGGACTTTTTACTGAAAGATGGAAAAATCTGCAACTTCATTGGCTTTATTGCTGACGGTACTATCAGACATTTTCATATTAAAGATGGCGTAGAAAAAACTTGCGACATTTCTTTTGAAAATTCTTGGGTAACTGACTTTCAAAGTTTCACTCATAACACTTCTTGCATTATGAACTTGCAAGCTATGGAAGACACAACCGTATTTGTTATCAGAAAAGAAAACCTCTATAAATTATACAACGAATGCAATAAATATGAAACTTTTGGCAGACTTATGGCGGAGCAAGTAGCACAAAGAGCAACAGAAATTGCGATGTCGCTTTCGTCTGACAAACCAGAAGAACGGTTTCTAAATTTAATAAAAAAGCAGCCTGACCTTTTTCAAAGAATTCCACAAAAATATATTGCCAATTTTTTAGGCGTAAGCCCAGAGAGTTTGAGCAGAATTAGAAGCAGAATTTTAACCAAACTAAAATCTTAACTTAAGTCATCGTTATGTAGCATAATTGAGTTGCAATTTTGTCCCATCAATTAAACAAATAAAAAAAATGAGACAATTATTAATCACTTCAATTATGTTAGCAATGACAACAATTAACAGCGTAACCGCACAAACACAAAACTTAGACTTTTCAAAAGTAAAAGCCTTTGAACATCAATTAGACGATGTAATGGAACTAATTGACACAACTGAATTGAAAACCAAACTCAAAGAAGTTGAAGAAAGTTACAAACAAAACCCGAATGAAATTAATAAAGCCCGACTTGGTATTATTTACCACGAGACAGCTTTAAATCTTTCTTTCTTTTCTAAAACAGAATTTAAAGGTTATGCAAAAAAGAGCTTTGACACATTAAGTGAACTTTTTAATTCGCCTAATACTTCAAAAGAATTATTTCCGTTTATTGCATCTTACAGAGCATCTGCATTGTCATTGGTTGGTGCTGAAACAAAGAAACTGAAATTATTAGGAGAAGCGTTTACATTATTTAATGACGCAGTTAAAAATTATGGAGCTGTTTCGTATTTACCAGAATTTTTAAGGGGAAGTGTTGCGGAAAATTTGCCTTGGTTTTTCTTTACAAAAAGAAAGTTTGCAAAGCAAGACTTTCAATCAATAATTGACAAACAAGACAAAAATAATGAGTATGCTAATTGGAAAGTAATGAGTTTTACATATTGGGCTTGGGCGAAACAAAGACAAAGTAAAAAATACAGAACTCAATCACTTGCATACCTTGACAAAGCAATTTCATTAGACCAAAATTATAAAGCGGGTAGGACAAAAGCAGAGGAACTAAAAACTGCCTTGACGAAATAAAACTACAGCTAACATGGGGTTTTGCAATATTGGGGCGGACGGAATAACAATGAACATTTGTAATTCTATGTGGCTTTTGTTCGGGCAGACGAGTTTCAATTTGGCTTTTTGTTGTTATCTTCATCATCAGTTTTTCAATTGGGCTTCAGTTCCGGGCTGGACAATCAACAATGCCCTGCCTGCACAAAGCCCTGTTCGTTGTAGGTAACCCTTTGACGGGCACCCTGCTAAAATTTGACCATTCTTTTTGGACACAAAACAAAATACATAATCATGGGATATTTGAGATTTTGGAAACGCATAAATATTTTTTCAGGTTTAAGTTTGAATCTTGGAAAGAAAGGCGTTTCATTTTCTATTGGGACAAAAGGATTAAGATTTACAAAAGGAGCTGCTGGCAGTCGAATTACTACAGGTATTCCAAATACTGGTATCTCTTACACTCATAAACTCAAAGACAATTCCACTCCAATTGACACAGACTCAATGACGGACTTACAAAAATTAAAAGAATTAATGAATGGCAAGAAAAAGTAAGCAAACAAGTGGTGTTGAAATGTTGGGTATGCTATTATTGGTAATAATAGTATTCGTTTTATCTGTAGGCACTCCAATAGTTTTATTTATCTGTGCGGTTTGGAAATTAGCAGAATACTATCAGCAGAAAAATGAAATTAAATCATTCAATATCGATAGTACAATTCCTGTTGTATATGAATCCAAATCTTTTTGGTTGAATGAAAATGAGAAAGAGGAATTTAAAAGCAAATCAAAAGAACGAGAAGAAATTGAAGATGCAATATGGGAATTAAAGGAGAAAGGCGAGAAAATGTGAATACTAAGAAATGTCGATGGCACATTTTCTAAACGAAGCTATGAAGGAAAAGCATTGCAAGAATCAATAGATAACAAGGAATGGCGGAGTAAATATTTATGGAATAGAATCTATGACTTAGAAGTTTTACCGCAGACCAAATGAAAGCAAACAAAACAAAAATTAGAAAGTGAATGGAAGGAAATAGAAAGTGTTTGGCTAAAGGCATCTAATACTTATTGTAAAGCATATACTTATGCCATAAGTGCATCAATTGGTTTTATAGTTTGGCTATGCTCATTTTTGTGGATGTATATTGGCAATGAGGTAGTTTTAAAATTTACTTCTAAAGAATTACTTGTTCCTGCCATTATTTCAATAGCTACTTATTTGGTTGCCTATTTTATAATAAAAGCAAGTGTGACTTTTCCAATTACTTATCCGCAGCCCCCAACTCTTCCAGAATATCCCTCAAGAGTAGATACCGAAAATATAGATTCATATGTTGTGGAAAATAATTTTACGGAAGCCAATACACTTTCTATCAATTCAAATTTAAATAATACCGAACTCAAAACAATTAATTTAAACCCTGACACTGACACAATGAAAAAAAAGCATTTAGATACATACTATGAAGTATGTGATAAATTCAATACTAATTTGAGAAATATATTTGACTATTTAAGTTCAGAATATAAGGACAAAGATGATAATTACAGATTCAGTACATTAACAAAAATCATTCAAGCTAATTATGACTTGCAAGAAGTTTTAGAAGGCTATAAAGTTGACTATACCGAAAACGTTGAAAAACCTTATGTAGTTGATTCCATTCCGCTCTCAATCTTTTACCTTTTAAAATATGGAACCTCACACCTTGGTATGCGTACAATTTCTGAATCGGATATTGAAAATTTGGAAAAAGCAATTCATTTAAAATTAAAAGAAGTATCCGACAAGATATTATTGAACCAATTAATAATGTTTCTCAAAGTAAATCCTGACATTAAGAATATCGAAAAGCCTGTGGAAACCAAACCAGCAATAAATAATTTACAAAAAACTGATACAATGGAAGAAATGAAAATAATAAACAATCCATGGGAACAAATATTGAATAAAAGAAATCTATTTGTTATTGATGCAGATATGCAAGCAATTGAAAAGTTCAATGAAAAAGCATCTGACGATTATAAAATTCATACTGACTTACCACCTGAACCATATACAGGTAATCCACTAACAGCAGACATATTTTTATTAGCCTTAAATCCCGGTTATGCAGGTGACGAACAAGAATATTTAACGAAAAACCCTACACTTTATCAAGCATTATTAAATAACCTGATTCACCAAAATATTGATTATCCATTGTTCTTTTTTGAAGAACGATTCAATGATTCGCCAGGTGCTAAATGGTGGGAAAGAATATTGAAACCAGTTCTTAATCAAACAGACAATAACAGATTATTGCTATCCCATAAAATATGTGAGTTACAATATTTCCCTTACCATTCAAAAAGTTATAAATCAATAAATCAAGTTCTTGATTCACAGAAATATACTTTTCAATTATTGAGACGTGCAATAAAGAATAATAAAATGATAATTATTTTACGTTCTGAAAAACTATGGTTGGAAGCAGTTCCAGAATTA
>JANLPR010000009.1:0-2123 GCA_031367345.1 Bacteroidota bacterium | reverse complement strand
CACCTTTTACAAATGCATACTTCCCTTCAATGCCTTCGCTAACAAAAATGGATTTGTCTTTGATTCGAACTAATAAAGGGCCATTCTTTTCTTTAGTCAATTTAAGCCAACAACCATCTGCCTTACAAAAGCTTTGAATGTATCCGGATACAGTGACTTTAAGCGAAAGCTTATCCGTCATTTTTGCATCTAAATCGTTTACACTGAATGCGATAGTCGAATCAACCTTTTCTCCAAACTCTTGAACTTTCGCATGTTTATGACACGACGACAGGATTATTAAAATAAAAATGACAATTACTTTAGGAAAGGATTGATTCATTCAATTGATTTGACATTTATTGCAAAAATACTCATTTTATGCTTTGAACTGACTTTGCCACCATTCCAACATCGACAATCTTCGAAAAGTTGAGCCAATTTTGAAAAAGTTAACGAGTTTTAGCCGTTTCCTTTAAAAAAAATTGCTCATCTGCTAAAAAAGGATATTTTTGCGGACTCTTTTAAAAAAATCACGATTAACAAAATGGCAGACAATCATTCAGATAACGATTTTACTGTTGCAGAAGCAATAGGAAAAACTGAAAATTTCATTAACCAAAACAAAAAAAGTCTTGGGATCATCATTGGTGCTTTAGTAGTAGCCATTGGTGGATACATTTTCTATCAAAATGTGTATGTAGCTAACAAAGAAAAAGAAGCTGAGCAGGTTCTATTTCATGCTGAACAATATTTGTTTGCCGATTCTATTAAGTTAGCCATCAACGGCGACGGAAAAAATCCGGGCCTTGAAGAAATTGTTTCAGACTACAGTGTTTCTCAATCTGGAAACCTAGCACGTTACTACCTTGGTATGGCGTATTTGAAAAACAAAGAATATGATAAGGCAATTGAAATGCTAAAAAGCTACACAGCAAAAGATGAAATGACTGGTTCATTAGCATTTGGTGCTATCGGAGATGCTTATAGCGAATTGAAAAAATCGGACGATGCTATTTCATTTTATGAAAAAGCTTCAAAGGAGCAATCAAACTCTTTTAGCACTCCTATTATGCTTATGAAATTAGGAATAGCAAACGAAGTTAAAGGCGATTGGTCTGCTGCTAAATCAGCTTACGAACGAATCAAAAAAGATTATCCTACTTCAAACGAAGGTACGCAAGTTGATAAATACATTGCACGTGCCGATGCAATGATTTCTAAATAATTGTTAAACCGGGTCATTCACCCGGTTTTCTTTTTTAAACTACATTATGTCGTCTTTCGATCAAAATCTTTCTGCGATAAATTTTTTGCCTGATGGTTCAGGCGCAAGAATATCTATTGTTGTTTCGGAATGGAATGAAACAATCACCGAATCACTCTACGCTGCATGTTATCAAACGTTGATCGATTCCGGTTGTAACAAAGAAAATATTATCCGTAAAAATGTTCCCGGAAGTTTTGAATTGGTTTTGGGTGCAAAGTGGGCAATTGAAAATGAACGTCCCGATGCGGTGATTTGTTTGGGTTGTGTAATTCAAGGAGAAACACGTCACTTCGATTTTATTTGCGATGCTGTAGCAAATGGAATTATGAAATTAAATATTGACTTTTCACTTCCAGTAATATTCGGTGTTCTCACTCCACAAAATATGGAACAAGCACTTGATCGTGCCGGTGGAAAACATGGAAACAAAGGTGTTGAAGCTGCTGTTACGGCATTAAAAATGATTAAAATAAAGTAAGCATCTTAATACTTCCCGTAGCCAACATTCTAACGTAACTCCAGTTTATTTTTTCCGCTCGGCGATTTCTTTAGCGTCAATCTTTCCGCACTTTCCATAACCAAGCCTCAGCGAGAGTCCGCCGGGAATTGGCGAAACAGTCTTTTCAATGAAACAATTTTTCATTCTTCAAACGAAAATAGAAAACATTTCAATAGGAAGCCAACCATTTAATTACCCTTCTTTTATTGGTTGTATAAAACATGACTAGGATCTTAAATTTGTCCAATGCCCTATGCCTATCAAATCCACAAACAAGAAGCCGCTTATTTTCTAACTATGACCGCCGTAGAGTGGGTCGATGCCTTGATGCGAAGAGAGCACAAACAAATCATCTGCGACAGTTTAAATTATTGT
>JANLPR010000003.1:0-13658 GCA_031367345.1 Bacteroidota bacterium | reverse complement strand
CATGGGTATAGTTTCGGAGAAATAATTAGCAGCGACTTATTTGGGAATATTTTTGTAGGCGGACGTTATACTAGTACCCTAATTATTCCGGGTGATACGATATCCAATAATTCAGGTCTCTACTTTTTGAAATGTGATTCTGTTGGCTATCCGCTATGGGTAAATGGAATTCAGTCACATGGGTTATATAAGTTCACTGATATTGCAATTGATCCATTAAATAATATATATGTGCAAGGATTCTTTGATAGCGATTCGTTGTGTTTCCTCACTGATACGCTAATTAACCATGGCGATTTAGATGTTTTTCTGGCAAAGTATGAAACAACGGGTAATGAATTATGGGTTAAATGTTTCGGCGGCTGGTCTGATGAACTCTGCAGCAACATTTCATTTAGCCCCTCTGGTCTACTTTATATGACCTGCTCATTCAAAACTCCATTTCTCAGTATTGACACTACTGATCTAACTAATAACTCACTGGCAACCTACCCTGATTTATTTGTTGCTGGATTAGATACTGCTGGAAAGGCACTCTGGGCATTCAACATTGGTGGACGATATGGTGAAGATGTTGGCGGAATAATAGCTGACTCTTCAGGTTTTTACTTAGCAGGCACGCTTGCAATTCCACCTGTAAATTTTCAAAATATGCTTTTGACAAATCATCGGGGTGGAGATTTCTTTGTTTCCAAATGGGGAGACTCTCCACTCTTAGCAGATCCATTTTATATTTCATACAAGCAGATTGATATATTTCCTAACCCAGCTCAATCATTGTTAAGAATAAAACTCCCTGAGGAAATTAAAGGTCCGTTAAAACTTTCAATATATAATTCACTAGGCAGTATTATCTCCGAAATAACCGGTTTCGCGAAACAATACTTAAGCCTTGATGTTAATTCTTATCCAAATGGATTTTATTTTTTAAGGGTAAATGCAGGAGATAATACTTTCATGAAAAAATTTATAATTGAGCATTAAATATCAACTGATACTCGCGAGCTTTAATTTATAACTAAGAACAGTCTTCCGTCACAATTAGTTTTTATTGTAAAGGTAGCAATCGCTGAGTACTGAAAAGCATTCATACATTCATCATAATTCTTAACAATCGTTACAACCGCAACTTACATGGTTATATTTTAAATCGATACGTCATAGAAGTACTCCCGCTCGCGGAATCTTTAGCGTCAATCTTTCCGTAAATTACCTTTCGCACGCCGTAGCGAGATTCCGCCGACCTCAATGTACACACTTTCTTATGAGTAACACAAATCTATTGCAAACTATGCAAATTGATCACCTATATTTTCACCGGACCAGTTTGTTTGCAATATTCTTGTGAATGATTCTTTTAAAATAAATCGCTACCTAAATTGAACAAGTCCATTTCTCCTCTTGGAATTTTTACATTGAATAAACCAAAAACAACCACTGGTATAAAGCAAGTATCAACTTGATTATAGATTTTATAAAAATTGATCAACTATAATTCGAAGTCACTTTGCAGACAAACAATTATAGAAGTGAAATTAAATGGCTGGCTTCCTATTGAAATGTTTTCTATATTCGTTTGAAGAATAAAAAATTGTTTCCTTGAAAAGATTGTGTCGCCAATTCCCGGCGGACTCTCGCTGAGGCTTGGGGTTGGAAAGTGCGGAAAGATTGACGCTAAAGATTCCCGAGCGTGGAGGTTCAAAAGTTGTTCATTTACACCATTGCCATTGCCTGGAGTCAATGGCAATGGAATTATTGTCTTTTACAACATTTGAAAAGTAAAGGAAATGCAATGAATAAGGCAAAAAAAAATGTGAGATTGGGATTGGGTGTGAAAATCACACTCGCACTCAAACTCACACTGTATTTCGTAGCCCGTGCGGGAATCGAACCCGCGTTTCCTCCGTGAAAGGGAGATGTCCTAACCCCTAGACGAACGGGCCATCTTTGGGACGGCAAAGGTAGATTTTCTTTCATAAAATCAAAGATTTTCAATAAAAAATAATCGATTTATCTATTTTATTGAAATTGAATAGGTTTAGATAACTAACAAGCTTTCTTTCAAGTTGTTGAATTCGTCTAGTGACCAATACAATCCAATAAAGCCATTATTTTATGCGGATTAAATCCATCTTCAATTCGCTCTTTCTTCTCGTTTGGATTAATTCAGTTTCATGAAAGATGATCTTCTTTTCTGCTTCTAGATTGCTCTTGATCATGAAAAATAAACGCCTTTTTTTCCTGTACGATGAAGTATTGCCAGGCCAAACTTTAGCATTTGAATAGATCGACCTCTAGTTCATCCGTTAATTTCAAACTAAGAGAATTCAATTGTTAATGCTATTTTCGCACACCAAAATAAATCAATGGAATTACTCGATAGTTTTCTTCGCGTACGAAAATCAATTCTCCCCGGTGCCGGTAAAGGGTTGTTTACTACAATCGATATCCCCGCAAAAACAATGATAGTTGAATATGGTGGCGACCTAGTAAAGTGGAAGGATGTAAAAGACATCGATGGTTACAATGCCTATCTTTTCAAAATTAGTTCGCGTTGGGCAATTGATGCGATGCATAATTATTCTACTGTTGCTCGTTTTGCCAATGATGCTCGCGGCCTCGGACGTGCTCTTGGTATGCGAAACAATTGCGAGTACATTGTTAAAGGTAAAAAGGTTTATATCTGTTCTACTCGAAAAATTTATTCAGGAGGAGAAATCTATGTTGATTATAGCCGTGCTTATTGGTCATTAATAAATAAAGTTTTGAAAGACCCCGATTACAAAAAGAAATTGAAAGCAATCAAGAAAAACGGAAAGCTGAAAAAATAATTGAAGATTGTTTTTAATTTTTACTATTAACTGTTTGCAGCTACAAGAAGGGCGGGACTTTTACCACAAAACTTGATTTGAAAAACTAAAGTTTGATTACCTAAAAAACTGTCTTTGGAACACGAAACCCCGCCTTTTGCGGTTGGTGCTGTTAGCGGTTCGTTGTTTTATTCTGTCGGTCAAACAATTTTCTTTTTATTAGTTACAAGAAACAAAAATGTCGACTACTGCATTGCTCCAATCTTTACTTCGTTCATCATAAATCTCAAAGTCAAATTGATACGTTCTGGCTATATCCGAACTCCAAATTTCCTTCCAGGAATTATTGATACAATCAGGCATTTTCCCAGCAGCAATTACTTTTGAGTAATTTCCTGCGGGTATAACTAAACTATCCATACCGTGAGGTGTTTCAGCGTCAATTTCTACTTTACAACCAATGAAATATGAGAAAGGTTTAGTATCGTCTCCTTCATAGTCAAAATAAACGGCATAGATTTCATCACCTAACTTGCCTGATATTATTTCAATAAAATTCCTTGTCTCAAATTTCTGCCATAAGCTACCACAGTCAATACTTGATTGTCCGCCTTCATTAGTCGTCTTCTTGTCGAGTTTAAGGCCAATTAATTTGTACTCATCTTTTTTTTCTTTGTTCATACAATTATTATTTATTTTTTTGCCTGTTAATGGTTATTCAGTCGTTTTACAATGACCGCTAACAGTTTTATATATGAAATGATTTTGGCTCAAGAAAATATTCATACAAAAAAATGATGTTTAATTTTCGGTAAAGTAAAACTTTGTTAAAAACACTTGCTGATTAATTTTCCTTGGTAAATATAATTCATCTCCATTATTTGAATGTAAAAAAGTGCTAAGCATAATTGCATCTGTATCTTTCTTGTTCTCTTTTTTGATGATCGGCTTTCTCAAAACTTTTCCATTCTCAACAACTGTATAAATTACATTTGTTTTTTCCATTCTTGAAGTATTTACTCGCTTCATTTGATCGGGTGTTTTGTTCAGGTTTTCTTCCAGTTCGTTATAAATAAAGTAACTTTTATTGGCATGACTTAATATTGCAAGTCCTAGGAAAGCTGAATTAGTTTTATTTGAATATTGTTGTTTTTTTATTTTATGAAGATCTGTTACTACATGATTACTGTCTGTATCGATGGTTATTATATTCCCCAAATCGAAATCAGTGCCAACAGGAATTCCATACAAATAAGTTGTAGTTGCACGTCGGCTTTCATAAACTAATTTTAGTCCATCATTTTTCATAGGTATTATTCCAACATTGATACATGCCGATAAAATGAAGCCATCATCTTCATTCACATTTCCACTGTCGATTTTGAATGGGATAATACTTTCGCTGATCAATGATTTTGTTTTTGAATCGATTTGAGCAAGATAAATTCCATTGGCATTATAAGCGGGAGTTTGGGTAGCGTAAGGGACAATAATATTTATTCGATTGTGTAAATCAATATACGAATCAATGAAATTGGAGAGGTAAATATTATTCGATAATGGTTTTTGAAGCGTAATTTTAACTGGTTGATCTGAGTCGGGAGTGTAAATAATTACGTTCCACTTTACATTTCTATCGCCCATTTTGCTACGCGTTAAATGATATAAATTGCATTCTTTGTCTATTAACGAATGAACAATATTTCCAGATTCGTCGTCGAGTGAGAATTTTTGTGAACGAGTTCTATTTCCAAAGTAATCGAAATGATTAATTGTGACGAATGTTGTGTCTTGAAATATTTTCGTTCCAAAAGCCAAGAATTCATTCATGTTTTTTCGGGGAATTACAGAAAAATTTCCTGCATGTTTTTCGTTCTTGCCTTCGGAAAAATCGACCATTTTCCCGTTGTTCAATGTGTTTCCGTTTTTGTCGAACGTCACCATTTCCAACTGCTCTCGTAAATTGCGCTTATTGAAATAGGAATAAAGAACGAGGAAGGAATCATTTAGAGGAAGTAGACTTTCAAAGTGATACTTGAGAGAATCTTTCGCGGGTAAGGGAGTTCGAATGTGAAACAAACGTGTTAATGTTGCTTTGTCATACCCTTCCAAAAAGTAATCGTTGGAATTAAATCGAAAGGCATAAATTGTTGAACTGTCTTGTGAATACAGTTGAAAAGTTGATGGGTCGAACTCTTCTATTTTAGATCCGGAGAAATAATGAAGTTCTTGTGCATTTGTATGTGCAATTGTAAAAGTGAAAAGAAAAAGTAATAAATTTTTATTGAACATAAAAAGAATGTTAAACTGATCGATCGATAAATTGGAAGTAGTTAAAAGGTGAAATTTCTATAGTCGAATTTAGCTTTCTTTTTTAAATCCCATAGAAACTGAATTAACACAATAACGAACACCTGTTTCTGTAGGGCCATCGTCAAAAATATGTCCTAAATGAGACCCGCAGTTAGCGCAAATAATTTCCGTTCTAATCATTCCATGTGTAGAGTCTTTTTTCTGAATAATTTTCCCTCCTTCAATTTCTCGATCGAACGAAGGCCAGCCGCATCCCGAATCAAATTTCATTTCAGAAGTAAAGAGTTCGGCGCCACAAGCAGCACAGTTGTAAACCCCTTTTTCTTTATTGAGGTATAATTGTCCGGTAAACGGCCGTTCAGTCCCCTTCTGGCGAAGCACATAATATTCTTCTTCAGTCAACTGCTTTTTCCATTCTTCATCTGATTTCTCGAAGTTCATTTTTCTGATTTTATTATTACAAGTAAATTTAGATAAATATTTTTGAATGTGGAAGCAATATGGTGTAATGGAAATTCCAAAAAAATCTCCCGCAGATACCGCGGAATTATTTTGAGTGAGTGGTAAGTTGTAATTAGTGAGTAAATTTTCTCCCGCAGATGCCGCAGAATTCCGCAGAATTATTTCTAGTAATTGTTAAGTTCTGCTAATTGAGTAAATTTTTCTCCAGCAGATTTTTTTTTATTTCATATTTCATACTTCATAATTGACTTTTGACCCTTCATATTTCATACCTCATAATTGACCTTTGACCCTTCATCCTTCATCCTTCATCCTTGCCCCATGACCTGCTTCCTTCAAAAAAACCGTTCTCTCACTTCTTCCGACGGTACCATGCATTTGTCTTTTTTCCCAAACCATTTATATCTGTTGCGTGCAATCATTTTGTAGATGAAATCTCTGATTGGATAAGGAATTACAATGAAAATAAATAATATTTTAAAGGGCCAGCCCATCAGTTTTGCGATGTGTAATACAGCTGATGACTTAGTGTAGAATTTATTATTGTGAAAAAGTATCACCGAGGAAGAATAGAAGGAAGTTATATTTTTTTGTGCAAGAAGTTTTTTTGAAAATTCGGATTGAGATGGACTGAAACGGATTCTTTTCTTTTCGTCGTGGCGAATGATGAAAGCGACAGAGCTATTACATAGATTGCAAACACCATCAAAAATTAGTAAAGGAGAATTCATGCTTTGTGTATCGTGCCACTCGAAGGCAAACGGTTAATTTGTTGATAACCCCGAACAATTATCTATTGGTTTTTCAAAAGTAATCGTTTATGTTTGATTTTTACTAATCAGGCAGAATTATGGGCTTAAGTTCTCTGTTAATGTTGATCATTTGTGGCGTTGCATTTGCCGGTGGCGGAATTGCATTGGCGAATCTGATTTCTTTGAAGTCAACCAATGCTCAGAAAGGATTAGCCTATGAATGCGGTGTGCCCACCATAGGTAAATCATGGATTCAGTTTAACGTAGGTTATTACTTGTTTGCGTTGTTATTTCTTATCTTTGATGTGGAATTGGTCTTTCTTTATCCATGGGCTGTAGTGGTCAAGGATATCGGATTTCCCGCACTTGTTGAAATAGTCATTTTTCTTTTCATCTTGTTCTTAGGGTTTTTATATGCACATAAGAAAGGAGCTTTGAAATGGATGTAAACACAAAAGATCCCAAATTAACTTTTCCAGGCGAAATTCATCCAACACCCGGTGGTGGAATATTAGTCAGCAAACTTGACGAAGTGATAAATTGGGCACGATCGAATTCGCTTTGGCCACTAGTTTTTGGAACGAGTTGTTGCGCCATCGAAATGATGTCGACCGCTTCTGCAAAATATGATTGGTCCCGTTTTGGTTTTGAAGTAGCGCGTGCCACACCTCGACAAGCAGACGTTATTATTATTGCAGGGACTATAGTAAATAAAATGGGACCGGTTTTAAAAAGATTATATGATCAAATGCCGGATCCGAAATATGTAATTGCAATGGGTGCTTGTGCTACATCAGGAGGTCCGTTTTTTTACAATACTTATTCGGTTGTCAAAGGTGCAGATCATATTATACCTGTAGATGTTTACATAGCAGGTTGTCCGCCAAGACCGGAAGCCTTGTTGCATGCCTTGATTACACTTCAAGAAAAAATTAAAGCCGGGAAATAGATATGCTTCAAGAAAAAATTACTGCTCTTTTTAGTGATGTAGTCTTCGAAGAAAATTCGCAATGGCCAACAATGTTGATCGCATCGGATCAATGGCGATCGGTTGCTGAAATTTTACGATCAAATAATGATTTGAATTTCGATTATCTTTTTTGTGTTACAGCGGTAGATTGGAAGACACATATTACGATGGTCTACCATCTCGAGTCAACATTTTATAGACACATCTTAGTTGTTAAAGCGAAAATTGAAAACAGAGACAATGCAAAGATTGCTACAGTTAGTGATCTTTGGCGAACAGCAGAATTAAACGAGCGAGAGGCGTATGATTTAATGGGTGTTCATTTTAAATATCATCCTGATATGCGGCGATTGTTTTTAACAGATGAATGGGTAGGTTGGCCATTGCGAAAAGATTATGACGATCCAATCAATATGATAAAATTGTAGCTGATGCTGGAAGAAGTAGGAACAACAGAATTAGGTGATATCATCATCAATATAGGACCACAGCATCCTTCAACTCACGGTGTTTTACATTTGGTTGTAACACTAAATGGTGAGACGGTAAAAAAAGTTGAACCACATTTGGGATACATACATCGAAGTATTGAGAAGATGTGTGAGAGCTTAACTTACCGGCAGTTTATTTATGTAACATCTCGGATGGATTATCTTTCATCGCACATCAACAATCATGCATGTGCATTGGTCGTAGAGAAAGGATTACAAATAGAAATTCCACGAAGAGCACAATATCTCAGAGTGTTATTAGATGAACTTACACGATTAGCATCTCATCAGTTGTGGTGGGGAGCAATGGCGATGGATGTTGGTGCGATTACACCGTTCTTTCATGCATTTCGTGAGAGAGAAATGATTAATGATATTATGGAACAAACATGCGGAGCGAGACTGACGATGAACTTTATGGTTCCGGGCGGTTGCATGTTTGATATACATCCTGAATTTGTAAAAAAGACAAAAGACTTTCTTGCTTTTTTCAAAAGTAAGTTAAGTGAATACGATGAAATGGTTACAGATAATGTAATCTTTCAAAATAGAATGCAAAATGTTGGCGTAATATCAAGAGAAGATGCAATTAGTTATGGATGTAGTGGACCAGTTGCAAGAGCTGCCGGTGTTTCGTGCGATATAAGGAAATTGTATCCGTACGATATTTATTCGGAAATTGATTTTAAAGAATCGCTAGAAACAAAAGGAGATTGTTATGCGCGATATCTAGTTCGAATGAAAGAAATGAATGAATCGGTTCGAATTATAGAACAATTGATAGACAATATTCCTGAAGGAGAATTTCAGGCTAAAACAAAAGCAGTTTTAAAATTGCCCAAAGGAGAATATTATTCGCGCGTTGAAACAGCTCGTGGCGATTTTGGAATTTATGTAGTGAGTGAGGGAGCAACAACACCTTACAGAATTAAATTTAGGTCACCGGGATTCTGTAATCTTTCAGCACTAGATCATATGGCCAAGGGGGGTAAAATAGGCGACTTAGTAGCTATAATGGGATCATTAGATCTAGTAATACCAGATATAGATAGATAATGATCAGCTTCGAAAAAATAGCATCAGGAATGCATCACTTATTGATTAATCATTTCTCTACGAGGGTAACAACAATCGTCGAGCTAGTGATCGTTGGTGTTATGGTACTCACTCTATTTGCGATGCTTGGCTTGGTATTAGTTTTTATGGAGCGAAAAGTTTCAGCTTACATGCAAATTCGTGTTGGGCCAAATAGAGTAGGGTATAAAGGGACAGCACAAACATTGGCCGACACGATAAAACTTTTGGTGAAAGAAGGGTTAATACCCGATGGTGCAGATAAATTTTTATTCAACTTAGCACCTTTCATTGTTATGATTGGTGCAATGTTATTAATGGCGCCAATTCCATTTGCAAGAAATATGCAGATATGGGATTTAAACATTGGCGTACTCTACATTACTGCCATCTCTTCCATTTCAGTGATTGGAATATTAATGGCCGGTTGGTCGAGTAACAATAAATATTCTCTGCTTGGAGCAATGAGAAGTGGTGCACAAATAGTAAGTTATGAATTATCGGCCGGCTTAGCCATTTTAAGTATTGTGATCTTAACAGGTAGCTTAAAAATATCTGACATAATTGCTAGTCAACAAAATGGTTGGTGGATATTTAAAGGGCACATACCGGCTTTAATATCTTTCGTAATTTTTATCATAGCAGTAACTGCTGAAACTAATCGTGCGCCATTTGATATGGCTGAAGCAGAATCGGAATTGACAGCAGGGTTTCATACTGAATATTCGGGGATGAGATTTGCACTTTTCTTTCTTGCGGAATATGTAAACATATTTATTGTTTGTGCTATTGGCGCCACACTCTTTCTAGGAGGATGGATGCCTTTTCATATTGGCAGTTGGTCAGGATTTAATCATATAATGGATTTTATTCCTTCTTCTATATGGTTTATGGGTAAAACATTCAGCTTGATATTTCTTATTATGTGGTTTCGTTGGACGTTCCCACGATTAAGGATTGATCAGTTGTTGAATTTAGAATGGAAATATTTATTGCCAATTGGTATGTTCAATTTGTTATTGATGACGATCGTGGCAATAATGGGTTGGTATATAAAATAAATGTAATGGGATTTCTTAAAGATTATATCACTACTGTTTATCGTTCTGTCAAATCACTTTTGATTGGGATGAGACGAACCGGATATTATTTCACTCATCCTAAAGAAATTATTACTCAGAATTATCCGGAGAATAGAGACGAGTTGAATTTGCCGGAGCGATTTAGAGGAGAGGTAGTGATGCCGCATACTGAGTCAAACGAACACCGTTGCACCGGATGTACTGCTTGTGAGTTAGCTTGTCCAAATGGAACAATAAAAATTATTACGAAGTTTGAAATTAATGCAGAAGGCAAAAAGAAAAAAGCAATCGATACATTTATTTATCACCTTGAGCTTTGTACTATGTGTAATCTTTGCATAGAAGCTTGTCCGACAGATGCGATTAAAATGGCTCAGTCGTTTGAACACAGCGTATATGATCGATCTTTACTTACAAAAACTCTTAACAAGCCGGGTTCTAAAATTATGGAGGGCGTAGAATGATAGACAGCTCGAATATTTCTTTTTATTTAATGTCTACATTTTTGTTGACGTTTGGATTGATGGCCGTGACGACAAGGAAAATATTCCGTTCAGCGATTTGGTTATTGTTTTCGTTGATTGGTGTTGCCGGCTTGTATTTTTTGATGGACCTTCAATTTCTCGCTGCGGTGCAAATAATAGTTTACATAGGCGGAATAGTTGTATTGATCATCTTTTCTATCTTTCTTACGCAACATAGTGGCGAAGATCTTCCAAAAGCATTAACGATTAGAAAAATAATTTCCGCAGGTATTTGTGTTTTTGGATTTGGGAGTATTGCAACACTATTGTGGCAAAATCATTTTGTGAAAAGTGATCTTACATTAGATACAGAATTAAAAACAATTGGCAACAAAATGCTTTCAACAGAAGCAGGCGGTTTTTCGCTTCCTTTCGAATTGGTTAGTGTTTTGTTATTAGCTGCAATGGTAGGTTGTATTGCTATTGCTATGAAAAAAGAAACGGAAAAAATATGAACCATGTTCCATTAGTACATATACTTATTGTGAGTACAGCGCTGTTTTTTATTGGCGTATATGGATTCTTTACAAGAAGAAACCTGATCACAATGTTGATGTCGATTGAATTGATTTTGAATAGTGTTAATATTAATTTTGTTGCATTCAATAAATACCTGCATCCTGAAAATCACGATGGGTTGTTTTTTAGTTTATTCATTATTGCTATTGCTGCTGCCGAAGCTGCGGTAGCTATTGCCATAATTATTAATCTATATCGCAGTCATCGTTCAATAGATGTTGAAGATGCTGATGAATTAAAACTATAATCGGTCGTATGTCGATATTACTACTTATTCTCTTACTTCCTTTTTTATCATTTGTCATTTCCGGCATCTGGGGACAGAAGTATTTGAAAAATATTTCCGGTGTGTTGGGGACAACTGCAGTGTTTGCATCGTTTATAATATCCTGTTTAACGGCTTACCATTATTTTTTTATTGATGGCTTAGTCAACGGACAATACATTGCGCAGTATCCAATCAACTTTCATTGGCTACAATTTACTCCGGAGTTGAGTATTAATATTGGAATGATGATAGATCCAATTTCGGTGATGATGTTGTTAGTAGTTACTTTCATCTCGCTGATGGTTCATATTTATTCTTTAGGTTATATGAAAGGAGAAGAGAGGTATGCGACTTATTATTCTTTCTTATCACTTTTTACCTTTTCGATGTTAGGATTGGTAGTCGCTTCTAATATTTTTCAAACATATATTTTTTGGGAGCTAGTCGGCGTCAGCAGCTTTCTGCTCATTGGATTTTACTATAACAAACCATCGGCTGTTGCTGCTTCTAAAAAAGCATTTATTGTAACACGTTTTGCCGACTTAGGGTTTTTGGCCGGGATACTTACGTTATCCTATTACTCCGGAAGTTTAGATTTCAAAGACATTTTAATTCGATTCACAGACAGTTCTTCACCACAATTGCATGCAGTTATCAGCGCATCGTTTATGGGTGCTTCTGCACTAAGCTGGGGATTGATTTTAATATTCATAGGAGGAGCAGGTAAATCGGCAATGTTCCCATTACATATTTGGTTGCCCGATGCAATGGAAGGACCAACCCCTGTATCTGCTTTGATTCATGCAGCTACCATGGTAGTAGCCGGAGTGTTTTTAGTCGCCCGATTGTTTCCGGTGTTTTCAATAAGTTGTCCGGCTGCACTTCATGTGGTAGCTGTTGTCGGCATTTTTTCTTCAGCTTTCGCAGCATTAATAGCATGTACGCAAACCGATATTAAACGTGTATTGGCTTTCTCAACAATGTCGCAAATCGGATTCATGATGTTTTCCTTAGGCGTATCGCATTATGGTTCTGAAGGAGGATTGGGTTATATGGCTTCCATGTTCCATTTATTCACTCATGCCATTTTCAAAGCGCTTCTCTTTTTATGTGCCGGTACTGTCATTCATTTTGTTCATAGTAATGAGATGAAAGATATGGGAGGACTCCGAAAATATTTACCTATAACACACTTTGCTTTTCTAATAGGCTGCTTGGCGATTGCAGGGATTCCGCCTTTCGCAGGATTTTTTAGCAAAGAAGAAATTCTTTCAGCAGCATTTCAAAATGACAAAGTTATCTACTATGCCGCTTTAGTAACTGCAGGTCTTACGGCATTCTATATGTTTAGATTGTTCTTCTCGATTTTTTACAGTAATAAAAAGGGGAAAGAAATTTCTCATCATTCAGAAGGAAGTATTACTATGTTGATACCACAAATTGTTTTAGCCTTAGGCGCAATAGTCGCAGGATTTATTTCGTTCGGAAAATTTGTAACGAGCGATGGTTTTCCATTAGACAATCATGTTGACCCAATGTTTTCAGTGTTGCCTGTGACACTTTCTCTTTTAGGAATTCTCATTGCAACGATCTTCTTCTTCAAAAGTAACAACAAAGCAATTGTTATGTCTGAAAAGCTTGGAATAGTTTATAGTGTTTTGAAAAGAAAATTGTACATCGATGAAATTTATTTATTCATTACAAAAAAAATAGTGTTCAGATTGATAGGAGCACCTGCGGCATGGATCGATAAAAATATTGTAGATGGCGGTGTGAATACAATTGCAAAAGCGACACAAGTTTTTTCATTGACAACCTCAGTTTGGCAATCGGGGAAAATTCAAACGTATTCTATTTGGTTTCTTGCCGGAGCCTTGGGTTTATTATTGTGGAGTCTTCATTTTACACAACTGATCTAACATGAATTTAAATATACTGGTAATCCTTCCTCTCATTTTTGCTTTGTCGTTGCTATTTGCAAAAACAAAAGAGCAGATACGAATGATTGCATTACTTGGAGCAGGGGTGCAACTTATTCTTGCGTTTTATCTTTATTACTGTTATCGTAATGTCTCGTTGCCTCCTGCAAATGGAATGTTTTTTGAATCCATCGCCTCGTGGTTTCCATCTTTAAACATTAATTATCACATTGGAGTAGATGGAATTTCAATTGCTATGATCTTGTTAACTGCCTTTGTTGTATTTGCCGGAATTCTTGTCAGTTGGAATGTTAATAAATCACCTAAAGAATTTTTCTTTCTAATTACACTATTGAGTTCCGGTGCTTACGGATTTTTTATATCGCTCGATTTATTTTGCATGTTCTTCTTCTTAGAAGTCGCTGTAATTCCCAAATATTTATTGATCGGAATATGGGGCAGTGGAAAAAAAGA
>JANLPR010000135.1:0-1529 GCA_031367345.1 Bacteroidota bacterium | reverse complement strand
CAAAGAAGGGGAAGAAACGAGCAAGTGCTGATGTTGGATTAATGTTCGTCGCGTACAACATAAGAAGAATGATGAATATCCTTGATAAAAACATTTTCAAAAAGTTCCTTAAAGAACTTGTTTTTTTATTTTTTGGAAAATAGATCGATGCAAACGAAAATGCCTTCACTAGGGCACTACCTATTTTTGAAGTATCAAAATCGAATCTCTTTTTAAGGTCAGCCTAAAGTGAACGTAATGAGTTTAGATTTTTACTATATTTGGTGAGGAGAGTTAGTTAATAGACAGACTTACGTTAGCTGCAATTGCAGGGTAAATCAATCTTGATAAAATTTCTCAGTAAGAAAAAAGACCGTGTCTATAAATTGGAGAACTCCATCATTCGTTAAAACATTTTCATCGTGCAAATCTTCTAGAATAATTCCTAAATCAGGGTGGAAATAATCATTATCCTTTTTATTTACAAATCCATTCACTTTTAAAAAATCACTTACGTTTTGAAGGTTCGTGCTTTCTGTAGCTTTTACAAATGGTTGTTTCACAACCGAATAAAGCTTACCATCCATTTCATGAAAGCCAATTAATTCGTAAGCTAAATGAGGAAAAAAATAATTATGAATTAATAAATTGTTGAAGTAATCTTCCCAAAAGGAATAATAAATTGTATCGTTTAATTTTAGAACAAAATTTGGGTCGGAAAATTCATAGATTTTTTGTTCTGCTCCTTCTCCAATATATTTAGTATCATCAATACCCGAATACCATAAATTAGAGTGAGAAATAAATCCTTTTAAGATCTGTGTTTCTTCGTTTTTGTTGAACTCCCCTTCTGCAAGGTTTGAAACTGCTTTCTTTTCTCTTCTAATGTACTCGGTGATTGACTGGATAACTTTTCCGTTCCCAATCGATCCATTTCCTGAAATGATATTTTGTAATTCATGTTTTATAGACATAACATTATTTGTGTAAAGTTAAGAAATTTTGAGAAGTTTCAAAATCCTGAGAAAGCTATTGAAATCAATGGGTTTCTAGTATGTGCAAAAGCAGCTAACAGCGGTCTTGCAAAATGCTAACATTTAGCTTCGTAAGAAAAAATGAATTACATTTGAATAGCAGCTTTGTAATTGTGTTTAAAGTAAAAAACGCACTTCGCAAGGCCGCGAACCGTCAAACTGTCTAAAAACTCACAGCAAATTGTTTACTACTTTTCATTCTAATTGAATAACAAAAGTGTCTTCGAGTTATATTTACTTCATGCAATTTATACAAGGAAAAAACAGAACTCAGAGCATTCTTTTTCCAGAATCGTTGGATCAGATTATTGATCAGAATAACGAAGTTCGCATGATCGATCTTTTTGTCGATAGTATCAATCCACAGGATTTTAAGTTTATAATGAAAACTTCGATTGAAGGAAGACCCTCTTATGATCCGAAGGATTTGTTAAAACTTTTTGTTTACGGATACTTGAATCAAATAAGATCATCACGGGCATTAGAAAAGGAATGCAAAAGAAACATTGAACTCAT
>JANLPR010000126.1:0-36729 GCA_031367345.1 Bacteroidota bacterium | reverse complement strand
AAAATAACTGGCGGACTTTCTTAATTCTTTTTAGTGAGTGGTGAGTAGTAATTAGTAAGTAAAAAAAATAACTGGCGGACTTTCTTACTTCTTACTTCTTACTTCTTACTTCTTACTTCTTACTTCTTACTTCTTACTTATCAATTCAACTCCCATCAACGTTGCCGGTGTACAATCTGTAATTGTTACTTCTACATAGTCGCCAGGCTTGAGATTATTACGAGGCACTATCACAACTTTGTTTTCTGAATTTCGCCCCGACATAAATTCATTCGATCGTTTAGAGAAATTTTCAACTAAGACTACACATTTTTTACCGATATCTTTTTTATTGCTTTCGTGCGATAATCTGCTTTGAAGTTCGATAATCTCTGAAAGTCGTTTTGATTTTATTTCTTCCGGAATATCATCCGGATATTTTCTTTGTGCTAGCGTTCCCGGACGTTCAGAATATTTAAACATATATGAAAAGTCGAATTGAGACCATTCCATTAAACTCAAAGTGTCTTTATGTTCTTCGTCGCTCTCTGAACAAAATCCTGTAATAATATCGGTTGAAAGTCCCGCTCCCGGAAGTATGCGACGAATAGAATCTATACGACTCATAAAAAGTTCGCGAGAGTAACCGCGATTCATTTTGTCGAGTACACGACTATTTCCTGATTGAACAGGAAGGTGAATGTATTTGCAGATGTTGTCGTACTTAGCTATTGAATAGAGTACAGCATCTGTCATGTCTCTCGGATTACTTGTAGAGAAACGGATTCTCAGTAGACTGTTTACTTGAGCAACACGTTCGAGCAGATCGGCAAAAGTGGTAAAGTTTTTTTGTTCATCATCCGGTAACTGATGATTCATTGCAAGATGAACAATCTTTGGATCTAGATCTTTCTTCGGACCTCCGCCCCAGAATAAATACGAGTCAACATTTTGTCCAAGTAACGTAACCTCTCGGTAACCAAGTTCGAACATTTGCTTAGCTTCATTCACTATTGATTCAGGATCTCTGCTTCGTTCTCTTCCCCGAGTAAAAGGTACAACACAAAAGGAACACATATTGTCACATCCTCGCATAATAGAAATAAATCCATTGATACCATTGTTTCCCAAACGTACCGGACTAATTTCTGCATACGTTTCTTCTCTTGAGAGTAATACGTTTACTGCTTTCTGACCTGATTCGGCAAGCGATATTAAATTAGGAAGATCACGATATGAATCTGGACCAACAACAATGTCGACCAATTTTTCTTTCTCCAATAATTCATCTTTTAAACGCTCGGCCATACATCCAAGAACTCCAATAATGAGTTCTTCGTTTCTTTTTTTATTTTTTTTTATTTCTCGCAAACGTGCCCATACTCTCAATTCTGCATTGTCGCGAATAGCACATGTATTTAGAAAAATTACATTCGCCTCTTCAATAATTTTAGTTGTCTGATAACCGATGCCGGTCATTATGGAAGCAACAATTTCGCTATCCGAAAAATTCATTGCACAACCATAACTTTCCAGATACATTTTTTTTCCGTTCGGCTCCGTCTTTGTCTCAACCATGATCGCTTCACCTTGGCGAGCCTCATCAATTACTTTGTTTTCTTGCAAGTGCATTCTTTTGGTATTGGTCGGCAAAGGTAATTTATTTACCGCCATGTGACAAGTTGGCAGACCATTAAAACGCTTTTTTTGTTGGTCTCTTTTTATTAGAATAGGATATCGTTAAATTATTCTTTTGGAAAAAAGACGAGTCGAACCATACTAAAAGCCAATAGGCACAGGTCTTCAGGGTCAATTGGTCTAATGAATTGCAAACGTGCAAATGTCTAAAAATGAAGCATTTGGTAAATGTTGAATTTAATAAATCGGTTATAAATGGAGTAATTCATCTACCTCACTAATTTGAGACTTATTATTGTAAAAATGATGGATATGAAACGTATATTTTTAGCACTTTCTATAATAGCCGTAGTTATTGCATGTAATAAGTCTGAATGCATTAAAAAGGCAGATAACAATGGATTTTTAGCAGTTCGCCTAACTGATGCGCCTGCACTTTATGATTCTGTAAATGTTGATGTAGTTGGCGTCGAAGTTCATTCCAACACAACAGGATGGGTAAGTTTGGCAATTCCTGCACCAGGAATTTACAATCTTCTTCAATATACAAATGGTCTAGACACGCTATTAGCAACTACAACTCTTCCGGCGGGAACTATTTCTCAAATCAGATTAATTCTTGGCGCAAACAATGCTGTTACTAAAAACGGAATTACCTATCCGATGACTGTTCCAAGTGGATCTGAATCAGGCTTAAAATTACAGGTACATAGTGATATTGTTGCCGGCGACACCACAATTATGCAACTCGATTTTGACGCAGCAAGTTCTGTAGTTGAGGAAGGCAATGGTGATTTTCACCTCAAGCCGGTTCTTCGGGCGGTAATTTTATAATTCGTATTACTGTTTTTTTTCAGAATATTTGTTTTTAGTTTTTGATTGAGCGAGAGGCACTTCCGCATCCAGAAATTTATACTCTTTTTAAGCTTCTTTTGCTTTGAAGAACAAGCTAATTTTCATGGGTATTCGGATTAGTTTGATTGACAATACACCGATATTTTTCCGTCTTTTGTAGCATTTATTTAGGTGATTTTGTATTCAAATTGATTTTTATTCGATTATTCAATTTTTAAAAGCTGAATCCTTTTACAAAGGTTGACTTGTATATGTTTATTTATTTAAATTTAAACAGTTATTAAAAATTTTAAAGTTAGATGTTCGATAGCTGTTGAACATGTATATATAGTTTATTCAATTTTTATCTAATCCTAAAAACAAACACTTATGAACACAAAGTCAACTATCCTGCTTGTATTATTGCTCTTATCGCTTGGTTACAATTATTATTTGTATGAGAGATGTGAAAACAATTTAATGATTCCATTTAAAGGAGCATGTGATAACACCGATCGTTTTTCTAAAAATGAAATTGTTGGAGCTAATGAGGTTTCACTTTCTGATGCCAAAACGATGGTCGAAGATTATCAAACTGCTAATCCGACGGATGAGAATGGAAATCCGTCAACCGGTTATGTTTTAAGTAAGCATGTTTTTGATTCAATCTTTGTCGATATGGATTACAATAGTGTATCACTTGACTTTGTAACTTATCAAGGGAATAAAACATTGGTTGTAAAAGGAATGAAAACAGATTCAACAAAAGTAGCTGGAGATTCTACTCCTGACCATGTTTATATTGTACAATTATTTTGTCCAAAAAATTGCTCGAGTTGGTAGGGAATAATGAATAATGTATAATAAATAATGAGAAAGGATTGATGATAAATTGACCGTAAATTATTATTCATTTCTCATTATTCATTATTCATTACTTATTATTCATTACTTATTATTCATTTCTTATTATTCAGTAAATTTCTTCTTTTCTATCTTATGACATTAATGGTACTGTATGATTAAAAAAATAAACAGCCTATTTTTTTATATAATTATTTCTGTTTTTTGCACAGGGGATAATGCTTTGCATGCACAATCCATCGATAGTATAATTAGAACAAAAAGAAATATAGATTCTTCATTTGTGTCTGTAGAAGAAATTTTGATTAGTAATGAAGATTCGGCAGCTAAAATTCTTCCCAAACTAATTGAAAAAAGTAAGGCAATCAATTACGAAGTTGGTGTTGCTAAAGGATATTATATTTTAGGAAAATCTGAATTTATAGTTTATTTTAATTATGCTATTGCTGCAGATTATTTCTATCGCGCCCAGCAAATTTTCGAAAAAAATAATCTATTAAACGAGAGTGCGAAATGTTTTATGCAGCTAGGATTAATTAACTATCTCCAACGAAATTTTGAGTACTCGGAAGCCTGCTATTCGTCGGCAGCTAAAATATTTAGATCTGTAGGAGATACAATGCACTGGAGGAGATCTTTGTATCTGCATTCTTTGGTTGAATCTGAAATAGGAAAATTTACTAATGCTGAAGATGCACTTAACACTGTAAAAATACTTACACCTCAGGAGGAAAACAGTTCGGCTTTGAGCGAATATTATTATGGACTAGGAATTTATTTTTCTAGGCAAAATAAAAATGATTCGGCGATTGCAAATTTATTGAGAGCAACAAAAGATTTTACCCCAAAGTCAAATCCGGATGGGTCCCAATTGATTAATGGAGAAATAGCTCAATCTTATTTTAAGAAAGACGATAAAATAAATGCAAGACGATATGCTGAGAAAACAATTCAAATCACAAAACAGTATAAGATAAAACGTTCTACTGGATTTCTTCAAGCACATTATATACTGTATAAACTTGAAGCAGCCGCTCACCAATTTGAAAAAGCAACGAATCATTTGTCGGAATACATTGTATTAAAAGATTCCATGAGTAATGAACGTAAAACGTTTGAACTGACAAATCTTAAATCGAAATTGGACCTTGCCAATGCAGAAAGAGAGAATAAGATAGAAATGTCAAAACAAGCTTTAATTCAGCAAGCTTTGGTTCAAAAACAACGTTCACTCAAAAACTTATTTATAGTTGGCTGGTTTTTCTTGGCGTTCTTAATCGCAATTCTTATTTATGCCAACAACTTAAAGAAAAGAAAAAATAAAGAATTGGCCGACTCACTTATTAAACTAAAAGCTACTCAAGAACAATTAATCCGACAAGAAAAATTAGCATCTATGGGAAAACTGTCGGCAGGAATTGCACACGAAATACGAAATCCAATCAATTTCATTACGAATTTTTCTGAGCTCTCAGAAGAATTACTTGTAGAGCTATCTGCAGCAAAGGATGAAGAGGAAAAAACGGAATTGATGGATTCGCTCTCGGAGTCGATGAAAAAAATAAAAATCTATGGAAGGAAAGCAGAAGCCATTGTTAAAAATATGCTCGATCATTCAAGAAGTATGACTCCTGCAAAAGAATCGACCAGTATTAAACAACTGTGTGAAACTCACTTATTAATGGCGCTCAATGCAATGCGATTGCAAGAGCCCGATTTCCATTGCATCATTAAAAAGGAGTATGCAGATAATATTCCGGAAGTTCAGATAGTGGCTGCAGATATCGGTCGGGTTTTATTAAACATATTCAATAATTCGTTTCATGCGCTTTATGAAAAAGGAAAAGAAGTGAATTCGCTAATTCCGACTTTGACCGTTGTTACTAAACAAGAAAATAATATTGTCAAACTAATTATTCATGACAATGGAACCGGAATCCCGGAGAAAATTAAGAACCAAATTTTTGAACCATTTTTTACTACCAAACCTACCGGTCAAGGAACCGGTTTAGGCTTAAGTATTAGTAATGAAATTGTGAAAATGCACAATGGAGAATTGGCGGTTGAGTCTGTCTTAGGGGAGTCAACTACTTTTATTATTTCACTACCACTTGCATAAGTAATTATTCTGTATAATAAAGAGAAATGAAGCCTTCGCTTATAGAAACACTTCCTAAAATTGGGCTCTTGAGAGTAACAGAAAAATATCCCTTTAACAAATTGCTTGCTGTATCATTCGAAGTGATTGTAAGACTACCGGGCAGCGAATTTGTAGATTCGTAAGCATTAATTTCGGTATATAAAATATGATTTCGGTCGAGTGTGATAGGATACGTGCCAGGCATAAAATCATCGAGCTCCAGTGTTAGACTTGAGCCGTTTCCACTTAATCCATTTATCGTCATAATAGTTCCTAAGTCTCCAAAGCAACTTTGATTGGCACACCACGATACATTGGAAATTTTTGCCGATAATTTATTTGGAATTATACCGGTGCAATTTGTACTAGAGGAAGGCGTAGCAACTTCTTTATCTTTTTTACAAGAAAAAATAAATACCGTGAACACTAAAATAGCAAGTAGGATCTTTTTCATTTTGCAAATAAACGGATCATCAACAGATTTTACAATTATTATTATTGTTTGGAGTTTGCTTCTTTTTCTTTAAAGGTGTTTTTTTAACATGAAACTTTTTAAACATTCTTTTAAAAAAAATGCAAGAGTCATTCTCAATTCTGGAACATACCTTTTAAACAAACGATTATTCACTCTTTATATATGTAACAAGGTGTATTAATAAGAATGATGATACACGAATTTTTTGACCTGGTTCATTTGAAAATTAGACGGTTTTGCTGCTTTTTTTGAAATACTGACTTTCTACTCAATAATTTTTTTTTAAATTTTTTTTACAATCACACTAATCTGTTAATTCTGAAATCATTGAATCTAATATATTCAACCTATTTGAAGGTTAATTAAATATGTTAAAGAAATTTCTACCAATTTGTTAAAAAATAAATTCTTTTATTTGCGCACATTGAATTTGAAAAAATGGCAAAAAATTTAGTAATAGTTGAGTCACCGGCCAAAGCCAAGACTATTGAGGGATACCTCGGAAAAGATTTTGTAGTGCGTTCCAGCTACGGACATGTTCGTGATCTTGTAAAGAGCGGAATGGGGATTCAAATAGATAATAATTTCGAACCTACTTATGAAATAAGTCCTGATAAAGAGAAAGTAATAGACGAACTCAAACGATTATGCAAAAGCTCAGAAACAGTATGGCTAGCAACCGATGAGGACCGTGAAGGAGAAGCTATTTCTTGGCATTTGTTTGAAAGTTTGAAACTTAACAAAGAAAATACGAAGCGGATTGTATTTCATGAGATCACTAAGAAGGCAATTACCGAAGCAATAAAAACTCCTCGTTCGATCGATAAAAATTTGGTTGATGCCCAGCAAGCGAGACGAATTTTAGATCGTTTGGTAGGCTTTGAACTTTCGCCGGTTCTGTGGAAAAAAATTCGTCCGCAACTTTCTGCAGGGCGTGTACAGTCTGTTGCTGTTCGATTAATTGTTGAACGTGAACGAGAGATCGATGTTTTTAATATTACGGCATCCTACAAAGTAGTTGCAATATTCGAATCGAATGGAAAATCATTCAAAGCAGAATTGCCTAAAAAATTCAAAACGCGTGAAGAAGCAGAAGAGTTTTTGAAGAGTTGCTTAGGAGCTGATTTTAAAGTTAAAAATTTAGAAGTAAAGCCGGGAAAACGTACTGCGTCCGCTCCGTTTACAACATCGACGCTTCAGCAAGAGGCAGCGAGAAAATTAGGTTATGGTGTAACGCAGACGATGATACTTGCTCAGAAGCTTTACGAAGCAGGTAAGATTTCTTATATGAGAACAGATTCTGTAAATCTTTCGCTCGACTCGTCAGAAATGGCTAAGCAAACCATTGTGAAAAATTATGGTGAAAAATATCACGAGTTTAGAGTATTCAAAAATAAAATTGCATCAGCACAAGAGGCTCACGAGGCAATTCGTCCAACCGATTTTTCTGTAGAAGAAGCCGGAAACGACCCACGTGAACAACGCCTTTATAGTTTGATCTGGAAGAGAGCAATAGCTTCTCAAATGGCAGATGCAATTTTAGAGAAAACAGTAATAACGATAACTTCAAATAAAACCAACGAAGATTTCGTGGCCAATGGAGAGGTGATTAAGTTTGATGGATTTCTTAAAGTATATATGGAAGGCACCGACGATGAAGAGGGAGCGGACGAACAAGAAGGAATACTTCCACTTGTTAAAATTGGAGAATCGTTGAAATTACAAGAGGCAACAGCCACTGAAAGATATACTCATCCACCAAGCAGATTTACAGAAGCTTCACTGGTAAAAAAATTAGAAGAACTTGGAATTGGACGACCATCTACATTCGCACCAACAATTAGTACAGTTCAAAAAAGAGGATACGTTACAAAAGAGGAGCGAGCAGGAAAGGAAAGGAATTATGTTGTAATTACTTTGAAGGATAATAAAATAACCGATGAAGTAAAAACAGAAATTACAGGAGCTGAAAAAAATAAGTTATTCCCGACTGATATTGGCATGCTGGTAAATGATTTTCTGGTAGCAAACTTTCAAAAAATATTAGATTATAATTTCACTGCATACGTTGAAAAAGAGTTTGATGATATTGCAAACGGAGAGTTGAAATGGCAAAAAATGATTGCAGAGTTTTATGGTCCTTTTCACACTACCGTTGTTACAACAGAAAAAGATGCAGAGCGCGTTTCAGGAGAAAGAATATTAGGTAAAGACCCTGTTTCCGGAAGAACACTACTGGTGCGAGTTGGACGATTTGGTCCGATGGCACAAATTGGATCGCAAGAAGAAACAGATAAGCCCCGCTTTGCAAAATTAAGAGCAGAACAACGACTTGATCAAATAACATTTGACGAGGCATTGGAATTATTTAAGTTGCCAAGAAATCTTGGACCTTTCGAAGAGCACGATGTGCATGTGGCCATCGGAAGATTTGGTCCTTATGTACGGTTGAATGATTTTTTTGTATCAATGAAAAAAGAAGACGATCCATATACAGTAACATACGATAGAGCAGTAGAATTAATACTTGAAAAGAGAAAAGCAAATGCAGAACGTATCATCATGACGTTTGATGAAGATCCGGAAGTCCAAGTTTTGAATGGACGTTGGGGGCCCTATATTGCATATAAAGGAAGGAATATTCGTATCCCCAAAGACCGTGATCCAAAAAGTTTTCAGCTGCAAGAAATTCATGAGTTAGCAGAGAAAACTCCAATTGTAAAAAAAGGAAGATTCGGGTTCACAGCTAAGAAAGCATTTGTTCCTAATAAGGCTGCTGCATCCAAGAAAAAATCGGCAACAGCAACAGCTAAAAAATCGGCTCCGATAAAGAAGGCTGCAACACCGGCGAAGAAAGCAGCAGTGAAAAAAGTTGCTGTAAAGAAAGCAGCCACACCAAAGAAAGCAGAGGCACCTTCAAAAGCGGTAGCAAAAAAAGCTCCTGTTAAAAAGAAAGCTGCTGTAAAGAAGAAAAAGTAATAATTCGCTCATAGCTATTCAATGGAAATTTCCGATTTTTTTGATCCGTTAGATCGTGTACGTTTTGGTAATTATGAAGATCAAAAGTCTTCATTAGGTAGTATTGTGACTAAATACCTCGACGTTGAATTTTTTCCTTCACTCGAAGGCGTTCATATAGCGATAATAGGAGTAGAAGAGGATCGCGGTTCAGTAAAAAATGATGGTTGCGCACAAGCACCGGATCTTGTACGTGAGAAATTCTATTCATTAAAAGCAGCCGATTATCCACATCAGATTATCGACTTGGGAAATTTACGAGTAGGTGAGACATTAGCAGATACCTATTCGGCTGTTTCAACGATTATGGTTGAGCTTCTGAAAGAAGGAATTCTGCCGGTAATACTAGGTGGAAGTCAAGATTTAACTTTTGCCCAATATGTGGCTTATCAGAAATTGGAAGAGACCGTAAACATTGTTTCGGTCGATGCGTCGTTCGATTTGGGTTCTACGGAAGAAAAAATAAATTCAAATTCCTACTTGGGAAAAATAGTATTACACGAACCAAATTTTTTATTCAATTTTAGTAATATAGGATACCAAACTTATTTTGTTGGGCATGAGCAAATCGAATTGATGGAACGATTATTTTTTGATGCTTATCGTTTAGGTCAAGTGCGAAGTGATATGGAAGAAGTGGAGCCCATTGTTCGTAATGCAGATATACTTTCATTCGACATGACTGCAATTAGACAAAGCGATGCACCCGGAAATGGCAATGCAACACCGAATGGTTTTTACGGTGAAGAAGCATGCAGAATTGTTCGATATGCAGGGATGAGCGACAAGCTAACATCGTTTGGTATTTACGAAATAAATCCGCTTTTCGACAATCACGATCAGACATCGCATTTAGCAGCACAAATGCTTTGGTATTTGATTGATGGATACTATAATCGCAAGAAAGATGTGCCTTTAAAGAGCAAAGCTAATTTTGTAAAATACAGAGTTGCGTTGAAGTCTGACGAGCAAGAAATAATTTTTTACAAGAGTACTAAAAGCGAACGATGGTGGATGGAAGTGCCTTATCCAAGTAGCAAAGTTCGCTATCAGCGACATCATTTGGTACCTTGTTCATACAAAGATTATGAGTCAGCCTTGAAAGAGGAGATACCTGAGCGTTGGTGGCAAGCCTTCCAGAAAATTTCGGGATAAATTTCGGGGCGAGTTTAAAAGCATCGCGAATTACTTTCATTGACCAACTGTTAGAAACTTTTTAGAGATGGTTCCGTTGAACCTTGAAAATCAAGATAGAAATTAACAATCGAGGTTTTAAAATAATTTTGTTTATAGATTTATTTTTTCATTACTTTACCCACTCCAAAAATTGGAAAATCTCTCGATAAGCTAAAAAACACCTGTTTTAAAGATGCGTAAAAACTTTACGATTGCATTTTATGTTTTGTTTGTACTCAGTTTAGCGGCTTCTGCACAGCAGGACCCTCAATTCAGTCAAAACATGTTCACAAAACTGTGTGTCAATCCAGGCTTTGCCGGATCAAACGATGCAATTTGTGGGACGTTACTTTACAGGAATCAGTGGACAGGATTTGGTGGTGAGCCAAAGACAATGTTGCTGACAGCCGATATGCCAGTAGACCTTTTGCATGGCGGTGTTGGTTTAACGATTTACGCAGCAGATGGCTTAGGAGTAGAAAAGAATTTGAATGTAAGAGGTGCTTATGCTTATCGAACAGACCTAGGTGCGGGTCATTTGGGAATAGGAGTCGATTTTGGTTTTCATCAGAAATCGTTGAACGGAACAAAGTTTGTTTACAACGACCAGAACGACAATAATATTCCAACCGGTAACGTTAGTGGTGGAGCATTTGATATGGGATTGGGCGCTTATTACAATACAGACAAGTTGTATTTTGGTCTTTCTACATCGCATCTTACACAGGGTAAAATCAAATACGATAACATCAATACCAAATTATCAAGACATTATTATTTAATGGCAGGATACAGCGTAGATCTTACATCTTCACTTACATTAAAGCCAATGATACAGTTGAAAACAGATGCTGTTTCTACACAAGCTGATTTTAACGCAAATTTATTTATTAATAGCCGATATTGGATAGGTGCATCGTACAGATTACAGGATGCGATTGTGTTTATGGCAGGTTTAGAGATTATCCCTAACCTAAAATTTGGTTATTCTTACGACATGACTACTTCAGAAATTAAGACATATAGCAGCGGAACACACGAAATTATGCTGGGATATTGTTATAAACCAACAAAAGTAGTTAAACGTCAGTTCCATAGGAATGTAAGGTTCTTATAGAATTAGCACAATGAGGGGTTGATCTTAGTTTAAATTTGGTGCAACCAATGACATATCATTCCGTTAAAGAGCGATATTTCATTGCGGATCCATATTATAAATAAAAGGTCTGTTCAAAACGAAACTAGTATTATTCATAAAAAAAACATGAATATCAAGAGCTTAGGAAGTAAAAAACTCGGATTTCTGTATTTAATTGCTGTAATTGCTTTAGCCGGGTGCGGCAGTAGCAACAAAGGTGAATTGACAGGAGTTCAGGACCGCGAAAAGTGGTATCAGGCAGATCCTTTCGGAATGGTTTACATTCCCTCGGGTTCCTACAATATGGGTCCGAGTGATCAGGATGTCCCTTATGCGGTAACAGCGCAGGCAAAGACAGTTACTATCCCTGCATTTTACATGGATAATACAGAAATTACAAATAATGAATATCGCCAATTTGTTTATTGGGTAAGAGATTCATTGGCGCACAGATTGATTGGTGGCGATCATTTGATAGAAGAAGGAGAATACGGCGAACGTATCAATTGGAGAGCAAAAATAAAGTGGGATGATGAGCAAAATGTAGAAACATTAGCTGAACTATTTTTGCCGGAGACAGAGCGTTTTTACCGTCGTAAAGAAATAGATACTAGAAAATTAAATTTTGAATATTACTGGATCGATCTAAAATCAGCCGCTCAACGTGAGAACCGTGAGCAGGGGATGCGCGACCGTTCAGTGTTTATTAAGAAAGATGTTATCAATGTTTATCCTGATACATTAGCGTGGATTCATGACTATACTTATTCTTACCATGATCCATTAACACAAATGTATTTCTGGCATCCGGCATACGATGAGTATCCGGTAGTAGGGGTAAATTGGAAGCAAGCAAGGGCATTCTGTATTTGGAGAACACAATTATTAAATAGTTATTTAGCCGACAATGGCAATGCATTCGCTCAGGATTTCCGTTTACCAACAGAGTCGGAGTGGGAATATGCCGCTCGCGGTGGATTAGATTTATCGCCTTATCCTTGGGGAGGTCCTTATATTCGTAACAGTCGCGGCTGTTTCTTAGGAAACTTCAAGCCTATGCGTGGTAATTATATGGACGATGGTGGTGTTTATACCGTAAAAGCTACATCATACTGGCCAAACGATTATGGATTGTATTGTATGGCAGGTAATGTGAGTGAGTGGACTAGCAATGCATTTGATGAATCATCGTATAGTTTTTCTCACGATATCAGTACCGATTACGAATACGAAGCAAAGGATACAGATCCGGCAGCTTTAAAACGAAAAGTTATTCGCGGAGGCTCATGGAAGGATGTAGGTTATTATCTTCAAACAGGCACTCGTACATACGAATATCAGGATACATCAAAATGCTATATCGGTTTCCGTTGTGTTCAAAGTTTCTTAGGTCGCGATAAAGCAGACTATTAAAATATCACGTTTACTGATTACAACTTTATTGATTGAATAATTCTCTCTCAATTATAATTCAATTATTGTCTAACTAACCAATTCATCTAATCAAACTATGGGACTTGCCGAAATTACACAGGGGAAGAAATTTAAGAACTTCATGGCGAAGCTTTACGGTATCGGAGCCGCGATCGTAATCATTGGAGCATTATTCAAAATTCAACACTGGCCGGCTTCGGGATTTTTCCTCGTATTAGGATTAGGAACCGAGGCTGTCATCTTTATTTTCTCTGCCTTTGAACCGCCACACGAAGATGTGGATTGGTCATTAGTATATCCTGAATTAGCAGGAATGGAAGACGAAGACAGTCACTCGAAAAAAGATCGAAAAAAGAAAATAGATCCGGTTGTTCAGCACTTAGATCGTTTAATGGCTGATGCTAAAATTGGCCCTGAATTGATTGCAAGCTTAGGAACTGGATTACGTTCATTAGGAGAGAATACTTCTAAATTAGCCGATATGAGCGACGCTGGAGTTGCTACTAACGAATACGTGAAAAATGTTACTGCTGCAGCTAAATCTGCCGGTGAAATGTCTAACTCATACGTTAAAGCAGCACAAGCGGTTGAAACGCTTTCAAATTCTACAGAAGAAGTAAGAGTATACAAAGATCAGGTTGTTTCGGCAGGTAAAAACCTTGCTGCATTGAACGCTGTGTATGAATTACAATTACAAGAAAGCAGTGATAACTTGAAACAAACTGCACGTTTCTATGAAGGCATCAATGCATTAATGTCGAATCTTAATTCATCGATCGACGATACACAGAAGTATCGCCAAGAGGTTGCTGCATTAGCAAAGAATCTTGCACAATTGAATACTGTGTATGGTAATATGTTATCAGCAATGACTGTACGTGGTTAATTTCCCGTCACCGAATAATTTTAACCAAAACCTGAAAACCAGTACTTAAACCATGGCGGGCGGAAAACTATCAGCAAGGCAGAAGATGATTAACATGATGTATCTCGTGTTAACGGCGCTTCTTGCCCTCAACGTTACAAAGGAAGTAATCAATGCCTTTGTAACCATCAACGAAAGTGTGGAACTATCGAAAAATAATATCGATAAGAAAAACCAGGCGACATATGCAGCATTTGAAAAACAAATGACCAACGATGCAGCCAAATATGCTAAGATAAATGAGCAAGCTCAGAACATCCGTAAAGGTGCTTCTGATGTGAACAAATTTATTGATGATTTGAAAAACAGATTAGTAAGAACAGCCGATAAAACAGAGGCGGGAAAACCAACTCCAACGCTACCTGAACTGGAAAACAAAGAGGATTATGATTCACCTACTCATATAATGATTGGTGATGATGATGCTACAGGTAGAAAAGGCGAAGCGATAAATTTGAAAAATAAATTGAACGACTTCAAGAATCTAATTGTTGCTAATGCCCCTTCAGGAGCGCAAGCAGATTATAAGACTCGGATGGAGAATTTATTAAATACAAATGATCCTGCTAAAAAGGAAGACGGAAAAGGTACTTGGGAGTTAGTGAGTTTTTATCACAATCCTGTAGTAGCTACTGTTGCACTTTTAACAAAGTTTCAATCTGATGTTCGTAATGCAGAGTCACAAGTAATCGATGAATTACTCGGATCGGTAGATGCAAAGCTTGTAAAGTTTAATCAGTTCGATGCAAAAGTTATCGCAAATAGTAGTGTGGTAACAATTGGTAGTGACTATACAGCAGAAGTGTTTATGTCAGCTACTTCTACAACAATGGTTCCTGAAGTGTTTATAGGAGCAACAACAGACTCTTCCGGATCTGATAATTGTAAAGGATGTGAAGGCAATACATTGCCCGTTGCAGGTGGTTATGCTAAATATACCGATCACCCAAGTTCTGAAGGAGAAAAGAAATGGGCCGGTGTAATTCGCGTAAAACAACCGGATGGAACTTTTAAACATTATCCATTCTCACAATCGTATACTGCTCAGAAACCAAATGCTGTTGTTTCTGCAGAGAAAATGAACGTGCTGTATATCGGTGTTGACAATCCAATGGCTATTTCTGTTCCAGGGGTGTCTAACGATAAAGTGAAACCTTCAATAAGCGGAGGTGGTGCTGCGTTAAAAGCAAACACAGCAGCAGGAGGCGGTCATTTCATTGCAACCGTAACTACAGTGGGTGAAGCTAAAATAAATATATCAGCTCAAATTGGAGAGAAAGTAATGCCAATGGGGGAGTTTAAATATCGAGTAAAACGAGTACCGGATCCGGTTGCTACGATTTCGAATAGCAAAGGTGGTCCGATTAACAAGAGCTTACTTGCAGCAGGTACACTGATTCCACAATTAGAGAATTTCGACTTCGAATTATTCTTTAAGATAACCGGATTTAAAATTTCAATTTTCGCTAAAGGAAAAGACTTGATCGAATATGAATCTCCGGGTAATCAGCTTACTCAACCAATGCGTGATGCAATTGCTAAATTACGTGCAGGCGATAAAGTGTTTATTGAATACATCAAAGCTAAAATGGCTACGGGTGCAGATCAATCAACACGAAATTTATCACCAATGGCGTTTACTATTCAATAATAACTAAAACAGCAGTGATGAAAGCCAGAATCTTATTTGTGATCCTATTTGCTATGCTAAGCACAGCATCTTATTCACAAAATGGTGTCCTCGATGGAGTTTATGTAAAAGAATCGGCATTGACTCGTCAAGTGATTCCTTATCCATTTTTACGTGAAGCCGATGTAATGTGGTCAAAGCGTATTTGGAGAGTAATCGACCTTCAAGAAAAGATCAATCTACCTTTGAAATTCCCTTCAAGTAAAGGAACTAAAGACAGAAAAAATCTAATGGATGTTATAATGGACGCCATTACTGAAGGTTCACTTACGGCATACAATTACGATGATGATGAATTCACGAAGCCGTTAACAAATAAAGAAATCGAAGGTCACGGTGGAGCAAGAAGCGACACTGTAAAAATGCAACGACCGGATCCTCCTTACGATGAATACGATACTGTTATTGCACGTGAATTTTCTCGCGATAAAGTAATTGCGTTTCGTGTAAAAGAAGATTGGTTTTTCGATAAACAACGATCGGTACTCGACGTAAGAATAATTGGACTAGCTCCACTTATTTATGCGGTAGATGAAGCAGGACAGGTGCGTGAGGGTAACCTCAAAATACCTTTGTTCTGGGTTTACTATCCTGAAGCTCGTAAGCTGTTTGCTAATAGCGAAGTGTTTAACAGAGAAAACGATGCTGAACGTCGCACGTTTGATGACATCTTTCAAAAGCGTCTTTTCGGAAGTTATATTTACAAAGAAGCCAATGTGTATGATCGTCGAATTGAAGATTACAAGCAAGGTATAAGTGCTCTTCTTGAATCTGAAAAAATCAAATCAGAAATCAGCAACTTCGAACACGATATGTGGGAGTTTTAAGAGCTGAATAAATATTTAAAAGTGGGTTGTCTAGTACTAGATAACCCACTTTTTTTTTGGGACAATTTGAACTTATTTTAAAATTTGAAATGGTTGGAATCTTGATTTTCAACCTGAAATTTAGAACAATGTATTATTTGTGAGTAGAAATATTTCAGATTCTATTGTAAGTGTACGCTCGCTATTTGCTTAACCCCTGTCGTTAATTGCCGTTTTAAGAATACACCCACAATTATCATTAGGGCGTCAGATCGCATTAACGAACTATGAAAAAGAACTTTAACGGTTTTCTAAACAAATTAAATTTCCAACCAACAGTTGTGTTTGGAATTGCAATTTTGTTGTTATGTAATCCTTTGCTATCGGAAGCCACGCACATAAGCGGTGCAGACATTACCTATAAATATGTTAGCGGTAATACCTATCAGTTGTCATTAACTCTTTATCGAGACTGTGCAGGAATCGCAGCTCCAAATGCCGTAGGTGTTAATTATTCATCTACATCTTGTTCATTTAATGGTACAGTCAATCTAGCTAAGTTACCTGGAACCGGAAAAGAAATATCTCACATTTGTAGTACAGCAGTTACAACATGCAGAGGAGGAACATTACCCGGAATTCAGAAATGGGAATATGTTGGAAATGTTACTTTGCCAATGCAATGTTCTGATTGGATCTTTGGCTACACTGTTTGTTGCCGAAATTGTGCTATCTCTACTCTTTCATATACTCCTAATAATTGTAATGGCGTTCCGGGAACTTACGTAGAAGCCACATTGAATAATTTATTGTCTGTCAATAATTCTGCACCGGTATTTACAAATATACCTGTTGCGTTTTTCTGTATCGGACAAACTTTCCATTATAACCATGGAGCGTATGATCCCGATGGAGATTCGCTTGTCTATTCAATGGTAACGCCGCGATCGGCACCGGGAACATTTGTTTCATATAAGCCCGGTTTCTCTGCAACGAATCCTATTTCATCATCGCCTGCCATCACGCTCGACAATACAGGAGACATCGTTTTGAATCCAACACAAATCGAAGTTGGAGTAATGACAATCTCGGTAAAAGAATATAGAAACGGAATTCTTATTGGTTCTGTTTTACGTGATATGGAAGTCTACACACAAAATTGTAGTAATGCCCTTCCAATAGCTTCCGGTGCAAACGGCACAGCGAATTATGATTTGGTAGCATGTCCGGGAAAGCAATTAACATTCAATATTAATTCAACCGACCCTAATAGTAATCAGAATGTAACGATGAATTATTTAGGTGCAATTTCCGGAGCTACATTCAATTCAACAGCAGCTCAATTTCCAGTAGGTACATTTTCGTGGACGCCAACGCTTGCGCAAGCGAGAAATCAACCGTATACTTTTTTACTTATAGTACAAGATGACAACTGTCCTTTCTTAGGATTCCAAACATATTCTTTCTCCGTTTTAGTTCCGCCACTTTCGGCCACTATTTTTCCAACTAATGCAACATGTGCAATTCCTGGAAATGGAACTGCTACAGTAAATGCAATAGGTTCTTCGCCACTTCAATATCAATGGTCGGTAGCGGGAAATACTTCTACAAGTTTAACAGGGCTTTCGGCAGGAAATTACTCTTGTTTAGTAACAGATCGATATGGTTGCACAATGAATTCTTCTATCACTATCGGTTCTCCACCCCTCCTAAATTTAACAAACCTGAGTCAAAATAATATTAGTTGTTTCGGGCAATCGAACGGTTCGATTTTTATGAATGCAAGCGGAGGAGTTGCTCCACTAAGCTATTCATGGACACCTGCGATTTCGTCGAATCTTTCGGCATCTAATTTGGCTCCCGGAAATTATCAGTGTTTAGTAACCGATGCAAATGGGTGTACTAAAACATATTCTACGACATTAACCCAACCACCACTCCTTACTCATACTATGAGTACGCCAACCGATCTTACTTGTTATAATGTAAATACCGGCACCGCGTCGTTTACAGTTTCCGGTGGAACTGCGCCATATCAATATTATTGGTTGCCGGGAAATTTTACAACGGCTAGTCTTACCAATTTAGCAGCCGGTAATTATCAAGCTATCATAACAGATGCTAAAGGATGCTCTACAGGTTCATCTGTAACTATCAATCAACCACCTTTGTTAAATACTACTCTTATGAGTTTTCCAGCTTTGTGTGGAAACAATAATGGAAGTGTAAAAGTAACGCCAACAGGTGGGGTTCTACCATATTCGTTCACTTGGACACCTGGAAATTATACGGCAGATAACTATTCAAATCTATCACCCGGAATTTACAATGTTCAAGTAACAGATGTAAATGGTTGTAAGAGTAATACAACTACAACCGTTAGTGCAATTCCATCGCCTGTTGTCACAATCAATTCTTTTTCAAATGTTACATGTTACAACGGTAACAATGGAAGTGCAACTGTGAATATTATAGGAGGAACACCACCATTCGATTATCAATGGTCGCCAAGAGGAGGAAATAATGCAACTGCTTCTCAGCTTTCAAGTGGTGTTTATACAGTTAGAGTTACAGATCGAAACGGTTGTAGTACGATGACATCAATAAATATTTCAGAGCCTTCTAGTTTAATTGCTTTTCCATCATCAACTATTGGTACGTGTGGAAGTAGCAATGGAAGTGCATCGGTTTTAGTGCAAGGTGGCGTTGCTCCTTATTCTTATCGTTGGTCGAATGGAATGGTAGGAACATCTAGTCTCACTAATTTATCGGCAGGTTCATATTCAGTAAATATTACTGATGCAAATACTTGTTTACTCAGCACAATTGTTAATGTTCAAAATACCGGAATTATGAATGCAGTGCTTTCGAATACAACGGCGCCAAATTGTTTCGGCAGCAATGATGCAACAGCTACTGTTGCTGTTGCAGGAGGTACAGCACCTTATACTTATCTATGGTCTCCCGGTAATGCTACACAAAACACAGCTGTAGGATTGCAAATGGGAAGATATGATGTAATGATAACAGATGCCAATTCATGTATGGCTATTTTAACTGTCATGATTAACGAACCGCCGGAGTTATTGGTGAGTACATCGACAAGTGTAGCAGCTAATTGCTATGGAGCAGTAAATGGTAGAGTACAAGTGGATGTTACCGGTGGTGTTCCGCCTTATTTTTATAGATGGGCCGGACATACCGATACAACACCTTATATGACTAATCAGGCGGCAGGTATTTACACTGTTACGATTACAGACTCTCATGGATGTACATTAATAGGAAGCGCAGTAGTTGATCAGCCATCACGAATAAGCATTGGTGCAATAGCTAATCCATCAACTTGTGGAGCAAGTAATGGTTCTGCAAGTGTTTCAACAACCGGAGGCGTTTCTCCCTACACCTATTCATGGAATCCATCAGGTTCAACTGCAACTCAAATTACGAATTTGCCTGCAGGAATTTATTCTGTAACCATTACCGATAATTACGGTTGTGTGAGTACCGCTTCAGTGGGAGTTTCAAATGTAGCCGGACCTGTTGCAACAATCAATTCTATTGTTCCTGTAAGTTGTTTCGGAGGAGCTGATGGTTCTGCAAGAGTTTCATTGTCTGGAGGAACAGCTCCGTTCAATTATTCTTGGTCCTATTCTACAACCAATACCAATTCGATTTCCGGCTTACCTATTGGCAACTATAATGTAATGGTTACCGATGGAAATAATTGTGTGACTACTGTTCCTTTCAACATTGCCAGTCCTCCATTATTAAACGCTACTGTAATAGCAAGTCCAACATTATGCTATGGCTCTAATGATGGACAAGCAACGATAAGCGCTAGTGGGGGAGTTCTGCCTTATTCATACTTATGGTCAACCGGAAATACTTCTCGTACTATAACTCAGGCCGACTCAGGAAATTATTCTGTACTTATAACTGATGCAAATGGTTGTACTTCCAATGTGAATACAATAATTAATCAACCATCACCAATTACAGCAACTTCAAATGTGTCGAACGTAAATTGTTTTGGCTCAACAAATGGAAATGCGCTTGTTGTTGCTTCAGGTGGTCTAGGAAATTATAATTATAGTTGGTCTAATGGACAGTCAAATCAGTTAGCAACAAATCTGAGTGCAGGTAATTATTCAGTAAGCGTCGCCGATGCCAATGGATGTCGCTATATTCATTCACTTGTAATATCTCAGCCACCTGCTATTACTTCTGTTGAAGAAATTATTCCGGCAACATGTTCATCGTCTTCAAATGGAAGTATTAAAGTTAGTGTTGTCGGTGGTGTACGGCCATACAATTACTCTTGGACACCTGCTGCTGTAAATGATTCAGTCATCAATAATTTAGCAAAAGGAAATTATCAAATAATTGTGACAGATGCGAATGGATGTTTGATGAATAAATCATATTTCGTGAATGCTCCTTCTCAATTAGCATCAACAACCAATGTTCAAGCTGCAATTTGTTATAATGCAAGCAATGGATTAGCAACATTGAATACATCAGGTGGTACTGCACCATATAGCTATCAATGGTCGAATGGAAATACTACTTCAAGTGTCTCTGGATTATTTTCGGGAAATTATTTTGTGACTATCACAGATCAAAATGGATGTACAATAAATCAGCAAGTCCAAATTACTCAGCCGAATCAGCTGTTAACAACAATTTCAAATCCTGTTCCAATATGTATTGGACAAAGCGTTGTTTTATCAGCGTTAGCATTAGGGGGAAATCCGGCTTATACTTTTCATTGGAGTAATTCTTTTATAGGAGCAAGCCAGACATTGAGTCCATCACAAACAACCGATTATTCGGTTTATGCTGTTGATGCAAATGGATGCAATAGTACACCTATTCCTGTACGCATCACTGTTAATCCTGCTTTGCTTTCAACTGCGGTAGGAACAGATACAATTTGTGAAGGCGACAACGCTTCTGTGTTTGTGAATGTATCAGGAGGAAGCGGAGGGCCATATTCTTATTTATGGAATAACGGATCTGCAATTAGTAGCATTTTTGTTTCTCCTAGAAACACACAAACCTATACAGTTTCTATAACTGACAATTGTGGAACGAGTCCTATTCAACAACAAGTAACAGTTTATGTAAATCCAAAACCGAATGCAGAGTTTTCTCCGTATCTAATTTCCGGCTGTCCTTCATTAAAGGTTGATTTTAATGCTCAAGGAAATTCGGTTCCATTAAATTCGCAGTATTGGCAATTCGGTGATGGTTACACCGACACAATTGTAAACCCAACACATTACTATACAACGCCGGGTATTTATTCCGTAGTACATACAGTTACATCTACAAAAGGATGTAAAGCAATATGGAGTCAGCCGGCGAATGTTTTTGTTAACGGAAAGCCTGTAGCTGACTTTATGGTTTCTACAGAAAATCCTTCGATAATTAATCCATCTGTTTCTTTCACCGATCTAAGTATTGATCCTGTATTCTGGAGATGGAGTTTCGGTGATGGAGATTCGGCTACAGTAAAAAATCCGCAGCATAGTTACCGCGATACAGGAGTGTACAATGTGAAGTTGATTGTTCAGAATGCAAAAATGTGTTTCGATACTATTCAAAAAACTATTACTATTAAAAACGAGTTTGTAATTTATTTTCCGAATACGTTTACTCCAAACGATGATGGCGTGAACGATCGTTTTAAACCCCTAGGTGTAGGAGTTGTGGAGTTTAAGATGTTAATCTTTGATAGGTGGGGTGAAGTTATTTTTACAACTTCCGATATGCAAAAAGGATGGGATGGTACTAAGCAAGGTTATAATGAAAAATGTGTTTTAGACACGTATGTTTATCTTGCTATAGCTACCGATGATCTAGGTATTAAACATGAGTATAAAGGGCATGTTAATTTATTGTATTGATCAATTAGCATAATTAATAGGATAGTACTCTTGCTTTCACTTGCTCCATAAGCCACATAGGTGTAGAAGTAGCTCCGCAAATACCTACTTTTTCATTCGGTGAAAACCAATTTCGATCAATTTCCGAGACCGTACTAATGAAAAATGTTTTAGGATTATACTCTTTGCAAACATCAAATAAAACTTTTCCATTCGATGATTTTTGTCCGGAAACAAAAAGGATTACATTAGATGAAGTTGCAAAACTTCGAATCTGTACATCGCGATTACTTACTTGCCTGCATGTTGTGTCGTTCAACTCAACTTCAATTCCTCTTTCAAGAAAGGAGTTATAGATCTTGTAGAATTTATTGGTACTCTTAGTGGTTTGGGAGTAGAGGGAAATCTTTCGAGGAATTGTATCAAAATCTAATTCGTTGATATCGGTAAATACAATCACTTCGCTTGGCGATTGCCCGATTAATCCTTCGACTTCTGCATGCCCGCGTTTGCCATAAATAAAAATATGCTTCTCTTTGTCTGCAGATTGTTTAACACGGTTTTGTAGTTTTAAAACAACCGGGCAACTTGCGTCAATAATAGTCAGATTGTTTTCGATGGCTAAGTGGTAAGTTGCCGGAGGTTCGCCGTGAGCACGAATTAATACAGTTTCGTTTTTTATATTTTTTAGTTGTTCATGTGTGATGGTGATCAAACCTTTTTTTCGTAGCCGTTCAATTTCTTCATCATTATGAACGATGTCGCCCAAGCAATAAAGTATGCCCTTTTCATTCAGAATTTCTTCTGCTAATTGAATTGCGTAAACTACGCCAAAGCAAAAGCCCGAATTTTGATCAATGGATACTTGAAGGTTTAACATTGGGTAAAAGAATTTTTTTGAAGAATTCATAAATAACAATGTTCATCAAAAGCAGGAGAAGTAAATAGATCGTATCTTCAACAGGTATTGTCCCAAGTCGAATTCCTAAGTTTTCATTGTTGTTATATGTAACCACTGGAATGCAAGTAAGTAATCCATTCACAATAAAAAATGGGATTAGGCTAACCAAATAAGCTCTGTAAAATTTGCCCATAAAAGGTGGTTTTTTTACGATCGTAAAGACTAGCATTAATACAGCAAGTATAAATTTGATCGATGTATATAATTTCCCGAAATTGAAAAGAACTGTTACAGATAATATAACACACAAGACGACAGAAATGTTTTTAGCGAATTTATTTATTTGGTCACTTTTAATAAGAAAATTCAATGATTCATAAATAAAAATACATGAATAGGGAATTGCTATGAAGAAAAGCCATTCTTCAATAGGCAGATCCCAAAGATACAACCCTGATACATATGCCTTATTAAAGCCCCAGACATTCCAAATGGTCATATAATGGTCCCAAATAATAAAAAAGCTACCGGTAATTATTAATGCCGGAAAAAGGGCAGGCATTTTTTTAATAAAGAAAATTCGCTTCTCGAATGAAAACAAGAGCGGGACTAGAATAGAAAAAAAATCTATTAAGAGATATGTATATTTTCCCATCGTACTAAATAGTTGCCAATAATTTTATTTCAATATCAGTGCAAAGTCCACTTTTTAATAAAAAATCAGTAGTTAATAGTTTCAGCTCGTTATCTGTTTCTTTTGCTAAAAGAGAAAAAATAATCATTTTGTCCTCAATGATATTTTCGCTCATTCCTAAAAAGTTAGGTATTTTTGTTTCTATTAGCATTCTCAAATATCTTAATTCAATATCGTGCGGTGAAATTTTAATAGCATCGGAAATATTTGTTAATCCGGTTTTGCAAAAGGAGAATTTTGTGAATGGGTTTATACTAAACCTAGCTTGGCTCGCAAAGGCGGCACCTTTATATCCCAATTCAATGGGCGTTAATTGACCTAAAAGATCAATCTTACTATAGAGGTTTTCAGTTAGAACTTTGTTGGAGCAAAGTAAAAACTCTTTCCTTACATCACGTCTGGAGCGATCTTGTGCTTGTAGGGAGTAAACACTTAGAAGAAAAAAAAGGAGTAGTCGAATCATTCTAAACTAAATTTAATTTTATTCTAAGCCAAGTTTTCAAAAGCAATATTAGTTTTTCAAAATTGGAAATTCGAATTCGTTGACTTTTTATTTTGTGAACAGGCAACAATTTAATTTTTTTGAACAATGCTTTGTAGTAGATGTAGGCTACCATTACCCCAAGTTTACTGCCGTTCGGTAGTTTAATTATTCCTTGCCATGAGTCATTAAAATCTTTGTCAATATCAGCTTCTATTCCTGATTTTTGATCAGGAGTAAATTCGGTAAAATTTACCCCCGGAAAATAAACCCTTCCTCGTTCTTTGTAATCACTATTAAGGTCTCTAAGAAAATTCACCTTTTGAAATGCAGCTCCTAAGTTTTTAGCCGGAGAAATCAATTTTTTGTATTCCTCAGGTTGATCCTGACAAAAAACTTTCAAGCACATTAATCCAACCACTTCGGCAGACCCATAAATATATTCTGAATACCTATTTTCATTATAATCAGAAATTGAAAGGTCCATTTCCATGCTTTTCAAAAATGCATTTATTAATTCATAGTCTATAGAGAATTCATGAGCAGTAATCTGGAAACTATTTAAGATGGGATTGGTGCTAATTTTATTTTCAAGTGCAAGTTGCGTATCTTCACAAAATCTTTTAAATAGTTTTTCCTTATCATAAGCATGAAAAGTATCCACTATCTCATCAGCTAAACGAACGAATCCGTATATAGCATAAATAGATTTGTGAAATCTTTTTTCAAGCATATAAATTCCTAAAGAAAATGACGTGCTATATTTTCTTGTAAGAATTTTACTGAATTGAAAACTAATTTTGTTGTATAATTCCATGTTCATGATTTATTCTTTCACTCACTAGTTTAGATGATATTACAACCATTGGCAAACCGGTGCCCGGTGTTGTAGAAGCACCAACATAATAAAGGTTTTTAAAGTGTTCATCTTTATTCGAAGGTCTAAAGCCGCCAACTTGAGAGAGCCCATGTGCTAAACCTAATCCGCTTCCTTGGTATAAATTGAATTTGTTTTCCCAATCAATGGGGTTCAAAATGGTTCTTGATAGCGTATTTTTTTTCAAGTCATAACCAATTCTTGAAGAAAGATCTGAAATAATTGTATCGGCAAATTGCTCTGAATCTGACCAATCTTTTTTATATCGAAGGTCGGGTACAGGGCAAAGTATAAATAAGTTCTCACAACCTTCAGGTGCAGAAGCCGGATTACTCTTGCTGCTTACATTAACATAATAATATGGTTTTTCCGGTGACGACGTTGAAGTGAAAATCGAATCTGCATAGTCTTTAAAATTACTTCCGAGAAAATAATTGTGATGTATTAGATTGCTTGGTTTTCCCTTTACTCCCAAATAAATCGTAAAAGGCGCCAACGTCCATTTCATTTTGTCTAATTTTTTTGGAGTATATTTTTTTCTATCTAATACTTTCCCGCGAAATGATGCTGCGTCACTATTACAAATATAAATATCCGCTGTCCACAATTTGCCGTTTGCATCAGAAAACGAATTGATTTGATTGCCTGAATAATCTGCACTTACTATCTCCGTATTATAATGAAAGCGAACATTTCTTTTTTTTAAAAGCTCTACGATTGATTCCGTGATCTTATACATTCCGCCTTTCACATTCCAATATCCATCGTGTTCAAGTTCGGTATAATTAAGCAAACTATAAACAGCGGGTGTTTTAAAAGGCGTGTCGCCAAGAAAAAATGCAACCAGGGAAAAAATTACTTTTGCTTCTTGAGAGTCGAATGTGTTTTCCAGCTCTTGCCACATTGAGCGAAACATTTTCGGACTATGTTTTAATGGCACTTTTGTTAGTTTTAAAAGGTAGTCAAGTTTTGAAGCAAAATTACTTCGTATTACAATGTTTTCTGTATCGTGAAAAAGTTTTTTTGCCTCACCAATATATTTTTTCAGTTTTTCCTCAAAGTCTTTTTCAGTTCCTTCAAATTCTTTGGCTAATCTCTTTAAATCTTTATAAATTAAAAAAGATTTATTGGAATTGGAAAAATTGACGGAATAGATTGGGTCAAGTTCTTCGATCTGGAAAGGCATTGCAACTCCAATGGAATCAAAAAGCTCTTTAAATTCATAACTCATGCTGAAAAATGAAGGGCCCATGTCAAAGGTGAACCCGTCCTTTTCAAATGTGTTTAATCTCCCTCCCGGTTGGTGGTATTTTTCTACAATATCAATATCATAACCCTGAGATGATAAGCGTAGTGCAGTTGCTAAGCTTCCTAATCCTGAACCTATCAGCAAAACTTTTTTATTCATGATGAGTTTATCGAATAGGTTTTAAAACAAAATACTTGACCTATTGTTTTAGTCGAGCTGAAGTAAAAGAACAATAAATTTCTTTATTTATTATTTGAATTTTTGGAATAATGTCTTTTATCAAATAAAAGCAGTCCAAATTCTTCGCATTCTGCTTTACCCATATTTTTATGATGCACTTTGTGAGCTTTTCTCATGGCCCGGAAATAATTGTTGTCAAGTTTGTCGAGAAATTTACCTCGTCGATGTATAAAAACATCATGTAAAATGAAATAGGTAAAACCATAGGCGGTTACACCAATTCCCATCCAAAAACGGTAATCAAAATTTTCGTAGCCGTATGCCATCAAAATCATAGCAATGCTTGCATAGAAAAGAAAAAACAAGTCATTCTTTTCAAAACGACCATGACGCGGTTTATGATGCGATTCGTGAAGATTCCAAAGAACTCCATGCATGATGTATTTGTGGGTAAGCCATGCAACTCCTTCCATTGCCAGGTATGAAACCAGAAAGGCAAAAATATTGATAATAATTATGGGATTCATTGCGTAAAATTAAACATTTTATCAAAGGTGAACATATAATCAATAAGTATTCATAAGTTAAAACACTTTAAGACGTACTATTGTTTATTCTCCTTGGGTTTTTTCTGCCTATTTAGGGTTAGTTTCTAATCGGTAATGAGTATAATTTTAATGAGATGAATCATTTTTTTTCAGATACAAGCAAATTACACCCTTGTTTTTTCTATTTTTCGGTCCTATTGATAAAGTAACTAATTATGGATTTGAAAAGTGAGTTCGAAAAGAATGGGTTTTTGGTTTTGGCAAATTTTTATTCGGCTGAAAAGTGTGATGAATTGATTGCGAGAGCTAACTTGTTAGCTAAAAATTACCGATATCATGGTAATGCTTCTGTTTTTCAAACGTCAGATCAGGTGAAAACAAGTGATGATTATTTTTTGAAGAGTGGAAATAACATTTCATTCTTTTTCGAAAAAAGTGCGTTTGATGAAAGAGGAGAATTAATATCGAGCGTAGAAAAATCATTCAATAAAATTGGTCACGCTGTACATGACTTAGACGATGTTTTTAATACTTTTTCGCGTTCAGATAAAATGAAAAAGTTAGCTGAAGAAATTGGCGGTGGCGATTACCTGTTAATTCAGTCGATGTTTATTTTTAAACATGCAAAGATCGGTGGAGTTGTAGATGTTCATCAAGATTCAACATTTTTATATACAGAGCCCGATACATGTATTGGGTATTGGTTTGCATTGGAAGATGCAACTATCGAAAATGGATGTTTGTGGGCAATGCCAGGTGGACACAAAACAACCTTGCGTAGTTGGTTTAAGCGAAAAGAAGATGGCGGTACAGAAATGAAAATACTTGATGAAACACCGATGAGTATGGAAGGAATGGTTCCGTTAGAAGTAAAAAAGGGGACGTGTATCGTTCTACATGGGTTACTTCCTCATTACAGTTTGCCGAATACAAGTGGTAAGTCGCGTCCGGCTTATAGTATTCATACCATCGATCCGAAGGCTTTTTATCCGAAAGAGAATTGGTTGCAAAGAGATGAATTTGCTGTGAGTTTTTGAAGTCCTTTACTTTCAATTTAACTATTCTGAGTTTGTCTGGAAGAGTAAATACAAAGGATGCATGTGTTGCTTGAAAAGGAGTTAAATAACATTGATAGATTGTGAATTGTCGATGATTAGCTAGAAGATTTTCCAAAAGAATAGCAATTTTCTACTATAAAAATCGTAACAATTTCTTACTTTGCTGAAACTATTCCAAGCCTTTGTGCCTGAGTAATTCAATACAATTTATGAGAGTATTATTTCTTTTGATCTTTGTGAATATTTCAGTTATTTCTTTTGGTCAGCAAAAGTCGCTTGATTATTTTCTTACTGCAGCTTTAAAGAATAGTCCCTTTATTTTAGGAAGCAGTATTAAGATTGATTCTTTGAAAATTGACAGCGCGCAAATAAAAAGTCGTTACAAAGCAAATGTGTCATTCGATAGCCACAATGTGTACGCTCCAATTGTGAATGGCTACGGCTACGACCAGGCGATTACTAATGGAGGAAACGTAACAGCTTTGGTAGGTGTTAATCTTCCTATTGTAGGGAAAGAAAACAAGATGAGTCAGTTTCGCAATATTTATCTTCAAATGCAGTCGCAATATTTACTAGGCCAATTAAATGAAAGAGATTTAAAAAAAAGTATTACGTCTCAGTACATTGTTGTTTTGGGTGAACAAATTGTAGTAACTAACAATGAAAAAATAATAGATGTTATAAATGATGAGGAGAAAATCTTAAAGCAACTAACTGAAGACGGTGTTTATAGTCAAACAGATTACCTGACTTTTCTAGTTGAGATGAAACAACAAGAGTTGGCCGTTGAACAACAAAAACTTCAACTGAAAAACGATCTTGCTTTAATGAATTATTCTTGCGGTATTGTTGATACATCATTTTCAGTATTAACTGATCCTGGTTTGAAAAAACATATTCCTCAGCAAATTGAAAATACGTTGACGGTTAAGCAATATATAATAGATAGCTTAGCACTGAAAAATCAATTTGATCAGATTAAATTTGATTATCGCCCACAGTTCAATTTATTCGGAGATGCCGGATACAACTCATCGCTTAATTACAAAGGAGAGAAAAATTTTGGGGCGAGCGCAGGGTTCCATGTATTTGTGCCTATTTATGATGGGAATATACGTAGACTAAGAAGCCAAAGATTAAAACTTTCAGAAAACGCAAGAATTATATATTTGAATTTTTACAAAGTTCAATTTACTCAAGAAGAGCTTCGGTTGGAACAACAGATGTTAGCAACAGATCAATTGTTAAGCACGATCGACCAACAAATAAAATTATCTGAAGCACTTATTGATGCAGATAAAAAATTATTGGTTAAAGGCAATCTGCGCATTACCGATTACCTTTTGGCAATCAAGAATTATTTTTCAATAAAAAGTTCAGAAGCGCAATTAAGTAATGCCAAAGTATTACTGATAAATGAATATAATTATCTCAATTATTAAATCAATGAAGAAGAAAACGATATATGGTTGGTTTATGATTGGTGCCACGTTCCTTTTGCTTGCATGTCATAGCGGTAGTTCAACGGAAGGGGATTCTACAGTTGAGGCAATAACACCGGTTACAATTACAAAGATCAGCAATGTAGCCCTTAACGAAACAACTGAATTGACAGCTACTTCGGCTTTTCTGCTTAAGACTAATGTAAAAGCAAATGCAAATGGTTATTTGCAAAAAGTGTATTTCAAGTTAGGAGACTTCATCAAGAAAGGCTCAACACTATTCGAAATAAAAACGAAAGAGGCGATGAGTCTAGGTAATACAATAAATTCATTAGACACATCTTTTCATTTTAAAGGAGTTATAACAATCAAATCGCCGGCAGACGGCTATCTTACTTCTCTAGATCACCAGAATGGAGATTATGTAATGGATGGGGATCAAATTGCTACCATCAGCGATAGATCCAGTTTTGCTTTTATTCTCAATTTTCCTTATGAGTTAACGCAATACTTATCAGCAAATAAATTATTGAAATTAATATTACCCGACGGTAGCATACTTAATGGCACACTCGACAAAGCAATGCCTACTATGGATGTAGCATCACAGACTCAAAATTTTGTAATCAAAGTTGACATTAACAAAATGATTCCGGAAAATCTTATTGCAAAAGTTTTGCTTGTAAAAAAATCGAAAACAAATGCAACTTCTATTGAGAAGTCGGCCATCCTTTCAGATGAAACACAAAGAGAATACTGGGTAATGAAATTGATCAATGATAGCACCGCTGTTAAAGTCCCAGTGAAAATAGGGATGCAGGGTAGTGAAAGAATTGAAATTATTGAACCTCGTTTTTCCGAAAGTGATAAAATCATTCTTACCGGTGGTTACGGACTTACAGATACAGCTACGGTAAATATAATTGGTTCCAATTAAAATAAGAATGAGATTTCTGCATACACATAAAAATCCGCTTTCGGTTCTTGCGCTGGTTATACTACTAGCCGGAGGATTTGCTTATAGCAGATTACAAACGTCACTTTTTCCTGAGATCACTTTTCCAAAAATAAAAGTCATTGCCGATGCCGGGCAAATTCCGGTAGATCGAATGATGATCACCGTGACTAGGCCTCTTGAAAATGCGATTAAGCAAGTGCAGGATCTAAAGATCATTCGTAGTGTGACAAGCAGAGGCAGTTGTGAACTCTCTGCATATATGGATTGGAAAGCAGATGTTCCAATCAGTCAGCAAAGAATAGAGTCAAAAATAAATCAGATACGGAATATTTTACCTCCTGATATTTCCATTTCAGTTGAAAGAATGAATCCATCGATCTTACCCGTTATGGGTTATACTTTGGAAAGTAATTCTGATAATCCAATTGACCTGAAAAAGATTGCTCTCTATACGATAAAACCTTTTTTATCGCAAGTAGATGGAGTGTCTGAGATTAGAGTAATAGGTGGGAAAACGAAAGAGTATTGGCTGGTATTGAATACTGCTATCATGAGTACACTCGGATTAACTCCGGAAAGCATCAGCAATTCACTCAGTCAAACTAATTTTGTGAAAAGCAATGGATACTTGAACGACTTCAATAGAATGTATCTTACACTCACTGATGCTATAGTCGACTCTAAAGAAAAGTTGGAGAATTTGGTTGTTTCTAACGATGGGAAACGAATTGTACTCTTGAAAGACATTGCTATAATACAGATTAATGAAGCAAAAGAGTACGTAAAGATTAATGCAAATGGTAAAGACGGAATTCTTATTGCTGTAATAAAGCAACCCAATAGCAATCTGATTGAAGTTTCAAAAGATATGCAAAAGCAGGTCGATCAATTGAAGTCCATTTTACCGAACAACGTTTCAATAAAACCTTATTATAACCAAGCCGACTTTGTAAATGCATCAATTAAAAGTGTAACAGACAGTTTATGGGTTGGCTTACTGCTATCGATTATTGTGGCAATGATCTTTCTTCGTTCAGCAAAAGCAAGCAGTGCTATATTGATCACCATCCCTCTAACTATCAGCTTGACATTATTTGTTTTATATGCTTTAGGTCAAACGTTGAATATTATGACCATTGGTGCAATTGCGGCAGCCATCGGATTGATAATTGACGATGCAATTGTTGTAGTTGAACAAATCCACAGAACACATGAAGAGAATCCTGGCGAGCGGACAAAAGAATTGGTTGTAAAAGCAATTAGATATTTGCTACCTGCAATGATCGGTTCGTCATTGAGCACCATAGTTATTTTCTTACCATTTGAATTGATGAGTGGCGTTGCAGGCGCTTACTTCAAAGTAATGACGAATACGATGATCATTACTTTAGTATGTTCATTTTTTGTTACATGGATACTTTTACCATTGATCTACATACTTCTTACAAGAAATGAAAAAGGAAGTTCTTCCGGTGTAGTATCGCATCCGGTGAAGACACAAAAATGGGTCATAAAATTTATTACGAATCCAATTATAAGTATGACGATTATTGGAGGATTCATTTTATGTATTTTTCTAATTTATCCAAAGTTGGAAGTTGGATTTTTTCCGGAGATGGATGAAGGTAGCATCGTACTTGATTATTCATCACCACCGGGAACATCGCTAGAGGAAACAGACAGAATACTGCGCGAAGTAGAAAAGAAGATCGTTGCAGTACCTGAAGTAGAGACTTATTCGCGTCGTACAGGAACTCAAATGGGATTCTTCATCACAGAACCAAATCGTGGCGATTATCTTATTCAACTGAAGAGGAATAGAAGTCGCAGTACAGACGAAGTAATTAGCGACATTCGAACTCAGATTGAAAATACACAACCGGCATTACGAATAGATTTTGGTCAGGTGGTTGGTGATATGTTAGGAGACTTAACCGAAAGTGTGCAGCCGATAGAGATTAAAATATTTGGCAATGATAAAAAAGTTCTGAATGACCTGTCTGCGCAAATTTCTTCTGTAGTTGAAAAAGTAAAAGGAACCGCAGATGTTTTCGACGGGATTGTAATTGCAGGACCTTCAATTTTAGTAGTGCCTAAACAAAATACTTTGGCACAATTCGGTATCACTCCTTCGAATTTGCAATATCAGTTGCAATCGGCACTCGAAGGAAACATTGTCGGAAGCGTTTTTGAAAAAGAACAGTTAGCAGCAATCCGAATTGTTTATCCTGGAAATTATAAATTGAAAGCAGCAGATATAAATAAACTACAGATTTTTTTACCCAATGGTAAATTGAAGTCCATATCTGAGTTGGCGGAAATAAAATTTAATAAAGGCGATGCAGAAGTTCAGCGACAAAATTTGCAAATGATGGGAGTTGTTACTGGAAGGCTTGACAATCGCGACTTAGGTACTGTGATGAAAGAAATTCAAAAAGATGTGGCGGCTAATGTAAATATACCTATGGGTTATCATCTTGTTTATGGCGGTTCATTTGCAGAGCAACAACAATCGTTTAAAGAATTACTCATCATATTGCTTCTTGCCGGCTTACTGGTTTTCGGCGTTATTTTATTTCTTTTTAAAAACTTCCTTGTGTCTTTTTCTATTCTAATTATTTCTGTGCTAGGCATTGCAGGAAGTTATCTGGCACTCTTTATTACTCATACCGCATTGAATGTTGGCAGCTACACAGGATTGATTATGATTGTTGGAGTTATCGGTGAAAATGCAATTTTTACATTTCTCCAATTCAGAGAGTCGCTCAATGAAGGAAAGAGTACAGACGATGCAATTGTGTATTCAATTTCAACGCGGTTGCGTCCGAAGTTGATGACAGCATTAGGAGCTATCATAGCATTAATGCCGATTGCATTGGGAATAGGAACAGGAGCTCAAATGCATCAGCCGCTTGCCATAGCAGTTATCGGAGGATTTCTAGCAGCACTTCCATTATTACTAATCGTCTTTCCAAGTTTTCTTCGGCTGATTTTTCGCCATCATTCAAGCCAAAGGAATGGGTTGAATCAATAACAAAGCTGAAGCAAAGTCGACGAGTTAATTTTAGTTCTTCATCGACTTCAAAGAAATTTTTTCTGCTTTTTTAATATCAGCCTTTGAATATTTTATTTCTCCGGAGATATTCAAAATTCTTTAAAGTTCTTGTTGATTGTTTTTGCATGAAAAATTCCACTCTGCTATTTATGAAGTTAATTAATTTTTTGCGAATAAGAGGGGGGGGGGTATGGTTTAATAATAAAAGAGGTAAGTCCCAAAAAAATTCATACAGTTTATAGTGGGTTAAACCACAAACCACAAATTACAAATTACAAATTACAAATTACAAATTACAAATTACAAATTACGAGCAACTAATTACGAAAAACGAGCAACGAACAAAAAAAGTTCGTGGTCTCACCAGGAATCGAACCTGGATCTTAGGTTTCGGAAACCTACATAATATCCGCTATACTATGAGACCGGAATTTTAAGATCAATTTTTTGCTCGGAAAAAGATATTGATTGGAACGCCTTTAAAATCGAAATGTTCTCTTAGTTTGTTCTCTAAAAATCTTCCGTATGATTCATTTACGTATTGAGGTAAGTTGCAAAAGAAAGCAAACTGTGGAGTAGGAGTAGGAAGTTGAGTAACGTATTTAATTTTTACATACTTTCCTTTTACCGCTGGCGGTGCATAGCTTTCAATCAATGGTAAAAAGAAATCGTTCAAAGCAGAAGTTTTAATTTTTTTCTTTCTGTTCTCATATACCTCAATAGCCATTTCGAGAGCCTTTAATACACGTTGCTTTTCGTGAACCGACATAAATAGAATTGGAATGTCAGAAAAGGGTGCGATCTTGGCAAGGATTTTATCAGTAAAAACTTTTGTAGAAAGAGAATTCTTTTCAACCAAATCCCATTTGTTAATAATGAATACAACTCCTTTGCGATTCTTTTCTATCAGATGAAAAATAGCTAGATCTTGTGCTGTAAGTCCGTTAGTTGCATCGATCATCATCAAACATACATCGCACTCTTCGATAGCACGAATAGAGCGCAGTACAGAATAAAATTCGAGATCTTCTTTTACTTTATTTTTTCTTCTTACACCGGCAGTGTCTACCAGTAAAAAGTCGTGACCAAATTTATTGTAACGCTGATGAACAGCATCACGCGTTGTTCCGGCAATAGGAGTAACGATACTTCTTTCGGTTCCAAGCAACACATTTAGCAACGAAGATTTTCCAACATTCGGTTGGCCAATGATTGCAAAACGTGGCAGGCCTTCGGTTTCATCTTCAAATTCTTTTGGCAATGCTTCAACAACTGCGTCAAGAAGTTCACCTGTTCCGCTACCATTCACAGCCGAAATGCAATAAGGCTCGCCAAGTCCGAAGTTGTAAAACTCGGCAGATTGAGCAATTCGTTGGTGGTTGTCAACTTTGTTTACAACCACAAAAACTTTTTTACCACTCTTACGGAGCATGTTTGCCATTACGTCATCTAAATCGGTTATTCCCACAACCACATCTACAACAAAAAGTAAAATGTCTGATTCGTCAATTGCTAGTTCAACTTGTTGACGGATCATGCTTTCAAATACATCGTCCGATCCGCGAACATAACCGCCGGTATCAATTACAGAAAATTTCTTTCCGATCCATTCCGAGTGGCCATAGTGGCGATCACGCGTTACACCACTTTGTTCGTCAACAATAGCAGTACGGCTCTCAGTTAAACGGTTAAATAGTGTTGATTTACCTACGTTTGGTCTTCCTACGATTCCTACAATTGATGACATGACTGAGTTTTTATAACTGAATTTGATAAAAAATGGGGCTCCGTAAAATCGAAAATTGGACTGTTACCCTCTGTTAGGGTTATTTTTCAGCTTAAAATCGACTTCACGAATAAAAAAACGGACATCGCAAGGAGGCCGGATTTTGCGCAAAAGTACGAATTTTTAGGTGTCTGGAAAGGCTTTTTGGGAATTACTAAAACAGCTGATTCGACTTCGAGAATTTTTCCTTTCTTAATTGAAAAGGCTAGTCTATTTGGTTTATTTACTGCATTAAGAGCTAAATAAAAGTCACAGTTATTTTTGGGTGATAATATTAGGAATTTGGCCATCAAAAAAACAAAGAATGTGATGTGTTAATAGAGAAAAGGGTATTGTTGGATTTGTTAAAATATTTTTGTTTTACGTAGTCGATTAAAAGAAGTGTTGTATTTAGTTGATTTAGTGTAATGCATTTCCTGTGTAACTTATACTAAACCGCTAACAAGATAAACAAAAAGTGTATATTTGCAGTATGCGAATATTACAACTAAATCCACATTTAACCACTGCTGAATTATCAGGTAAATTAACTGCGTGTAATAATATACATCAAAGAAGTTACTGGCAAATATTACTATCAGTGTCATTTAATCCAAATAAGAAAGCCGAAGAGTATGCTGCTTTTTTAGGAGTTACAAAAAGTAAAGTATATAAAGTTGTTGAACTCTATAATAAAGAAGGCGCAGGTTTTACAGATAGTCTTAAATGGGGCGGAAGAAGGTCTGCAACCTCTCACATGAGTTTTGAAGACGAAGAAAAAATGATGAGGGATTTAAAAATAAAAGCGAAAGACGGCAAAGTTTTAGTTGCAAAACACATCCGTAAAATAGTAGAAACAAAAGTAGGCAAAGCTGTTTCTGATGATTATATCTGGGATTTATTCAAACGACATAACTGGAAAAAGAAAATGCCTCGCCCAGAACATCCAAAGAAAAACAAAGAAAAGCAAGAGGAGTTTAAAAAAAACTCCCAGAAATACTGGCTACCGCCAGAATAAAAGATAATGACAATAGACCTTTGATGGTCTTTTTTGAAGATGAGGCAGCATTTGGAAGAATGAACCATGTTCGTAAGTGCTGGGTACATCGACCAGATAGAGCCATAGTCAAAAAACAAGCAATAAGGGAATATCTATATGCGTTTACAACAGTTTGTCCGCAAACAGGAGAAACATGTTCTATCATTTCTCCATTTTGTAATACCGAAGCAATGAATGCATTATTAGAAGAAACTAGTATAAGCTTTCCGCATTATAGAATAATTATGATAATGGATTCAGCTGGTTGGCACACTACAAATAAATTGAAACTTCCTGAAAATATATCAATATTACCTTTGCCTGCTTACTCTCCAGAATTAAATCCAACAGAACATATTTGGGATTACATACGTGAACAAAAAGAATTTAATAACTATACGTTCAATTCACTTGATGAAGTAGATAATCAATTAGGAGTTGCCTTATGCGATTTGCACAATGAAAAAAGCATTA
>JANLPR010000108.1:0-70213 GCA_031367345.1 Bacteroidota bacterium | reverse complement strand
CTAAACAATATTCTAATTCTCTTCTCTTATTACTTGTACAGATCCATGATACGATTTATTTGGAGCCTCAACAACGTAGTAATAAACATCTGCTTTTAATCCGTAAGCATCCCACTCGTTGTGGTAATAATCGCTTTTATATACTAAAATCCCCCATCGATCATAAACAAATAATTTAGTATTCGGAACTAAATTTTGAATCAAGAAATAATCATTATAACCCGGACTTCCAGGATAAGGAGTAAATACATTCGGGATAATTAGTTTTGAAAATTCGACAACAACTCTATCGATTACCGGACCGCAACCACCTGCTGTAGTAATCGACAATACGATTGAGTCTTTCAAAAAATCAGAAGCTGAAGGAGTATAGATTGCATTCAAACTTGTATCGCTTGGAGAAAATGTTCCACTACCTGAAGTTGTCCAAATTACGTTATTTGCATTCGTAACAATCGGGTTAAGAATAATTGTAACTCCGGTAGTACCTGCAATCAATGTGTCGCGACCAGCTTCTAGTTGAGTAGGGTGATTAATAGTTAAAAGTAATGTGTCCTTTAAATTATAACATGCTCCGGTAGTTGTAAGATAAATGGGAACTAAACCATTCGTTGTATCTGCTGTGCCAACAATATAACTTACATTCTGTTGGTTCGCCGCCGGTATAAAACTTCCATCACCACTTGTACTCCATAAAACACCTCCAGCATTTTGTTGTGTTCCATTCAATAAAATAGTATCACCGATACACAACACTTGATCTGAACCTGCTGCCGGTATTCCCGGAGGAATCACAGTGATAACTACTGAATCAATAGATGTACATCCAAACACATTCGATGCCGCAATTGTATAAGTAGTAGTGATAAGCGGACTAACATAAATTGTACTGTCGGTTTCACCATTCGGCCCCCATACATAAGTAGTACCTCCGGTAGCATTTAACGTGTCTGATGATCCGTAACAAATTGTTGCTTGACTTACATTTGCAACTAGTACCGGTGCTGGCGAAACATAAAGTGCCATCCGAGATGTATCGTCCGGACAAGGTGCATTGCTCAATATCATGGAGAGATGAATGTAACCTGTATCGTTTACCGACGGAGAATAAGTAGGCATCATTGCTGTTGTATCATCGAATGTCCCGGTACCATCTGTTGTCCATCTGATTGTTCCAACATTTATAGACCCTGTAAGAAGGAAGGTTGTGTTGTTACATATTGAAGATGAGTCCGGCACTATTGAACCTATCGGATGCTCATTAATTGTAATAGAATAAACAGTAGTATCGCTATTACATCCATAGCTGTTTGTTTCAAATAAGAAGATTGACCCTGTAGCTGCCGGCCCCCATATTACAGACAACGAATCTCCCACAGCATTGGGTAGTGCAGAAGATGCTGTTACTGTAGTCCAAGTATACGTTGAACCAATATTTGCCGGATTACCGATGGTAAATGTTTCGATTGTATTATCACATATCAATGTGTTTCCTGTAATTGGCATTGCAGCCGGTTTAGGATCTACATTTACATTGTACGTTGTTGTTGGTCCCACACACCCCGCTGCACTTACTTCATACGCTGTAACTGTTCCAGGTCCGGGACCTCCCCAGATAAAACTATTAAACGGACCAATTTGTCCGAGTGCGTACACTCCATTCGTTACTCCCCAATAATAAAGTGAGCCGGCATTCGGTGTAACAAAAAATGTGCGTGTGGAATTTTCGCAAACATTTGTTGGGCCAGTTATTACCGGTGCTACAGGCAAAGGATTTATTACGAGCGTAATGTTTTGAGGAGCTCCAACACAGCCAAAAGAATTCATATTAAATACTCGAATCCTTCCAATTCCGGAACCCGCCCATTGAATTCTTATACTGTCTGTTCCTTGACCTGATAATATGCTTCCTCCTGTTACTGTCCAATTATAACCGGTTCCTGTTGGACTTACAGTATAATAAGATGTAGTGTCATCAACACATATTTGAGCCGGTACATTAATAGGACTTGTTGCCGGAATTGGATTTACTGTAACATTAATATTTTTTGTGGCAGTACAACTTCCCACTGTTCCTGTTACAGAATAATTATATGGTATTGCTGATGCCGTTAAGCCTGCAATATCGTTTGTGCTTGTTGTAACGCTATTGCTCCATAAATATGTATTTGCACCACTTGCATAAAGCATTGCAATCCCTCCTTCACAAAAAGAGGTATCAGGGGTAACAGCCAATACTACCGAATCAATTACAGTTACTGTTTGTGATAGATTATAAATACATCCTGTTAAACTATCGGTTACTGTAATACTAAATGGATACGACCCCGAAACACAAGAAGCGAAATCGAAATTCTGCGCACTTGTAGATGCAGAGTTTGGTGTAGTACAAACCGGCACTGTTGTCCAGTTGTATGTTGATCCGGATGACGAACCTGAAATTGTCAATAGCGACTGACGAACAGGATCTGCCATACACAAGAATGGATTACTCACGGTTATTACTGGCGGTGCCTGAATAAATACGGTATCGCTTGCTGTGGAATCACAACCAAATCCATCTATTACTGTTAGGAAAAATATTGTTTGAGAACTTACATCTGCATTTCCATTGATCTGATTCGAATTATTAATTGTTATTCCGACATTATCACTCGACCACATATAAGTTGTTCCTCCGTTCGTATTACTTCCGGTTCCATCCAACGTAATATTTGTGTTTACCCCTAGACAAATTAAATTAGGCGTAACAGTTGCTTTTGCATCCGGCTTAGGCAACACTACTACTTCTATAGCTGAATCGGCAAAACATCCTGAACCTGAATCTTGAACGTGCAATGAAAACGTATCGGTATTGCAAATGTTTGCAGAAGCTACTATACTATTTGAACTTGTAATACTACTCGACCCACTATTCGTCCATGTATAAATCATTCCGGGTGAACTTCCAACACCATCTAATGTAATCGATGAACAACCACAAACAGGAGCAACCGGCGCTACACTAACAGTTGGAATAGGGTTGACTGCTAAAGAGAACAGTAATGTTTGTGTACATGTTCCTTGAACTCCGTCAATTGTGAAATTTGTTGGTGATGAAGGAGAAACTGTTTGTGTATCTAACGTTGGATCTGCAAATGAATATGCAGGTGATGCACTCCATGTGTATGTATCAGCACCGCTAACTATTAATGTTACAGAATCACCTATACAAACCTGAGTTGGTCCACTAACCGACATCGCCAAACCATTTATCACATCGAATGAAACTGAAACAGTATCGATACAACCTGTTCCTGCATCATTAATTATGCAGGTGAAATTATATGTTGCCACAACGCCTGTTGGAAAGTCTGCTGTAATGTCTGATGAATCAACTGCGGCTGAACTGATCAAACCATAATCTGCCGACAACCCCCATTCATAGGTTGAGCCCGGACTTGCACCTGTAACGGTAAACGTATTTTGCAAGTTGGTTCCTGTTGCACATAAGTTTGCGCTACCGGATGAAATAGATGGTGTTGGATAATGTGAAATTGTAATACATGAAGGAGCAGACACACATGCATTCGCATCGGTCATTACTACACAATATGTTTGATTGGTATTGTATGCAATTGGACTATCACTAATGCTATCACTTAAACCTGCAGAGGGCGACCATACGTATGAAAACGGAGCAGAGCCCGCCATTGGCGATGCAAAAATCTGTAATGTATCATATGAACATACTTGCTGACCGAATCCGGCAAAAACTATAGGTAATTCATTTACGAAAACATCTACAGTTGTGTCTGCTGTACAGCCGAGTGAATCGGTTGCTGTTACAAACATCGTATATGGTCCACCGGCAGGTAAGCCACTTACGATTGGTGTATAACAAGATGTGCAATCGAAAATTCCCGGACCAAACCAGTCAATTGAAACTATTGGACTTACACCAATGGCTGTGGCAGATAGATGTGCATCGTCTCCTTCGCAAATATTAATTATCGGGCCTGCATCAACAACAGGTTTTGGTAAAAGGTTTATTGTTGATTGTACTGTATCGGGTCCACAAATTCCTTGTACAATAAGTGAAACAGTATATGAAGATCCAGTTGTCGTAAAAATATGAGATACATTTTGTCCGGATGCTGTATTGCCTACTCCTGAAGCGGGATCCCCAAAATCCCATGCCCAATCGGTAATGCTCGGATCTACGTTTGGAGGATCGGGTAAGATGCTTGCATTACCATCGAAAAATATTTCTGTACCCGGACAAGAAACTGTTGGATTATAAGAGATCGTTGGGAATAAATCTTGAACAACTATGTCTTGAGAAATACTTTTGCAACCACATTCCGTATTACAAACACGCAAAAAAGCAATATGCGAACCAATGGAATTAAAATTGAGTGTGGTGTCAGCTCCGCTTGCCTGAACATATACACTTGCATCTACTTTCCATTCATAAGTAATATTACTTCCTCCATGTAGAATTGTGCTATTTTGAAGAACAACGCTTAACGGAATACAACCATTTGTTGGGTTGGTGTTAAAGTTTGCATCCGGTCTTGCAACAATTGCATCGTTTGGTGTGTTCGCTACTATATTAAAAGCTTCTTGATTTCCACTTTCTCCATCAATCATTACATAATAAGTTGTTCCGGCAATGGTAGCAAAACTGATACTCATCGATCCTCCAGTTGCACTACTTCCGGTTGTGCAAAAGCCGGTTGTTGATAACGCGCCACAAGCTCCTGTGTAAATTTCCATCGATAGGCCCGGATTGTTGTCAATGTTTGTGACTGTTATGGTACAGTTGCCGGTATTTTGACTAAATACCTTAAACCATATATTGTTATTCAAAACACCATCACCACAACTAAGTGCAGGATCGGTACCTGATACCGTGGCACCAACAATGGTGCGGCTTAGCGTACTGTTTGCACAAAGTGTTACAGCCGATGAACAATTATCTTGTGCTTTCAGTGTTGAACAAATGAACAACAAAAGGATTGAGTAGATGTATAATTTCATTAATTTTTAATAAGCAACCAAAATATAATAAAGATCGGATTTTTCACTTTGTTTCTATAGCAAATTATTAACAACGAATTGTATGCGAAATCGCATTTTTAACAGCAAAAAATTAGTCCAACTAAAAGATTAAAAGTCCACACTTTGTATGCATCTTTGTTTTCCGGATGAATAAAAATGTAACCGATATTTTCAATTTACTTTCTAAGCTTACTCCTAAAAGAGTTTTTAATTTAGGAAAAGTTGTAGCCGGATATTATTGGTCGCGCTTCTCAGGAAAAGCTGTTGTTTTTGGTATGCCTTTTTCTGTTTCCATCGAGCCTACCACCGCTTGCAATTTAAGATGCCCCGAATGCCCTAGCGGACTCCGTTCTTTTTCTAGACCAACTGGAATGCTGGAAAATGATTTCTTTTCTAAAGTGATTGACCAATTGTATAAACATTCTACCTATATCATTTTTTATTTTCAAGGTGAACCCTATTTAAACCCTTCTTTTTTAAAAATGGTTGAATATGCCTCTTCTAAAAAATTATATACCGCTACTTCAACGAATGCACATTACCTTTCAGATGATGTTGCAAAAAAAACTGTTGAGTCGGGACTCGATCGCTTAATCATTAGTATTGATGGAACTACTCAAGATGTTTATTCGCAATACCGCATTGGTGGCGATCTTCAAAAAGTAATTGATGGAACAAAAAATATTTTGAAATGGAAGAATGAACTTAAAAGCAATACTCCCTATGTTGTGTTTCAGTTTTTAGTAGTTGCGCCCAACGAACATCAAATTGAAGCTGTTCGAAAACTGGCAAAAGAAATTGGTGTTGATGATATCGCTTTCAAAACAGCACAGATAAATGATTATCAAAACGGGAATAAATTGATACCAAAAAATACCGTTTATTCTCGCTACAAAAAGATTGGATCCGGTCGTTTCCAATTAAAAAATAGCTTGCTCAACCATTGTTGGAAAATATGGCAATCAGCTGTTATTACATGGGATGGAAAAGTGGTGCCCTGCTGCTTCGATAAAGATGCACATCATCAAATTGGCGACTTACGTGAAAATCCTTTCAAGCAAGTATGGCAAGGAAAAGAATTTATGGTTTTTCGTCAATCTGTTCTCAAAAGCAGAAAAGAAATCGACATCTGCCAGAACTGTTCTGAAGGAGGTAAAATTTGGGCTTAAGCTTAAATGATATTTTATTATTAAATTAAAACATCATAACACAGTAAATGATAGTAAATAATGAGTTTGTTTATAGCGGTCATGAAGGCGCCATTTATACGTTAGAGAATTGTCCGGAAGCCGATTATTTCTATTCCGGTGGAAGCGATGGAATCCTTTCAAAGTGGAAAATTCACGATTCAACTGCTGCGCAAGCACTCGGGAAAATGAACTCTCCAATTTATGCAATACGTTGGGTAAAAGAAAAAAATGTATTACTGGCCGGAACCGGCAAAGGTGAATTTTACGCCATCGACCTCAACTCACAATCACTCATCGCTTCCATTCAATTTCATAGTTCCGGAATATTCGACCTTCACTATTCTTTTGATACTAAAAAAATATTCAGCTGTTCTACCTCCGGCGAATTAGCTATATGGGATCTCGATACTTTTCAGTTATTAAAAAAAGAAACGATCACTTCAGGGAAAATCAGAGCGCTAGCCGTTTCTAACGATCAGAACGAATTGGCAATTGCATGTGGCGATGGGACTATACATATTTGGGATACTCTCTCGCTGAAAGAAAAATTGTCTTTCAAAGCACACAACGACTCTTCCAATTCATTGGCCTTTCATCCAACACAAAACGTTCTTTTAAGCGGAGGAAGAGATGCACATTTAAGGGTGTGGGACATTAACAACTACCAACTCCGAAAAGAAATACCTGCACACAATTATGCAATATACTCGATCGCGTTTTCACCCGATAAAAAATTAATTGCCACTGCCAGTCGCGACAAAACAGCCAAGCTATGGAATGCCGATGATTTTACTTTTATATATCGCATCGATAGAGAAAGTTCGGCGGCCCATTCACATAGCGTCAACAAAGTATTATGGTTGCCATCGGGCGAATTACTTACTGCAGGCGACGATAGAAAAATATTTCAATTTAAAATAACATGAAAAGCTCAGCATCTCTTCAACAAATTGCTTTGGTAGTAAATGACTATGATGAAGCAATTGAATTTTATACTATGAAACTCGGATTCGATTTGTTGGAAGACAAACAAATGAGTGAGACCAAGCGCTGGGTTGTGGTTGCACCAAAAAATTCAATGTGTCAACTCTTACTGGCAAAGGCTGTGGGTGATGAACAAATTTCACGAATAGGCAATCAGACAGGAGGACGCGTATTTCTTTTTCTTTACACGCAAAACTTCACTGATGAATATAATTACATGAAAGAAAACGGTGTTGAATTTGAGAGAGAACGAACAGAAGAAGTTTGGGGAACGGTAGCAGTCTTCAAAGACCTTTATGGCAATCTTTGGGATTTCATTCAGCGTAAATAATGGTAACAGCCTTTTCTGAAAGTGAAAGTAAAACCAATTCGATTATCGACAACCTCGATTTTTACTTTAAAATAAGCTACAGTCTATCGTTTAAATGAAAACTGTAAGAAAAATGCCAAAAGTGAAACTTTCGAAACAGACGGGCGTTATAAAAGGCGTGTTTCATGTTAAGTTTAAGTTAAGTAATTTGAATTGTTGATCAAAAAACTCCGTGTTGATTCGCGGAGTTTTTTGTTTTTTATACTGCTTGGTGAATGATGAAAAAGGTCGAGAACCGAGAATCGAAAAAAAAGTACGATTTATATTTCTCGAAAAAAATCTGCGGTAGTCTGCGTTTTCTGTGCGAAATAAAAGTCTTCTTCTGCAAACACCACTCTTGAACGCAAAAAATATCCAGTGAAGCCTGCAGCGGGTTAAACCATAAACAACGATTTACTATTCTCGAATTACAATTTACAAATCTCGATCTTCTTCGAATAAAAAAAGCCACCTCATCGGGTGGCTTGAAACTCATATTGTCATGATCTCTTTTTCTTTTGCTTCGAGATGCTTGTCAACAATAGCAATATACTGATCAGTAATTTTTTGAATCTGATCTTCTATCCCTTTCGCTACATCTTCCGGAACTGACTTCGCTTCTTTCTTCAACAACTCATTCGCATCTCTTCGTGCAGTACGAATACCTACTTTTGAATGCTCAGCCTCCGCTTTAGTTTTCTTTACTAATTCTTTTCTCCGCTCTTCTGTTAAAGCAGGAATATTAATACGAACTATTGTTCCATCGTTCTGTGGTGTAAAACCGAGATTTGCAGCCATGATCGCTTTCTCTATAGGACTTATCATCGCTTTCTCCCAAGGCTGAATTGCTAATGAGCGGGCATCCGGCGTTGTAATACTTGCTATTTGCGCAAGCGGAGTATTTGTTCCGTAATAATCAACATGTATTACATCTAACATCGACGGATTAGCTCTGCCAGCACGGATCTTTGATAATTCTAATTCTAAATGTTCGACGGCCTTCTGCATGTGCGCCTTCGAATCGCTAATTAATTTATTTGTGTCTAACATAGTTTGTTGTATTAAACTTTATTATTAAAATCAAAATTCTACTAATGTACCAACTGATTCTCCTTCTAATACTCTTAGAAGATTGCCGGCTTTATTTATATCGAAAACAATGATTGGGACTTTGTTTTCATTACAGAGTGTGAAAGCTGTAAGATCCATTACCTTCAATCCTTTCTCATATACTTCATCGAACGTTACTGTTTCGTAACGTACAGCATCTTTATTTTTCTCCGGATCTGAGGAATAAATTCCATCTACTCTAGTTCCTTTTAAAATTACATCGGCTCCAATTTCGATAGCTCTAAGTGATGCTGCCGTATCGGTAGTAAAGTATGGGTTTCCTGTGCCCGCTCCAAAAATAACTACTCGTCCCTTTTCTAAGTGTCGTACTGCTCTTCGTTTAATATATGGCTCGCATATTTGCTCCATCTTTATGGCCGATTGCAATCGCGTCTTTACTCCTACTCGTTCTAGTGCCGATTGCAATGCCATACTATTGATTACTGTGGCAAGCATTCCCATATAGTCTCCTTGTACACGATCAATCACATCTCCAGCATCATTTCCAACGCCACGAAAAATGTTTCCGCCACCAATCACAACTGCAACTTCTACTCCTTGATCTACGATCGATTTTATTTCTTCTGAATACTGACGTAAACGATCGTGGTCGATGCCAAATTCCTTTTCACCCATCAGCGACTCGCCACTCAGTTTTAATAAAACGCGTTTATATTTCATTCGAAATTGTTTTAGCGCTGCTAAGATATAGATTTTAACAACGCATTCAAGTTTGTAAAAGCTACTATCAATGCAACGGATTGTTTTTTGGGCAAAAAAAAAGAGAACTGATGTTCTCTTTTTAAAAAAATACTATTTCTTAACCCAATTTCACACGCTTCATAGCAGTGATATGAGCATTTTTATCGATTCCTTCAAGGAACTGACGAACTGTTTTCTTTTCGTCTTTAATAAACTGTTGGTTCAATAAAGTATATTCTGAATAGAATTTGTTGATCTTTCCTGCAGAGATTTTTTCAATCATATTCTCCGGCTTGCCTTCTGCTCTAATCTGTTCTTTAGCAATTTCAATTTCACGCTCTAAAAGTGATTGATCAACATCATCTTTATCAATTGCTACCGGTGCCATTGCCGCTACTTGCATAGCGATATCGCGACCTGCCTCAGCAACTGCTTGGTTAGTTGTGTTGAAAGCGATCAATGATGTTAATTTATTTCCCGGGTGATTGTAGATTATAACTTTTTCAGATTTCACATTTTGGAAATCAACTACATCTATTTTCTCACCAATCTTTCCCATTTGGTCAATCAATGTTTCTCCAACTGTACGATCGCCTAAAGTCAATGCTTTTAGCTCATCGATTGTTGAAGGTTTTTTGCTCATGGCAAGATCCAAAATTGACTCAGCATATTTTACGAAGTCAACGTTGATCGCAACGAAATCTGTCTCGCAACAAACCGCTACTACAAATCCTTGTGTACCGTCAGCAGTAACTTTACCGAATACATACCCTTCTTTTGCTTCACGGTCTTGACGATTCGCTGCAATTTTCTGACCTTTTTTACGTAAAATGTCAATTGCCGCTTCGAAATCTCCGTTTGCTTCTGTTAATGCTTTCTTACAATCCATCATTCCTGAACCGGTCTGTTGGCGAAGCTTATTTACATCTGCTGCGCTAATTGTTGCAGTAGTCATTTCTTTTCTCCTTTTATTTTAATATTCACTAATTATTTTTTACGTGGTCCGCCCGGTGTTGTTGTACGACGAGGACGTCCTTTTGCAGCCGGTGCTTTTGTAGATGGAGCACCTGAATCATCTTTTGCTTCATCATCGAATGTAAGTTCCATTGCCATAGCTCCTGCATCTGTTAACTCTTCTCCTTCTTTATCTTTCTCTGCTTCTTTATCTGTTTTACGCTCTGCTAATCCTTCTTCAATTGCTTTCACCATTGTTTCGATGATGATGGCGATAGATTTAGTAGCATCGTCGTTTGCAGGAATCGCAAAGTCAACTTGTGTAGGATCCGTGTTTGTATCTGTGATAGCAAAAGTAGGTATGTTCAACTTATGCGCTTCAGCAACTGCAATGTGTTCTTTTACTGTATCAACAATAAACAACGCAGCAGGCAAACGGCTAAGGTCAGAAATTGACCCTAAAAACTTTTCCATTTTCGCTTTCTGACGAGAAATTTGTAAACGCTCTTTCTTAGAGATGTTATCAAATGTTCCATCCGTCGCCATCTTTTCGAAGCCTGCCATTTTCTTTACTGACTTACGTACAGTAGCAAAATTGGTAAGCATTCCACCCGGCCAGCGCTCAGTGATAAATGGCATATTAACACGACCCGCTCCATTTGCAACAATGTCTTTGGCTTGCTTCTTTGTAGCTACAAACAAAATCTTTTTTCCTGATTTTGCTATTTGCTTCATTGCTGCTGCTGCCTCATCTATTTTTGCAACTGTTTTGTTAAGATCGATAATATGAATACCACGTGCTTCCATAAAAATATATGGAGCCATTTTCGGATTCCACTTGCTTTTTAAATGGCCAAAGTGTGCACCTGCATCGAGTAAGTCTTGATATGAAACTCTTGACATTGAAATTTGTGTTGACGAATGAATTGAATTATAAATTGAAAGGCAATTGCAAAGTATTCTCTCGAACACTTTGCAAATACCGGTATATTAACGTTTAGAGAACTGGAATTTCTTACGTGCCTTCTTTTGTCCGGGCTTCTTACGCTCCACCATACGTGGATCACGCGTTAAAAGACCTTCTTTACGAAGTGGTGGTTTGTTTTCCTCGTTCACTTTTACTAGTGCTCGTGCTATACCCAAACGTGATGCTTCCGCCTGACCTTTGATACCACCACCGTCTACGGTAATTTTTATATCGTAAGTCTCTTTCACATTCAGCACTGCTTGCGCTTGTGTTACTATATATTGCAACGGACCAGTAGGAAAATATTCCTTATAGTCACGTGAATTAACTTTTATCTCTCCACTGCCTGCATTTAAATAAACACGTGCAATGGATGTTTTTCTACGTCCGAGAGAATGGATGGTTGACATACTTAATCAGTTCTTTAATTATGAAAATTTAATTTCTTTTGGCTTCTGAGCCGTGTGAGGATGCTCTGTTCCTACAAATACATGAAGGTTACGGAACAATTCACGTCCTAACTTCGTCTTTGGTAACATTCCACGAATGGCGTTCTCAAGGATCAAGGCAGGGTTCTTTCTCATCCACTCTGTTGGAGTTGCGAAACGCTGACCACCCGGGTAACCCGTATGGTGTACGTATTCTTTCTCTTTCATCTTATTGCCTGTGAAACGAACTTTCTCAGCATTAATGATGATTACATTATCTCCACAATCTACGTGAGGAGTATAATTTGTTTTATGCTTACCACGTAAAACACGAGCAATATCAGACGAAAGTCGTCCAACAATCATATCACTTGCATCTACAAGCACCCATTCTTTGTTGACAGTTTTTGCGTTTGCAGAAACAGTCTTGTAGCTCAATGCGTCCAATTTCAATAATATTTATAAGTTTTTCACTAAATCGGTTTCCCACGAAGGGGTTGCAAAAGTAGGATTAATTTTATTACTAACAAATGCTTGTGTAATTAATTATTAAACCAACCATTATTTCTTTTCGGAACTGTAACTCCCGCTATCTTTCTTACTCATTTTCCCGAAGTCCTTCTTCGCACCACATTCCTTAAAACGTCCTTTTATTTCTTTAAAAGCAATATTTTAGCCTCAATAACTTAAAATCTGCCCTCCGCTTTTTCCTCTACTTCTCTTATCAATCTGAATAAAGGAACGGCCCGCAAAATAAATCCGGCGAAAAAGGTACCCAATATCAACAGACTCATCCACCCAATTTCCGGATGTTCTAAGAAAAAAGTCACTAAAACGCCGGCCATAAAAGTGTAAACCATCAAATACAGGATCTCAAATTTTACTGCTGCTGATCCACTTCGCTTCGATCGCATTATTCTTAATATGATCAACGACACTACTAAAAACCCTATCAGATAAGGCAAATATGCTGAAATATTCATTTTTTTGTTGTTTTAAGCCTGCATTGACTGCTTTTTCTTTCGCTCTTTACTAGTACTCTATTAATTGTCTTTTCACCTGATTTTTACAAGCAGCAAAACTAAACAAATCTACTCTCAACTTGTCTTAGCTTTGGTACTTAATTTCCCTCATGGCAAATATTCTTATCACCGGAGGCTCCGGGCTCCTCGGCCGTCGGCTTACTTCTATCCTTACTGAAAAAGGGCACCACGTTTCTATTTTGAGTCGTTCCCGGCACTCTTCAACTTCTGTAAAATACATTGTTTGGGATGTAGAAAAACAAATTCTGCCTCCGGAGGCTGTGGCCAACACTGAAATCATTATCCATTTAGCAGGTGCAGGAATTGCTGACCACCGCTGGTCAGAATCATACAAAAAGAAAATTTTAACAAGTCGAACATCTTCAGCAGATCTTATTTTTCAAACCTTAAAAAATAATCCGAACAATGTCCACACTTTTCTCTCTGCCTCCGCTGTTGGTTATTATGGTCACACAGGAAATGTTTGGATAGATGAGCTACAACCTGCAGCCGATGATTTTATGGGCAACGTATGTAAACAATGGGAAAAATCTGCTCTTCAATTTGAATCATTAAAAATTCGAGTCGCTTTGCTTCGAACAGGAGTTGTGCTTTCAGATGAAGGTGGAGCGCTTCCTGTTTTGGCTCGTACGGTTAAGTTTTTTGCTGGTGCTCCTCTTGGAAAAGGAGATCAATATACTCCGTGGATTCATATCGATGATATCTGCAAAATGTATTTATTTCTGATTGAAAATAAAACACTGCACGGAGCTTTCAATGCAAATGCTCCGTCACCACTAGAGAATACTTTTTTTATGACACTCTTAGGTCGAATTCTGAAAAGACCAATTTGGCCATTCAATGTTCCGGCATTTCTTCTAAAAATTATTCTAGGAGAGAAATCAGCTGTGATTCTTAACGGTCAGCGCACTTCTGCAGAAAAAATAAAACGCGCCGGATTTATATTCGACTATTCCGATCCTGAAATTGCTTTGCGAGATCTTTTATTAAAATAATACTTACAAGAAAATGAAAATAAATTTTTTTTGGTTTAGACGTGATTTGCGCCTTGAAGATAACGCCGGACTCTATTATGCACTTACGTCGATGAATCCTGTACAATGCCTTTTTATTTTCGATACTGAGATACTCGATAAGTTAGAAAATAAAAACGACAGCAGAATTGTTTTCATTCACCGTCAACTTGAAAAAATAAATAAAGAATTAAAAAAAAATGGCGCTTCTCTATTGGTAAAATATGGTACGTCTCTTGAAGTTTGGAAAAACTTATGTGAGGAATATGAGATCGACGAAGTGTATACCAATCACGATTACGAACCTTATGCAAATCATCGAGACCAAATGGTTTCAAAAATATTGCAAGAGAAAAATATCGCATTAAAGACTTTCAAAGACCAAGTGATTTTTGAGAAAGACGAGGTGACAAAAAGTGACGGCACGCCATACACTGTTTTTACTCCATATATGAAAAGGTGGCGTATGCATCTCGATGAAACATCTTTTAAAAGTTATGAAACGGAAAAGTATTTTCATCGCTTTTACCAAAATACAAATAATACTGTAATGGCGTTAAGTGAAATCGGTTTTAATGACAGCCAAATAACATTCCCAAAATCAGAAATCGAAAACGACATATTACATAACTACTCTCACAACAGAGATATTCCATCTCTCAACGGAACATCTCGCATCAGCGTACACCTCCGCTTTGGAACCGTGTCTATTCGAAAACTAATGCAGAAAGCACTTCAAAGCGAGAAGTGGATGAACGAATTGATTTGGCGAGAATTTTATATGATGATACTATGGCATTTTCCGAAAGTTGTGAATGCTGCTTTTAAAGATAGTTACAACCATATACAATGGCTACATGACGAAGATGGTTTTAAAAAATGGTGCGAAGGGAAAACTGGTTACCCAATAGTAGATGCCGGAATGCGAGAGTTAAATGCAACTGGCTTTATGCATAATCGCGTTAGAATGATAACGGCAATGTTCCTAACAAAATATTTACTCATTGACTGGAAATGGGGCGAAGCCTATTTTGCAGAGAGGTTATTAGACTTCGAACTCTCTAGTAATAATGGAGGTTGGCAATGGAGCGCTGGTACGGGAGTTGATGCTGCACCTTACTTTCGAATATTCAGTATGGAAGAGCAAACCAAACGTTTCGATCCAAATTTTATCTATATAAAAAAATGGGTTCCTGAGTTTGAAGATCTCACTTATCCAAAACCAATAGTCGATTATAAATTTGCTAGACAACGGTGTTTGCAGTTTTATAAAAAAGCTCTTTCAACAAAGAATTGATCTTGCTTGCTATTCGTTGCTCTACAAATTTCATACTTTTTATTTCTTACTTCTTACTTCATACTTCTTACTTCTTACTTCATACTTCTTACTTCACCCCACCTCTCTCATAAGTTATTGTCTAGCGTTTTTTCTCCCGCAGAAACCGCAGAAGACCGCAGATTTTTTTCTTACTTCAATTAAGGGATTAGTGAATAGAAAAATCAATTGGCAATTTTATTTATCAATTGCAAACTATCAATTAGTATTTCACGCTGCAACGCGTTGAAGAATTACTTTACAAGGAATGGAAGAGGTAATTTTTATAGAGTGAGCCAAGTGTAAAGGCACTCCAAAAAAATCGCCGGGCTTTAAGGAGTTTATTTGATCTCCAACAATAATATCACACGTGCCTTCAACAATAAGAAAGCGCTCATATTCATGATCGTGTTTTTCTTGCGGCGCTTGATCTTTTATCCATACAATTGCTGTGGTAGCCTCTGCTGTGAAACTAATGATCTTGGCATGATACTCTGAAAAATCGGTCGGAATTGACATGTCGGAACGGTCGAGCCATTTCGAAAAATCAGATAAACGACTGCTTTCATTCAACAAAGGCGCAATTTCAGGCTGCTCTCCTTTCATTAATCGTTCTGTATAATCAATCGTCGCCATTAAGAAAGGCTTAACTGTTACTTCAGGTTCTATGGCATGCTGACTTGCATAACGCTCAAGAGCATCTGCAATTTTATCGTACTCACTTTTAACTTCAGGATACAGATTAATCATTTTCTCTACTTCCTCTATCTCCTCCGGCGTTGCACTCCCAAATACATACATCTCCAATTTTCCGGAATTAATAAACTCCTCTACTTTTCTCATCGCTTTTATATTTCTCGCTTAAATCTACTTTCAAAATAACTACTATTTTTTTCCTATCTCATATTTCATCCACCGTTTTTTTACAGTAGATACTCTCCAATTGCCGTTACAATTTACGAAAATCTAACGCTCGCGGATTCCTAATATCTGAACAAATTATATTTCGACTCTTAAACCAAGAACAAAGCCTCTCTAAATGTCCAAAAGGCCATTGTACAGCTAATTCGCTGCTTTTATGAAAGGTCCTTTTGCGAAGGCCATGTTTCATTGAATGTGTAATAGCGCTTTGGTCTTTAGCAAATTACTCTTTTAAGGAATAATGCCCGTTTTAACCGGAGGCAAAACTATTCTATTCGACTTTAAATGCAAAAGAAATATTGCAGACCTACAAAATCCTTTTCTTAAAACTGTAAGAAACATCTGCTTATTTGGCCCATCCACACTCCAACCTGCACTATAGAATGCCGTAAATAAGTCACACATAATTACCAATGCCCTTACGCAATTTTCGCCTTCTTTTTATTGCTCTTCTGCTACTCTCATCGGTCGCAGAAAAGATTGATGCCGCATCACTCGGCATCCAGGCGTCGTTTGTGAAAAATAATACCAAACAAGATGTAAATGAGGTTGCCAATAACACCTTGCGTATTCGCAACTATTCTAACGCTGTTGTAAGATTTCATGTGAATTTCTCCTTGCCTGCCGGATGGCAATATTTAGGAAATCCGGAGAAAGACATTGAATTAGCCGCTGGAGACTCTGTTTTCTTGCCCGTAAGACTTATCGTAAATCGTGCATCAAAAGGAGGGACTAGCTATATCGTAACGGCTTGGCTCTCGACTGAAAAAGGTTTACAATTTGCTTCACAAAATTGGTATGTTACTATTCCTGTCCACTCCGACTGGAAGGCGACTATGCCTGTGAAACAACAGTATTTTATTTCTGAAACAGATTCTTCAGGGTTCAAAGTTCTATTAAAAAACAATGGAAATACCGACGAACAAATTCGGATTACGTTAGTGCCTGATCGTCGATTAGAGATTATTCGCGCCATAGATGGCGGTGCGGCGCTTCTCACTTTTACTGTTAATCTCCCGGTTGGTACTGACACTCTTCTAACTTTTCCGGTCTATAAAAAACAACAATTAAAAAGTATTGGCAAAAAAGACGCAGACTTGCATGCCGCTCCAACTAAGGAAGCGTATTCAATTCAGATTTTAGCGAAAGCACTCACTTCTACGGTAAGCTGGAGTGGAAGTGTACAGTTCTTTAAACTCAGTAATACTGTTAAGCAAAACGAATTTGGTCGGTCGGCCATTCCGCTTGTGCTCGATGCAAATGTTTACGATATACTTTCAGACGGAACAACGATGTCGCTCGATGCTTATGGGACAGCTATGTTGAAAGAAAACTCAATGATAAATTACCGATTCCAAACAGTATTTATTACCAATTTTCTCGATCAAAATTCATTCTTAGGCAATAATCATTACATCGGTTATTTCTCCGACAAATCATCGCTTGAATTAGGTGAAGTAAATGGATGGGGAAGAAGTTTGCTTTCAGGAAAAGGGTTGAAAGCGACGAAAGTGTTAGGCAAAAACACCTTTGGTGCAATGATAACAAGAGGACCCGATCTTTTTAAATCTCCAACATCACAGGGGCTCGGACTTTATCACAATTATAAAACAAAAAAATTTAGTTGGAATAATTACTATTCTACCCAGTCTAGCCAAGCCTTAAATAATACAAACAGCTTGCTGAATACAGGAATTAGTTATAAGCTCAATGTTCATCACCAATTTATGATTGGTGGTGGTGCAAGTTTAGAAAGATATTCGAAAGATACAGTTAAAGCCACCTCGCCCGGATACGGATACGATGTAAACTATTCCGGCAACTTTAATAAGATAAGCGGATCAATTGGCTTTTCTCATGGCACAGGAAATTATGCTTTAGCAAGAGGAACGGATGTTGTTACAGGTCGAATCAATTATGCTTTTGATCCTAAAAAATTTATTGCTTTCTCCTTTCAAAATTTCAATCAACGTCCCGAATATTTCTTTCATGGCTTTTCTAAAGAAGGCAATCCAATTAGAACCGATAGATATGAGCTCCGTTATGGAATTCAAACTTCGGCAGCCATTACTTCATTCAAACCAACATACCAATATCAATCAAATCAATCATTGCGTACACAAACTTCAGGAATAGGTATCGATTACAACATTAGAAATTTAACAGCCGTGCGAGTTTCAATGAGTGGATTTTTTGGTTATGTAAAAGCAATCGACTATAACATTCCTGAATTCTTCACTGCACGCATGAGCTTTTTTGCTCGATGGACAAAACTTTCATTGAATGTGCGCTATTATTATGGTGCAAATCAATTAACCGAACAAAGCCGTTTTGTAAAAGACAAAATAAATCCGCAGTCTTTGCATGTAGTTGGAACATACGACTATTGGGCAGCTGAAGGCAAATTATTAGTGAGTACAACAGGAAATTTTATTTATGAGTCGTATTTCAAAAAAATAAATTTCCGTTTGCATCCCGAAATCTATTACTACACTAAATCCGGCATTCGTTTGTCGGCTTATGTTTCCTTTACGACTTCCAAACAAAGTGCAAACCCCTTGTTAGACGATCGACCCACAAAGGATGCATTTCAACCAATTTCAAATACTGATTTAAGTATTGGATTTGGTGTTCGTAAACAGATTGGTATTCCGGTACCGGGGAAAAAATTTACCAGCACCACAATAGTTGTTTATAAAGACTTAAATGGAAATCATAAGCTAGATAAAAACGAAGAAGGCGTAACTGACATGCTTATAAATATTCGTCCGATGAGTTTTACCGGTGACAATAGCGACACATTAAATATGAATAGAGCGCATGGTGAAGATTTTATTACGGACAATAAAGGTACGATCGTTTACGAAAATATTCCTGCAGGAAGTTATATGATTAAATGCACACCATTAGTAAATCAAGGAGAATGGTTTGATGCAAACAATGGCGAATATCAAATAGACAAGAAAGGCATAATCTACCTTGCATTAACAAAAGGTGTCCGTTTAACAGGCTCACTTTTGGTTCAAGCAGACAAATATTCCAATCAAGAAACTTCACTTGACATTAACCGAATTAGAGTAACGGCGATTGACTCAGCCGGGAAAACGTATTCGGCCTTAACTGATAAGGGAGGAAACTTCCAGATGTATGTACCAACAGGACTATATACTATTTCTATTAACGAAACAGCGTTAGGAAGTAATTATGAAATGCTTCAAAACAAAGTGGAAGTTGACCTAAGTTATTTTACTGAGAATTTCAGTCTAACATTTAATGCCGTTGAGAAAAAGCGAAAAATGAATATTAAGAAGTTTAATCTGAAAGGAGAAGAACAAAAATGACACAACTCTTTAAAAGAAAAACCGTAAAAACTAGAAAAAATAATCAAAAACCCACCATGAGAAGTCTAATCAAATTTATTTTACTCCTTTCGATGTTTTCGGCAAGTGTAATAAATGCACAGAATGTAAGTATTTCACCAAGTCGATTATATTATAAAACAGCCATAGGCGAATACAAAACGCAAGAAATAAACATCACAAATAGCTCAACATCTAAGCAAGCGTTCACCGTTTCATTCGGCGATTTTGAAGCAGCCGGCATTGAAGGTAAATCTCGTTTTATGAAAGCGGGAGAAAGTGAAAACTCATGTTCTCAATGGTTGAGCGCTACACCTTCTTTCTTCGAATTAGAGCCGGGGCAAACTCAAAAAGTTCAGGTCTTAATAAGTGTTCCTGCTACTCCGGAAGCCAACAAAGTGAAATGGGCGGCTATGCAAATTAAATTAGCGAAAGAGAAAAAAGGCTCTGAGTCGGGCGATAAAAACTCGATTGGCCTAGGTGTTACAGAAACATTTCAATTTGTAGTACACATTTTCCAAACGCCTCCTACTGTTGTAAACAAAAGTGCAGAGCTGGTTAGTTTCAAAGAAACAACAATGCCAACTGACTCTACACGAGTACTTGCGGTGAGAGTAAAAAATAATGGCGAGACCATTTTAGATTGCGCTTCATACCTTGAGTTTACTCACCTCCAAAGTGGTGCAGAACAAAGACAGAAGCCATTTGCCTTTACTTTATTACCGGGAGCTTCCAGAGAAATTAAATTTAATGTTGGCACAAATATGACTAAAGGGAAATACTCAGTGCTAGGAGTTGTAGATTTTGGAAGCAGGGAAAACGTACTGGCTGCCGAAATGGAAATGGAAGTAAAATAAACATTAAATTAGAAATCGATGATCATTATTTCAATAGGAACATATTTTGCGCTACGCCTGAAACTTCGAAAGAAAGTAAAAAGCTTATCGAGAAATACTGAAATGAAATAAAAAACATAAAGTGAGATTAAACTGTAAGAAAAATAATTCAATCATTAAATACCTGCTAAATAATCACACCATATTTGTATCACACCCCAAATTAAATTAAACTAAAATCAAACACCCACAAAAAAAGAAAATGAAAAAAATCACTCGCGTAATAGTCCTTACTGCCTTGACTGGAGTTTTGGTAGTAAACACTTCAAAGGCTCAGTTATCTGCACAAGAATATGTAGCAGTAACAATGGACCTTCAAGGAATTCTAGAATTGAATATGACTACAGAGCCACAAGTTGACTTCGTATTTAATACAATTCAAAAGTATCAGGTAGGTATCACTAAATATAATGCAACTCGTTTGGAAGTTGAATCGACTGTGCCCTGGGATCTTTATGCTCAACCATCGACTCAGTATTTCACACAGCAAATTGCTTATGGTGCAGGTACAAACGGACAAGGTACTTTACCATCAGAAATTTTAGAGATGCAAGCTATTCAAGCGAATTCAGTAGCTGCTCCGCTAACATTCAATAGCTTTATCGGCTTATCGAGCGATGGTGGTGCTAACACCGCTTCTTTGACACCAACAGTGAACACACAGTTTTTAGCCGGCGAATTTGCTCAAGGTGTTACCAGCAGCTATGCTCCTGCAACCTCTACAGCTAGTCCGCTTACAAACAAATTCTTGATTCACTATCGTATCAAACCGGGAGTTCCAGCTAACTTCCCTGACTTAACGGCTCAATATCCGTTTGTTGCATTATCTACGTTCAACGCTTTTACTCCTTACGCTCAACCGGGTTTTTATGATCTAGAAGTTGTTTATACTCTTACTGAAGATCTATAGGAACTACTTAAACTAAGTTTAAAAGCCCTCACTCACATGAGGGCTTTTTTTGTTTTGGTGAATTTCAAATTAATTGTTTTTTCCTTTTGTAACATTTAAAGCTATTTCAAAGTAAATCAAGTTTATCTCATTCTTCCTATTTGATGCGCACTAAAAGCCATTTCATCATTATTGTATTCGTTGCTTTCTTTTCTTTTTCATCGAAGGCACAATCGGTGAATATTGATCTTGCCAGTGCATCCAATGTTGATTTTAATTTTAACACCTTTCAAAAACTGACCAATGGCATTTACATTCCAAATGCAATAACTTTAAATGTAGAGGCAATCGGAACCCAATGGGATTTATACATGGGAGCCAGTACGACAACGGCAGGTATCTGGGACAATGTGCAATACTATGGAACCAGTGGGAATGGGACTCCGGCTGTTAATATGGTTTCATTACGTGTACACAATCTGAGGAACACTTCTCAAGTTTCCAACTTTACTCCACTCCAAGATATCGCTACTTCAACATTAGATATTATAGGCCATCAAGGCGCGCCTGATCCTGCAGTAAATTGTTCGGACGCCAACCCAACAGGAACCAATACGCCCGGAAGTTATGCAACCGACCCTAGTTGTTATCAATTTCGCGTTGATTTAAGAATTACTCCGGGATTAAATTACAGACCGGGCCTCTACTCCTTGCAAATTTTATTTATAATAGCACAGGACCTTTAAAAAAGTAAAATTATTTAATCTTCAACAAATCAGAAGGAGTATCAATCGCTATACTCTCGAGCTCAGTGATGGCAACGTTAATCTTATAACCATTTTCTATCCAACGTAATTGCTCTAGCGACTCTGTAATTTCTAAATTAGTTTTTGCTAATTCAGCTATCGCCAATAAAGTATTAACGGCATAGCCATAAATACCTATGTGCTTATAGTACGTTGAATGTTTCAGCCATTCTTGTTCAGGAAAATTTCTATTGTAAGGAATTGGTGATCGACTAAAATAAATTGCCTCCGATTTATTATTCACAACCACTTTTACATTGTTATGATTGAATAATTCATCGGACCCGGAAATTTTTTTTATCAATGTTGCAATCGCCGCTTTTTGATCGACTAATAATCCGCAAAGCAAATCAATTTGTTCCGGATGAATGTAAGGCTCATCGCCTTGAATATTCACCACTGCATCCCATTGCCGGTCGGTGTTAGCACGAATAATCTCGGCACATCTATCGGTTCCGCTTTGATGTTCGGGAGACGTCATAAATGCCTTAGCTCCAAAAGAAATTACGTGATCATAGATGCGCGTATCATCTGTAGCAATCAAGACTTCACTTAGCATTGATGATAGTTTACATTGCTCATAAACGCGCTGAATCATCGTTTTGCCATCTATGTCTACCAATGGCTTTCCCGGAAAACGGGTTGACGCATATCTGGCAGGTATAATTCCTATAATTTTCATGGCTTGAATAATTGATTGCGGTAAAAATATCTAATTTTTATTTCATGCGCGAAATAAACTTACACTCATTTCACTTAAAAATTAAAAACAACCTGACCAACAAACTGTCGTGGAGGCTGCATATCGGCCGGACGTTGCATGTAAATATAATTCATTAGATTTTTCACTATAAAAGAAAGCTTCACCTTCGGGCTTATGCTCCATGACGATCTGAAATCGTAGATCGTATCGCCATGACGATGATACTGCCTATAATGCCCGATCCCTAATCCGGGGGGAAACGCTGCATCGAGCAAACCACTAATAAAAATTCGATCAACATTTTCCATCCGTGAGGAATATCTGAAACTAATTCCCAATTCAAATTTTTTCCACTGTACCGAAACATCACCTTTGAACATATTTTTTGATCGATACTTTAATGTGTTCGTTGAATCACTACCCATCGCATTAATTAAACCGCCAACTTTTGCTACATAAGCGCTGTCATAATTTAATTGCTTTCCATCTATAGAAGTAAAACCTGCCATGGCACTTACATTCCAATCTTTATGAATCGATCCACTGATTGCAATAGATGCGTCAATTCCAACAATTCGAGTATCACCAATATTCAACGACTTAAAACCATTACCAATAAATGGGTCGGTAAATTTTCCCCACTGAGCGAAAGAAAACTCCATCATATTCTTGTACTCATTTCTAAAAACAGCTACGTCAATATATCCACTCCAGCTCTTTACTTTCATTAGCTGGCGAGCACCAATTTCCATGCTGAGCCCTTTTTCAGGATGGAGATCGTTATTCGGATAGATCACGATATTACCAACATTTGTACGCACATATTTTTCAGCTATTGAAGGGAAACGATAGCCTTGGCCAATGGAGGTTCTGAAATACGTTCCTTTGAAAGCATGAAAATTTACTCCACTTCTAAAAACGGGAATAACCTTATCTATTACCGTATCAACATTATTTTGTTCCACGCGACCACCGGCAGAAAAAGTGAACTTATGCCACTTCAAATCGCCTTGCAAATACGCTGCAATTTGTCCACCATCATGATTCCCAAAAAGCTCGCTCTTTACAACCGAATTGATTTTTAATAATCCGCCTGTGAGATTCAAATTTTCTTTGATTGTTTTTTGATATTGCAATTCATAATAATAGAGATCAGCTTTAGAATCTTGGCTCGTATTGTTTTTATTAATTGTTTCAAAAAAGCGAGTTCGTAATTTGAATGATCCAATTTTATTGTTCACATAAGTAACGAAAGGATCCACATTGGTACGAGTACTTCGGTAATCACTAAGTGTATTGGCAGCGGGAGTATATGCGCCTGTCGTATCATTCTCAGAAAAGAAAAACAATGTACCCAAAGATGTCATCGTATTAAAATTCACACCAGCGCTAAGTCCATCAATTTTTTTAAATCTGTATCGAGTATTCATATTAAATCGACCTCTGCGTTCTTTTTCACCTTGACGATAACCCTGATCATCAAAAATATTGGCACCCACCACAAGATCGAGTTGATTTATTTTTTGACTGTGAAAAAAACTATATCCTGAATTCATAAGTGTATTGCTGCCCCAAAACTTCAAGTCATATTTTTTTCCGTTAATCTCAAAAACCGGGCGATCATAAATACCAGCGAAGAGTGAAAATTTTGTTATCGGTTGGTCTTTCGGAAAAGCAGTTCGGAAATTAATAACACCATTCAACGCCGACGAACCAAACAGCACACTCGACGCGCCTTTTATTACTTCAACTTGTTCCAAATTTTCTACAGGAATGAAATTCCATTTAGTATCGTTTGCATCTGCTGTTAATTGCGGGAGATCATCGACCATTACTTGAACGCGACTTCCAGCACCGTAACTCCAACCACTACCTCCACGAATATTCGCTTGTCCATCTACCACATTCACTCCCGGTATCTGCTCAATGGCGTCTTCCATTGTAGTAGTATTTTTACTCTCTATCATCGCCGGCTTCAATACATCCATCGACACGGTCACATCTTCAATTTTCTGTTCGAATTTTCCTGCACTAATTACTATTGTACTTAGTTCTTTCGAATTGCTTTTCATTTTCACATTCAAAACGCTTTTTTCATTTGCGTTCAAACTGATCAATTTTGAAAACGAATCAAAAGACATAAATCGAAACTCAATAATATGACTTCCTGCAGATGTTTTGATATCAAAGCGACCATCATTATCAGTAACTCCAACAATAACAGAATCTATACTTATAGAAACGCCTAGCAGCTTTTCTTCGGTTGCTTGGTCTGTAATCGTTCCACTAACACTTGAATTTTGCGCTTTTGCTAAATGCGAAAAGCAAATTAGCAGTAGGGCGATTAAGTAATTTCTCATAGTATATTAAATGTAACCCAACTATTCCTTTTGTAACATTGCCTTTTCAAATGACAATTAAACAACCACATATTTGAAACAATGATACATAATATAAAGCTACCAAAAAAAGATGAAATTGATCGATGATGAACAAATGATGTATCGATTAGCTGTTCATTCGCTTCCGGGAATAGGTCCGATAACTGCAAGAAATTTAATTAGTTATTGTGGAGGAGTAAAAGAAGTTTTTTCAAAACGAAAAAATTTGCTTGAAAAAATTCCCGGCATTGGCCCTGAACGAATAAAAGACATTCTATCGTTTAAAGACTTTACAGCTATGCGAAACGAATTGACATATCTTAAAAAGAACAACGTACAGTGTTTGTTTTATTTAGATGAAAAATATCCGACTCGACTTAAAAACTGTGACGATGCCCCCATTCTACTCTTTTACAAGGGCAATGTAGACTTGAATAGGCAAAAGGTGATATCGATTGTTGGAACCAGGCATATGACGGCTTATGGAAAAGAAAGTCTTGAAAAAATTGTACAGGAATTAAGCGTCTATGACCCACTGATCATAAGCGGCCTTGCATACGGAGTTGACATACATGCACACAAAATGGCAATGAAATATGGAATGAGTACCATTGGAGTTGTAGCGCATGGTATCGGTAAAATTTACCCGGCAGAAAACGCTGCAACAGCTGAAAAAATGTTTTCTCATGGTGGTATTTTAACAGAGTATTTTCAAAGCACAAAGCCGGAGAGAGAAAATTTTCCGGCACGCAACCGAATTGTTGCCGGCATGAGCGACGCGGTAATAGTCATTGAATCAGCTATAAGAGGAGGCGCTTTGATCACTGCTGAAATCGCCAACAATTACAATCGAGATGTATTCGCATTGCCGGGAAGAACAACAGATCAATACTCTAAAGGATGCCACTTCCTTATTAGAAAAAATAAAGCCTCAATTTTTGAATCGGCAGCAGACATAGCCGACGCCATGAACTGGAATATGGAAGAAGTAAAAAAGCCCGGTAATCAATTGCTGCTTTTCAATAATCTAACGCCCGATGAAAAAATAATAGTTGACTCTCTGACTACACATCAACAGCTTTCAGTTGACCAACTGGCCATTGACACTTTATTTCCGGTAAGCAAAACTTCCTCAATTTTATTAAACCTGGAATTTGCCGGAATAATAAAAGTACTTCCCGGGAGAATTTTTAAAATTAACCGCTGAGAATTGGCCAAAAAAAAACAGACTATCCAATGGACAGTCTGTTTTTTTATACTTAATACGTTGGATTAAGAAAGGTGCTTGCTTACAAGTTTTGTCATTTCAAACATAGAAACTTGCTTTTTACCTCCGAATACTTTTTTCAAGTTATCGTCAGCATTGATGTTACGTCTTTCTTTTGGATCTTGAAGATTGTTCTTCTTGATGTATTCCCAAAGACGCTTAGTAACTTCTGTACGTGGTAACGGCTTGCTACCTACAATCGGCTGAAGAACGTCAGAGATGTTCATCGGCTTCATAAAAGCTGCATTTGGTTTACGCTTAACTTTAGCTTTCGCTACTTTTTTCTTAGCAGGTGCTTTTTTAGCAGGAGCTTTTTTCTTAACAGCTGCCTTTTTCTTAGCAGGAGCTTTTTTCTTAGCGGCTACTTTCTTTTTTGCCGGAGCTTTTTTAGCTACTTTTTTCTTTGCTTTTTTAGTTGCCATGATTTTTAAAATGGTTTAGAGTTATCTATTGATACAAATCAACGAAGTAATTCAGATTATTATCATACCCCTACAAAGAAGTTTTCCACAATCCATTTGAAATTTTTCATAGGTAAAAAATACTCGCTGTAGGCAGCTATACCTCTAGCAGCAGTTAATAAAAACAAATAGACAAGTTTTATCCTCTGTTAAATTCAATAAAAGCACAGAACAAGTTTTAAACCTTCCGAAACCCCCATAAACAGTGCCTTTTAAGGGCTTTTTTACTCTTAGGAGCAATGTGAAAAGAAATGACTCAGCAACAAATAATACATGAAAAAACCATTTGCCCAATCCTAATAATATTGATATTATTGTATTCGATAGCATGATTTCCATCTGCAAAATTTTAGACGACTTGTTAACAAAGAGAAAATAGCGCCTGTGAAAAAATTCTTAATCATACTTTTTACTTACATCAATCTATCATTTTCTGCTAGTGCACAAGATTCAAGTCCCGCTACCACTAGAAATACTGTTGGATGTGTATCCGGAAATTGTGATAATGGAGATGGTGTTTATCGCTCTTCTAACGGAAATTTATATGAAGGGTCATTTGCTAGAGGTAAATACCAAGGAAAAGGAAAAATCACTTACAAAGACGGCGACGTTTACATAGGGGAATTTGATACAGGTAAAATGAATGGGCATGGGCTCTACACCTATCACGATGGTACCATTTACGAAGGAGCCTTCTTAAATGGAAAGATGGAAGGTATTGGCACAATGACTTACTTAAGTGGAAATACTTATGAAGGAGGATTTGCTAATAATTTGAAAGCCGGCAAAGGTATTTACCTCTTTGCTGATAGTAGTAAATACGAAGGCAACTTTATTAATGATAAAATGGAAGGCACCGGAACCATTAATTATCCGAATGGAGATGTTTATGATGGCGACTTCCTCAAAGGAAAACAAACCGGGAAAGGCACTTATCACTACCACGACAATAATAAATACATAGGCGAATTCGTAAATGGTGCTTTTTCGGGTAATGGTAAACTGGAACTAAATGATGGTAGTGAATATATAGGATCGTTTAAAAACGATAATATGGCAGGGGAAGGCATTTTCTATTATGTGAATGGAGATGTATATGTAGGCGCATTCGTAAACGGGAAATACAATGGCTGCGGTACTTATTACTATTCTAATGGGGATCGTTACTCAGGCGATTTTCTAAATAATCAGAATCACGGCACAGGTACTTATTATGAATCAGACGGCCAAGGCACCACTTATCACTATTTAAATGGTGAGATTATAGGTGAAGGAATCCAAATCAATTTCATTGGTGCCGAAACGGCTTACAACATCAAAGCAAATACGAACACTTCAATTGCACCCAATTCTGCTGACGCTTTAGCTCCGAAAACCGAAAAAGCAAATTCAATGCCTCACGGAAAAGAGGAAGTGAACGAAAATACTGCTTCGCCTAAAACTGAAAGTGCTCAGCCCAAAAAAGAAGAGCTAGTTAACAATGAGTCTGTGGCTCTTAAGGAAAATTCCACTTCACCAAAAATTGAAAGTGTTCAGCCTAAACCGGAGAAGGAAAATAAAGTTGTGACAGCAGATTTAAAAGAAAGTACCGTAGCAACAACTCCACAGCCCACCTCAGCTATAATTCCTCATTCTATACCGGCTCCTTCTCAACCGGAATTTGTGCCTTGCAATGTTTGTAAAGGTCATGGAAAAATTCTTCAGTCAGAAATTAGAAAAAATAAAATGGTAACAAAAGATATTTCTAATGGTTTAGGTCCTAGAAATTTTGTAACCTATTCAGTAAACGAAATAGTACGCCCAGCCGGAAATGTACTTTGTGGTCGTTGTCAAGGTTCCGGTCGAATTAGTGTCGAATAATTTCAGTCTCCTTTTATGAAAAAAATAATACTCTTCTGTTTTTTCAGCTTTTCTTTAATTACTGTTTCTCTCGCTCAAAATCTACGGTTCGGAAGATTATCGGTTGAAAAAGGTTTATCACAAGCTACTGTTTATTGCACCTATCAAGATAGCCAAGGCTACATCTGGATTGGAACTGAAGACGGATTAAACAAATATGACGGCTATTCATTTGACATATATAAGTATGACCCAACCGATACGTCTACTTTATCTAATAACATCATTCGTTGCATCTATGAAGACTCCCAAAAAAATCTTTGGATTGGAACTGATAATGGGCTGAACAAACTTGATCCTACTAATGGCTCATTTAGGAGATATCTAAATATTCCAGGTAATAAAAACTCACTTAGCAATAATTTAATTTCTTCGATTACACAAGACAAGCAAGGCACTATATGGATTGGTACAGGGAATGGTTTAAATGCATTCAACGTTACTTCCGGCATTTTTACTACTTACTATAATAATCCAAATTCTAGTTCTTCCTTGAGCGGTAATGTTATCGCTTCACTTTTTGTAGATAATCAAAATACGCTTTGGGTAGGAACCGTGTCAAATGGTATAAATCAGTTCAACACTTCCAATTATACTGCTAAAAGAATGGTGAGTGGTGGCGATAATTCGATCAGCGAAAACGATATTACTTGTATTGCTGGTGATAAATTGAATAATGTTTGGGTTGGAACAGTGAATGGTGGAATAAATATTATTTCAGTAACAGGAAAAATAACTCATTTAAATAATGCACAAGGCCTCTCCTCGAATAGTGTTTTTTCTATTCATCAAGATGTAGCAGGAATGATATGGGTCGGGACTTTTGGCGGCGGATTGGATACTTACAATCAAGCATCAGGAAAATTTACCAATTACCATCGTGATGTTCAGAATCCGGAATCGCTTGCAAGTAATAAGGTGTATAATATTTTCGAGGATAACGCCGGAACACTTTGGATTTCTACTGCCAACGGAGTTTGTTTTTATAATCGAACGATATCTAAATTCTCCACCTATAAAATCAGCGAAGCCGGAGACGCATTAGCAAACAATGGCGTTTATGCCATTCATGAAGATCGTCAGGGTAATGTTTGGACCGGTACATTGGGAAGTGGATTAAATGTTTTTAATAGAACAGAAAATCGTTTTGTCAATGAAAAATTCTCTTCACTTAGTAATCCTTTGTTACGCTTCAGCAATGTTTTTGCTATTGAAGAAGATAATAATGGGCTACTATGGATTGGAACAACAGATGGGTTATTGAGTTACAATAAAAATTCAGGAGTAGTAAATGAATACAAAACTACTACAGGAGCTATTAGCAATAATTATATCCGTTGTATTTTATCAGATAAAAAAGGAAAGCTTTGGATTGGAACACATGGCGGCGGACTAAATGAATTTAACACAACAACAGGTAAATCGAACTTCTATAAAAATACACCGGGCGACAATAACTCACTTAGCAGCGATGTAGTGGTAAATATTTTCGAAGACACCAAGGGACAAATGTGGATTGCAACTTATGGTGGTGGACTTTGCTTGCTCGATCGTACTACAGGTAAATTTACATCGTTCAAAAATAATCCGGTAGATGCGAAAAGTATTAGCAGTAATTTCATTCACTCTATTTTCGAAGATTCAAAGGGGAATTTGTGGATTGGAACCTATGGTGGCGGTTTAAATATTTATGACCCTAACACAAAAATATTTACGCATTACACAGAACGCGATGGTTTACCGAATAACATCATCAACGGAATTATTGCTGATTCTAAAAATAACATTTGGCTAAGTACAAATAGTGGAGTATGCAAACTGAATTTATCAAAAGACCAAACAAATTTAACGTCCAATAGCAGAACATATAATTTGCAAGATGGTCTTCAAAATAAATTTAATGTGAATGCTTGTTTTGAAGGAAAAAGCGGATGGTTATATTTTGGAGGAAGCAACGGGCTAAACGCTTTCCATCCTGATAGTATCAATGACAACACAGTGATTCCACCGGTGGTAATCACACGCTTTTATCTTTTTGAAAAGCCGGCAAGAATGGACACGCTTATTACTAGCGAGCATACACTCAATCTTAATTACAAGCAAAACTTTTTCTCGTTTGAGTTTGCGGCGTTGAACTATTTATTTCCCGACAAAAACAGATATGCGTACATGATGGAAAACCTGTATGATGAATGGACATATTCTGGAACTAGAAGAAATGCCACGTATACAAATATTGATCCGGGCGAGTATATTTTTAGAGTGAAGGCTTGTAACAACGACGGCGTTTGGAATGATACCGGCATCGCAATTAAAATAACTATAGCTCCTCCAATTTGGAAAACAAAATGGTTTATGGCGTTTTTTGCACTTAGTATTACCGGATTAATATTTTTATATATACGATTCAGAACAAATTCACTTGTGAAACAAAATGTTGACCTTGAAGAAAAAGTGAACACGAGAACTTTTGAATTACAAGAAAAAAATGTGGAGCTGACAAAGACAATGGAAAATCTCCAGACAACACAAAACCAATTGGTTCAATCAGAAAAAATGGCATCACTTGGTCAGTTAACAGCAGGAATTGCGCATGAAATTCAGAACCCATTAAATTTCGTAAATAATTTTTCGGAGCTATCGGTTGATTTGGTAAAAGAGTTAGAAGAAGGTGTGTCGGCAGAAGTGCAAAAAGAAATTACACATGATCTAATACAAAATATTGAAAAGATTCATTTTCATGGAAAGCGTGCCGACAGTATTGTGAAAGGCATGTTACAGCACAGTAGGTCGTCAACTGCTGAAAAACATGAGACAGATATCAATAAATTAGTTGCAGAGTTTTTCACTCTTGCATATCATGGTATGCGAGCAAAAGATCCTGGTTTTAATTGTGTGATGGAAAAAAATCTTGCTCCAAACCTTCCAATGATTAATATTATTTCACAAGATGTAAGTCGTGTAATTTTAAATATTTTCAATAATGCTTTTTATGCTGTTGACGAACGAACCAAGAAAAACGAAATCGGCTATCAGCCAAAAGTAGAGATTTCTACCATGCTTGTAGGCCATACAATAGTGATCAAAATACGTGATAATGGAAAAGGAATTTCGTCTGATATAAAAGACAAGATTTTCAATCCGTTTTTTACTACTAAACCAACAGGACAGGGTACAGGACTCGGTCTTTCTATTAGTTATGATATTATTACCAAAGGACATAATGGATCATTATCTGTAGATTCAAAAGTAGGTGAGTTTACAGAATTTATTATTGCATTACCTACATCGGTTTAAATTTTTCAATCTAATAATATGATAAAAATATTGGTAGTTGACGACGAGATAGATGTTGAATCATTGTTCAACCAACGGTTTCGACAAGAAATTAAAGCGCAAAGAGTAAAAATACATTTCGCTTTTAATGGCGAAGACGCTTTAACTTTTTTGAGAACACTAGACCCTTTTGATATTGTACTTGTTCTCAGTGATATTAATATGCCGGGGATGACCGGCTTGCAGTTGCTGAAAAAAATTAAAGAAGAATTTGCTACCTTAAAGGTGGTAATGGTAACGGCTTATGGCGATGAAAATAATTATAATAATGCAATGGAGCTAGGTGCCGACGATTTCATCACCAAGCCGGTTGATTTTTCTTTACTCAAAGAAAAAATAATGAATGCTTAGAATTAACAAAACTAAATAATTTTTTATGGTAGAATTAGCAAGGATTTTGGTGGTGGACGACGAACCAGATTTAGAATTGTTGATCAATCAACGATTTCGCCACCGCATTAAGAATAAGGAACTGATTTTCGATTTTGCAGCAAATGGACAAATAGCTATTGAAAAACTGGAAGCTAACGGCAACGTGTATGATATGCTATTAACAGATATCAATATGCCGGTGATGGATGGCCTTACCTTGCTCAATATTATTAAAGAACGCTTTGGACATTTTAAAGCTGTTGTTGTAAGTGCTTATGGCGACCTCGAAAACATTCGCACTGCTATGAATAAAGGTGCTTTCGATTTTATTACTAAGCCAATTGATTTCGTAGACCTAGATATGACTATTAATAAAACGCTGGAAGAAACACGATTTATTAGATTAGGACAAGAAGCACAAGAAAAACTTCTTTCAACAATTAAGGAAAAAGAAAAAGCAGAGCAAAGTGAAAAGTTCAAGCAACAGTTTCTTGCCAATATGAGTCATGAAATAAGGACACCTATGAATTCTATAGTAGGCCTTACTTCTTTATTACACAAGACGGAACTCGACGACCATCAAAAAAAATACCTGAACGTTATTAAGAAGTCGTCTGAAAATCTTTTGGTAATAATTAATGACATACTTGATCTTTCAAAAATAGAAGCCGGAAAAATGGATTTTGAAAAAATTTCATTTTCACTTGCTGAATCACTCGACACAGTCTATCACTCTATGCTTATTAAAGCAGAAGAAAAAAACCTCCTTTTTAATATAGTAATCGATCAATCTGTACCCCCGATTATTGTAGGAGATCCCACTCGTCTAAATCAAATACTTTATAATCTGGCAGGTAATGCAATAAAATTTACACAAACAGGAAGTGTAACCATCAATATTTCTGAAATCAACAAACAGGGCATGACAAGTATGCTACAATTTTGTGTGACAGATACCGGGATTGGTATTTCAGAGGAGAATAGTTCTAAAATCTTTGATAGCTTTTCTCAAGCTACAAGCGACACGACACGTAAATTTGGTGGCACCGGTTTAGGACTTACTATTTCCAAACAATTAATTGAATTGCAAGGAGGATCTATCAGCGTTAAATCGGAGCTTGGCACCGGTACATCTTTCATATTCAAAATTCCATTTTCAATTGGAACAACTAAAGATCACTTGGAAGAGCAAGTATTGATTGAAATTACCGGTGAGCAATTGAAGGGAATACGAATTTTATTGGTCGAGGATAACGAATTCAATCAGATGGTTGCCATAGATACTTTAGCCGACCTGATTCCTGAACTCAAGATTGAAACTGCCGAAAATGGAGTGGTGGCTCTTGAAAAAATTACTTCTAATGATTATGATGTGATTTTGATGGATATTCAAATGCCCGAGATGGACGGATTTGATGCAACAAAATGTATTAGACAACTGAATTCTGAAAAACGAACTATTCCTATAATGGCAATGACGGCCAATGTAACCCCTGAAGAAGTAACGAAATGTTTTGAGTCGGGTATGGACGCATATATCTCCAAACCATTCGAGACACAAGACCTGTTAAACAAACTGAATAGGCTTGTTGTAGGTAAAATCAAATAGAAATTTGGCTGTCTTATTAAAACACATTAGATTTATAACCTACTAAATTATACTTTGAATGGAAAGGATCACCGACTTAACTTTTTTAACCGCATTTACCGGAGGAAATTCCGAAAAAATGAAAAAGTACATTCGCATGTTTGTTACGTCTTGCCCGGAACAACTTCTGAAGATGAAGGAGCTACTTGAGTCAGGAAATTACGACGGATTAAAAGCGGTAGCACATGGATTAAAACCACAAATAACTTACATGGGTATAAAAGCTGGCGAAGCACCTATTAATCAAATTGAGGAGTATTCGGCCAGTAAAACGAATCTTCAGCAACTGCCCGGCCTCGTTGACGAATTCAACAATCATTGCAAATTAGCAATCGACGAATTAAGCAAAGAGTTGGCTTAAATTTACTGAATTCGTTTTTGTAACTAGTGTTTTAGATTTGAACCTCTTAGCAAAAACCTTCACAATAACCCTTAATTCTTCTATTTTCCGCAAAAAAGGGCTCACCAAGGACTTAAAATTGAACCATTCTCATAAATATAAAAATCATCCGCTATCAAAATATTTTTATATTTTTGAAGCACAATCACTCTATGAAACAAGTTAAAAATATCTTTATCGTTGACGATGATCCAATGCAAGCTACTATGCTCGCAGATTATCTAAGTAAGTATTCCACATTCACGATCTCCGTTTATAATAGCGGTGAAGAATGCTTGAAGAACTTGGACAAAAATCCGGAAATAATTTTTCTAGACTATAATTTCGATAAGGCCGGAAAATCGGCGATGGATGGTATTGATATCTTGAAAGAAATTAAGGAAGCCAAGCCTGAAACTGAAGTTGTAATGATCTCTAGTCAAGACAAAATTGATGTAGCGGTAAATACAATTAAATACGGAGCGTTCGATTATATTGTTAAAAGTGAAAGTGCTTTCCATCGCTCTGAAAATATAATTTTTAACATTATTAAACGTATAAAACTTCAAGGTGAGGCACGCTTGTACAAAAAACTAACACTACTTTTTGGACTATCATTACTCATCATGGTTATTATTGTTTTAATCCTATACAAAATGGGTTATATAAGTAACCATCCGGGCTGGATGTAATTTCTAAGGGCTTTAATTAATAAAAGGAACATTTCAAAGCGATGTTCCTTTTTTTGTTTTCAGAATTTTCCCAAATAAAAAAAAGTAACTTCACAGTTCAGCATTATAATGGTACCCAACTATGCCTCATTTCTCTGCCATAATAAATTCCAAACTGCCTAAAGTTGGCCCAACAATTTTTTCCGTTATGTCCACTTTGGCTACCGAACATAATGCAATAAATCTTTCACAAGGATTTCCAAATTTTGAACCGGACTTAGAACTGATTTCCCTGGCCAATCAGTATATGAAAAAGGGAATGAACCAATATGCTCCTATGCATGGTATATTTCCATTGAGAGAAAGGATAGCAGAAAAAATTGAAACGCTCTACGGGGCAAGATACAATCCCGAAACAGAAATTAATATTACAAGCGGTGGTACAGAAGCAATTTATGTTGCGATTACTTCTATGATTAAGGAAAATGATGAAGTAATTGTTTTTGAACCGGCTTACGATTGTTATGGTCCTACAATTGAATTAGCCGGAGGAGTACCAATCTATATTCCACTTGAAGCTCCCGATTTTTCGATCGATTGGGAGAATGTAAAAAAAATGATCTCGCATAGAACTAAAATGATTATTATTAATTCTCCACAAAATCCGGCGGGGTCTGTACTCTCAAAGAACGACATGTTGGAACTTGAGAAAATAACTTCCAAAAGTGATATAGTAATAATTAGTGATGAAGTATATGAACATATAATTTTTGACGGTCTCCTACATGAAAGTGTAACCCAATATCCTAAACTAGCTGAAAGAAGTTTTGTAATTTTTTCATTTGGCAAAACATATCATACCACCGGATGGAAAATGGGTTATTGTTTAGCACCTGAAAATTTAATGACGGAATTTAGAAGAGTTCACCAGTTTGTTGTATTCTCTTCCACTACATTCATTCAATATGCACTTGCTGATTATATGAAAAATAAAAACTACTCTGAACTGCCGGCATTTTATCAGGAGAAAAGAGATTATTTTTTGAAGCTGATTGCAGGATCCAAATTCAAATTTAAACCAGCCTCAGGATCCTACTTTCAATGCTTAGACTTTAGCGCCATCACTCGAGAATCTGATTATGATTTTGCCGTACGATTAACCAAAGAAAAACAAATCGCTTCTATTCCTGTATCTTCCTTTTATAATGCAAAAAAAGACAACCATCTACTCCGTTTCTGCTTTGCCAAAACTAATGTCGTGCTAGAAAAAGCCGCCGAGATCCTTTGCTCAATTCCGGAAGGTAAATTTATATCAAGCATAAATCCCTTTTAAACACAGGCTGATCGATGAAAATATCAATAATACAAACTGATCTTGTTTGGGAAAATAAAAAGGTCAATCTTGACACGTTCAAACAAATCATCGATACTATTTCTGAAGAAACAGATCTAATTATTTTGCCTGAAATGTTTTCTACCGGATTTTCAATGAATGCTTCTCTATTAGCTGAAGATATTAACGGCCCAACTGTTTCTTGGATGAAAGAAATTGCGGCTAAAAAAAAGTGTGCAATTACAGGAAGTATCATTTTAAAATCAGGAAAACATTATTTTAATTGTTTGATCTGGGCTGATGAAAAACAACTGCTCACCTATAATAAACGACATCTCTTTACTTATTCCGGTGAAAATAATCACTATTCTGCCGGCACTGAAAAAACAATTGTACACTATCGCGGATGGAATATATTGCCTTTAATCTGTTACGACCTTCGTTTTCCGGTTTGGAGCAGAAGAACAAAAAAAGAAAACTACGACTTGCTGATATATGTTGCTAATTGGCCGGAACGAAGAAATGTGGCATGGAAAACTTTGCTACCCGCACGTGCAATCGAAAACCAATCGTTTGTTGTAGGAGTAAATCGAATTGGAAATGACAATAAAAATATTTTTCATTCAGGCGATAGCGCTGTTTACGATTTCAAAGGAGAAAAACTGTCATCACTAAGCGCAAGTGAAAATAAATACGAAACTATTGAACTTAACTTAACCGAATTAATAAAACACCGGGAAACTTTTGCTTTCGGTAACGATGCAGATTATTTCGAATTAAAATAAATATAATACATTACGATGAAGCTATTCATTCCAATATTACTTTTTGCAGTTAACTCTTTTAGTAGTATAGCGCAAAATGATCACCGCATGAGTGTCCGCGAAAAAATGGCAATGCCATTATATTTGCAAAATGCAAAAACTCAAAACCTACAATCACTTCCTCCATCAACTTCTATAAGAGCTTCAGCAGAATGGGAAGAGATCGATGCTCTTATGATCACTTGGACCAGCTACACAACGATTCTTAAAGAAATAGTTAGAGCAGCTCAAAGTGAAACTCAAGTTCTAATTATTTGCAGCGACTCTACTTCAGTTAAGAACACACTAACTTCATCTGCTATTCCTCTCCAAAACATTCATTATATAATTGCTCCGTTCAACACAATTTGGTGTAGAGATTATGGTCAGTGGAATATTTACTCAAATGATGTGGATTCATTAGCACTTATCGATTGGATTTATAATCGTCCACGAGCAAATGATGATGCAATACCCGGAGTAATACAAAACTATACAGGATTACCTATGTATAGCACAACAACAAATCCTAACGACCTAATCCATACTGGAGGAAATTTTATGTGCGATGGTTTCGGCACCGGCTTTTCTTCTAACTTAATACTAAATGAAAACCCGAGTAAGACAGAAGCTGAAATTGATACAATAATGAAAAAATTTATGGGAATTAACCGTTACATAAAATTTCCTACTCTTCCCTATGATGTAATTCACCATATTGATATGCACATAAAATTGATTGATGAAGAAACTCTTCTTGTTGGTCAATACCCAATTGGTGTTGCTGATGGTCCACAGATAGAAGCTAACTTACAATTCATACTGAGTAATTTCAATTCTGTTTTTGGAACACCTTACAAAGTGATAAGAATACAAATGCCGCCGGATGCTTCAGGTCTTTATCCTAGTAACAATGGCGACTACCGAACATTCACAAATTCTGTTTTTGTAAATAAAACAGTGATCCTGCCAATATATGAACAACAGTACGACACTACTGCAATTCGAATTTATCATGAAGCACTTCCCGGTTACACCATTACAGGAATAAATTGTAATGCTATTATCCCTTCGTTAGGAGCCATTCATTGCATTACAAAAGAAGTAGCATCAAGTAATCCATTATTGATCTCTCATCAAGCACTACACGATACTTACCAAACAACCGGAGCCTATTATGCAAAAGCAATGATCAAACATCGAAGCGGAATAAACACAGCGACACTTTTTTATCGCACCGATACATTGCTTCCTTACACATCACTTGCTATGACCGCAATAACAGGCATGCCCGATTATTTTGAAACGAATATTCCGGCTCAGGCAGGAGGGACAATCGTCTATTACTATATTGAAGCGACATCGGTGAGTGGAAAAACTCAAGTTCGTCCTATTGTTGCACCTAGCGGCTATTGGAAATTCAATGTGATTATTAATACACTTGTTTTGCCTTTAGCGAACCAATCAAACTCTCTTGAAAATCCCTACCCGAATCCAGCGAGTAGTATCACCTGTATCCCTATTAGCACTAAGGAAAATATTAAGATTGAACTTTCTCTTAAGAATATATTAGGCGTAGATGAAAAAATAATATACAATGGAAACAATTACGGTAGCAAGAATTATTTTTTCAATGCTGCTGAATTAAAAGCAGGCACTTATTTTATTTCTCTTAAAACGAATGAGAATATTTTTTATAAAAAAATTGTAATTCAATAATAGAATTAGTTTAAACGTAAATGAGCCTGCACTAAGAGGGCTCATTTGCGTTTAATGTAGCAGACACATTTGAATTTCAGGAAGGTGAAAAAAATTACATTTGGTTAGCTACTTGCCTAAGAATATCGATCCATTCTTCTTTAGCTCGCGAAGTACCTAAGCGAACTATTACTAAATTCTTCGCAGGCTGCACATAGATGTACTGACCTAAATGACCGATGGCAGAAAAATCACCGTCCTTCGGACCAACCCACCACTGTCGATTGTAATATTCAGCCCCTCCTTTTTCACTATTTGCTGCAACTGATTTCCTAACCCATTCTGACGGGACAATTTGCTTTCCATCCCAACTGCCATCTTCTAAATAAAGCCGACCAAACTTAGCGAAATCGCGTGCTCTAGCATTGATACAGCAAAACACTTTCTCCAGGCCATCGTTCTTTTTATCAATACTCCAGCTTGCATCATATTCCATCTGCAACGGTTTCCAAATCTTGGCATCTAAGTAAGCTGTTAGTGTTTCTCCTGTTGCACGCTCAAGAACGAGTCCGAGCAATTGTGTATTTACACTTTTATAGTCAAAGCCTTCCATCGGACCTTTCTCGGTTTTTAAACGTGCTAAACTTCTTCGCAATGTTCGCCCATAGTAAAAAGCCGCTGCTCCACTAAATGGCGATGAATAACCCTCCGAGAATTTTACACCTGATGCCATCTGGAGTAAATGATGAATGGTTACATTATTCCAATTGTATTTGTTTTTTAATTCAGGTATATAATTTACAATTGGATCATTTTCGCTTTTTATTTTTCCTTCTCCAATCGCAATACCAATTAATGCAGAAACATACGACTTAGACATTGAAAAAGACGCTATGATGGATGATGCATCATATTCATCAAAATAACGTTCATACAACAGACTATCATTTCGTATAATTAAAAACGCAACTGTTGGCGACTCTTTCAAAAAAGCGGCCATTGTTTTTGTTACTCCTGCATGATCCTTAATTTCTAATTGGTTTTCTATAGCGGAGTTCTTCTGTGCATCTATAAACTTAAACGGATGATCCGATCCATGCAACGGACGCGAAGGAAATATTTTATAGTCTGTAATGTCTGAAAAATTATACCAAACATAGCGACCAATTTTACAGCTTGAAAACAAAGCAAGTAAAACAAAGGTAATAACAATGCGGCGATTCATTTTCATAGTTCTATTTCAATTATTTATTCCATTTCACTTCTACATCCCAATTGGCTCGTACATTAAACGTTTCTGAATGATACTCCGTTTTCTCAGGCTGAATTTTTTCAATTAATTTACCTGTATCCCATTTTCCATTGCGATTTGTATCATGGATCAACTTCAACCTATAGAGTCGTGGGTCAAGATTTAAATATGAAATAGTTGTGTCTGAAGTAAAATATGTTTGCCTAATCACATTTTCCTTTTCATCGATCAATTGCAAAATTTTATTTTCCTTATCACCTAGCATTTTAACAGACAATGTTCCATAGTCAGATTCCGATTTTACTTTCCATTGAAAATTTGTTGTATCATTCGTCAACTCATAAATATCTTTAGCTGCATTTGGAAGAATCGTTAAATCGTAATTCGATTTCTCCTTCCATTTAAATGATATTGCCAGCTGCGTTTTTAATAAGTCTAAAAAATAAAATTGTGTTGCACTCACCAAAACAGAATCTTGTTTCAAAATAAATTTATCTATATCAATTGAAGAAATTGGGTGATTAAAATTTATCTTATACGATTCAAAATAATTATGAACAGACGATGGGTCATTACTTGTTGCTACCAATGAAAATTTACCACGACTAGACTGCTCTTTCGATTTTTTAAATAATCGAATATCAATTGTATCTTTTCGATTTTCCTTCTGAATAAAAAAACTTAAAGAGTCCACTTCAATATTTTTATACCATATAGTGAGCGAGTCTTTGTGTTCTGAGAAAACTTGAGCATATACATTCAACTTGTTCAAATTCGTAATCCAATTGATCTGTAAAGTATCTGCAGGAGCTGAAAAAACTAAAACCGTTTGGCCTGGCGCTACAGAAAACGTTTTTACAATTCGCAATGGTTCACTCTCTTTAAACAGTCGAAGTTTTAATTTCTCATTACCCGCATCAACCATACTATCTAAAAAACCAATCGATTCAGCACCTTTCGTGTACAAATAATTTCCATCCTTATCATCTAATGCAATTACCTTGTATTTCCCTGTTGAAATATTATTGACAGAAAATTCTCCTTCCGGATTTGTCTTACCAAAATACATTGGCCTTTCTTTAAATGGCAAAGAATCATCATTGCTCTTATACAATAAAGCAAAAACTCCCTTATCTTTCTTATGATCGAATGCCGTCTCTATAGTCCCCTTTATTTTCATTGAATCTAAAATTGGCCCTGTAGAAAACACATACTGATAATTATCCAACACATTTCCTTCGTTCAAATCGGAAATTGAATTGCCAAAACTTAATGTGTATGTAGTATTTTCCTTTAATGTATCGGTGAGGTGAATATAAAGAGTTTTTTTTCTGATCTTAGTTGTAGGAGGATATTGTAGAAGTGGGGAAACAACAAGTTGCGTACTTACATCTTTCAATAAGATAAATTCATCGAACGTAATTGCAATGTCATTAGCAAATACATTCGTCGATAAGTTACCTGGAGTTACTTTCGAAACTTTCGGAGGTGTTGTGTCTTTTGCTCCTCCAGCAGGTGCAACTTGGATAGCACAGGAAGAAAAAATTAACAGAAATACGATAATGAAAATTTGCCTCATATAAATTTCAATAATAGATCACATACTTTTGTCAAATACTTTTCATCTGTATCATCGAAATGTGCAACAAATTCACTGTCTACATCGAGCACGGCTACAACAATATTATTTTTGATAATTGGTAGAACTATTTCTGATTTTGAAGCAGAACTACAAGCTATGTGCCCAGGAAAAAGATCTACATCAGGAACTACAATTGCTGTGCCTTTTTCCCAACTACTGCCACAAACACCCTTACCTTTAGCTATTCGCGTACAAGCTACAGGGCCTTGAAATGGGCCAAGCACTAGCTCTTCTCCTTTTTTTGTTTCTTTTACAAAATAAATCCCAATCCAAAAAAATGAAAAGACTTCACGTAAGGCAGCAACTACATTTGCAATATTTGCTGTGCCGTCATCTTCAAATTCTGTGAGAGCATGTAATTGAGGAAGGAGAGCGATGTACTTTTCCTCCTTACTTAAATTACTATCGGTATAAATACTTTCCGCCATAATCAGATGCAAAGATGCTAATTTTTAAGTGCAAATTAAAGTAAATAGCATGGCAAAATTCCGCATTACGCACATGCCATAGCCGCGATCGACACCTTTGTGCCCGGCACCTTCAACAACGATTCGGCACATGAAATCAAAGTGCTTCCGGTTGTAATTACATCATCAACCAATAAAATATGTTTGTTGTCGGGTAAAAAGTCTCTATTCACTTCAAAAACATTTTCAACGTTAGAATACCTCTCATAGCGATGCTTTCTAGTTTGAGTAGTAGTTTCTCTGTTTCGATAAATCATCTTTGGCTCAAATACCAATCCCGTTTGAGAAGCCAGACCTTCAGCAATACAATCGCTTTGATTATAGCCCCTGGCTTTTAATTTTTTATCATGAAGCGGGACTGAAACGATCATATCCACTTTAGGAAACGATGAATTGACCAGCTCTGCCCCCATCAACTCCCCAACTAATCGACCTACATCTTTCCGGTCTTTGTATTTTAAATTATGAATCATCCGCTGAACTTTTTCACCTTTCGTAAAATAATAATAACCGGTTGCAGCCTCTATTGGCACTTTACCCCAGAAATGTTTTGCTATCGGATTTATTTTTTCATGATGAAAATTTGTTTTAGGTAAATAAAACTTGCAAAATGTACACAGACAATCTTCACCAATTAATAACGGTCGCTCACATGCTGCACAAATTTTCGGATAAAAGATCCATAACAAATCATCGGCGTATCCTTTTAGCTTTTCTAAGTTCATGGCTATAAAGATGAATACAAAAATCTAAAAATCCTGTCTCATAAATGAGTGAAATTCGATATCGATCTTCTCACAAAAACGTGCATTCATAAACAGAAACCACATACGAAATAGTATCTAAAACTACATTGTGATCAAATTTGGTAACGGCGAATTCTTTCGATAACAATTTAATAAAAGGTGAAGTAAATTTTCGATTTGGCTCGCTTATATAAATTGTTCCGTCTTCTTTCAATAATGATTTTAGACTTGAAATCAAAGGATTAAACGATCGACTTTCATAGGCAACGTCTGAAGCTAAAATTATATCGTACTTAATTGCTTTATCTACTTCTCTCCAATCAATTCTCTTACCTTGGAATTCTGCCGATAAATTTTTGGTCCAATTTATTTTTGCGAATGCAATGGCTTCGTCAAGATAATCGGTCATTAGAATATCTCCACCCAACTTCGCAGCAACAATTCCAGGTAAGCCTAGTCCGCAACCAAGTTCAATAATTTTTTTACCGTGAATTGCATTTCTCATTTTACATAAATGCGACGACAGCCCAATAGCAGATGGCCACAACTCTACCCAATATGGCATTCGCTCATCTGTCAATTCAAGTGCATCCGGATCTTTATTGAGTAAATGAGAAAATAATTCATCAATCTCTTTGATCCGTAAAATTTGAAGGTCGAATTCTCCAACTTTAATTGGATAATTTTCCGATAACTGAATGTAAGCTTCCTCTTTCATAATCATTCAGACCTTAGTTATTTTCAGTTACAACAACTTTAATCAGTTGATTATTGGCCGGAGAAAATACTTTGAGAAAATAAATACCGGGTGAAATGTGCGGCAATTTAACAACAGAATAGCCATCGATTAATTGTCCATCAAAAACTTTTTTTCCTTGTACATCAACAATGTCAAATGGAACTTTACTTTCTTTCGTTATCATCTTCAGCACAAATTCTCCATTTGAAGGATTTGGAAAAACATCAAGTATATTCTTCGTTCTTAAAGAAATTATTTCGTTTAACTGACTTTGAAAAGAAATCTGTACTCCTCCTGCATAAAAACCAAGCACCATATCTTCTCTTCCATCACCATTCAAATCACCACCGCCCAGTGAAGTCAGATATCCATATCGATTGCCGGCATACTTAGTAGCTATAGTATCCAGAAAAGTAAATGTGCCTGTTACATTGCTATCAATATTTCCATAAAGCATAACTTCCCCATTCATATTTGACACTAACATTTTCGTATCGTTATTTTGACGAAACACATGCGATGTTGTGAAGCCATCAATTGTAGGTGTAACATTCAATAAGATATTGCCAAATGGAGATACCGTTGGCGAAACAGCAAAAAGCGCAGATGTGCTTGTTCCTACATTCTCAAAATAATTCAATAAACCGTTTTGTTCTCCTACTATTAAATCGAGTAATCCATCTCGGTTAACATCGAAGATCTGTATCGAGGAAGCATTTCCAACATCAATACTCATGTAATTAGTTGTATTCAAAACAAAATTCCCTCCGTCATTTTTGTAATAAATAATTTTTCCGGTATTATAGCCAAGTAACATGTCTTGATCACCGTCTCCGTCTATATCTCCAAATGCAGGAGATAATTTACCTACATATTGGCTTGCAACTAAGCCTGCAAAATCGTCGGTAACAAATTCAAACGCTGGATTATTTATTGTTCCGATATTTTTATAGAGCGTAAGGCCGGAGGTGTACAATGTAGGACTCGTAGTTTTGGATTTATTGCCGATGATAAGATCAAGCAGGCCATCATTATTGTAGTCGTAAAGAACCGGCGAAGCCGCATCGCCTACATCGATCATCTGATCTTGCATAAAATCATTCTGATTATAAGAAAATACCGGCGAAGCATCCGTACCAATGTTTTTATAAAAATAACAACCACGATTATTTTCATATTCGTAGTTCGAGACAATCAAGTCACGAATATTGTCATTGTCTACGTCAACATACGAATGCATAGTAAACGACTGAAGATCGACCGGCACATTATAATTCGGAAACATAGAATCTTGACCCGTTACAAAAGCTACATTAGGATCGCCGCCATTTATTGCAAGTAAACTATTATGAGTTTGCGAATCACCAATCAATGCATCTTTATCACCATCACCATCAATATCGATCGTAAAAATATTCGCAAAGGTATCGTCCATTGGTGCAGCGGCTGACATATCGTACGACGGCTGCCCGGAACTAAAACAGTTGATATTGTAAAACCCAATTGATACAACGCTGAACACTCCTGACCTTAAAGCAAATTTTCCCCACGAATTAGTTTCGAGACTATAATCATTTAGAGAATCACAAACACCATAATCTTCCATCGAATAATTTTTGTAATATGCGAATGATCCTACACATTGAAATTGCTGACCTATAATATCCATATCGCCATCGTTATCGATGTCGTTAAAATTGGGCATTAACAATCCGCTAGCAAAAATATTAGTAGGCCCACCAATTCCGCCATCCATAAGCATAGCAGAATCTACTAGACTAAAATGCAATCCACCAAGAGGCGAATCATTTACATATTGAGAAATACTATTGTTCCGAAAACCTACTGTAAAAAGATCCGGTTTTCCATCGCAATTATAGTCGTATAAAAACGCCCAGCCATTCATTCGAGGAAAAGCATTTTCGTATTCAGGTGCATATTCCCAGCATGTAGTTCCAGCATTACCATTATTGAGATAGGTAGTTACTCGATTATCGCTTCTGTCAAAAACAAAAAGATCTTGCAATCCGTCGTGGTTAAAATCGATTTGCGAAAACAATGGAAAATTTAGGCCGCCTGTCCATGGCATTCTTAATGGAACACCGCTGTTGGTTACAGGAATAGAAACATCTCTATTAAAATAAAACTGCGCTGATACCGAATTGGCAAAGAGAAACAGAATAATTACGCCGATATACTTTTTCATTGAGTAAAAGTACCGGTTTTATAGCTACAAAAAATCGGGCCGTCTTAAATTATAAACAATTTACCTATGAGAAAAACTAAGAACTAGTTCTTATGTTGAGCAATAAACATTGCATAATCGATCTTATTCAACAAAGTGGGAATATGGTTGCTATGATCGGGAAGCGATTCGATATTAAAATCAAGTGCATCTCTAAAATTTCCAAGCAAGTCGGCGTTTTGATGAAAGAGCGTTTCTGGTTTATGACAGATCACCATGTATTGCTTTACCACTTCGGTGATCATCTCTTTTAATTCGGGCTCACTTACCTGATGCTCCTTTAATTTTTCTTCTATATCAAATTCACGGTGACCGCTAAGAATTCGATCGAAAGAATCTAGTTGTAATTCGCAAACCCTTTTCATCAAAAGTGTTTCCTGTTCTGTGAGATTTAGTTTAACCATTTTTTTATCCCTGCTTATCGCAAAGATATATGAGCGAATCAATTTTGCAAGAGTTTTTTTTGACTCTTAAGAAAGATTTACTAACGGTTTTTTGGGGGTCGGTTGAAAACGTTTTTCTACTCTTTAACAACTATTTTTTTATATTCCCCTTTGCTTGTCACTAGTTTAACTAAGTAAACACCAACTTTCAATTCATTTCCAAAAGTAAGCAATGAACTAACGTCTTTCTTTTCAAACACCAATTTCCCGGTTATATCAAAAACAAAAACATCGTATTTATCATAGTAGGATAATTGAATTGATTCTGAAAAAGGGTTAGGAAAAGCATTCAAATTAGAAAGTTCTTGGTTAACAATTTTGCTGCACACATCGAAGGTAACAAAGACCGTATCTCTATTTGCACATGTAAATTGATTTGTTGCCAATAAAATAAATCGGAAGGTTCCTATGCCTCGACCGGCTGTGTCAAGATGAATTGTGGGAGCAGTTGCTCCGTTAGACCAATTATAACTTGACCAGTTTCCACCGTTGAGAGTAATAGATGCATCAGAACAAATCAATGTATCACGACCAAGATTTACGGCAGGAATATCATTGACAGTAATATTTTGTGTTGCACTGTTTGAACAGTTATTATTGTCGCGATAAGTATACACCAGCGGATGAGTTCCCGGCCCTGCAATACCAGTGTAAAAAGTATTTCCGCCAATGCCAAGTCCGCTATACACTCCACCGGCAGGAGAACCTTGCGTTAGATTTACAGGACCTGTATTTGCACAAACGGCATTCAATGTAGAGAACGTAACGGTTGGCAATCCATTCACTCTTAATGCAGACGTATCGGAAGCAGTACAACCATTGGAATTGGTATACGTGTAAGTTAAAAATACCGTTCCAACACCTGCAACAGCAGGACGAAATTGATTACTGACTATTCCTATACCGGTATAATTTCCACCTACAGGTGTTCCGCCGCTTAAATTAAATGGAGTGGTATTTAAACAAGTTGGCGATAAAGTTGCAAAAGAAACTACAGGCAAGGGATTAACAGTGATCGATGAAACAGAAGTATCAGAGCAGCCTTGCGCTGACACAATGTATTTTATTGAATGAGTTCCTAGTCCTGCATTCACCGGACTAAAGACACCTTGTCCATTGACAGCAGTACCAGAATACGTTCCACCCATTGGAGAGCCTCCGCTAAGTGCAATAGGAGATCCGTCTATACACATAGCATTAAAATTTCCAAGAGTTACAACCGGCGCATTTTTTATTTGTATAGTACTTGAGGCCGTAGCAGTGCAACCATGAATATTAGTGTAAGTATAGTCGATAGCGAGCGTTCCCGGACCGGCAATTACCGGATTTAATTGACCGTTTGAAATTCCAGATCCGGAATAAGTTCCACCAACCGGAGCTCCACCTGATAATGTGACAACACCTTCATTGATACAAATACTTTGGAATGAACTAAGAGAAACAGCCGGCGGAGTATTCACAATAATGTTTAACGATTTCGTATCCTGACATCCGTTAGCATCAGTGCCTAGCACAATGTAAGTAGTAGTTGAAAGTGGAGTTGCGGTAACAATGGATCCGGTTGAATCAGACAAAGTAGACGTAGGAGACCATTCATAAGTTACAGCACCTGCAGCTTGAAGTTGCACGCTACTACCTTGACAAATGTCGCCTGAAGAAGATAAAACCGTCATAGAAATTCCGGGCGCAATTGCACTATCTATTGGTGATCCACTTGTTAAATAATTCGAATTAGATCCTACACCATTGAATTCGAACGATGCGAAAAAATATTGAGCACCACCATCAAATCCATTAATCGTTGTAGCATTTCCACTTCCACTGAATACTACAAAATTGCCATTCCCCATATTAGTACCAGTACCATAGATCGAACCACCATTATATCCTGTGCCATCTACCGGCACAACACTTACAGGTGCTCCGGCTCTTACAATTACTATTCGCCTTGCACCATCTCCAGGAACAACTGAAATATTGATTTCATTACAAGCCCCGGCACTCGAGGTGATTGAAAGTGATTGCACCCACGGCTCGTTGGCAATTGCTAAAACAGATGTCTGCTTGAAAAGGAGTAAGCCTATGAAAGAAAGTAGAAAGAGGAAATGTTTGCCCATTGGTGTGTGAATATCTATGAAAGGTTTGCTACTAAAAGCCAACCATATTTAATATTCTCTTTACTCATCTAATCGGTTTTTGTTTCCAATTACGACGATTAAATTGCTTAAATGAAAATATATTTTCAATAAAATAACTTCTAAAACAAACTCCGCTGTGAAAGAAAATTTATTTCGAATTAATAATTAGCTTTTTGTTATAGACTTGCTTATTGATGATTAAACTGAGTGTATACATGCCATCTCTTAAGTTAGGTTGAAGTTTCAATTGCCCTTCAGTACTATTCTCGAGCGAATAAACAACTTGTCCTACAGAATTGGTGATTTTTAAACCATACCCTTCATTATAAAAATCACTTACTGTAACCATAAAACTTCCGTTGGATGGGTTTGGATACACTAAAAATAATTCGTCGCGGCTCAAAGAACGAATTGCAACTATATTGGAATACGTAAATTTGCTATCATAATCTGTTTGTTTTAATCGATAATAATTTACACCACTTGGAGCCCATACATCTAAAAAACTATACTCATTGTTTTTAGTGCTATTTCCTGCTCCTTTTATTTTAGCTATCGTAGAAAAATTTTCTCCGTCAAGGCTTCTTTCCAGATTAAAATAATCATTGTTAATTTCTGAAGCTGTTATCCACTGCAATTCATTTCCGGAAGAAGTATAACTTCCATCAAATGACAATAACTCAATCGGCAATGGTGTAATAATTTTAGTGTACCAAATTGGAGACGTATACGCTTTCTGACCATCTGCCTGTGTGATCTCTGCATAATAATAATAAGTTCCGGAACCAAATATGTGCGTATAAGTTAATGACGACGCACTTGCTGAGGTCAGTACCGTTGGTAGGGTTCCACTTCCGGGAACTCCGTAATATATTTTTATTGTTGTAGTCGTTTCGCCATCGCCATCAGCAGTACTAACATTAAGTGTAGGGTTTACCGTTTGTGTAACAATACTTCCCATTGGAAAAATTCCATTGATGTTGTAATTCACATTTAAGTTAAAGTCTTCTGAAGCATAAAAACGCATATTCCTCATAGCCTCCATCACATTTGAAGGACTCAATGATGGAGCTAATACGACTGTACGACCCTGACTCGATTTACCCATAGTTACCGAATTGTGATTATCCAAGTCTATGGTTGGTCCGAGATGATACCCTTTTGATAAAAGTGTATGCCAATAAGAAATAGTATTACTTGCTGCAGGATCAGAATACGTCGTATTCATAGAATTATACGGACCGTTTCTTAACGCTACACCAACGATTGCGTTATCGTAGGTCTGATTAAATCCTGATCCTAATAAATTATTAAAGTCAGTTGTGTTTGGGTGACAAAGCGTGGCAAAAGCTCCTGAAGTATTGGCTACAATATTGAACAAGCTATTATAATCTCCCTTTGCTACATAAACATCGTAGTTGCCCGAGTTCCAACCTAGCAATTGATTCACTCCATAAATGGCTACGTGACCTCCGGTAGAAATTGTCCCCCATTCCATTCCATACAAAGCAGCAAATGTAGGATTAGCCGTAGTGTAAGCAGTTGCTTCCGATAATCCACTCGCATATTTTGCCGGTGTCATTACCGGCCCTTCATTATGATTGTGGTCCGAAATGCCCATGAAATTATAATTGTTCGCTGTGCGGCCTACCCCGTAACAACATGTTGCACTTCCTGCACCCGGACAATAGCCATCTAAGTCACCATCTGAATAAGCGGTGTGAGTATGAAGTGTTCCAAAATAAGAACTGTACGATACAACTGATGTAGTAGTTCCCGAAGTTGAAGCCGGACTCGTGAGATAATTGGTATTACATCCGGTTCCATTCATTTCAAAAACGGAAAAAAAGTAAGATGTGCCAGGCATTAATCCTAAGACGGTAACTGTATTTGAAGTTCCGGAATAAACTACATAATCGCCTGGAGCTGTTGTGCTACCTAAACCATACGTTGCATTTGCTGCATACGCTATTCCGTCTACAGGTAAGGATGTAATTATTCCACCGCCACGACAAACAACAATACAATAGGATCCGTTGCCTCTTGTCCAATTCAATTTTAAGCTATTTGGATTTGTGGCAGTAACGCTTACTGCGCTCGAAGGAATTGTTGGCTCGGATGCAAGCACGCATCCAATGGTGGTAGTAGATCCGGTTGCCGGACTTGTATTCAAAAAATTCGCTGTACAACCTGTTCCATTAAACTCAAAAATTGAAAAATAGTATGTAGTCGTTGCACTTAATCCGGTAATGGTTGCCGAAGTTCCCGATCCACTGTAAACAAGATATTGTCCTGCTGAGATTTGTGTACCACTTCCGAAAATTGTGTTTGTTGAATACACTGCTCCATCTGTTGGAGTTGCCGTTACTGCACTACCGCTTCTAGCTATAATAATACATTCTGTGCCATTCCCTCGTGTCCAATTTAATGTCATTGAATTTGCACCAACAGCAGAAAAAGATAAAGCGCTAGAAGATATTGTTGGCTCTGCATCTAATATACATGCTGATGGAATTCTGATATTATCGAACAACGCAGCTTCGGCAGCGCCTGAAGCGTGATTCCATAAACAGCCAAGATACATCAGATCTGTTCCTGTATAAGTTGCATCGGATGCACTACCAACATTTGTATAAACGGCTACCGTTGGATCAATAAACGCAGTGGTACTACTGGCCGTAAACAGATTCCAAATATTTCCAACCGGGTTGTATGTTACTTTGATTGTTAGATATTCAGATCCGTAATCATTGACTGGTGTAATGATACCTGCAAGCGTTGCGCTGCTCGTCATTCCTGCACCAAAGCGCACGAGACGCGTATTATCACCCGATCCGGAATTACCAAGAACAATTGCATAACCGCTACCCGTCATAAAATTACTCGATGTACATCCTAAAATAAATGCAACTCCATAATTCCCGGCATCAAATCCTGATGGGTCGAGGCGAGATTGGCGCATATTAAACTCCCATGTAAGCAAACCGGTATTGGTCGAGTAAACAGTATTGTACAATGTTGAAACATCATAACTCGTGAAATCACGACCTGATGTGGTAGACGCTAATCGTAAATTATTTCCGGAAATTGTTGCGCCAGTACCTGCAACCGTTTCAGTTTCAATCCATGGCGCTCCAACTGTATTATTATTCGCTCTATTGAAATCGTCGAGTAATACCGATTGGCCAAACGAATTACCTCCTATAGAAACAACTATAAAAAACAAGAATAATCTTGAATAAATTCTAATAAAAGTAAAAACTGACGGCATTAACTAAGTTCCTTAAGATTAACAAAGTAAATATACATATACGATGTATATTATAAGATGAATTTATCATAAAATTGAGCTTTTATTCTGTAGAATGAGCCTCAATGGGGGTGAACCTTCTTTTAGTCTGTTTTCTAATAAAAAGTTGCATTTTTTATACTCATTAACAATGCCTTTTCATTCATTTTTCGCATCTTGTCGGGGCAGATTCAAAAAAATGCAAGAAACCGATTCCTCGTTTAATTTAAAGACCCATTCTCTAGCCGATATTATGGCCAGTGTGAGTTCTGTAATTAAAAAAACATACGAGAATAAATCCTTTTGGGTTCGTTGTGAATTAGTTAAAGTGAACCTTCATTTGGCTAGTGGACACTGCTATATCGAATTAGCTGATCGAAATAATGGCCTCATGGTAGCTCAGTGCAAAGGCATCATGTGGTCTGAACAATACAAACTCATCCAAAAAAAATTCATTTCTGTTGTAGGCTCGGAACTTGACTCAGGCATGAAAGTACTTTTTCAATGTGCGGTAAATTTTCATCCCATTCATGGCTTTTCATTAAGTATTGTAGATGTAGAGCCGGCATTCACACTAGGCGAAATGGCCCGGATGAAAAACGAATCCATTCTTCGTCTAAAACAAGAAAATATTTTCGATCAAAATAAAAAACTCTCATTTCCAATTTTACCAAAACGGATTGCAATAATTTCAGTTGAAACTAGTCGTGGTTATCAAGATTTCATAAGTACAATTACTAATCATTCAAAAAATTACGCATTTGAATTTTTTCTTTACGAAGCAGCGCTTCAAGGAGAAAACGCAATTATTACCATCAACAAAGCGCTCGATAAAATTAAACTACGCCAAAAAGATTTCGATGTAGTAACGCTGATTCGTGGCGGAGCCGGCGACACAGGCCTTTCTTGTTATGATGAATACGCATTGGCTAAGTCGATTGCGACATTCCCACTACCCATCGTTACCGGAATCGGTCATGCTACAAATGAAACCGTAACAGAAATGGTTGCGCATAAAAATTGCATTACACCTACTGCTGCTGCAAGTTTTTTTCTTGAAAAATTTGAATCACTCGATCGATTACTTGATAATACAACGGAATTGTTACTAATTGCAACCAACAACCTTCTCAAAGAAAATAAAGACCAACTATCTGACACTTTACAGCGTTTCCGAATTTCTACAGAAAATTCAATTGTAAAAAATAGGACTACAATATTAACCGAACTTAATCTCCTTATTACCTTTAGCAATCGTGGACTAGAAGATAAAAAACAATTACTTCAACATAATATTAATGCTGTTATCACCATACCAGGTCGGCAATTATTTCTATCAAATCAAAACAAACTAAATTTTACAACTAAACAACTAAGTACGTTATTCAATTTGCAGTTGGAGAAAAGTAAAAACCAATTACAAAATCAAGTTGAAGTACTTAAGACCGCGAATATTCACATTGAAAGAAACAAAAATGACCTTACACTATTAGAAACTAAAACCAAATTACTTGATCCCTTTAATACATTAGCTAGAGGATATTCGATCACTAGAAAAAATGGCGTGGCTATTACTGCTTCGTCTTTGTTAAAAAGTGGCGATGTTATTGAAACTACATTAGCCGACGGTGTTATAGTTAGTAAAGTAGAAAAAAATAATTAAAGAAAGAACTATGAATTACGAAGCAGCCTTTAGCGAACTTCAATTGATCGTAAAAGAAATTGAAAACGGAACCATCAGTGTCGACGAACTAAGTAAGCGAGTGAAACGTGCGGCAGAGTTAATACAAATCTGCCGTCAGAAATTGGAAAACACCGAAAAAGAAGTAGGGGAATTACTTAAAGGAATTGAAAAGCAATGAAATTAAATAAAACCATAAAATTTTTATTTTTTATTTTTTTCTTAGCGTCTGTCAAAAACAGTTCAGCTCAATGGTCGTATATTCAAGCTATCGACAGTTCGCTAACAAAAAATATTTCTAAATACGAAACATGGTTGTCGCATAATGGATTTGAAATAACTCGTTCGCAAGACCAAGCTGCTCTTATAAAAGCGCAATCACTAAGTGCAATTTATAATTTGCAGCTGAAAGCATATTCTTTTCAAGCTCAACGCCAACCAATCAATATAAGAGCTTTTACCAATGAGAAAAATATTTTAAAAGCAATCGATATATTTTTAGTTCGCCCACAACAAGGTGAATATGAAAACCTTCAATTGGTAATTTTAAAATCTAAATACAAATTACTAAGCGAAACAAAAAACAGAGTAGAGAAAGCAACAATTACTCTATTTACTAAAAAAAATCAGCGGCTGAGCGTTACTTATGCTGACGACAAAAGCTTTATAATAATTTCGGCCACTACACTGGGTACTCATGAATAATAAACTGTATTTTTTTATTTACATTACCTTTTTATTTTTTGCAAATAGCGATAAACTATTTGCTGTTGATACAAAATCTGACGTTTTCACCATAACGAACTTCAAAAAATCGGAGAATATCGACTCAATATTCTCCTATGATTTAGGAGATAATCTCGAATATTCCAAAACAGTTTTTGATGATTCGAAGTGGAGATTAGTAATAGCTGACAGTACATTAAACGATACGCTCTACTCTTCCCACAAAGGAGTTGTTTGGTTTCGTGGCCATTTCAAAATCGATTCCACATTAATAAACGATCCTTTAACATTCGAGGTTCAGTGTTACGGTGCTATGGAGTTTTTTATTGATGGTAAAAAGAGTCTAACAATGGGAACTGTAAGTGATAAAATCGCAAACTACAGGTCAGGATTCTCGATTCGCCCTTATCATATTCCATTTAACGCTAACGATACCAACGAACATGTAATTGCTATTCGTACAGCCACATCCGACGATCAGAGGAGTTTATTTATCAATTACAATTCCGAAATCGAAAAGCAACCCTTTAGCGTAAATATTGAACGAACAGAAACTGCATTAGAAGAGGTTTCCAATTTCAAAATAAATTCAATAATCCTAATATTTTCCACCATCTTTCTTGTATTGGGCATTTTTCATTTTATACTTTTTCTTTATTACGTGAAGAATAGAGCAAACTTGTATTATAGCCTATTTACGCTTTTCCTTTTTGTACTATTTTTTGGAGTATATACAATTATGAATGGTGCTGATTTAAAATTAGCTACTAAAATTTTACGAATTGAACTTGTTTCATTATTTTTTGTGCCACTATTTTTATTAGGAGTACTCTATGAGATTTTCTATAAAAAACTTTTACGGTTCTTTTGGATACTCTCAGGGTTTATAGCAATATCACTTTTTTGCTATTTCGCTATCGATCAAAAAGGATTAGGCGGGTTTCTTCAATTTTTAATTACTGCAACAATCATTGTCGAAATTATCCGAGTGCTCTATAAAGCATTAAAAGAAAAGAAAGATGGCGCAAAAATATTTTTATTCGGATTATTATTGCCCATATTAGGGGCGCTCTTTTTTTCATTCGCTTCATCAATGCTTTCTAAAGGTGGGCTTCAAAAAGCAAGTTTGTTTATCTCTGATCACACCGGTGAATTTGTTGGATTCTCTTTTCTCCTCTCAGTAAACATTTCCATGACATTTTATTTAGCACGCGACTTTGCAAGAATGAACAAGAAGCTTCAAGAACAATTGAAAGAAATAAAATCTCTTTTTCACAAAACCATTGAACAAGAAGTCGAACGAAAAAAAATTCTAGAACAACAGAATGAAAATTTGGAGCAAATGGTATCAATTCGTACCAATGAGGTAATGATACAAAAAACGGAAATTGAAAATAAAAATCGTGACTTGAACGATAATTTAAATTATGCTCGCAGAATTCAGGAAGCCATATTGCCGGATTTAAACCATATCAGACAATCGTTAAAAGATTTTTTCATTATCTACAAACCGAAAGATATCGTAAGCGGCGACTTTTACTTTTTCTCAAAGAACAAAGAGAAGATTATTATTGCTATTGCTGATTGTACTGGTCATGGAGTTACAGGAGCTTTTATGAGTATGATAGGAACCTCATTGTTAAATCAGCTCATCAATGAAAATGGTATTTTAGAACCGGGTAAAATTTTACAAGAGCTAAGCCATGGTATTTTTGAAGCGTTGAATCAAAGCGAAAGCAATGTAAATGATGGAATGGACATTGCCATTTGCGCTATAGATTTAAATAACTATTCAATTATTTTTGCAGGAGCTAATAGACCATTATGGGCATTTGTGAATCATGAGCTGGTAGTTATTAAACCAACAAAAGCAGCTATTGGAGGATCGCAGAATACCTCGACAACTCTTTTCAACGAACATTCATTACAACTAAACAAAGGAGACACTATTTATTTATTTACCGATGGTTATGCTGATCAATTTGGTGGACTTGAAGGCAAAAAGATAATGAGTAAACAATTCAAAAGTTTATTGATCGAAAACCAACATCTTTCAATGAACGAACAAGAACTGTTTTTAACGAAGTATATGAATGAATGGATGGGCACATTTCCTCAAATCGACGATATATTAGTTGCAGGAATCCGTTTGTAGAGTCAAACATCGACTTACTTCGGGATCTGACAAGAAGTACTAGCGTTCACTACACTACTCTTTCTTAATTCATCAAGTAAAAATACTTTAAGTATGACAGGCCGGCAATCAATTGTTGCTTTTGTAATTTCTCTCGTTTCTGTTTTCATCGTCGCTCATTTTACAGATCGAGGAAAAATAATGACAGCCGAAATTTCTACTCCATATTTCTCCGGTGCGGCATTAATAAAAGCTGACAATAAATGGCAATTTAATTTAAATGAAGTTGATTCAGTAAAAAAAATAACTTCAATTAAAAATCGAACAGAACGAATTTACGCTCTCGATCATTATAAATTTTCATCCGTCAAATCCAATTCTCGCACGTACGAAATCAATCAGCCCGGACTGGTATATCTTATTGCTTTTTCACAGTTACTATTTCCATTTTTGGGTGGAATAGGAAGTTTAAAGTTGTTGCAATTATTCGTTCATCTTCTTTTTTCATTTTTCATTTTTCAAATGCTAAATGGCCGAACTAAAAAAGTCATTTTCTTTTTTAGTTATCTAGCAAATCCATTCATTATCTATCTAGCACTTTTTCCATTTTACTATTTCTGGCAAGTGATTCCATCTTTCATCTTAATTATTATTTTGCTAAATAAAAAACTTCATCACACTTCAACTTTATTGTTGTCAGCGATTTTATTTGCATTAATATTTCATGTTCGAGCTTCTACCATTCTATTGAGCTCATTCACGTTACTCTTTTCATTCTACACCATTAACATCTACAAACGAATTCTTGCACTTGCATTAATGTTCTGCGTCATTTACCTTTTAAATCCTTCTTACTTATCAAAACACCCCGGACATGTAATGTATAGTTCAATGGGTGCTTATCCTAATTCTCCTGTTCAAGGTTTTTCTGACAACATTTCATTTGAAAACTATGCTCATGATACTGGCAAACAAATTAATTACTTGAGTTCACCATCAATGTACGATAAAGAAGTAATTATGGGAGAATCGAAATGGGGAATGGCCAAGTTCATCGATTTCGGAAGAAGACATCCGTTGATACTGCTTCGAAATGCTACTTACAACTTTTTCGAATCGTTCGCTTTCGGCTATTTTACTTTTTCGACTATACTCACTTATATCTCAGCAATACTTGGATTTCTTTTTTTCACACTACTCTTATTAAGAAAAAAATATAACTATATTTTAATGATCATGGCGGCATCACTTTCATTCAATTTGTATCTTGCTCCCGTCCCCATTTATTTATTCGGCTCTTATATAATCCTACTTTTTGCTTTTTTAGAAACCTTTATTTCTGCAGACCACCCTACTTTTATCCGAAAACCATTCTGACAAATTGAATTCTTTATTAATAGAAAGAAATTCAACCAGAATAATAATGTAAGATTCAACGATTTTTTTACCAAGCAAAAGGCGTCTTTCCCATAAATGAGATAGCTTTTAATCAAATATTTTAAAAACGAGTTTTAAATATGGCAAATCGAAGTTAAATTTGAGTAGAGGCCTTTTCACTTGAAGTCTCTTAAACTGTAATGTTTTGAGATTGTTTTAGTGATCTTGTTTTTATTTTTTTCGTTATATAAATTTAAAAATATTCGGTCATGAAGTATATTATTTCGATTTTTATTTTGTTTGCAGTTATCTCTTTTGCAACTCCTCCTCTTCAATCAGCACTAGCAGCTGATAAAAAGGAAATGCTTGTTTCATTACCATATCTGTCAGAAAAGAATGCTTCAATCATTGACAGAGGATTAAAATCTTCTGCCGGCATCATTGGAATACAAAGCTGTTACGAATTAAAAGTGATGATCATTTCATATGACCCTAAATTAGTAAACGAGGAAATAATTCTTCAAACAATGAGATCGTTAGAAATAAACTCTTCGGTTGAATTAATGTATCATTCAGATATAAACAAAATAAGATCAACTTATGCAGTAACTACAATCAGATAATTTTATAACCACCAAACATTTTCAGATGAAACCATCTTTTACGAAACTCTATTTTATTATTCTTTTGACTTTAGTCTCTAACAATTCGAGCTTTGGCCAATCGGATAATTTATGCCCAACCGGATCTGTACCTGCTTTGCAAGTCAATCCATGTAATGGAGCAACCACTTATAGTTTAGCTTCCAGTTATACCGTTGACAATACTGCAAACGTATCGAATAATACTGCTTGCGTAAGCTCAGTGAACAACAAGCGTGACGGTTGGTATAAATTCACCGCAACAAGTGCGACAACAAATATTTTTGGCACAGTTTCCTCTAACAGTAAAAATATTGCCTTAGCCGTTTACAGTGGAACATGCGGATTCATGGTTGAGTTAGGGTGTGCAAATGCCGGTGGTAATGGTGCAAATGAGAGTTTGACCTTTGCTAGTACACCGGGAACAACTTATTACATTCGAATTATTCGTTATAATTCCGGAAGCACAAATAACTCAACTGATGGTACAATAATAGTAAACTCACCTGCAACGAATGACAATTGCAATACAGCGATCTCTCTTACACCTTCTGCACCCGGTGGCGCTTGTGTACCAACATGCGGAACTTCATTTGGGGCTACTGCTTCTTCGCCAAGTACAGGATGTTCAGGAACAGCCAACGATGATGTTTGGTATTCGTTTACCGCATCTCAAATTTCTCATACCATTACTGTTGCCGGATCTACTTCTTACAATGCAGTCGTTGAATTATTATCCGGTACTTGTGGATCACTAACAAGCATTGCTTGTGCTGATTTAACAAATTCTGGAGGAACTGAAACACTTACTTACGGAAATCTCATTGGAGGAAACACGTATTACATTCGAGTATATGATTATGCTTCCGGCGTACCTTCAACTGTTGGATTTAGTATTTGTGTAACTACACCGGTACTTCCTTCTTGTCCAGGATCATTGGGCGGGGGTGTAGTAAACGTAAGTAGTTTACCTTATAACTCTGCGGGAAGAACAACAACCGGCGCAGGAAATGAAATCACTGCTTCTAATTCTGTAATCTGTGGCAACTCCAATTATTATCAAGGACCTGATGAGGTTTTTATTTTTACTCCTTCTATCACAGGAAATATTTCTATCACACTTACAAGTGGTAGTTCGAATGTTGGTATTATGCTTTATAATGGTTGTCCGTTTATCGGGCAAGGCGGATCATGCGTAGCTAATTCGCAAAGTACTTCCGGAAATCAATTTTTATGTGTCAATGTTTTAGCCGGAAATACTTACTATTTAGTAGTAGACAGAAATTCAACGTCATCAATTAGCAGTTATGCAATTTCTATCTCCGCACCTTCTGTAGCATCACCTCCCGGATCAACATGCGCTAATGCTGTTCCTGTTACACTTCCATTCACGGTTAACAATCAATCTACACTTTGTAAAGGCGACGACTACAATAACTCTACTTCAGGGTCATGTGCTTCCCTATACGAAAGTGGCGAAGACATGGTTTATGCTTTAACTGTACCATCCGGCCAATGTATTTCTGTAACTTTATCTAATACTTCGTCGTCGCAAGCAGGATTTCAAGTTTATGAAAATTGTCCGGGATCTGCAGGAGCAAATTGCTTGGGCTTCGTTGGTGGTGGAAATGTTACCGGAAATTTTTCATTACCTAATGCCGGGACATACTATATTATTGTTGACAGTTGGGCACCTCCAACAGTTCTTACGTATTCACTAAATATTACATCCGTTGCGGGATCAATTACCAATGATCTTCCATGTAATGCAATAAGTCTTCCTTTGAACACAAATATAAATGGAGACAACAGCTGTACAGGTAGCGCATTAGAACCCGGCGCTCCGTCGTGTTGGACAACAGGCGCACTTAATACTGTTTGGTACACCGTAGTTCCAACAGGAACTAGTTTGATCATCAAAACATTTTTAGGAACTCTTTCTAATACACAGATAGCATTGTACTCCGGTGCATGTAATGCATTAGTTCAAGCTGCACCTAATAGCTCGTCATGTAATGACAATATTGTTTGTGGAGTAAATACCATTTACAACTCACAAATAACTGTGAGCGGCTTGACCCCTGGACAAACATATTATATAAGAGTAGATGGCGCCAATGACCGAACCGGAACATTTGGAATAATGGCAGTTGATGGAGCAATTGGTTTGCCTCCTGTTTATGGTCAAGACTGTACACAGCCATTACCTGTTTGTTCCAATTCGATTAGTGTTGCAAATCCCGGATTCACAGCTTTCGGTAATGCATGCGATTTTGGAAGTAGTTTAAATTGTCTTCTTTCCGGAGAACGGTCAGGGTCTTGGTATATTATTCCAATTGGTACCAATGGAAATCTAGAATTTGATATTATACCCAATGATTGGTTAGGAGCACCCAGTACTGTGAGTACCGATTACGACTTCGCTATTTGGGAAATTGGTATGAGTGGAATTCAATGCTCACAGTTAGGTTCCAATGCACCTGTACGTTGCAACTACAGCGCACTTGGTGTTACAGGAGTAAGCGGCACAGGAAATTCTCCAGGTGCATATCCCGGTTATAACACTTCTTATGAACCTGCAATAACTGTTACAGTTGGACAAGTGTATTTGCTGTTCGTTTCAAATTATACAAATAGCACATCCGGCTTTACAATGAATTTTACCGGAGCTCCTGATCCAATAAACTACGCCGTTCCTGTTTCGCCTCTTTCATGGAGCGGCGGGACCAACAGCAGCTGGGGCGTTTCATCTAATTGGGGTTCTTGTGCAATTCCAGATTGCTCAGTTGACGCAATAGTTACGAATGCTTCTATTAACCAACCCGTAGTCGCATTTAATCAAACCGTAAAAAATATTACCATCAATGCCGGATCTACTCTAACGATCAATTCCAATGTGACTCTTTCTGTTTGTGGCAACTTTACAAACAATGGTCGGTTAATCACATTGCCCGGATCTACCGTAAAATTTGTGGGAAGCGCACTACAACAAGTTACCGGCTCACTAACAGGTATCAATGCTTTTGCAAATTTTACAATGCAAAAAATTTCGGGAACACTATTGATCAATAACGATATTGATATAAAAGAAAATGATTCTTTGAAAGTTGGCTTTTTTGATCCCAATAATAAAAACATCCAAATCGGAAAAAACTTTTTCATACAAGATGGCCCTACTAATCATTTATCGCCGATGCTTGCAGGTAAATACTCTTTTTACGGAAATGTAAATCAAACATACACTAATCTTGGAACAGACTATGTAACGTTTTTTGATATCGACATGATTCAAAGTACAAATAACGCTTTGAACTTAGGAGTTGGTGTGTTCAATGACTTGAGAGTTGGAGGAGTTCTAACACTTACAAAAGGAAAAATAATTACCAATGCAAAACAAGTATATGTTTTAAATCCTGCGAATGCTGCAGTAACACCCGGCAACACGACCAGTTATGTAGAAGGAAATTTGCGTCGTATTTTAAATGCGAACGCTTTAGGGGTTTATGACTTTCCCGTTGGTAATGCAGCCAAAGCTTATCAACGTGCGTCAGTTGATTTTACTGCCCCTACTCAAATTCCCGAATTGCTTGCATTCTTTACTTCGTGGGGTGTTGTTCCTAGTGGTCCGGTTAGTAGCGAATGCACGTTTGCAAACTATTCATTAAATCCTGCATTGAACAATGGATTTTGGACATTCAACTCATTATCGAATAACTCGACCGGAACTTATGACATGACATTATATAATACCAATTATACGAACGTCGCTTCTCCCGGAGGTTGGACAGTAATGAAAAGGATTCCGGTTACTTCTGGCCCTTGGGTCCTTGATGGTAGCTGTGTAATGACAAATACAGTTACAGGTACTCAACGCACAGGCATGATTGGCTTCGATGCAGATTTTGCAACTGCACAATCTAATTCGCCATTACCAATTGAGCTATTGAGTTTTGATGCTAAAGCAAAATCAGAAGGCGTACTAACTTTTTGGACTACAGCATCAGAAACAAATAATAATTATTTCACCGTTGAAAGAAGTTACGATGCAAACCAATTTAAATCGGTCGGTATTGTTATTGGTGCCGGGAACTCTACCATTGAAAATCGGTATTCTTTTCTAGATAAAAATCCGGGAAATGGAATTATCTACTATCGATTAAAACAAACCGATTACGATGGACGATTTTCATATTCAGAACCTGTTGCGGTAAAGATCAACGAAAAAGTTTTTGGGCTTTCTATTTATCCGAATCCTGTTCAAGAAAAATTGAACTATCTATTAGAAACTACCGGAGGAGATATCAATCTCAAAGTAATCGATATTACTGGAAGAGTAATTTACGAAGACCACCTACAATTAAAAGCAGGACTTACCAATTCTTCTCTCGAAATGAAAGAAATTCCGGATGGCGTTTATTATTTGCTTGTAACAAATCAAGATTCCTCAACCAAGGCCTGGTTTGTGAAAAAATAATTAAACCCCTCTCGCAACTAATATTAGTAATCCATTTAATTGGAATTCTAGTTTGCGGAAAACTGTATTTACTTTTTTAATTCCAGTTGAAAATTTATTGATTAATAAAAGTTGAGGTGTTAAATCCCCTTTTTGTCGTTCGCATTGACAATTCTCTATTTAAAAAAATGAATGACGGTTTTTCTTCAAAATAATTTAACGTTTTTTGGATGATTTTCATTTTATAGTTCCTACTTTTGGAATTCATAAATTTTATTCATAGAATTTAAATCATATGGCACGACCAAAAACAAAAAGCTCTTTAGTTGAAGGGATACTAGAACTTGTTGAATCTCTTCGGAGCATAGAATCGAAACTAACTATTTTAATTAACAGAAAAGATTTACAGAATCCACGTAAAGGTCCGGGAAGACCTCCTGGAAGCATTGCAAAAAATTCAACTGCAAAATCAGGAAAGCGTGGCCCGGGTAGACCGCCAGGCATTCCAGAAAGAAAACCGGGCAGACCACCGGGATCGAAAAAAAGTAAAGCAGGAAGACCTGCAGGATCAGTTAAAAAGAAAAAAGGAAGAGGACGGCCTCCAAGAAAAAAATAAAATTTAAGGAAATGGTTTGCATAATATTTGCAAACCATTTTTAGTTTAATTCACCTAAAATTAAATAGACCGATAAAATTTACTTGTTTGAATTTTTTTATAAAACGAAGGCGTTTTTACTTTAAACCGATAGCCAATGTTTAAGAACGTAGACACGTAAACATTCCCAACATCGAATTGTGGCAAACGATAACTATTGCCATCTATAATATTTTGCAACGATATATAAAAGGAAGACGAATTAAACCCTAGAGATGACCTGAGATCATACGCACTCAACTGCATTCGATAAACATTATACACTTGACCGGTTTCAATTGATTTGGCTACTACATGCTGCTCTTCAACTCCAAGTGAAAACAACACGTTTAGAAATGCTCTTTTAAAAATAGTGAATGTATGAGTATAACCTAGTCCGGCCGTTAAGGCAGTAACACTAAAAGAATTCCATTTATTCCATGGCACATAGTATTTTGAAATTTGTTCAGAAACTATTGTCGGAGCATTGATACCATATAAATACAAATTGCTAACTACTACTAACGACCCTGCTGATTTTAGTTGACGAACATTATTCACATAAGCTGCTCCATAACTAAATCTTTTTTTCTTATTAAAAAAATAAAACGCCTTGAGTCGAAGCGAATGATTTTTCATGTCGGTATTCTGAAAATATTTTGTCGTATCAGAAAAATCAGGAATATAGTTTACCGAATTATTATCATAAAAGCCCTTGTAGTTTCTATAGCTCGCCTCTATTCGAATTTTCACTCCGGTAATTGCCAATGCTAACTGAGTATAGTTCGTTCTTCCCTTTCGAATTCTTTCACTATGATCAAGTGGCGTTTTAAAACCTACGAAGAGTGAAATCTTGTCATAGAAAAAACCAAATCCTGTTACATTTTTGTTGAGAGTTGAGTAATTCATTGGCGACAATCCCAACGAATCTTTCGACAATTTTTGAGAAATATTAATATTGTACGATGGCTTACTTTGAAAAATACTAATTCCAAGCTTTTCAGGATACCGAACTGCATATAAACTATCGAACTGTGCATTTACAGTGGCCGAAATTACCCCCAATAAAAAAACGAAAAATAAATGCTTCTTCAATTATATTGCTGCATTAGAAAAATGGTTGCGGAATAATTTCCAAGAGCAATAATAAATAAAACAATACCAGAAAAAATGAACACGACATACTTTTTTCAACAAATAAAATCGAATTGATTGAAAACAAATTACTTTTTTAAACTACTCGACAACTTCATTATCTCCGGAAAAGTTAAACCGCCAATCATCCCATTCATGATTGCACCAATTCTCCGGGCTTTGGTTTCAGTTGTCTTTGCAGTCTCGACCCATTTAGAATAATATTTTCTATAGGATAATGGCTGTTTATTAAATTTACTATTGGCTTCCGGCTCTTCTTTTAAACAAAGCATAAGCTCCTTATTCATTTGATAAACTTTTGTATCGACCTCCAATTGCAGTTCGACCTTATCGCCTGTATCTTTCCCTAACTTTTTTCGAAGTTCAGTTTTCAGTGGCAAAATGAATGCTCCATTACCCATCGGAAATAATGCCAAAGAAGAAATTGATTGGTGATCAATCATTCCTTTTACACGAAACGATTTTTTAGTGTCGGGTTTAATTTTGTTGGCTTGCGTGGAAGAGATCTCCACGTATGACCAACCGGACTTCTCCCCTTTCTTTGCAAATTTTTTAATTTCTGCTTTGAACTTGATCACCGGAATTAATTTTTAAATACTCCTTAACACGTGTTGCCACATTTTCGCGAATGTTCATATAAAACAAACTGTAGTCACTTATATGATAATTTTTCATAAACTTTACAAAACGGCCTTGCTTAGGTTTGTGCACCCATACAATCCCATTTACAACTTGAGCATCACAAGCATTCGGAATTAATTTAAAATCTCTATCGACTCCTCCTAAGTTTTTTGTTGATGAAATATAAGTAGTGTCGCACTTCCACGACAATGGATTTGTACAATAAATATTTTGTCCTAAATATTTATTTTCTGTTGTTGCACCCCACTTATACGTATTCCAACTTATCAAACATCCATTTTGACTTGCAGAATCGCACGAAGGAATGGCCGAAAATTTTTCATTCGTACTAAATCCAATTACATACGCCGCAATCATTTTTTTTCTCAACGTATCATTCTTATTGATGAATTCATTGAGCAATCGATATGCATGGCGGCTACCTTGTGAATGTCCGGCAATAATAAATGGACGTCCATGATTGTAATTCTTTAAATAATAATCAAACGCGGCTTTTACATCTTGATAAGCGAGATCTAAAGCGAGTTTCCCGTCATCACCTTTCTTCACTAAGAACGAAGCAAATGTTGCTTGGCGATAACGAGGCGAATAGACTTTGCAACTTCCATTAAACACACTGGCCTGCATTCGAATCGGATATTTGTCTACTCGCTTGTTCAATTTTTTATCATCAACTTTTGCATTCCATCCGGCTTGGCTGAAATTGAGTGTCGGATATATATAAAACACATCGACCTTTGCACTACTTTGATTGTCTTTTTCTGTGCTGTTCAACGGCACAGCATCGGCACTATCCTTTCTATCAGGCAAAGCGGCCCAGTTTTTATCTACGTCATAATTCGGTTTTGGAGGAGGAGTGTAATGCGAGAATTGATGAAAAGGTTTGAAACATGAGCTCAATGTAATTCCGATCACGACAAGAAAAATATAATTCGACTTCTTCATTAATTAATTTATAAATATTGAACGAAGATAGTGGTTTAGTTAAATACTCGGCATGTTTCAGGTAAATTAACTGACATCTCTCTGTAAATAATTTTACTTAATTTGATTTGTTGGAAATTATTTATTCAATTTTTTCTCCCGCAGAATCCGCAGATAAACGCAGAAAGAAAATGCAAGCACCAACCTAGACCGAACCAAAATAAAAATGGGCGGCAATCGATCCGGCTTTATAAAGTCGATAATAATTTAATATGCCAAAACATTCTTTACATATCATCTTTCACGATCAACGATTATTTTCTTCGTGATCAGTTCAAAACCATTATCGAGTGTGATCAAATAAATTCCGTTTTTCCAGGAAGAACAATTAATAATATATTCAAGATCATTATCAGATAAATTCACAACATCATGCAAAACAAGTGAAGCGAGTTCGTTGTAAATATTTATAGTTACAGATTTTCTTCGATCCGGAAAATGAAAACTCACCACAAAATTATCGTGCGCCGGATTTGGAAAAACTTGCATTGCAGCTTTTGAAAGATCGAGATGTTCAATTCCTGTAGTCACAAATTTTACCTCCGCAGAACTTACACAATCGTTGATATCGAAAGCTGATACACTATAATTTCCGCTTTGCTGTATCACATAATAATATCGATTAGCAAAAACAATTTGCGAGTTTTGAAAATACCATTGGTAAGAAGCAAATCCTTGCGGAGCAAACAGTGTATCTCCTATCTGCGTAATTTGAATTGCCGGAGGCCTGTTAAGCACATGAATGTAATTTGTCATGACAACGGTATCACTGCCAAAATCGTTTGAGACAATCAATGTTACATCATAATTACCCGGAACATAATAACAAACATTTGTTGGCGACGATGAAAAATTATTTACAACGGAGGCACCTTGAAAGATCCAATGATACGAGGTAGCGTGTACTGAACGATCGATAAAATTGATGCACGTGTTGCAACAAACAGTTTGGTTCGATGCGATAAAATCGGCAACTGGCGGAACAGCATTTTGAAGTTTTACGATCCACAGATCGTAAGTAATATGGTTTGCATCAAAATCGTCTTCGGTTTTATATCCACCAATTGCTCCGTTAGAATAATTTGCAAGAACGATACTTCCATCATTTAATAAATAACCAAACCCTTTTTCATCGTGGCCCGGATTAAAAATTGTTTTGTCCCATTTTACATTTCCCGACTCATCGAGTTTAACCACCCAGCTTTGTTCTGCACCTAAATTGATTTCTGTTTTGTCGCCATTAGTGCCGGAATAAGAAGCGCCGGAAAGAAAATAACCACCATCGTTCGCCTGATAAATTTTCCCAAACTCATCTTCATTCATATTTCCACCAATTGTTTTATCCCATTTTTTATTTCCATCAACATCTGTTTTGATAATCCAAAAATCGGCAGTGTTTACAGCACCATTGTTCGGATCTGTTTTTTCATTTCCGGAAGAAGAATACGAATAACCACCAATAATTAATCCGTGATCGTTGCATTCTGAAAGTGAAATAAGATTGTCGTTAGCAGCACCGCCGTAACGTTTGTCCCAAATTTTATTTCCTGTCGCGCTAACTTTCACCACCCAATAATCGCAAGTAGTAACAGGGCCACGACAACTTTGAGTATTGTCGCCTACGGGATCAGACCAAGTGAAACCACCGAGAACAAAATTTCCGTTGAACGTTTGGATGAGTGAAGTTAGTTGTTCGTTACGATTTCCACCGAAGCGTTTGTCCCATTGTTTATTTCCGCTAGCATCCGTTTTCACGATCCAATAATCGGGACCACCTCGAGTTGTTTCAGTGCGATCGCCGGAGGCCGTCGATTCAGAATAGCCGCCAAGAAGAAAACCGCCATCATTGGTTTGAATAACTGCATTCATTTTGTCGTCGTAAATACCACCGAAACGTTTGTCCCACTGTTTATTTCCTGCAGCATCAATTTTTACAATCCAGTAGTCGTTGTAATTATGAGTAGTATTATCCCAATTCGACTGCGACTTATCGCCGTTATTGTTAGAGCGAGAAGAGCCACCGAGAATAAATCCGCCATCGGAAGTTTGATGCGCAGAAGTAAGTTCATCGTCGAGCGAACCACCGAAGCGTGCATCCCATATTTTTAATCCGAGCGAATCCGTTTTGATTACATAGTAGTCGAGACCTCCGCGAGAAGGTTGCGATTTATTTCCATCGTTAGACGACAAAGAAGATCCGCCAATAAAAAATCCATGATCGGACGTAGGAAAAAAAACTTGGAGTTTATCGTTTGCCGTTCCTCCGTACCGATGATCCCATTGGCGAACGAAATTATTTTGCGCAAAGGAGAAATAGTTTGCGTTGAAAATAATTCCAACTACAAAAAATATTTTTAAGGAAGAAAAAGAAAAGTGCTTCATACATTCAATGTAGTTTTGAAGCGGGGTGAATTCAATAATAAGTGGTGAGTAGATTAAAATGCTTGGGGAGGAATAGAGATCGGGGATTAAAACGCAAAGAATGGAGAAGAGAAAAGCTAGCAATAGAAGGAGCGAAGAAAGTGAACGAGTAGAATATGAAGGAAAATAGAGCGAGGAAAATAGATCACAAGGCAAGCAATTGGAAGGCGAGGTAAATTCAACACGTTGAAATAGTGGTTAATCCACTAAAAAAAGCAGAAAAGGCGCTAAAAATTGGGAGAATGAACGACTTTTTTTAGTATCATTGCACACCTTAAAAAAAGGTCCTGTGGCCGAGTGGCTAGGCAGAGCTCTGCAAAAGCTCGTACAGCGGTTCGAATCCGCTCGGGACCTCCAATTTCTATTCATTAGAAGACATCAAGCCTCATTTCGCAAGAATGAGGCTTTTTTGTTTTCATTAGGAGACGTTAGGAGCCGTTAGGACTCGGGATTGATTCGCTTAGGATTCGCTAAGAGGGTTTTGGGTGATTCGCTAATCGATGATGTCTACGGAAGAATTATTGTTAATTTAATTGATTCAGATTTGGATTTGTGAAAAATCTTTTTACTTTTGAAAAACCAATCTGAAATTCTACGGAGATTTTTTAAGGACAGAGATTGTTATTATAGTTTTTAATTTGACTTTATGATGAAAATAAATTTGAAGGCAGCAGCCATTTTTATTTTATTCTTGATTTTCATTTTACCAAAAAAATCAAATGCGGATTGTCAATTCACTTGTAGCCCTATTACAATAGACACAGTTAATCGTCAAGTCTGCATGGGATTTCAGAACTATTGCAGTTGCATTGTTACAAGTTATTTTTGGGACTACGGAAATGGACTTACAGGGAATAGTCAGCATGGAGGAACATGCTTTTCATATCCCGGAACGTACATTGTAAAAGTATTTGGAATATGCAGCAATGGATCAATAGATTCAAGTGTTCATACTGTTCTTGTCGACTATCCAAATAATATTATTTGCAATGTTATAACATCCGATAAAAGTTTAGAACAATCGAATGGCGAGTTCAGTGTTTTTCCGAACCCATTCTCTGACAAGCTATATTTTGAAAGTCACTTTGAAGAAGGATATATTAAAATTTACAATACAACTGGGAATCAATTATTATTTAAAGAAATCGGATTCGGTTTAAATAGCCTTGATGTTTCCTTTTTAACATGTGGAATGTATTTTCTATATTATTCTAATGGAATAATAAGCAAAAAAACTATTATGATTAAGCAATAGTGAATTAATAAACTTGCATATAATTTAACTTTTAAATAAAACACACATGACCAACACTACAAAATTAATCATTCTGGCATTCTTCCTTTTGAATTTTATGTGTAAGTTGAATGCACAAACTTTACCTCAACAAACTGATCCCGATGAGATCATTTTCTGCGGAGCAACTCCGGCATTTGCGAATGCAGCAAATATCAATGCTAGGTTAGGTGGTCCCGGGCAAACACCC
>JANLPR010000092.1:0-1741 GCA_031367345.1 Bacteroidota bacterium | reverse complement strand
GTCGGATTATAAGCAAATTTTGCCACTGGCTTATTCATCGACTTATCTTGAGATACTCCTGCTACATCAGAAAAAAGATCGATGTTAAATTCTTTTTGATAAATGATGTCACTTTGATCTGCCGGAACAATAGTACTGAATTCAATCACTTTCGTTACCAATCCGCTTTTTACAAATTTTAGCGTGTAGTTTTTTTGGAGTGTCATATTAAAATTGAACGCTCCATTGTCTTTTGAACTCACCGTTTGAGAAGGCAATCCTATTGCGTTAATCTCTATGGTAACTCCTACTTCAGGCTTATTGTCTTTTCTGATCTTTCCATTCACCTGCAAATAGCCACTTTTTTGTGCTATTGCATTGAAAGAAAGCAGCATTATTATAACAACTAAAAGGGAATTCAAAGAGCCCTTTATTATTTTATTTATCATCATTCTTTAACGAACCGGTTATTTAATTATTCTTACAAACATAATAAGAGAAATTAGCATTGAAATGAATCAAAAGCGCCATTCTTTGGAATTTATAAACATCTATTTTCACGAAAATAAGTCTCTTTCTGTGTCTGAAAAGTTCTTTCTTCAATGAAATATCTCATCTGCCTTTTTCATGGCTATTTCCCACTCTGCTTGCTTTAGATTTAAGCCTTCTAACCCACCAAAATAGCTAACAAGATCTTCTGTTGCCAAATTGCCTACAAGTTCATTAAGGGCCATCGGACAACCTCCTATCCCTTTTAATGCACTATCGAATCTTAAGCAACCGCTCTTTTCTGCTGCACTTATTTTTTCTCGCCAAGTTAATTTATCGGAATGCAAATGCGCTCCAAATTCTACTTTAGGGAATTCCGGAATTAAACCGGTAAACAAATAACTGATGTTCTCCGGTGTACTCACTCCAACTGTATCTGACAATGCAATAATATTTATTCCTACTTCTGTAAGTTTCTTAACCCATTTTATCACTATATCGGTATTCCATAATTCACCGTAAGGATTTCCAAAGCCCATAGAAATATAAATAACCATTTCTTTTTTTGTTCGAACACAGATTTCACTTATTTCTCGAACACGTATCAACGACTCTTCAATTGAAGAATTTGTATTTCTTTTTTGAAACTCTTCTGAAATAGAAAATGGAAATCCTAAAAAATTGATTTCATCGAATACACTTGCTTCTTCCGCTCCTCTAGTGTTTGCTACTATTGCTAAGAGTTTAGTTTTTGTCGATGACAAATCGAGCCCGGCTAATACTTCTTTTGTATCTTTCAATTGTGGAATTGCTTTCGATGAAACAAAAGATCCGAAGTCGAGTGTGTTAAACCCAACTTTCAAAAGAGAATTCAAGTACGCGATTTTTGTTTCGGTAGGAATCCACGCCTCCCAACCTTGCATTGCATCTCTCGGACATTCTATTAATTTCACTGACTTATTCATTCTCGATTTATAAAATATACGTTAGTTTTATCGAATCATTATTCCTGTTGCTTCAACGACTAATTCTTTTTTAGGTTCAGCAGCAATGACGTTTGAAGAAGGCTGTTTTTCGTTTTCAGAAATAGATTCTGTCGTTTCTTGAAATGGCAATGACTGATAGGTAGCAACACCTTTTACAAATGCATACTTCCCTTCAATGCCTTCGCTAACAAAAATGGATTTGTCTTTGATTCGAACTAATAAAGGGCCATTCTTTTCTTTAGTCAATTTAAGCCAACAACCATCTGCCTTACAAAAGCTTTGAATGT
>JANLPR010000081.1:0-5408 GCA_031367345.1 Bacteroidota bacterium | reverse complement strand
TTTTTGGATTTCACAGATTGAGATTTGCAAATTTAAGTAGCACGTATCCTGAAAATCTTTTAATCTGCTTAATCCAGGTTCAGACTATTTTGCACAAAGGAGAAATGTATCAACAAGACGCCCACACCTCCATGGTCTGAATGAACAAATTCCTGAAAATAGTTTATCTTTAACTATTGGTATTTCTGATTTGGCACAAGGTTCTTACGTTGTTGTTCTAAAATCTGAAAATGGAATTCTTAAACAGACTAAATTAAATGTTGTTCGATAAAAATCTAACAGATAGGATTTGGATAATTAAAATTCAAATCCTATCTGTTTTTTTTTCAGTTTTCATTTGTAGTTGCTCTTTTGCTCAGAAGGAAAATAATGTTTGGATGTTGGGTAATCAGCAACCCAATAATAATTGCGGCCTTGATTTTAACAGTGGAAGCCCTGATACTTTTTCTGTAACACGTAACCTTGATTTCTTTTTATTAAATGCGAGTATTTGTGACACAAGTGGGGCATTATTGTTTTACACTAATGGTCAATATATTGCTAATCGAAACCATGATACTCTTTCCAATAGCAGAGATTTCAATCCAGGTTGGTTGACAAATGTTTACGCTCCATATGGAATGGGTTTACCACAAGGAGCCTTTATTATTCCACGACCTGAACATTATGGTCAATATTATGTGTTCCACGAATCCGGTGAATTGTGTGATGTAAGCGGAAGAACCGTTTCTCAACCAACACATCTTTCGTGTAGCATGGTTGACATGTCTTTAGACGGAGGCCTTGGAGGTATTGATCCAAATTTCAAAAACAAATTTGTTATCAACGATACTCTGATTTATGGAAGAATGATCGGTACAAGACATGCCAATGGCAGAGATTGGTGGGTGGTAGTACATCGTTCAGACAATGATTTGTATTATAAACTGCTTGTTACACCTGATTCAATATATGGTCCATATCCTCAGAATTTCGGATGTCAGGATCATTGGGAACAATTCACACAACAATGTGCTTTTAGCCCGGATGGTAGCAAGTATATAATACAACTGACGGCTGATTCAGCGGCAACTCATAATATTATTGACTTACTTGACTTTGATCGTTGTACAGGTGAATTTAGCAATCATAGAGACGTCGTAATTCCGGTTCCAGATAGTATCCTATTATGTGCAGGAACTTCCTTCTCCCCAAATAGTCGATATCTCTATATAAGCAATCAAATAGATATTTACCAATACGACACTTGGGATCCTTTCATGAATGCAAATGTTCAATTAGTCGCTCAGTGGGACTCATTTGTTTCGCCACTTAAAACCAAATTCTATTTCCATTCCTTAGCACCTGATGGCCGAATATATATATCAACTTCAGAAGGCTCTAATGTTTTTCATTATATCCAAGATCCAGACTTGCCTGGCTTGGCATGTAATGTTATTCAAAATTCTTTTTTTTTACCAACGGTCAACAACTTTTGTATGCCTAATGCCCCGAATTTTTCATTAGGGCCACTTACTGGAAGTCTTTGCGATACAATCAATACCGTAGTTGAACAAACTGAAATTAGTAGTCCTGCTTTAAACCTCACTTATCAATCGGCATGGCAGAGTGTAATTGTGAATGCAAGTAAATTGAAAGGGAAGAATATCAACGTTTATCTAACTGACATTTCCGGCAGAATACTTTTTGTTGACGAAGGAAAAACGATTGCCGGTTATTTCACAAAAAATATTCCGATGGATAATTTTACAACCGGAATTTATTTGGTGACGATTGTTACGGAGAAGGAAAAGGTGTCGGGGAAGATTGTGAAGGAGTAGTTCTTTCATCCACCGCTGGGCGAAATGTTTAGCCGTAGTAATATCATTTCTCTAAGGCTAAAACCAATTCTACCGGCGGCATTTCGCCCGGGTGTAACAAGAGTGTGAAGTGTGAGTATGCACAATTAAGTATGTACCATGAAAAAACTAAACAAGGCAGTCAATTAATAAATAATCATTCTTCATTAATTATTGTTCATTAGTAATTATTCCTGTGTGCGGCTGAATGAACTCTCACACAGCTCATCACACAACATTCAAGCGAGCCAGTTTATCTTCTTACTCTTGGCACTCCAGATGATGCAATTTATCATTCATTATTTACTGATCTTCAAAATGGAAATATTGGAAAGTTCGAAGAAATAAAAAAATTAATAAAAGAAGAGAACTACTCAGGTGCAGAAGTTATCCTTTCAACAATTATTGATGATAATATTCTTGAATTATATAAGAAATCTGTTGAAGAGATTTACTTATATTGTAAATTGAATAATACAGAACCTGATGAAATTCAAAAAGCAATTCTCGAACCCATCGCCAATGAATTGGGTATTTACGGAGGTGAAGCTACTTATATGGCAAGAACATTATTAAAAATGTTTATTGATGATGATTTACTTTCAAGCAGACGTTCTGCTCCGACTTTCTATACAAACGGGAAAGCAGGCAATCATTCAACACTTTCAAATATTTTAGTTTATCCTAATCCAGCTACTGAAAGTATTAAAATTGTATCAAAAATTAACTTAAGTGGAGATGCACTTATTGAAATTCAAGATCAGTATGGACGTATTCTTAAAGTTTCTAAACTTTCTAAAGATGAAAAAGAAATATCAATTGATATTAAAGACTTAACAAGTAGTGTTTATTTTGTATCTTTAAGCGATAATAATGTTTCAGCTAAACAAAAATTTATTGTTACCCATTAATAAAGGAAGGCAGAGAGTTTTACTTCTCTCTGCCTTCTTTTTATTTGCAGGATCTTACTTGGCAACCACTTTAAATGCACAGAACAGAAACGCGCTGTGGTGCTTTGGTGACAGTGCGGGCTTAAATTTTACAGATACTTCAAATGTCACTACTTTTTCTACTGGTCTTGATACAAGAGGAACATGTGTCTCCATCTGCGATCTAAATGGCAACTTGCTTTTCTATGCAGGGACAAGAGCAGGGTTCGGTGTAACCTCAACAGTGGTTTACAATCGCAACAATGAACTGATGGAAAATGGAGATAGTATTATTGGTGAAGGATGGTACAACGAACTTCAAATAATCCCCTTTCCAGAAGATTCCATGAAGTACTATTTGTTCAGTGTTTCTGTTGCTGGTAATAATGGCGTGTTTTATTCTATTGTAGACTTAAATGAAAATGGTGGTGAAGGAAAAATCATTCAGAAAAATATCCTATTAGGAAGCTATTATGCATATGATGCGATGGCGTCTTACAAAAATGGAAACGGACGAGATTGGTGGGTCATCACAAAAGTTTTTTCAAACCTTTCAGCAACCAATTTGTGGCACGTGTACTCAGTAACACCTAATGGAATTACGGATAGCATTCAGGGTAGTGGCTTTTCTGAATCTGGAAATCTCGGAAACCTAGTTTTCTACAATAATGGATCTAAACTTTTGTTCAGTTCTTTTCAAGGTTTGGTTGAAAAGATGGAGTTTGACCGTTGTTCAGGTATAATTTCAAATCCGCAAACTATAACAAGCTCATCAGCCCGATATATCGGTTCAGCTATTTCATCTAACGGGCAAGTTCTTTATCTTAGCACGAATAATCCAACAAGTTATCTTTATCAGTTCGACTTAACTGCAACAAATATTTTTAATAGTCGGATCGTCATAGACACTATTTCATATCCAGCTTCAGCCGGAGGAGTTTTAAGACTTGCACCTAATAATAAAATATATTGGGGTATACCTTTTACAGATGGCCACTATCCTTATCATGACAATGAATATAATGTTTATAATATGAATCTAAGTGTAATTAACAACCCCGATGTTTTAGATACTGGTTGTAACTTCACACGATTCAGCACTTATCTAGGAGGAAAAAGAGCATATTATGGATTGCCTAATAATCCATTATATGAAACACCTTCGCTGAGTGGCTCAATTTGCGACACGCTGACATCCGGAGTTATTCAGCCCAGATCAACCAATTCAACCGTTGAAATCTATTATCATTCTGGTTGGAACAAATTATTTCTAAATGCAAAACACCTATCAGGAAACAAATTACATTGTGTCTTATTTAATTCAATTGGTCAAGTGGAAAGAAATTTTGAATTTGAACTCAACGGTAATTTTCTTTCCGAAGAAATTGACATTGGATTTTTAAGTACTGGAATATATTTCATCAGTTTATCTGACTTAAATCAAACCGTTTCAAAAAAATTTTTCAAATATTAATATGAAAAAAATAAGTCTAGTTTTTATGATTCTTAGCCTTTGTTTATGGATTCGAGCTGCAGAAAGTAATGCTCAGACATTACAAACAATATCTATTGATTCTTTGTTTATAGGGCAAAAATATCCAAATTCACTAATTGTTAATGGTGATAGTATATTTCCAAATCAATATAAAGTTTTTGGAGTCTATTTTTATCATACGTATATTCCAAACAGCAATTTCACTTTAGTTGATTCAAATTATTATCCAACATTTTTCAATACAAATGGAGTTAGTAATACACTAAATTCATTTGAAGTTTCATCCGGACATTTTGTACCATTTTCAGTTGATACCGGTATGTATAATTTGATTCTCGCTAAATGTAATCCCGGACCATTGAGCGATACTGTTTTATTCGACACACTTTTCAATGCCTTATATATTTCAAAGCCTGATACTATAATCGGAGGGAAAGTATTTTGCGATATTAATCAGAATAAAGTATATGATTTTGGCGACTCTTTAATTTCAGGGATAAATATTTTATGTGACTTATATTCTGAAAATATAAGATATGACTCTTTAGGTAATTACTATTTTCCTGTGGCATATGGAAATCACAGAATGATAAGTCCAAGACAAAATGATTATGTACTTTGGACCGATTCAAATTCTTTTACTTTTAACACCGACTCTGTTGATTCTAATGGATATGATTTTGGATATGTAAGAGGCTTATTTGACTGTACACCTGATACGGTTCATCAGCTCGACACTGTTGTTTTTGACCTTTATGGTCACGGGGTACTTGATTCTTTTTTTATTCAATATGGTTTTCTCATTGATTCGTCCGGTCAGCAAATCACATTTTATGGATTAAGTGATGTTGTATCTTTTATTGATTCTAATCACATGCAGGTTAACTTGGTTATACCAACTACCTGGCATGGAAGTTATTCAATAATTTTACCTTATCAAATATTATCATTGCAATATACTTTAAATAATGCATTTTACGTGCTCCCACCTTTAAGTTCTAGCATTTCGGAGAATAATTCAAATGGAAGATTGACAGTCAATCCGAATCCAGCAACTAATTTTATTTCTTTTGTAGTTAATAGTAAAAAGCAATTAAATTTATTTAAAATTTATTCCACGTCAGGATCTTTAATATTAGAAGGTAA
>JANLPR010000073.1:0-16453 GCA_031367345.1 Bacteroidota bacterium | reverse complement strand
AGATAACGCTTAAAAAAGCGGACTACTTATTTCTGCGGATTTCTGCGGTTTCTGCGGGAGAAGAACAACAACATTTTCTTCACCAACAGAAAGGCGCAGAATTTTTTCAAGCAATATTTGAAGGTCGAGAATTGTAATTTGTAATTTGAGAATTGTAATTTGAGAATTGTAATTTGAGAATTGTAAATTGAGAATTGTAATTTGAGAATTGTAATTTGAGAATTGTAATTTGAGAATCGAGAAACGTGGGATAACGCTTAAAAAATCAGACTACTTTTTTCTGCGGATTTCTGCGGTTTCTGCGGGAGAAGAACAACAACATTTTCTTCACCAACAGAAAGGCGCAGAGATTTTTCAAGCAATATTTGAAGGTCGAGAATTGTAATTTGTAATTTGAGAATTGTAAATCGAGAATTGTAAATTGAGAATTGTAATTTGAGAATAGTAATTTGAGAATTGTAATTTGAGAATCGAGAAACGTGGGATAACGCTTAAAAAACCAGACTACTTTTTTCTGCGATTTTCTGCGGTTTCTGCGGGAGAAGAACAGCATTATTTTTTCCCGTAGATACCGGAGACAAGCGCAGATCCTATTCTCAAATCTCGAATCTCAAATTACTATTCTCAATTCTCAAATTACACATCTCAAATTATTCTGAAATAATATTCTTCTCTTTTTTAATCGCCATACGATAAAGAATTGCGGCCATGGCAACAAAGAATCCTGTTCCTAATAATGCATAACCATCGGCTCCGAGTATACTGTTTAGGTATGGTGAAAGATTTACTTTTTCAAGAGTGCGGAACACATTTTCATCGACCGACAAAATAGCAATAATTACTCCGGCAAGTGCACCTCCTGCTACCAATCCGGTAGCAAACAAACTGCCTTTTCCTAATTCAGCATCTTCTACTTTTTGATTTTTTCGTTCGGCTCTCCAATCAACAAATCCTTTCAATGCACCACCGGCAAAAATTGGTAGTGTAGTAGAGAGTGGGAGGTAAGCACCAACAGCAAACGACAATGATTTAACTCCGCATAACTCCACTGTAATTGCAAGAAAGACTCCGACTAAAACAAAATTCCAATCGAGATTAAAACTAAGTAATCCCTTAATCAGAGTTGCCATCAATGTCGCTTGTGGTGCAGCATACGTTTCTCCTATCGCATGTTTAATTCCCTTGGCAGCTAGATCTGCTGTTGGCGTATCCAAATATTTAACCGTAAAGCCAATTACAAACGATGAAACAATGGCTCCGATAAACAAGGCCATTTGTTGGTATTTCGGTGTAGCACCTACAATGTATCCGGTTTTTAAATCTTGCGACGTAGCGCCGGCATTTGCTGCTGCTATACAAACAATTCCTCCAACCACTAATGCCATTGGCTCAAATACTTTTCCTGTCCAACCCACAGCAATAAAAATTAATGCCGTCCCCATTAAGGTCGCAATTGTCATTCCTGAAATAGGATTATTACTCGATCCAATAATACCTACGATTCTTGAACTTACTGTTACAAAGAAAAATCCAAAGACAACTATCAATATTCCGATCAGTAATTTATTCATTAAACTATCGCCTGGAACCTGGGGTAGAATTGTCATTAACAAAACAAGAACACCGCAACCAATTAAAACAGTTTTCATTTTTAAATCGTTTTCAGTTCTCAACACTGCAGCTGCGCCTTTTTCTTTCATCGAACCAATGCTTTCTTTGAATGAGGAGATAATTGTAGGAATGGTTTTTATCAACGTAATAAAACCACCCGCTGCAACTGCCCCTGCACCAATTTGTCGAATGTAGGTTCTGTACAATGCTTCCGGCATATCCGAAAAAGTGTGTGTGATAGGATCCCATCCGCCTTTTCCACCGGCTGTTAAAAGATCGGGAAGAAAACCAAGTTTGATCTGCTGAAGTGCGATGGTATCCGGACTCACGAGTGAAGAAAGTAAAGGGATAAATCCCAACCATGCTAATACACCTCCGGCAACAAGTACGCCACCAATCTTTGGTCCAATAATATAACCTACTCCTAAATACTCCGGAGTGATATCGCCATTTACCGTCGCGCTTGGAAAGTACTTATTTGTTTTTGATGTAACCCATGTTGGTGTTTCTGAAATGACATGAAAAACTTTCTGCAACATTGCATAGCCAATAGAAACAGCTAGTCCTTTGTAAGCCATGCCTGCCAGTTCACCACCTTTTTCTCCGGCAATCAATACATGCGCGCATGCAGTGCCTTCCGGATAAGGCAATGTCTCATGTTCTTTTACAATCAACGAACGTCGAAGTGGAACCATCATTAATGTTCCGAGTAGTCCGCCTAATACGGCAAGAGTAAATATTGTCCAATACTGAAAGTACACATTACCGCTACTTATGCCGGCTTCATTGACCGATAAAAACAAAAAGGCCGGTAGTGTAAAAACTACACCCGAAGCGATTGATTCGCCCGCAGAGCCTGTTGTTTGAATAATATTGTTTTCAAGAATGGATGTCTTGAAAAATTTTCTCCCTAATGAAATTGAAAGCACTGATATAGGAATAGAAGCAGAGATGGTAAGTCCGGCTTTCAGTGCTAAGTAAACTGTTGAAGCACCGAAAATGATACCGAACATAGATCCTAGCAAAATTGCTTTTAGTGTAAATTCAGGTACTGAATCGGTAGCAGAGATATACGGTTTAAAAACCTTTTTTTCGTTTTCCATTCTTTCCATTTTTTAGTGAAGTAAATGAATGGAAAATAATTGAAATTAGAAAGCAATTAGAAAATACAGATCCTCTGGACTATTTTCAATATATCTTTGGAATTCAGTACTAATTTAAGTTTGATGATTGAAGCTGAAAATCGCCAAGAGTAGGGTGAAGGCTTGTTGAAAAAGTTGAAGATTAATTAAAACCTTTGATTATTTCTTAACTTGAAAGAAGATGTTGAACATAAAAAATCGGTACACAAAAAATAATTGTGTACCGATTTTTATTTGTAAAAGTAAACGGGCTAATTAAATAGCATTAACTCCATGACAATTTTTGAATTTCTTTCCACTGCCGCAAGGACACGGATCGTTTCTACCAACTTTTTGTTCTGCTCTTACCGGCTGTGTTTTTGGTGGAGCTGCCGGAGCTAAAGCTTCATTTCCTCCACGTAATCCTGAAGAAGCAGAAGCATCTGCTTTGTTCGTACTTAGATTTCTATTGTCAGGCTTTGGAAGTGGTTTTGCTTCTTTTACTTGTGCAGGATCTTGTTGAGGAATTACTCCTTTAAATAAGAAGCTCACAATTTCTTTATTCGTTTTGTCTAACATTTGTTTGAACAATTCGAACGACTCAAATTTATAAATCAACAACGGATCTTTTTGTTCGTACACTGCTCCTTGAACGCTTTGTTTTAGGTCGTCCATTTCACGTAAATGTTCTTTCCAAGCATCGTCGATCATCGCAGCTGTGATAAGTCTTTCGAATGACGCAACAACTTCACGACCTTTGGATTCGACCGATTTTTTTAAGTTAGCAATAACTTGCAAGCCTTTGATGCCATCACTAAAAGGAATAACAATATTTTGAATTGTTGCACCTTGATTAGTGAAAACTTCATTCACAAACGGTAAAGTACGTTCAATTAAAACACTTGATTTGTGTTTATAAAATCGTTGTGCTTCATCAAATGTTTTCTCAACTAGGTCGATTACTTTGCTTGATGTAAATTCTGCTTGATCAAAAGGGATTTCTATTGAAAGTAAACGGATCAAGTCCATTTTTAATCCTTCATAATCTTGCTCCTCATGATATGCGTTGATCAAGCTTTCACAAGATTCATAGATCATATTATTTATATCGAGACTTAGACGTTCACCAAAAATGGCATGTCTTCGTTTCGTATAAATTACCTCACGTTGTGAGTTCATTACATCATCGTATTCGATCAATCGTTTCCGAATTCCGAAGTTGTTTTCTTCTACTTTGCGTTGTGCACGCTCAATAGAAGAGGTAATCATGCTATGTTGAATAACTTCACCTTCAACAATTCCCATTCTATCCATTAACTTCATTATTCTTTCTGAACCGAATAAGCGCATCAGATCATCTTCTAATGAAACGTAAAATTGCGATGATCCAGGATCGCCTTGACGTCCGGAGCGACCTCTTAACTGTCTGTCAACTCTTCGTGATTCGTGTTTCTCTGTACCAATGATTGCTAAACCACCGGCACCTATTACTCCTTCACCAAGTTTGATATCGGTACCACGACCAGCCATGTTGGTTGCAATAGTAACAGTACCTGCAATACCTGCTTCTTGAACTATTTGTGCTTCGCGCTGATGAAGTTTTGCGTTCAATACATTGTGACGGATGGTACGTAATTTCAACATTCTACTCAACAACTCCGATGTCTCTACACTTGTAGTACCTACCAACACAGGACGACCGGCTTTTACCAATGCTTCAATCTCTTCGATAACTGCGTTGTATTTCTCTCTCTTTGTTTTATATACTTTATCTTCCGAATCTTTTCTAACAATTGGTCGGTTAGTTGGAATAGAAATAACTTCCAGCTTATAAATGGACCAAAATTCTTGTGCTTCAGTTTCTGCTGTTCCCGTCATACCAGCTAACTTGTGGTACATACGGAAATAGTTTTGCAAAGTGATGGTTGCGTATGTTTGTGTTGACGCTTCAATACGAACATTTTCTTTTGCTTCAATAGCCTGATGTAGTCCGTCGGAATAACGACGACCATCCATAATACGTCCTGTTTGTTCGTCAACGATTTTTACTTTTCCATCGGCTATAATGTATTCAACATCGTTTTCAAAAAGTGTATAAGCTTTTAATAATTGATTTACGGTATGAATTCGCTCCGATTTAATTGCATAGTCGCGCATTAATTCGTCCTTGCGTGAAATCTTATTTTCAGGAGTGTCGCTCGACTTTTCAATATCAGCAATTACTAATCCGACATCGGGAAGGATAAAGAAATTTTTATCATCGCTACTGGTAGAAATTAATTCAACACCTTTATCGGTAAGTTCAATGCTATTATTTTTTTCATCGATCGTAAAATAAAGTGGTTCGTCGGCTTTATGCATTTCTTTTTGCTGATCTTGCAAATAGAAATTTTCTGTACTGCGCATAATCCCCGACACACCTTGTTCTCCAAGAAGTTTTATCAATGCTTTATTCTTAGGCAATCCACGATGAGCACGGAAAAGATTTAATCCTGCTTCTTTTTCCTTTTTATCGGCAAGAAGTTTACGTGCATCAGAAATAAGCGTGTTAGTATATTCACGTTGCGCTCTTACTAAAAGTTCAACTTTTGGTTTGTAAATATCAAACTCATGGTGATCACCTTTTGGAGTAGGGCCTGAAATAATCAATGGTGTTCTTGCGTCATCAATTAATACAGAATCGACCTCATCGACGATGGCATAATGATGGCCACGTTGAACCATGTCTTCGGCAGACTTAGCCATGTTATCACGCAGGTAATCGAAACCAAATTCGTTATTAGTTCCGTAAGTAATATCTGCCAGATAAGCCTTTGTGCGAGATTCAGAATTTGGTTCGTGTTTGTCGATGCAATCAACAGTCATTCCAAGGAATTCAAAAATTGGTCCGTTCCATTCTGAGTCACGTTTTGCTAAATAGTCGTTTACTGTTACAACGTGTACACCTTTCCCTGCTAATGCATTTAAGTAAATAGGTAAAGTAGCTACTAATGTTTTTCCTTCGCCGGTTGCCATCTCGGCAATTTTTCCGGAGTGAAGTACAATACCACCGATAAGCTGTACATCGTAATGGATCATATTCCATGTTACGAGATTTCCGGCAGCAAGCCATGAATTTTTAAATATAGCTTTGTCGCCTTGAATACTTACGTTATCACGTTTAGCTGCAAGATCGCGATCGTTTAGAGAAGCTGTAACAGTAATTGTTTCGTTTTGGGTAAAACGACGAGCAGTTTCTTTCATCACTGCAAAGGCTTCCGGTAAAATTTCTAAAAGCGCTTCTTCCGTAATTTTTTTACTATCCTTTTTAAGTTGATCTACTTCAGCATAAATCTCTTCTTTACGATTAAGACTTAAGTCAGGATTTTCTTCTGCTTCTTTTTCCAACTCAGCAATTGATGTGGAGTTTTCTTGCAAGCGATCGGTTAAGTGCTGCTTAAATTGATTTGTTTTAGCTCGCAGTTCGTCATGACTAATTGACTCAAGTTTTGCAAATTCAACTAATACTTTTTCAACTAAGGGTGTTATTTCTTTGAGATCGCGGTTGCTTTTACTTCCAAAGATTTTTGTAATGGCTTTATTGAGAATTCCAATCATAATTTTATAGATAACTAGCTGACAAAAGTAAGGTTATTTTGACAGAATTTGAACAGGTTTTAATGAATTGTAAATTAACTTATTATATTGAGATTTTATATCAAAATCTTTTAAATCGGTCGCTTCAAACACATTACGATTCGATACTTAGAAACGATCCTTTTTTTTAAGGTTAATGGATGGTGGTTTTAATAAACTTTCCGGCAAACTGATGATCAATTTGGTAGAAATAAATGCCATCAGCACAGTGCGATAAATCGAAATGTACAACCATCTCTCCAAACTTTTTTTCAATGACTTTTTGTCCCAAAGTATTGGTGATTGTCAGCACATGCTCATTAATATCATTAATCGATAATTGAAATATTCCTGTTCCCGGATTTGGGAAAAGTGTTGGTTGAAAAGTGTTAAGCAAGTCGATCGAATTATTAAAACAAAAGCGAGAAAATTGGTTGGAGAACGACTGCCATATCATAGGAGTTTGATAGGCAAGCGGATTAATGAGTTGCTGATCAACACCCGATGAATCGGTAAAAAAATTGGTTGAAGAAATAAATGAAAGTGGTAATTGATAGCATCCGCTATTTCCATTTGGTTCTGTCTTTACAAAATAAGTATCGCCGTTAGGATCACCGAAGCTGTTGATGTATCCGGTAGATACAATGTTGCCATCGCCGGCAATAATAATATTATTTCCTTCGCTTGGTAATGCAGGGTCACCATACGATTTAGAAAAAAGCAGATTCCCTTGATGGTCTAATTGTAAAATAAAATTTTGGTAAACAACAGAAGCGCTGCTGCCAATATTTGTTCTTCCGGTAACATATAAATTTTGTAGCGAGTCTTCAACGATTGAGAAAGCTTGATCTTCTTCTGCTTTTCCGAAATTTTTATTCCAAAGGATGGTGCCATTCGCATCACGTTTTACAATGTTTACATCGTAATTTCCTGATGAAAGATTAGATGATGAACCGGCAGTTACAAATCCACCGTCATTACATTGGTAAATAGCGAAGATCATATCCGGATTATTACTTCCGGTTGTGAAACTCCATAGCGTAATTCCATTTGTATCGATCAGTGAAATGTATTGGTCAATGTTGAATTGAGTATTCAAAGAATATCCTGCTGCCAATATTTGTTTCGACTGATTGAAAGTAGCACATGAATAACTATTAGTTGCATTGCTGCTATTCACATTTGTCCACAATGGATTTCCGCTTGCATCAAATCTCATAGCTAAAGCGGAGGTTGCTGCATTTCCATAACTCGATGTGTTTCCGAAAATGTAGTATTCACCAACATCATTTACAAGAACAGAATATGCTGCATCGTTTGCAGATCCGCCATAGGTATTTGACCACATCGGAAATCCTTGATCGTCAACTTTCAAAAGAAAAACATCGGTCGTTAATGAATCGATAAATCCACCATAAGTGTAACCGCAAATAATAAAACCTCCATCGGAAGTTTGTTTTAAATCTGTTGGATAATCGTTGGTAGTAGTTCCAATTTTTGCTGACCAAAACAAACTTCCATCGTTGCCGATATTATAAAGTACAATGTCTTGTTGTCCTAATTGTACATTTCCATTTCTACTTAAGATACAGAAGCCTCCGGTAGAGGTAGCAACACTTGCAATTCCACGATCTACCTCGGCATCTCCATAGGAGGTTTGGTAAAAAGACTGTGAAAATCCGGAGAATGTTGTAAAAGAGAGTAGGAGTAATGTTAATAGTTTCATTGAGCAATTGTTCGTTTGAGAAACGAAAGATAAATAATTTTAAACGTAGCTTTCAATGCAGCAGCTCATATTATGAATTTGAAAAGTTGAAAAGATTTCATGCGATAGGTACGGTGACATCATGTCAAAAAAAAGACCACGTGAAAGTGGTCTTTTGATAGTTAAATTTTCAGATAACTGATGTTTATCAATATTCGTCTTCGTTAAAGAAGAAATCGTCTTTGGTCGGATAATCAGGCCAGATCTCTTCGATACTTTCATAAGCTTCGCCTTCGTCTTCAAGTTCCTGAAGGTTCTCGATTACTTCAAGAGGAGCTCCGGAACGAATTCCAAAATCGATAAGCTCATCTTTTGTTGCCGGCCAAGGAGCATCTTCTAAGTGTTGGGCCAATTCAAGTGTCCAGTACATGTGAAACAGTTAATTAATATTAATCTACTTTTTTATTGGGTGGCAAAAGTAAAAAAATATAAATCAAATCCTATTGTTAATTGCTTTTCGCTGATATTCTGCTTTTAAAAGCGGTAAAGAGCAGGTAATTATATTCAATTCTGAATAATTTACTGCTCTAGGCTAAAAACAAATATGTTTTTTTGGTTAAATTTTGGCTTTCCAAGGCATCTCTTGAGCACCGGTTTGCATCGAAATATATCTAGAAAGCACAAACAAGTAATCGGATAATCGGTTCAAGTATTTTAAAATCAGTGGGTCAACGATATGTTCGTCATTGAGCGCAACAATTAGACGTTCAGCTCTTCTGCAAACGCATCGGGCTACATGAGTGCACGAAACAGCTGGATGACCACCGGGAAGGACGAACGATTTCATTTCAGGCAACACTTCCTCCATTTGATCCATTGCATTTTCTAAAACCTGAACATTTTCTTCTCTTAATTCAGGCAGTTTCATTTTTGAATTTTCGGGATCCGCTGCAAGGTGTGAGCCAATGGTAAATAATCGATCTTGAATTTCCACTAGTAAATTTTGGTCTGTAATTTTCTCTGTCAAATCACGCACCCAGCCTATGTATGAATTTAATTCGTCTATCGTTCCATAACTTTCAATACGCAAATGAGATTTTGAAACCCTAGTTCCGCCAATGAGTGAAGTTTTTCCCTCGTCACCTTTTTTGGTATAAATTTTCATAGCATTAATTTAAGTTAGCATTTACTCCGGCATAAGTTGAGTTGGCTTGGTCAGACTCTATTAAGCCATCTTTTAAGCGTACAATTCGGTGGGCGTGACGAGCAATGTCTTCTTCGTGTGTAACGAGAATAATTGTGTTGCCTTTTTGATGAATTTCTTCAAACAGTTTCATAATTTCTTCGGAAGTTTTAGAGTCTAAATTTCCTGTTGGTTCATCGGCTAGAATAATGGACGGATTATTTACCAATGCACGAGCAACCGCTACTCTTTGGCGTTGACCACCACTCAATTCATTGGGCTTGTGTTTCATTCGATCTTGTAATCCAACATCCGTCAATGATTTAATTGCTTTTATCTCACGATCTACTTTTGAATATCCGGAATAGACCAATGGCAGTGCAACATTGTCAAGAGCATTGCTTCTGGGAATCAAATTAAAAGTTTGGAAAATAAATCCGATCTCTTTATTTCTTATTTCAGCAAGATCGTTTTCAGACATCTGATTTACTTGATTATTATTTAGAAAATAAGTTCCGTTTGATGGTGAATCCAAGCAGCCGATGATATTCATAAGCGTCGACTTTCCTGAACCGGAAGGACCCATTAAGGCAACATATTCACCTTTGTTAATTGATAGGTCGATTTTTTTAAGGGCGTCGACTGTTTCAGTTCCGATAACATATCTTTTTGAGATATTTTTTAATTCAAGAAGAGCTTTGGTCATAAATTCTTTGTTAAAATCATTCGTGCTAAAGTAAGGAGTATTCTGTTACTAAAAAGTTATTTTCTGACAGTACAAGTTAAGTTTAAAATTTTAAACAAAAATGTTGTTTGGTGAGTTCAGTCTTAAAAAAAACTATTCCTAACTTGAATAGATCGATACTCACTTTTACCTCCGGATGTCGACAAATTGTTTTCCACGCTGAAGCCATTTCTCGGCTCCAATAGATGTCGTCGAAAACAAAAATACTTTCATTGGATTTTATTTTTAAACACTGTTCAAAATAATTTAATGTTGTTTCTTTTCTGTGATTGCCATCAAAATAAACAAAATCTACTTTGGGAAGATGATGGATAATTTTGGGCAGAGTATCGTCAAAATTTCCTATTACACATTCAATTCTATTTTGCTTTAATTTTCGAAAGTTCTCCTGAGCAATCAATGCTGTTTCTGGGCTGCCTTCAAGAGTAATCACATTACTTTTGTCGGACGCCATGGCAAGGTAAAGTGTACTAATTCCCAATGAGGTACCAATTTCTAAAATTTGTTTACAACCAAAATGGTTTACCAATCGGAATAAAAGCTGTGAATATTTTTTAGCTTGCAAGGATGAGTTTGCAATGTCACTTATTTTTTTTTGATAGTGACGAGGGCTTTTGCTCGCACCTAAATCGGTTACAGTAATAATTCTTTTATCTGCTAAAAGTTGGGATCTAAGCTGCTCAATAGGTTTATAACAGTAGTAAGGGGTTGTGTCGGAAATAACATCATTTAAAAGCCCGAATACAAAAGGCGAGTGAACATCGTGAGCATTTCCCGAAGTAAGTCGATAACGTAGTAAGTTTGTTGCAGCGAAAAGTTGATCCACGCCGTAAAATTAGTCAGAAAAACCAAACCACAGAAAAATAGTATGTCAAGTTAATCATATAGTCGTTACGGTAAAAGTAGTTGATTATCAGTCGTAAAGCCATCAATGGTGTGAGTTGAATTTTGAGTTTTCATTTAAGTATGTCCATTCTAATGAGGATATTTTCCATCGTTTTTCAGAATCAAATTCTTGAAGAAAAAAAATAGTAGCTTTAATGTGAAATCCTCACGAATTTTATTTCGTAATAAAGGGATTTTTTTACTTTTGCGTTGCATTTTCAATCGATGGCATTAGCCACATTGGATTGACCGTGTTACTTTACACTACTTACAGCTTTAAATATCCTTCTGAACAGAAAAATATATGAGTTATATCGAAAGAGTGCATGCCCGACAAATCTTAGATTCAAGAGGTAATCCGACAATTGAAGTAGATGTGATTACAGATCAAGGAGTGGTGGGACGAGCAGCAGTTCCAAGTGGTGCATCAACAGGTATTCACGAAGCTGTGGAATTGCGAGATGACGATAAGAAGAAATATTTGGGTAAAGGAGTTTTGAAGGCTGTTCATAATGTGAGTAAAATTCTGAACGACGAATTGCATGGTTTTCCGGTATCGGAGCAAGGAATGATAGATGCGCGGATGATTGAATTGGATGGTACGGAGAACAAATCGAATCTAGGAGCCAATGCAATATTAGGAGTGAGTCTTGCTGCTGCCAAAGCTGCTGCCATCGAAACCGGACAACCGCTTTACCGTTATATTGGTGGAGTAAATGCGAACATGCTTCCGGTTCCGATGATGAATATTTTGAATGGCGGATCGCATGCCGATAACAGCATCGATTTTCAAGAGTTTATGATCATGCCTTTAGGGGCTGCATCTTTCAGTGAAGCACTTCGAATGGGAACAGAAGTTTTCCATCATCTGAAAATGGTTTTAAAGAAAAAAGGTTTGTCGACAAATGTAGGCGACGAAGGAGGATTTGCTCCGAATATGAAATCGAATGAAGAGGCAATACAATCGGTACTAGATGCAATTGTAGAGGCAGGATATACTCCCGGAAAAGATATTTACATAGCGATGGACGCTGCGGCTTCAGAATTTTATGATGAGAAATCTGGTAAGTACATTTTTAAAAAATCGACCGGCGATCAATTGAGTCCAACAGAAATGGCGAATTATTGGGCAGACTGGGTAAAAAAATATCCAATTATTTCGATTGAAGATGGACTGGCAGAGGATGATTGGGCAGGATGGAAAAAATTAACAGATTTAGTTGGTTCTAAAATTCAGTTAGTTGGCGACGATCTATTTGTGACTAATGTGAAGAGATTAAGTAGGGGGATAAAAGAGAACATAGCAAACTCTATACTTGTAAAAGTAAATCAGATTGGAACATTAACAGAAACGATGAATGCTGTAACGATGGCTCAAAATAATTCATATACAGCGGTTATGAGCCATAGGAGCGGGGAAACAGAAGATGTTACAATTGCCGATTTAGCAGTTGCGCTGAATACCGGACAAATAAAAACCGGATCGGCCAGTCGTTCAGACCGGATTGCCAAATACAATCAGTTGTTACGAATTGAAGAAGCTTTAGGTGCAAATGCACGATTTGGCGGAAAAGATTTTAAATTTGTAACGCACTAAACTTTCATTCTGAAAAGAATGTTTTTAAGATGGATCAAGATACCTTAGATAAAATTGCTTCCGGAGAATACTCAATTTCACCTCGAACAGGTCGATTGAGAAGAAAGATTAAGAAGAAGAAACGGAAACCTTTTTTTGAAAGAAGCGGAGTAAAGAAGCGAATAACAACAATGGTATGGATTCTTCTAGTGATAGGATTTTTGGTAAGTGTACTTCTAGTGATACCGGAAATTGAATTGGATGACGGGAAAAAAAATGATAAAATGGAAAAGGTGATTGGTCGATAACTGACACCTATTTTTTTAACAGATATAATAAATTAAGAGTGAAAACGGATAAAATAAAAGACAGTTTCGCCAGGGTTGCTTTGCCGATGGCCGCAGAAGTAAAAGATTTCATTAAAGCGAATGGTAATTATGTAATAGGACAGTATACAATCGATCAGGTGTATAGTGGAATGAAAGGCATGATTGGCATGGTTACAGAAACCAGTAAACTCGATCCTGAGGAAGGAATTCGTTTTCGCGGTTACACAATTCCCGAACTCCGAGAAAAGTTACCGAAGTCGCATGGCGATACTGAGCCATTGCCCGAAGGGATTTTCTATTTGATGTTAATTGGTGAAATGCCAACCGACGATAACGTAACAGAGGTAAGTAATGCTTGGGCTCGTCGTTGCAATGTTCCAAAACATGTTTTCGATACATTGGACGCATTGCCTCTCACTACTCATCCAATGACGCAGTTTACCATTGCTGTAATGGCCTTGCAAACGGAATCGGTTTTTGCTTCAGCTTATCGAAAAGGGTTGAATAAAAAAGAATATTGGGATCCGATGTACGAAGATGTGATGAATCTGATTGCTCGTCTTCCAAGAGTTGCCGCTTATATTTATCGTCGTATCTATAAAAACAATGTTCATATAGAACCCGATCACAAACTCGACTGGGCAGCAAATTTTGCTCACATGTTAGGGTACGATGATTATGATATGAAACGAATGATGCGTTTGTATTTAACGATTCACGCAGATCACGAAGGAGGAAATGTATCGGCTCACTCTACACATTTAGTTGGGTCAGCTTTAAGTGATCCTTATTTATCATTTGCTGCCGGAATGAATGGACTTGCAGGACCGCTTCATGGTTTGGCGAATCAGGAAGTAGTACGTTGGATTATGGATCTTCGCAATTATTATGATGGAGGCAAGCCAACTAAAGAACAGATTCAGGAATACGTGAGTAGAACAATAGAAGAAGGGAAAGTTGTTCCTGGTTATGGTCATGCCGTTCTTAGAAAAACTGATCCGCGTTTTACAGCTCAGATGGAATTTGCACAGAAGTATATGCCGGATGACGAGAACTGTCATATTGTAAAAATGGTTTACGAAGTTGTTCCGGAAATATTAACAGGAATTAAAAAAATAAAAAACCCTTGGCCAAATGTAGATGCGCATAGTGGTGCATTGTTGATTCATTATGGTTTGGTTGAATATGATTTTTATACGGTTCTCTTTGGAGTGAGTCGTTCGTTAGGAGTGCTTGCTTCACTGTTATGGGATCGAGCATTAGGACATCCGATCGAGCGTCCGGGTTCAGTTACATTTGAAGGTATGAAGGAGAAAGCGGCGAAAGCAGCTCAGACATCACTCTGATAACGTTGAATGAAAAAGGAATTAGTCCGCTGTAAATGGTGTCTTTCATCCGAATTAATGATGAAGTATCACGATGAAGAGTGGGGTGTTCCTGTTCACGACGATGCGTTACATTTTGAATACATCGTATTAGATTCTTTTCAGGCCGGATTAAGTTGGAGTACCATTCTGAATAAGCGAGAGAATTTTAGAAAAGCGTTCGATGGTTTCGATGCAGTTAAAATTTCAAAGTACAAAGAAGCAAAGATTGAGAAGTTGTTGGGAGATGCCGGCATCATACGGAATCGTTTAAAAGTGATTGCGACAGTTGGAAATGCGAAGGCATTTTTGGCGATTCAGAAAGAGTTTGGGTCGTTCGACCAGTACATCTGGCAGTTTACAAAACACAAAATTATAGACTCAAAACGGAAAAGTCATACGGCCGTTCCTGCTACAACTAAAGAATCAGATGCAATGAGTAAAGACCTCTATTCCAGAGGATTTAAGTTTGTTGGTTCAACTATTTGTTACGCCTATATGCAAGCCGCCGGAATGGTGAATGACCATTTGGTGGACTGTGTAGCGAGAGGGAAATGAATAATGAATAATGAATAATGAGTAATGAGTAATGATTAGTGATTAATTAGTAATGACAAATCTTTAACCTTTTAACCTTTTAACCTTTTGACCCTTGACCTTTAACCCTTAACCTTTAACCTAAGTATGCGACCCTTGAGTTTAATTTTTGACAATTATACATTCCATCTCTACCGATTTACTATCACCTTTTTCACCTGCATTTTAAAGTCCTTAGCAGCTACGACCACCAAATACTGACCATTTTTTTCGGCCGAAAGGTCCAATTGAAAAACATTTTTTCCTTTGTTCAATTTTATACTTTCTATTTTTCGGGAATAAATATCATAAACATCCATTGTAAATGCATCTAATTTTTCTGAAAGCTCCACGTCCATGTTAAAAATTCCGGTCGATGGATTTGGGTACGGATCAATCCATTTAATCCCTTTCTTTAGCTCTTCTGCCAATTCACCTGTGGCAGTGATATAACCAAGACTGTCGGTTTTAAATATCCATAAACTACTTGTAGTGCCAAGAGGACTTGAATTATTGCAACAGTAAGTGTCGCCGCAAAAAATCATTTCTCCGTCGGAGGTAAAATTGCCTGCCATTAAATTCCATAAACTATTCGACTGATATTTTTTTACGCTTAATAGTTGACCGGACGAGTCGCAGATAACTAACATGCCTTGTCTTCCTAAACCAAGAGTATCGGTGTACCAACCATACATTGCTAAATTACCGTTGGGCATTTCTTTCAAGAAATTAGCGATGTCATACGTAGGGAAATAATCCTTTGTCCAAATAAAACTTCCGCCTTCATCTATTTTTGAAATGTGCATTGTCCACATAAGGTATGTTCCGATGCGACTTTGTGTGTACCAACTAAAGACATAGTTTCCATCATTGGTTTTTACAATGTTATAAGCGCCATTGTAACTTGTAGTATAGGGTAATAAAATTCGCCATAATTCATTTCCTAAAGAATCTATACGAATACAATAAGGTTGCGAATTATCATTCAAATCGTCTTGAGTTCCTGTTATAAAATAGCCACCTTCAGAAGTTTCTACAATTCCCTGAGATTCTATGCGAAAGAAGGGACTATTAGGTGGATAATTTCGGTCTAAAAGAGTGTTGCCAAGTGAGTCGACAACAATTAAAAAAGTGTAAACAGAAAGAGGCGATGAAATTGTTCTCTTTCCGGTTATTGCAAAGCCTCCAGAACGTGTCGGACAGCAATTCCATATTATCGTTTGCGAACCAAGACTGTAAATCTCTTTAGTCCATAACGTATCTAAATTCTCATCGATCTTCATCAACATTACACCAGCTTCGTAAATGCTAATCGGATTAGGCGGGGCAAATGTTGCTCCAACAAATAAATTATTATCGAGAGTATAATGAATGGTTTGTAACCGTAGGTAAGAGAAATCACCCCAGGAGCTATAATTAACAGAGTCTTTCAGTCCAATGAATACTTTTTTAAGTGTATCGCCAACCGAATTCAATTTAAAAATAATTCCGGTGTAACGATCTGTTTCATTCTGCTGAAGATCAAATTGAGCTAAACAATCGATCCCAACACAAATGTATTGATTAGAATCTGATTCAATTATATCTACACCTTGAGTCCAAGTATGAATCGAGTAAATTTTTTCAAAAGAAAGTTGGGCCTTAGTAGCAAGGCCCAACAAACTGAATGAAAATAGTAGTAGAAAAATTTTCATAGTGGAATCAATGTACGGGTTTAAGGAATTGACGGAACCCGAAGCTACA
>JANLPR010000064.1:0-38185 GCA_031367345.1 Bacteroidota bacterium | reverse complement strand
AGAAACGGAATTGGGTATTGCTAATGTTGAGTTAGCTTTTCAGAATGAAGAGAAAGAAAAAAGAGCAGCGGAATTAGGCGTTGCCAATATTGAGCTTGCTTATCAAAACGAGGAAAAAGAAAAGCGTGCATCAGAGTTGAGCATTGCCAACAAAGAGTTGTTATTTCAGAATAAGGAAAAAGAAAAACGGGCAGCAGAATTAGGAGTAGCCAATATAGAGCTTGCTTTTCAAAACGAGGAAAAGGAAAAGCGTGCATCAGAATTAAGCATTGCAAATAAAGAACTGATATTTCAAAATAGTGAAAAAATAAAGCGAGCGGAAGAGCTAGTTATCGCAAATTATGCCCGAGGTTTAATTGAGGCGAGTCGTGATCCATTATTTACTATTAGTACTCAGGGTAAAATTACTGGTATGAATGAAGCTTCAGTAAGAATAACAGATGTCTCTCGCGAAAAGTTAGTGGGTACAGATTTCACCTCATACTTTACGGAACCAGACAAGGCTAAAGAAGGCTATATGCGGGTTTTTGATCATGGGTATGTTGAGGATTTTCCATTGATAATGATGGACGGTCAACTAACTGAAGTATTATTCAATGGATCAGTTTACAAAGATGAAGTTGGAAAAGTTATTGGCGCAGTAGTGGTTGCTAGAGTTATTACAGAACAAAAAAGAATTGAAAAGGAGTTGACAGAAGCAAAAGTTTTTGCTGAGTTAGCTACAGATATTGCTGAGGAAGCAAAGCTTAAAGCGGAAACAGCTACTATCTTGGCGGAAAATGCAGTTAAAGCAAAACAGCAGTTTTTATCTAATATGAGTCATGAGATCCGTACTCCTATGAATGCCATAATCGGTTTTACAAAAGTTATACTTAAAACAAAATTAACTTCAAAGCAAAAGGAATATTTAACAGCCATAAAATTAAGTGGCGATTCATTGATCGTTCTAATTAATGATATTCTTGATCTTGCAAAAGTAGATGCCGGTAAAATGACATTTGAACAGATTCCTTTCAAAATAGCATTGTCCATTTCATCAATGCTCCATTTATTCGACACTAAATTTAAAGAAAAAAATTTAACCTTAATTAAAGAATACGATAGTAGAATTCCGGAAGTGCTTCTTGGCGATCCGGTTCGTTTGCACCAAATAATATTGAATCTAGTCAGTAATGCAATAAAGTTTACATCGCAAGGGGAAATTAAAGTAAAGGTTCTTTTAATCAGTGAAGATAACCAAAAAGCAAAAATAGAATTTTCAGTAAAGGACACAGGCATCGGAATTGAGGAAGATAAAATAAAACGAATTTTTGAAAATTTTCAGCAAGCATCAAGTGGCACTTCAAGATTATATGGAGGGACGGGCTTAGGCCTTGCCATTGTAAAACAATTGGTGGAAATTCAAGGTGGAACTATTAATGTTGTTAGCAAGCTAAATAAAGGCTCAACATTTAGTTTCATATTAGATTTCCTCAAAACAAATACTATTCTAGAAGACGAAATAAATAATTTTGAAAAAGATGCGAAAATTAGAGATATAAAAATATTGGTGGTTGAAGACATAGCCTTAAATCAATTATTAATGAAAACATTATTAGATGATTTCGGATTTATAAGGGAAATTGCGGCGAACGGAAAAATAGCTATCGAAAAATTACAGGAAAGATCGTACGACATTATATTAATGGATCTTCAAATGCCGGTGATGAATGGATTCGAATGTACATCATACATCCGAAATGTTATGAACTCTAAAATCCCCATTATCGCATTGACAGCAGATGTAACTACAGTAGACTTGGCGAAATGTAAGGCTGTTGGGATGAACGATTATATTGCAAAACCTGTAGATGAAAAACTATTATACAATAAAATCATAAGTTTGGTAAAGAAGCCGGTTATTGAGGCGGTCGATGAAAAAAATAGTAGCAAGGAACAGAAAAGTTCTAAATACACAAACTTGGATTATCTGAGCCGGTTAACAAAATCATCTCCAAAGTTAATGTTGGAAATGATTTCTTTATACTTGTCACAAACGCCACTATTGGTGAATGCCATGAAAAAAGGAATTAATGAGAATGATTGGGAGTTATTACAATCTGCCGCTCACAAAATGATTCCTTCTTTTTCAATTATGGGTATAAGTACCGATTACGAGATCATGGCAAAAAAGATACAGGAATATTCAAATGCGCACGAGTCTACAGTCGGAATGGCTGAATTGGTCAATCAGCTTGAGCATGTTTGCACACAAGCTTGCATTGAATTAAATAAAGAGTTTAACCGGATTAAGATAAATAATAAATGAAAAACGAAAAAATAAAGCTTTTTCTTGTGGATGATGATGCAATGTTTTTAAAATCATTGCAATTAGAATTCCTCGACCATGCAGATTTTGTGGTTGAGACTTATGCTACCGGAGAGCTATGTATAAAAAATTTAGCAGGTTATCCGGATGTAATTATTTTAGATTATCACCTTGATGGTATAGACAAAACTGCTATGAATGGAATAGATACACTAGATAAGATAAAAACGATGAATCCCGATATTCCGGTAATAATGCTTTCGTCGCAAGATAAAATTGATGTGGCCATTAAGTGTATGCATCACCGGGCCTTTGATTATGTTGTAAAAAGTGAAACAGCATTCATGCGACTAAAGAAAATAATCACGACAATTTTCAAGTACAAGAAGATGGAAAAAGAATTGAATTGGTATATGGAGCGAATGTAATTTATTTGTGCAAGTGTGAATCATGTAACTTATTTCAAATTTTGTATAACTATTTTTATGCAACACGAATGTATCTTTACAATGTAATAATTTAATTACTGCTAATATATAAAAGATATGATCAATAAATTAGATGTCAAGGGAAACTGGAATGAGCAGAAGGGTAAGCTAAAACAACGCTTTGCAAATTTAACCGACAACGACCTTATGTTCCTTGAAGGGAAAAAAGACGAGATGCTAGGTCGTCTTCAAATAAAGCTTGGTAAAACTAAAGAAGAGTTGAAAGCTATACTTTCTAAACTTTAATAAATTTTTTTTCAATTAATGGTTTTGGGATAAAATGTTCTAAGAAAATGTCAGGATTGTATTCTGACATTTTTTTGAAAGAATTTTGAATTTTACTGCACATCCAAGGAGGGAGCTATTAAAATGAAATATGTGAATATTGTAACTATTATATAAAGTTTTGTAACAATTTAGAGTAGAAAGTGAGTCAAATTTGTTCTTTAATAGTTATTCACATATAAAAGAACATAAAATGAAAAAAATATCAATCTGTATGATGACGGTAATTCTATCGTTAACATTTATACCGACTCTAGTTAAAGCTGAAGCAGCAGTTGATCCGACATCAGCACCTATTTCCAGTCCGGCCGAAGCCGCAAAGGCAAATTCATTAATCGTAAGGTTGAATGAAATAAACACAATGGATAAATCTAATTTGTCTTCTTTGGAAAAAAAGCAGCTTCGTAAAGAAGTCCGCGCTACAAACAAGCAACTCAAAGAATTAAACGGCGGAATTTATTTATCAGTTGGAGCCGTAATTATCATTTTGTTGTTACTTATTCTTTTACTCTAATAGTTTAATGGAATAAAATAGTTTATCGAAAATTTATTAATACACTTTAATATTAAAAATATAAAAACATGGGAAATTTACTTTACACAATCGCAGTCATATTGATTATTTTATGGCTTATTGGATTTGTTGGTTTGAGCTACGGAGGAGGACTAATACATATACTTTTAGTTCTTGCAGTAATAGCAATCATTTTAAGAGTAATAAGCGGTAAAAAGCCGATAGAATAATTACTACTACAATATGAAAAAAACAAGTTCACTGTTTTTATTTCTATTATTGTCAGTTTTTCTGAGTGCACAAAAAGTTGCACCGCAGAAAGAGAGTAAAGTTGCTCCAACCGACACAATAGTTAAATCTAAAGGTAATCCGGAAGAACAACTCAAGGAAATAAAGGACGAAAAAGTTAAACATCTTTCAGATTCCACCGGAAATGAACCTAAGAAGAGCGCATTAGTAGATACTACTGTTCAAAACAAGTATGGTGATTTATTAGACGATGATTCTTTGTACAATAAAAGATATCCGTTGTGGATTCCTCTTATTGAAGTTGTAGGCGGTAATGCTGCGATCTGGGCGCTCGATCGCTATATAATGAATGCTAATTTCGCAAGAATAGGTCCCAAAACATGGAAGTACAATTTAAAAAATGGTTGGGAATGGGATACAGATAGATTTGGAATAAATTTTATTGGGCATCCATATTCAGGAACAATTTCTTACAATGCCGGTCGTGCAAATGGGTACAACTATTTTCAATCGACGGCATTTGCTATAGAAGGCAGTTTAATGTGGGAATACTTCGGTGAAAACACTCGTCCATCTTACAACGATATTATTAATACACCTATTAATGGAGCTTTCATAGGAGAAATACTCTATCGGCTTAGTTCAAATATTTTGGACGATCGAACCAGAGGAATAAATAGAGTTTCAAGAGAAGTATTGGCAGGATTAATTGACCCAATGAGAGGGTTGAATAGAATTATGCAAGGCAAATCTTTTAAGGTAACAAACAAAGAAGTTTATCAAAAGGAACCCCTTAATATTTCATTGTACTCAGGATTGCATTTAATAAATGAAGGGAGAAATCCGGTTATTGGAAAAGGGACTACAAGTGCAATGCTTAATGCGCAATTTGATTATGGAAATCCATTCGAAAACAGAACACGAAAACCGTTTGATTTTTTCAAACTACGAACTGAATTTGATTTTGGAGTTGGAAGAAAAATTCTGAGTAATATTACCGGCTACGGAATTTTAGTTGGCAAGAATGTGAATATTGGCAAGCATTCACTTCTCTTTGGCGTATTTCAATATTCAGATTATTGGGATAATAAAACATTTGAATTAGGTGCAATTGGTTTTGGAGGGGGTGTGTTTTCTAAATTGGCTCTAAGTAAGACTTCAGATTTATACACTAATATTAATGTGGGATTAATTCCATTTGCCGGCAATAGTACACGATTTGGACCAGATACAACGCAGTTCAGAGACTATATATTTGGAAATGGTTTGGAAGGAAAATTTGAAAGCACAATCAATATCGGGAAATATGCAACAGCTTCATTGATCTATTATTATTTCTTCATCCACACTTATGTTGGTGCACCGGGAACTAATTTCATAAGCATCTTAAAGCCGAGAGTAACAGTAAGGTTATACAAGCAATTGAGTATTGGGTTTGAACATTTTATTTATGCGAACGACCGATATTTAAAAGATCTTCCGGCAATTCACTCAGTGCGAACAGAACAAAAAATATTTTTATTACTTTACCTAGAAGATAAACAACGAAGAGGGCATTATAATTAATCTGTAATAAAATTGAACAATGGATTTGATTCGTATCAGCGGCTTTCAATTAATAGATTTATAATAGGTACATCACATGATAAAATTTTTTTTCATAACTATTATTTTATTTGCTGCTTTTCTGTCGCCAGCTTTAGCGCAAACTGAATCTGCAGTTCCGGATTCTTTGAAAGGGAAAATATTGGAAAAGAAAAAAGATGTAACATTTCCGGAAACGCCCAAAGAGAAAAAGCTGGAAAAAAAATTGCAGAGTAGAATTTATAGCCCTTCTCAATTCTTTCATGAAACAGGATTGTTTATAAAGCAGCCTTCAAAATGGATCAAAAGTGACTGGTTAAAATTAGGAATTGTAACAGCGGCAACGATAGCCGTTATGCCATTCGACGAAGCAATTACAAATTCAACACAGGGGGAGCAACGCTATTACCACCACGCTTTAATTGATGGAGGAAGAGTATATGGAGAATGGTATTCAATTGGATTAGTCGCAGGTGGATTTGGTTTGTTTGGCTTGATTGCAAAAGATACCGCAGCTAAAAAGATATCAATAGAATTATTACAAGCTGGACTTTATGCCGAGATCGTTACAACAATATTAAAAGTAGGATTGGGAAGGGCTCGCCCCGTTCACACTGATAATGCATTTACATATCATCCGTTCAATTTTGTTGATTTCAATTTTCATTCAATGCCTAGCGGCCATACAACAAGTGCGTTTGCACTATCGACTGTAATGTCGCGGCATGCAAATTCAACTGGATTAAAAATTATTGCATATTTGCCTGCAGGCTTTACTATGTTCTCTCGTATCTATCAGCATAAGCATTGGTTGTCTGATGAAATTCCTGCTGCTGCAATTGGTTTCTTTGTGGGTAATTGGGTAGTTGATTTACACGAAGGCCGAAAGCATAAAATAAATGTAACATCAATGTATCCTTTGGGAATATCTTATTCTCTTAATCGGGTTAATAATAAATAATTATTTTAAAAATAAAATTATGGAAACTAAAAAAACAGGAATTGTTCTCGTGGTCATTGGAGCCATTATGATGATCTATACAGGATTCAATTACATAACCACAAAAAATGTGGTTGATATTGGCCCTATACAAATAAATAAGGAAGTCAATCATCCTGTACAGTGGTCGCCAATTGTTGGCGGTATCTTATTGGTTGCTGGTGTAGCAATGATTTCGATGGGTAAAAACAAAAGCTAGAACTGTGAATCATATAAGAAATTTAGAATATTATGTAACGTTTTATTCACATTGATTAATAGATTTGTGGTGTAGTAATTCAATTTAAATTAATTTTTTTAAATAAATAGTATGGGAAATCTTCTTTATGTAGTCGCAGTAATTTTGCTCCTTAGTTGGGCTATCGGTTTTTTCGCATACAGTGCAGGAGGAATAATTCATGTGCTTTTAGTTATTGCAGTAATTGCAGTTTTGTTGAGAGTAATTTCCGGAAATAAAATTATTAAGTAGTCGGAAATAAAAGGCTTAAACGCAATTGTGTTTTTACCTAATGTTCAAGCGTGAAAGTTGTTTTTCAATTGTTAAGAAAAATATCTGGCAGCAATTTATAAGCCTTTAGCGAGTTATTAGATGTGTTCAACGAAAAGTTGAACTTGGACATCTATTCATTTCTACCTTTATCTGTTGTATTAAATTATTTCAATTTTAATTTTTAAACAAACAGAAAATGAAAACATTATTTGCAATGGCAGTTCCAATTCTGCCCGGAAAAACAGCTCAATGGCGTAAGTTCAGTGAAGAGCTAAACACGACTTATTTTGACAGTTTTAATGAGTCGAGAAAAAAATTGAATGTTAGAGAAAAAACATTCTATCAAAAAACTCCTGTAGGTGATCTAGTGGTTGTGACATTGGAAGGTGAAAATCCTGAAGAAGCTTTCAAAAAATTTGGCGAGGGAAATGATGCTTTTACTAAGTGGTTTGCAAAAGAAGTTAAAGAAATTCATGGTGTAGACTTAACAAGTCCGCCGAAAGGTGAATTACCTGAATTGGTTATTGACTCTCAGATAGCTCATGTATTGCATCATTAAGGTGTAGTAATGGACCGACAAAATTTGGCGAAAGGTAAATTTTGTCGGTTTTTAATAAAAAAATGTACACTTCTTTTATATCAATCGAAATTACCTACTCTTTTATTAGTGTAGAGTTGTTGTTGTACTCTTTTTAAATAACGCTTTGTTTTTATTCTTTTATTGATAAATTTGATTCGTAATAAAGTTTTTGGAGATTCGTAGTAGCAAGAAAGATTACGGCATCAAATAGAATTGAAATGAAACAAATTATTGTTTGCTTTTTTATTATTATTAATCTGTCTGTTACCGGACAAACAAATTTATATCATCCATTTCCGGAGAGTAATGCAGTTTGGAATATTAATTTTTGGCTGAATTGCAATTGGGCAGGAATAGCTAACGAAAATTATTCTATTTCTTTTTCAAATGATACATCTATTAATTCGCTCACCTATCACAAACTGACAACTAGTTATATCGAATCGTTTTCTACAGGAAGTTGTGGTTCGACTAGTGGTGCTATTAATTTTTACAGAGGAGCTATCAGGCAAGATACGAGTGTGCGGAAAGTTTACATTGTTCCCGCAAATTCATCTGTAGAAGAATTGTTGTATGATTTTAACTTGAACGTAGGAGATACAGTGCGAGGATTTACCGAGAATCAGGGCTATGAAGATGTGGTACAAAGTATCGATAGTTTATTAATTGGTTCAGATTATCGTAAACGATGGAATATAAATCAAGGATATCAAATTTCAATTATTGAAGGAGTAGGTTCAACTTTTGGTCTTTTAGAAATGTCGCCCGGAAATGTAGTTGATGCAGGAGGATATAGTCTTTTGTGCTTTAGTCAAGACAGTCATCCACTTTATCCGGATACTAGTATTCAATGTAGTTTGATCAATTCAACATTCATACAACCATTTAGTAAAAAACTAATTTCCATTTCACCTAATCCTTCAATTGGAAGTTTTAAAATTGAATTGTATGGTGAAGAATTTAAATCAATATCAATTTATAATTCAATAGGGATTCCTATATTTATATTTAAAGAAACAGTCGGAAATTCCTTTAAAATTGATTATCTGTCAAGCGGAATATATACTTTGATTGCAATGGATAAACGAAATAATTTCTATTCATCTAAAGTAGTTTGCATTCAGTAATTTTTAATTAATAACTACTCACAATTTATATTTAATAGTGAGAGTGAATATTTAGGCTATTACTTAATTTGAATAGAACTATAGATTATCGAGCGAATTTTAAAATAGATTAGTAATAAAAATATCGGGGAAGCTGAAAACCGAATAGAGTAAGCGCAATTTAAAAATTATAAAATGAAAAAAATTCTATTTGGTTTTTCTATGGTAGCTCTCGGGCTCACATCTTGTAGCAATAACAATGAAAAGACTGCCACTCCGCCACCGGCAGACACCGTAAAAGTCGTTGAGAAGAAAGCGGAGTTTCAACCATTCGATATAGTTGAAATAGACCATACAGTAAAAAATTATGACAAGTGGAGACCGGGTTTTAATACCGATTCTACCAACCGAATAGCAAGTGGACTAGAATTTATTGTGATAGGTAGAGGAATGGATAATGCTAATAGCCTGGCTATTTTCTTAAAGGCAGCTGATGTACAGAAGGCAAAAGATTTTGCTAATAATCCACGATTGAAAGATATAATGCAAAAGAATGGTGTAATGACGAAGCCTGATATTTCGTATCAGCATGTAATCCGATTTAATGCTGATTCAAAAGAAAAGCAATGGGTTTCAATTAAGCATAAGGTAAAAGATTTTGATGCATGGGTGAAAGTTTATGATTCAGAAGGAACGGCGACACGAGCTACATTTGGCTTAGTAGATGTATTGTTAGCTCGAGGAAATGACGATCCAAATATGGTTTATATTATTTTCGATATAACAGATATGGCAAAGGCAAAAGCAAGAATGAGCGATCCGGCTTTAAAGCAATTAATGACAGATGCCGGTGTTGAAGGTAAACCACAAATTACTTTTTATACAACAGCAGACTAAAAAATAAATGAGCAAGTACATACAATCTGATTTTGAGATTGCATGTACTTGCTTATATTAAATAAAAAATAAGTCGAGTGTTTTTATATTTTTTCCTTTCCTTTTGTTTAAGAAATTATTACTGAATATTCTAAGAAGTGCAATTGTTAATCTTCAAATAGAAATCAGATGTCAGAAACAAATTCAAATGCGCGCCTCGAAGCCTTTTGTGATGGAGTATTCGCAATTGCTTTTCAACAATTCTTCTTACTTTCTTTCCCTACTAATAACGATTAGAAAGATAAATTCTCAATTGAAATTATCAATCGAAAGATGAATCTAAATTGTCAACGACTTGTGTATTTTTCTTTTTCGTTTGGTATGTTTTTTAAAACTATCGGACAAAATACTGATATTTCCATCTACTTCAAGAATAGCAAGGCTAACATCATCGATCGTTTCAACACCATGTTCTCGAACGACAGCTTCTAATTCCTCTAAAGTTATTTTTTCTCGTTGAAGATTTTTTTCAATAACATTTCCATGCAGTATTAACATGACCGGATCTCCTTGAATAAAAGAACTGATCGATTTTTGTCGGAAGAGCAATTGCTTCAGTAAAAAATTAACTACAAACAAAGAGCCTGCTGCAATTAGTCCGCCTTGTAAAGTACTGTCAGAGCCAACCATAGCGTTTTGAACGGAATTGCTGATAAGTAAAATAAAGACCAGATCGATGATGGATAATTGCGATAATTCTTTTTTGCCGAAAATGCGAATGCCGATAACAATAACTACATAAACAACTACGCTTCGTAAAATAATTTCTAAATAAGGATGGATCATAAGGATGTAAGATTAATAATAGTTTGGCTATATTTGACCAATGAAATATAAAAAACATATTTTTATTTGTACCAATCAACGTGGTCCGGATCAACGTAAATCATGTGGTGAAGAATGCGGATTGAATTTGGTGAGAGAGTTTAAGAAGCAGTTGAAAGAACGTTCAATTGATTTCCCCATTCGTGCTCAAAAATCCGGTTGTCTAGATATGTGTGAACATGGCCCATCGCTGGTCGTTTATCCGGAAGGTGTATTTTACGGAGGAGTACAAGAAAGTGATATTTCTCAGATTATTGATGATCATATACTGAACGACCGACCAGTTAAGCGGCTAGTTATAGAAACAGGGGAATAATAGAAATGGAAAGTACGCCGGAAAAATTCAGAACAGATCTAGAGATAATTAGAGAAACTGCGGCTCAGGTAATCCGAGATTTTAGCATCCATAAGGTAGAAGTAGTATTTAGTGGAAATGAACTACTGGCATACACTGAATTGGTAGCACAAATTGAACCGGCACTAATGGAAATGTACAGAACTAACCGCTTGGGTTTTCAGGCATTATTATACCAAATAGATATTCCTGAACCGGCATTCAAACGATTGCTCAAAGAAAGTAATTCAGATGATTTTGCACATCAATTGGCGGAACTTATTATTCAGCGCGAGTTTCAGAAGGTTCTTACAAGGCGCTTTTTTAAAAAATAGTGCTGGAATAAATCGTAAAAAAATATTTTTATTAAAACAATAGTCACTTGATTATTGTTTTTTCTTTCAATATGGGAACCTATTCTATCAAAGACATAGAGCTATTAACAGGAATTAAGGCACATACGCTACGGATTTGGGAACAGCGTTATTCTATTCCTGTTCCAAAGCGGACTGAAACGAATATTCGTTTTTACGACGACGACGATTTAAAATTATTGTTGAATATTTCGCTCTTAAATCAAAATGGTCTCAAAATTTCAGGCATTACCAAAATGTCACCAAAAGAAATTAGTGAATTAGCATTGAGTTATTCATTGAGCTCGGAAAAAGATCCGATGCATATTCAATCGATGATAACAGCAATGATAGATTTGGATGAACAAAGTTTCGAAAAAATATTGTCTACATGTATTTTGCAGTCAGGTTTAGAACACACCATGATGGATGTAATTTTTCCATTTCTAAATTCAGTTGGAATGTTGTGGCAAACAGGAGCAATAGATCCGGCATACGAACATTTTGTTTCGGTCATTATCAGACAAAAAATGATTGTGGCAATTGATGGGCAAACGAAAAAGAAAGTACCTGATGAAAGAAGGTTTCTTTTATTTTTACCTGAGGGGGAATCGCATGAGTTAGGATTATTATTTGCTAATTATATTATTCGTCAAGCCGGGCATCATTCACTTTACTTAGGACAAAATGTTCCTTTGAACGATGTGATAAAAGTTGGGGAGCGCTATAAGCCTGATTTTATTTTTACCTCTTTAACTTCGATGTTTTCTATCAATTTTGCTCAAGAACTTTTAGAACAACTCCATTCAAATTTTACAAGCTCAAAAGTATTAATGTCTGGTCGATTTTTTACAATGAATCAGTCAATGATCCATAAAGAGATGAAATTAATTGCCCATCCCGAGGAATTGAAACGGTTCTGTTAGACTAAAATCGACGATTTTGAAGAGTAATGAGCGATTTGTTGTTTTGTTTACTTTTCTATAAAAATAATTAAACAATTATTAGGAATTCTTTGGATTAGTGCTTAGTTTTGTGGAAGAAATTGTTTAAAACATTAAACAAAACACAAATGAGAACTACAAAAGAATTCAAGAACAAAGTATCGTTAGAAGCAAATCCATTAAAAAATTATGCAATAAAGTTGACGCATGATATGGAAGAGGCGGAGGATCTGGTTCAGGACACGATGTTAAAAGCATTTATTAATGAGGAGAAGTTTTCGGAGGGAACTAACTTAAAAGGATGGCTTTATACGATGATGAAAAATATATTTATCAATAAATATCGTAGAGCAATGAAATCTAGAATTTTTAATGATTACACAGAGGACCAATATTATCTAAATTCTGCGGTCTCTTCTCGAGGAAATGAAGGTGAAGGAAATTTGGTGATGAAAGATATAACATTAGCACTAGGAGAATTATCTGATAATTTAAGGACTCCTTTTATGTTGAGTTTTCAGGGCTATAAATACGAAGAAATATCTACACGCTTAAAAATTCCACTCGGCACAGTAAAAGTGCGAATCCACAACGCACGAAAAGAGTTAATGCAAAAACTTGAATCGTATAAGAATCAATAAAATGTACGATTGAGGGTTAGGAAAGAGGGACAGGGAAACTTGTTCCTCTTTTTTTTAATAAATTATGAAAAGATTTATAGAAAACAAATTCAACTCTGTACCTTCACCAGATGAAAATTGGTGTAATAGTTTTTCCGGGATCGAACTGTGATGAGGATATGGTTCATGTGCTAAAAGATGTATTACGGTTGAACGTAATTAAACTTTGGCATAAAGACAATGATTTACAAGGTTGTGATTTTATTATTTTGCCCGGCGGATTCAGCTTTGGTGATTATTTAAGATCAGGGGCGATTGCACGTTTCTCACCAATCATGAAAGCTGTTATTGATTTTGCAAACAATGGTGGATTTGTTTTTGGAGTTTGTAATGGTTTCCAAATTTTATGTGAATCAGGATTGTTACCCGGAGTTTTATTGCACAATGTTCATCATCAATTTATATGTAAGAATACTTTTATTCGAACAGTAAATAACGATTCGTTGTTATCAATGTCTGTCGATTCAAATGCTGTTTTAAAAATTCCAATTGCGCACGGCGAAGGAAATTTCTTTGCTGATGAAGAAACATTGAAAACGATGTATTCGAATGATCAGATTCTATTTAAGTATTGCGATGAAGAGGGAAATTTTACTCCTGAGTCGAATCCAAACGGCACAAAAGATAATATTGCTGCAATTTGTAATGAAGGGAAAAACGTTTTTGGAATGATGCCTCATCCTGAACGAGCAGCTAACTCTATACTAGGGAATACAGATGGTAGAATAATTTTTGAATCGCTCTTTGGTTTAATAAATTCGTAAGAGTAGAAACATAATGATATAAAAAAAGGTCGTCAATTTAATTTGACGACCTTTTTTAGTAACAGAAATTAATTTACTGAATAATTATTTTCTCAGTAAATGATTTTTCATCTTGAATAATCTTAATAAAATATATGCCTTGTGAAATACCTGACAATGATAAGCTTCCAAAATAACCGGGTGAATTATTTTTTATTGTTTTAGTGATGATTGATTTTCCTGAAAGATCAATTAGATTAATTAATGTATTGTCTGACGATTGATTTAAAACAAAAGACAACTTATCAATTGCAGGATTTGGATAAACAACAAAGAGATTATTTTTATTTAAGTCGTTCGTTCCAACATAGAACGTAACATTCGCACAATCAGTCGCGGTACAACCATTTCCGTCTGTTACAGTAACGCAATAATTTGAAGGTTGAGTTACAAAAATTTGTTGTGTAGTTTGAGTGTTAGTCCATAAGTAATCGATAAAACTAGGAGAGGCAGTCATTGTATAGTTCATTCCTATTTCAATGCTGGTATCAGGACCAACAGAAACATTAGGAGCAATATGAAAATCTGCATTTGCACTTGAAAGAGAACTCTGACAATTTCCATTGTCAGCCTGAGCGAAATAGGTAGTATTGGCAGAAATTATAGGAGTAGTAAAACTAGTTCCGCTTCCAACAAGAATTGAACCTGAATCATACCAGTTAATTGGATCTGTTGAAGAAGCCGTTAACGTAACAGTTCCCGGTCCACAAGTAAAACTATTGCTTGTAATTGGAGCAGCAGGAATCTGATTGATTTGTGCTGTAACAGCAGTTCTTGCACTTGGACAATTTAATCCGGTTTGAGCATAGTACACTGTGTTTATAGTTAGAGACGGAGTAGTATAACTCAAGCCTGATGCAACCGGACTTCCACCGCTTGGTGAAGTAAACCAATACACATTGCCTGTAGTAGTTGCGTTAAGTGTTACATTTCCGGGACCACATCGGGGAACATCGGGAATTACAGGAGCACCTGTATTACCATCAAGTGTTATGGTTACTACCAATGAATTTCTTGCCGGTATTACATCATTTGCATTTAGAGTAGTAATAGTAAAAGTATAAGTACCTCCGCCGGTAGTGTTAATTGGTGTAGAAAAAATTAGAGTATCAGCATCCTGTGCATGAAAGGTTCCGTTATAAGTGCCGTTGATTGTTTGAGACAAACCGCCACTAATAACAACTTGCGCCGGAACATTCGGAACAGAATCGTCACCAAAATTTCTAATTAATATTTTTATTTGAATTCCGGGGCCACCACAAGTTGTAGTAGTTGGAGAAGTAAGTGCAAATGGAACTATATAAGTCAGATGATTGATAACATTACCATTCATATCTGTTTTTACTACGTAAGCTTCTTCGCCGTTGAAGCCAAAACTTCCTGAATGACCTGCGATAATGAAACCACCATCACTTGTTTCTTGAGCACTATATCCATGATCGTGATTGTTGCCACCAAATGCTTTCGACCAAAGAGAATCGCCAGCGGCATTCGTTCTCAACAACCACATATTTGGATTTAAAGGACCGGTACTACTGGTTGTTCCACTTAATATTAATCCGCCGTCGGAAGTTAATTCTACACGATGAAAATCATCAGGCGCTGACCCGCCAAAAGTTTTAGCAAAAAGTACATTACCACTCGTATCAGTTTTTACCAGATACCCATCGTCGCCACCAACACCTGCACCATTAGTACCTCCTGTTAGGTAGAAGCCATTATTTCCTAAGGCGATTGACTCAATGTTGTCGGTGCCTGTTGTTCCAAATTTGCGAGTCCACAATGTATCTCCGGAATCGTTTGTACGAATTAAATACTGGTCAAATCCATTGGCACCATTACTACTTTGTCCTCCAAGAATAAATCCGCCGTTAGCTAGTGCTCTAATTGCATTCGCATCATCATAAGCAGCGCTACCGTATCTTTTTAATAGTAGTGAATCACCTACAGAATTTATTCGGTATAAAAATGCATCATAATATTGTGCAGGTGGAGATGTTGTGTAACCAACTATTGCATAAGAATTATCGGCTAACTGAATTATGTCTTGAGCACGATCCTTACCTGATCCGCCCCAAGTTTTAGTCCACATGAATTGTCCTGAAGAATTTATTTTTGTTATTAGAACATCATCTGAAAGTCCGGTTATGCTATTAGTATAACCACACATTGCAAAACCTCCGTCAGATGTATTGATGATCTTATAGAAAAGATCTTTTTTACTTAGGCCTATGTTTTGACGATAAGTCCAAAGCGTATCACCGATAGTATTAATTCGAACTACGTAAGCATCCGTATCACTTACAGTCGAGTCGGCAGTGTAACCGGCAATGGCATAACCTCCGGCCGGAGATTCTATTACACATCGAAAAACATCAGTGCTAGTATTACTGAATAACTTTTCCCATGTTGTTTGTGCTTTTGAAAAGACACTAGTTAAAATACAAATTAAAATAATGTAGAAATTTTTTTTCATTTTGATAGTTGGTTAGATTAGTAAAAACCTAAAAGACCTGCCATTTAGAACGGCAGGTCTTTTAAGGCTGCCGTATAAATTTTATTCAATAATTATATTTCGAGTTACTACACCTGCAGGGCTGGTAAGAGTAATAAAATAAACCCCTGAAGCTTCTGTAGAAAGATCGAATGTTCTGTTGTAGATAACGTTTTCTATGTGTTTATCTGTAACAATAATTCTTCCAAGTGCATCAGTTACTTTCAATTCGAATTTTGCATTCGCATCATTTACTGTTACATTGAAAACACCTGTAGAAGGATTTGGGTAGATCATTAACGACTTATCTGTTTTCTGATCTGTAACTTGAATAAGAACGTTAATTGTGATGGAGTCGGATCCAACGCAAGTATGATTATCAGTAACGGTTACATAATAAAAACCACCCATTCCTGTTGTCATGGTTTGAGTTGTTGTACCATTACTCCATGCATAAGAAGTATACCCTGCACCAGCGTCTAAGGTTACAGTTTGGCCACTGTTGATGTTAATTATAGCAGGACCAATATTGATGGCTGGTGGCGTATAAATATTAATTGTAGTTGGGATTCGATTGCTTGAACAATTGCCATCAAATGCTTCAACATAAATTGTAGTTGAAGTAGTATAATTTGCGGTGTACGAATTGCCGGTCGCCAACAAAGTTCCGCCACTTGGCTGTGAATACCATGAAATTGGATTTACAGCCGCAGCACTTACACTAAGCGATGCCGGTCCACAATTGCTGGCACCTGTAGTTGTTGGATCTGCCGGGCGTCTGTTAACGTTTATGTTTAATGGAACAGCATTGCTGATACATCCGGTTGTTCCTGCAACAGCATAATATGTTGTACTAGCAGAAAGAGTTGGAGTAGTAAATGAATTACCAGTTCCCAATAATGTTCCACCAGGAGCATCATACCATGATATCGGATTAGATGCTGAAGCACTGATGGTAATTGACACCGGACCACAAACTGTTGTGTCGCTTGTAACAGGATCAGTAGCTATTGAAGAGATAATTGCATCGACAGAAGAACGAGGACTAGGACAAGCCAATGTAGTTTGTAAATAGTATGTAGTTGTAGCAGTAAGTGAAGGCGTAGTAAAAGTAGAACCTGTTGCAATTGGATTTCCACCCGTAGCCATATCAAACCAATAAATTGTATCGGTAGCAATTGCATTTAGAGTAATAGTTCCCGGTCCACAATTCGCAACACTGCTTGATGATGGAGCAGAGTTATTAATGATAGAAGCAGTTACAGGTGTACGCGTGCTATTGCATCCGTTGTCGGTTGCTTGCGCATAATAAGTAGTAGTAGAAGAAATGGAAGGCGTAGTAAAGATAACGCCATTGCTCAATTGAGTTCCGCCTGTAGCAACCGACCACCAGCTTACTGTATTAATTGATTGTGAAGAGATAACTACACTTCCTGTTCCGCAATGAGAAGCATCGGTACCTACGGGAGCATCTACAGTGGTAATGTCAGCAACAACAGGAATTCTTGAGCTCGGACAAGCTCCCATTGACTGAGCGTAATAAGTTACCGGATTAATTAGAACAGGAGTAGTAAAGTTATAAGTAGTTGCAAGCAATGTTCCTCCTGTTTGTTGATCATACCAACCAACAGGATCGGCAGAGGTTGCATTCAGCGTAACAGAAACTGGCCCACAAGCGGCAACATCGTTTGCGATAGGTGAAGCAGAAGCATTGATGATTGCTTGAGCAGCAACACGAGCGCTTGGACAATCGTTTCCGGCAGAAACGTAATATGTTGCAGTAGAATTTAAGAATTGAGTTGTGAAAGTTGATCCGCTTGCAACGAGAGTTCCGTTAGTTGCAGCATCATACCAGTTTAATGGATCGGAAGAGGTAGCAGACAATGTAATTACACCCGGGCCACAGTTAGAAACATTCGATGTAGTAGGAGGAGTTGATTGCGTGTTAACGATTGCTTGAACAGCAATTCGAGGAGTGCAAGAGCCTACTTGTAAATAATAAGTTGTTGTAGAATTAATAGAAGGAGTTGTGAATGAAGAACCGGTTGCTAATGCCGGACCACCGTTTGCATTGCTAAACCAACTAAGTGAAGCTCCTGAATTAGCTGTCAATGTTACATTACCTGTTCCACAACGCGACTTGTCGAAAGCTGTAGTTGGGCCTGAACCAATAAAAGCTTGTGCAGGTACTCTATTAGAAGTGCAGTTTTCGCTCGGAACAAAAATATACCAATCGTAGAAGTAGTAATAGTTGCTGGAGCTACTAGAGCTAGTTCCATAAATTTCAATTGTTTTTGAAATTGAATATGGGAAGGCAGTTCCTCCAATACTTCTAAATAAATTTCCACTACCAGAACCTAAGCCAAGTTGAAAATCATTTCCTTGAGGAACATCAAAATTTAAATACACTCTACTTTCTCCTACAGGTAAATTTACAGTTTTAGATTGAAGCACAACTCCGGCAGAGTTTCTTAATTCGATGGTTCTATTTCCTGTGCTGTTTGCATATACTTTTACAGAAATAAGTTTGAGGTCAAGACGAGTATCGAATTTCAAAAAACCATTATTACTTGTATTCCCTGATCCAATTGTATTGTCAATCGGACCAACTTTGCTTCCTGTTCCTTTTACTGATTCTACGTAGTAAGTTGTAGTAGATGCTAATGTTGGAGTGATGTAAGATGACCCTGAAGAAACCATTGATCCATTTACCGAAGCATCAAACCAAAACATAGAATCTGCAGAGGCAGCAGCGGTTGAATTAAGTGAGAGAGAAGAAGCAATACAATTTGTAGCCGAAGTAGTTGTTGGATCGGAAGTTGGAGGTAAAACAATTAAACTAATAATGTTTGTATCATTTGAATAACTGATATCGCTGTTTCTATGAGCAGTATAAGCAGTTAAAGTATAAGTTCCGTCAACATTAAAATTGTACGTTGGATCGAAACTCAAGATAGCGCTTGTACCCGGTAAAAGAGTTCCGACAAGTGTATCTTTTAGAGTCGTTATAGTGCTTCCATTATTAATATCGATGCTAACAATAATATTCGATTCATTTGTAGCACCGAAATTTGTCAATTTTAATTTGAAGTCAATATTGTTGCTTCTACAAATTTTTGGCAAAGGGCGAATGAATTCATCGATACTAATATCTTTAGTAATTCCTCCGTTTGGTCCAAGCTTTACAAGACTGTAATTCATAAATCCACCTGCGTTTCGGAAATAGCCGAACTCAGCGAAACCGCCATCAGATGTTTCAATTCCACGGTAAGCATGATCATGGTAAATACCACCGTAGGTAGAATTGGACCAATCAATTGTTCCGGAGCTATCTGTTTTTACGAGATAATAATTTGGATTGATCAAACCAAAACTACGAGTGATACCGGCAATTAGGAAACCACCATCGGAAGTATTCTCTACAGTTTTTCCGCCATCTTTTTTATTTCCACCATAAGTTTTCGTCCAAAGTGTATCTCCGTTTGAATCAGTTTTAACCATCCAGGCATCTGTATCACCTAAGCCTGTTGCTAAAGAATCTGCATCGCCAATCATTACATAGCCACCATCAGGAGTAATCTGAACATAATGAGCTTCTTGAATGCCTGGTTGAGGGTAAGTTTTTTGCCATTGTACAGTTCCTACAGAATCAGTTTTTACTAAGTAGTAATCGCCATCAAGATTTCCATAACTATAAGTTTGTCCTGAAATAATAAATCCGTGATCGGCTGTTTCTTGAATAGCATCTCCAATTTCATACGATTGTCCGCCAATATTTTTTTGCCACTGAACTACGCCGGCAGAATTAAATTTTACTAGAAAAATATCATAGTACTGCGTTGCTGGCGATGAGTAATTGATTCCCACGGCAGCATAACCGCCATCGGAAGTCAAAACAATGCCTTCGAATTCTTGAGTGCCGGTATCACCAACAGTTGTATTCCAAAGTGTATTTCCGTTAGCATCAGTTTTTACGATCCAGCCATCGTTACCACCATTTCCATAGGAGTTGGTGAATCCGGCTATGATAAGTCCATTGTCAGAAGGTGTGCGCTTTACCATATTGGCGAAATCGTAACCTGTTCCGCCGATAGATTTTGTCCAAAGTTGATTACCGTATGCGTCGGCGCGAACTAACCAAAAATCCATTTGGCCATTACTGTATGTGTTAGTACCACCTACCATAATATAACCGCTATCGGGTAGTTGTTCCATCCAACGACCATCTTCGTTGTAGGCGCCGCCGTATTCTTTACTGAATTGAATTTGCGCCTTTAATGAAGTGAGTTGTAAAAACACTAAAAGTGCAGAGAGAATAAATTTAATTTTCATTGTTTAGATATAGAGAGTTGTTTAGTAAAAATACTCAGTTGTTAATTGGAATTAGATTTAATTATGTAAATCATTGTTCATTAATGGCGAACGAATGAAGTTTATGTACAGAAAAAGCGACTTCATTCCTAAAGCAACAATATCCGAATTATTTTATGCCTCACTTTGTCGGAAATGCCTAATTTCTTACCAAATAATTCGTTTTTCCTTATTTTATAATCGCTCGACATCACTAATTTTAATCCCTATCAATTTTCCGGGTAAAAAAGGGATTGTTGTCTTCAAACTCCTTATTTATAGCACTTTGTCAAAAATAAGGACTATACTGATTTAAATTATTGGAATTGCCAAGAAATACCATCATTTTATGAACAGCGAAGATACGGTTGAAAGCCTTTGCTAGAGTTACACTTTAATTATTTTAACATAAAAAAGTAAAGAAAAATGACGCTTAATTTTACTTAAGAAAGCCACAACATCTTAGGGTGTTTAAAGATATTGTGGCATAAAGTATAATTGTCAATGGAGTTCGGCTTTTTTGTACTCCTCGCCAAGTTTTTTCTGAATATCTGTTGGCACAGGAGCGTACTCGGTAAATTTTCCTGAGTAGCTTCCTCTACCTTGGGTAATTGACCTCAAAGAAGATGAATATTTATCGAGTTCGGAAAGTGGTGTTTTAGCTTTAATGATTTGATACGGCCCGTCGGTATCCATACCTAAAATAATAGAGCGCCTGGTTTGCAAATCGGTTACCACATCGCCCATCAATTCTTCCGGAACTTTTATTTCTACTTCGTAAATAGGTTCTAAAATTTTTGGGTCAGCCAAATGAAACGCTTCTTTGAACGCCATCATACCCGCAATTTTAAAAGAGATATCGTTCGAATCAACCGGATGCATTTTGCCGTCATACACGATAACGCGTACATCGCGAACATAACTTCCGGTGAGAGGGCCTTCTTGCATTTTCTCCATTATTCCTTTTTGGATGGAAGGAATAAATCGTTGATCGATTACTCCACCTACTATACAATTGTAAAAAACTAATCGGCCACCCCAAGGCAATTCAAGAATCTCTTTCTCACGAATACTATGTCCAACCGGCTCCGCCATTCCGTCGAAATAAGGTTCTATTTTCAAATAGACTTCTCCAAATTGTCCGGCACCACCACTTTGTTTTTTATGACGGTAAAATGCTTGCGATGATTTTTGGATAGTTTCTCTATACGGAATGCGTGGCTTTTCAAATTCAACTTCTATGTGATAAATTTTTTCCAGTCGCCATTTTGTTACGGCAAGATGCAATTCGCCTTGAGCGTTAAGTAATATTTGTTTTAATTCTTTTGCGTATTCTATGATTAGTGTAGGATCTTCCTGGTGAATTTCATTCAATACAGTACTTAATTTTTCATCGTCATTTTTATTTTTGGCTACTATCGCAGTCCGAACTCTTGAAGAAGGGAAATGGATAGTTTCAATTGAAATAGAATGAGTAGATATGCACAAAGTCTGATTGGTAAATGTATCTTTCATTTTAAGAGTCGTACCAATATCACCTGCAGTCAATTTTGTAACAGCGTTTCTGTTTTTTCCATCCATAATAAAAAGCTGGTTTAATCTTTCTATAGCTCCGGTAGTAGAATTTTTTAAATCCATACCCGACGTAATTTCGCCCGACATTACTTTGAAAAAAGAAAGTTTACCAAGATGCGGCTCTATGAGTGTTTTGAAAACGAAAATTGTCGCTGGGCCTTTTGCGTTACATTCAAGATCTTCGCCATTTTCCAACAACTCAGGAAATAAGTCAGTTGCCGATGGTGCTACATTGTCGATGAAACTCATGAGTCGACCGCTACCCATATTTTTTTTAGCCGACAAACAAAATACAGGGTACACGTCGTGATGCAACATTCCATTTTTAATTCCTGATTTTAATTGTTCTTCGTCGAGTGTCCCTTTTTCAAAATACAGTTCCATAAGTTTCTCATCATTCTCAGCAGCTTTTTCTACAAGTTCGTTGTGAAGTCGGTCAGCTTTTTCTTTTTCGCTATCAGGGATTGGAAGTTTTTCCGGCTTTCCACCTGAAGGCGAAAACTTATACAACACCATATTCAAAAGATCGATGATTGAATTGAATCCGTCGCCTTGTTGAATTGGATATTGCATGAGAGTAATAGCTTTGCCAAATCTTTTCTTAGCCTGTTCAAGTGTTTCGTCGAAATCAGATTTAGAGTGGTCGAGGTGATTGATAGCAAAGATGATTGGCTTTTGAAATTTTTCAACGTAGTTCCAAATTAATTCAGTTCCAATTTCTACACCGTTCTCAGAATTGAGTAGCATCACAGCAGTATCGGCAACACGAAGAGAAGAGATTACTTCACCAATAAAATCGTCGAGACCCGGAGTGTCGATGAGATTAATTTTATAGTCTTTCCATTCGAGATGCATGGAAGTAGCGTAAACAGAGTTTCCTCTATCGTGTTCAATTTCGTGGTAATCGGAGACCGTATTATTTTCTTCAACCGTACCTCTTCTGTTAATTAATCCGGCTTCAAAGATCATAGCTTCCGCTAATGTGGTCTTGCCGGATTTCGGGGCGCCCACGAGCACCACGTTTTTGATGTGTTTTTCGTCATAGATTTTCATAAAAGTAGATTTTGTGGTTGTTAAATAGATTGGCTGAGAGGCACAGATCAAAAAGAGCAAAAGGGATTGAGCAGATCAAGAAGATCGGTGCGGTTAAAATAAAATCTATGCGTCAAGGAAAAGGCATAGTCGAAAAATTTGATAGGGAAGGTAGGAAATTAATTGGGTACTTGCAAGAGGAGATTAGAAAACTAGCAGTTAAATATTGGCTGAAAGAGGGGAGGGAAGGCGAGATACTTGGGTAGTCAATTAAGAAGTAGAAATTAAGAAGGGTCAAAGGTTAAAGGTCAATTTTTTGAAAGTGCATTCACATTTGAAGCACAAAAATTTAGTTATCTTTCGTCTAAATTATAAAGCATGAAATTTCACCACCCCACTTTTTTGTTAGGTTTCCTTTTTTCAATAAATGTTTACTCACAAACATTTCCTCAAAATATATTTTTAAAAACTTACGACAATGGCAATGAAGACCGAATCACTGATTTTATTGAAGACAAAGATTGGGGTTTTGTATGCGCAGGATATACTTCTTCAATCGGAGCAGGTGGAGAGGATGTCTGGCTTTTTAAAACAGACTCCTTAGGAGATACTTTATGGCAGAAGACTTTTGGTGGAATAGCAAATGATTTTTGTTACTCGATAAAAAAAGCTACTGATGGGGGCTTCATACTTTCAGGAAGTTTTCAAAGCAACATGCAAAAACATCCATACATTATTAAAACAGACTCCTTGGGAACTTTACAGTGGGAATTCAACGGAGCGAATTACGATATTATTCTATACGATGCTGTCGAATTAGACAACGGGGATATTGTTGGCACAGGACATGTCGAAAATTCCGCAGGTGCTGCAATTGAAGATTACCTACTGAAACTTGATTCCGCAGGCAATTTCATTTGGGAGAAATGGTTTAACTTCAGCACTGCTGATGGTGCAGGCAGAGCTGTTAAATCTCCCGAGGGAAACATTGTAGTAAATAGTTTTACCCTTGGTGCTGCAGGTGATATAAATATTTTTAAATGTGATACTTCAGGTTCCTCTATTTGGAGTTCCTACTTGAGTCCAACGGCAAATGCTGATGGAGTTTATGATATTATCAGCAATCCTATTGACAGCACATATTTGATTTCTGGCATCACTAACTATCACTATCCAACAACTCCTTCAGAAGGTTATTTAATTAAAATGAATAATAATGGGGACACCCTTTGGACGGAAACAATTCAAGGAACAGGTGATTATTTTTTGAGCTCATCAGCTTTTGATGTTAATGGTGATATTATAAGTTTTGGAGATACTTACGGAATTTGCAGCCCCATTGCTTCTTCTTTACTTTTAGCAAAAAGTACAAGTTCAGGAGTAGTTACAGATGTTGCATACTATTGCGACTCCTCTTTTAATTGGACAGCAAATCGAATAATAAAGACCCATGATAACAAATTTGTAATTGCAGGTATAAAATTCATTGGAATGAGTACGAATTCAATTGATGGTTTTTTAATCAAATTAAACGCTGACTCAATTTTTACTAGCAGCAATGAAATAATCAGCCAAACAAATAACGACATTTCAATATATCCGAATCCTGCTCACGAACATTTAATCATTCATTCAACTTCTGCCAAACAATTCCTGGTGACAATTTATGACATTTTCGGAAAAGTATTTTTAAGCCAGGAAATAAATAATGCAAAAACTGAAATTAATTTATTACAGGAAGAAATTCCAACCGGAATTTACTTTATTTCAATTAGGACTACAGAAAATATATTCGTTTACAAAATCATAATAATTTAATTACTAAAAACAAACAAACAAATGAAAAAGCAAATTGCAATTTCAATCATCGCGTTTTTTGCATTCATTCAAATCAATGCGCAAGCAATTCAGCGTGGTATGTATGTTGACAATTTTTACACTGTGAATGTAAACTCACTCGCAGTTCCCGCGTGGACAATTCTGGGCGACCAAACAAAAGAGAATACTCTTTTGTCCTATGCGCAAACTCACAACTTCACATATCTTGCGCTTTACGACTTGGAAAAAATATTTGATCCAACAATTAATGCTGCTAATGGAGGCGACCTACAAAACCTTTTAGCCGCCTTCATAGCAAAAGCTAAATCAACTTATGGTGTTCAAGAAATCGGTGCTGTTGGCCAATTTGTTATGCCTCGTACAATTTTTCATTACAACTGGGGATTTGATCCAAGCATCATTTGCACATTAGGGGGAATAGACCCCAAAAAGCCACTACCAATGTTAGAGCAACCTGATGAAAAGAAGTGGAGTCCAACTATTGCATATACAAACTTTAACAGCAATGTTTATAATTTTAATCTAGAATTTGCCAACAAACCTGGAGGAAGATACAATGGTCCTGCAAAGATTGATGTTGTTTCAATTGAATGGGAATTCTGGGGTCTTCCACAAGGTGACGCTGCAGCCGAAGGAGCAAGAGAGTGGAAAATAATTACTAATAATATGCAGTGCTTAAACCTTTCCGCTCCTACTCCAACAATAATAGAAACAGAGATGGGTTTATTAGACCCATTGAATCTTTATTATCTTCCTCAATATACAGAACAGGATATAGCTAACATTATTGATAATAGTGCTGATAGAATTTTACTTGTTTCATATACTGATAATATTGCTGGTTTAGAACCAAGAGACGAAAGTAGTCTACTACTCTATGATAACAATGCAAAACCAACAATATTTTGCCCTCTTTTCTCTGCAGAAGCCCCGTCCTTTACTTGCAATTCTACTTATCAGACATGCCCATGGAATTCCTTCCTTGGAACTTGGTTGTTAACAAATTCCTTAACTGCTGCTGAAACTCAATATAATTCTGATTTTTCAGGCTTCACAACAAATTGTCAAAAATCATTTTTCATGTGGTTCACCTATTCAAACCTCAATGCCAACGGAGTTGGGACAATTAACCGAATGGGAAAACCATCAGATTATGAAAGTGAATTATCTATAAAACCAATTAGCGGTAACCCAATAAACAAATCCACGACCATTACATTCCTCCTGCCCAATAATTATTCAAATGCAAGCATTGAATTAAGAGACATAAATGGAAGGCAAATTCTTAAAGATAATGTAACTGGTAAAGAATATGGCACATACACCCTTGATGCATCTTCGATTGAAAGTGGAATATATTTTTGCAAACTACTATCTGATGGTAAAGAAAGCAAAACTTAAAAGTTAATCGTCGTTCATTAAGTAAGAATAAATTTTTTTGCAAAGAAACACCGTCAAAAATTTAACGGTGTTTTCTTTTTCTATTCATTGGGAAAGTCACAGCTATTAACTCCAAGGCACAGCGCAAGCACACTTTTATTTTTTTCCCATCTTTTAAGAAATAAAAAAGAGATCGCTGGGCTGCCTGTTAAACCCGCTACAATCGGTTTTTCTACGGTAATTCGTCGGCCTTTTACTCCATAAATTATGCGGTCGCTGGGAGGAATGTTAAACTCAGCAATTCACATTAGAATTACAAAATAAAATTTACTACCAGTTTATTTTTGATTAACTTTTGTAGTTCCTCGAGCTCAGTGTCATTCCGCCTTACTTTAGTGACAAGACTGAAATTAACTCAGGAAACCTTAGGTCAAAATCTAAAAGTCCAGAAGTCACGCATTGTCACTTTATAAAAAGGTCAACCTATTTCAGGCATTAGCAAGCCTGCATTCATTTACTTCTTCCCTATCGGTTTTGGAAGTAATAAGTTTGAAAGTAGAAGGGTCATTATACTTGCAAATTACCACTTTTTATATACTATTTGAAGTAAGAAAGGGTGTCATTTTTTTACTTACTACTCACTTAAAAGTCAGAAATAAATCTGCGGTAATCTGCGGCTTCTGCGGGAGAAAAAATGTTTACCTCTCACTTAAAAGTCAGAGTTCAAATTTTACTTGTGCATATTCTATCAATTATCAACAATTAATTATCTAACGATTTATTAATATTAATTTTCTTCCGTGCTTTTTTTCTGTTCTCTTCTTTTTTCTTATCCGTTACTTTTTTCTCACGAAAACGACCGTCATAAAAACCGGCTTGCAACGCTAGTTTTCGTTGTAAGTTTTTTATTGTCTGTACAGAAGAGTATTTTTTCTTTGACACTTTTTTTGTTATTGATGATTGGAAAAAATTATTAAACTGAGATCATGGATTATTTTTATTACCAATCAATTTTTAAGTAAGAAGTAATAGAATCCAAAGTTCAAGATCAAAAGTCATTTTTTAACTCTCCAATTACAACTCTCCAATCACCACACACTATTTACCAATAATTAAAAATGGTATCCAAATCCGGCTGTAATAATTCGTGGTGCAAAATCTAAGCGGTCAGAAATATAAGGCGACGATTCTTTTGTTTGAACATTTGCCAAGCGACTTTTATTTGCGGCCCACGTAAATGCGCCGTCAATACCTATTACCCAGCCAGACTGTCCAAGTCTCCAGTTCCATCCAAAATTAATTCCAATAGCCTGCGAATATTCGCCGGCGATGCTTTCTATTCCCAACGAGTCGGTAGCATAAGACGTGAGTTGTGTTTTTTCTGTACGTACTATCATTCCGGTAATACCAAGTACTGCTTCTTTATTACTATGATAAGGTAATTCAAACATTGTATACGGGTCGGTACCGTTGAAAGTAAATGAAATATTCGCTCTCGCAATTTCCAATTGTGTAAGTCCAACACGTGTCGATTTTCCAAATTCATCGGTCGCAATAAATTCAGGATGTGCGTACATTCCAGAAAATTGAACACTAAGTCCGGAGCCATGAAAACGTAGTACGTCGATCCCCAATTCTACTTGTCCAATAGCGGCATAGTTAAGATCAACAACTCGTCCGTAATCGCCACTTCCTTTTCTGGTAAGTTGTGCGGCAAGATCTCCATTGTTCGACATAGCGCCACCGCGAAAAGTCAGCTTCACCGGATTTCTTTCCGGAAGAGAAACTTGTCCGAAAGTGGTAGTCGAACTAAGAATTGAAAATAAAAAGAAAATAGAGAGAGCTGTTGCTTTTGTCATTGTGGGCTTCTTGTAAGGAAATATACAAGGGGAGCGAAGATAAAAGTTTAAAGGGAGATTATTACGAGTGTTGAAAAAACAAAAAAGGGTGAAACGTAAGTCTCACCCTTTTTAGAAATTATCTTTTAATTACCACTTCTGGCAAACAATTCCGCCCATTAAAGCGATCGAGATTGTCCAGTAGGCTACATTAATAAAAGCCAGTTTCATGCTTTTTCTTTCGAAAAGTGAATTCGTTACCAAAACAGGCATTACAAGAAAAAGCCCGACAAGAGTACCATGTAAAGCACCATGTTTAAAAGTTCGGTAGTTGTCAGCGTATTTCGTCATAAGTCCATTGTACCAGATAGAGGTATCGGACGTTGCATTTTGAAGATCCGGAGCTCCCATCATCATCGATTGAAATCCCATTTGATGAATGGTAAACGTTGGAATAATGAAAGCAAGAATGAAACTACAAAGCAAAGAGATTCCGAATACTTTTACCATATTCGATTCTTTAGCCGATTCAGGAGTAACACCTGAGAGTTCCATCCATTTGGTGCCCATTACTTTTGGGTTATACCAAATAAATCCGACGATTAACGGCACGAATGCCGCAGCGATAACTGATACCCAATTGATCATTTGTTTTTTTTTAAGTTAAACTGATTAGAGAGTTATTGTATTAATAGTTTTCTGAATACGGATCCCGTTTTGGAAGCACATTCTAAAAAGTAAAAGCCCGGCTTTAGTCCGGTAACATTCAATTTTATTTTGTTAGTTCCAATTAAAAGTAGTTCTGCTTTTTCTGACAACACCATTTTACTGTTTGAGTCAAAGATTCTGAATAAATAAACAGCAGATTGTTCTACGACAACTTCTGCAAAAAGTTCTTGTTGTGTTGGATTTGGAAAAAGAGCTAATTTTTTGATCATGCTTTTATCGTCGATGTTGCCGCACGTATTTCCATAGTGACAAGAGTCTGCAACGAAGAAGCAAGAATTGCCGGATGCAACTGAAAAAGCACAACTATCAAAATATTGCAAGGAGTCGTGAGAAAAGCAAGTAAGAAAAGAGCCATAGAAATATTGGTTCCCACCGCCGGGGCCAAAGCCACCGCAATAGCCAGCCATAAGTCCACCACCTTGGTTGTCGCTATAAGTATAAAACGGATGTTCCGGACTTCCTACACCTTCAATCCATTCTAATTGAAACCAAGGGGATCGATGGTTTGTCAAATAAATAATTTTTCGTTGCCCGGCAATTAGCGTTACTGTTCTAATAGAATCTACTGTAAAGTTTCCTGTAGTATAAAAACTTCCCGAGGAGTAAAAATTAAGTTGGAGCGAATCGCCGTTTTGTATTGAGAAATCGTACAGCAGTTCTTCAGTTGCAGAAGTGGTGCTTAAAAAGTAAACCCGCTGAGTTGAAATGTCTTCTCTAACATAACCCGCCAAGCATATTCCAAATTGATCGTCGGCAATTATTTTTTTGTAAACAACGGCATTGATTGTGGTGTCGCCATCGGTATAAAAATCTTCCGGATTAAAAGAGTTAAAGGGGTAGTTACAAATAGTAGTGGCGTTGGAATTCCGTACAGGTAAAAAATTTGCCGCAACAGCCCAGCGATTGATTGAATCTAACAGTGGGTGATAACTTTGAGCTTGTAAAATGGAAGAAGAAAAAATAAGTAAAATGATAAGTAGAAGTTTTTTCATAGTCGGTTAATTTAGTTTAAACTTAATAAATGTTTTTCAATAAAAACGAAGGAGGGTAAATAATCAGGTTGCCTTCGAAAAAGAATTAAAATTAAGCTAAAAGCAGGGGTAATGTCTCGTTTGTTACTGTTGTAAAAAACACAATAAACGGAGGATGGTTCTAAATAATGGCAAGTCTAATTTTGATTTATTAAATAGCTGAACCTATTAGAAATTATACTATTTTTAGAATCGCAAAAAAAACTAATATGAAAACAAAACTACTTACTACATTATTTTTTCTTTCCACTCTGATCGGTGTTCAGCGTGTTTCGGCACAGCATCAAAATGCACTTGACTTTGATGGAATAGACGACGAGGTAATTGTTGGCGGAGGCTCTGCACTAATTGCTAATTCGAGTGCAATATCAATGTCATGTTGGGTGTATCCTACAAATACTGCACCTGTTTTTCCTAATTACGATGGCTTTGCAGGAATACGTAACAACACCGACGCTGATTTTTATTTGGTGGAGTTTGGTGTAAACAGACTCGAAGCACGCTTTAGGAATTCTGCCGGAATTAATTTCGACATAGTCGATACTGCAATGCCGGTGAATGTTTGGGTACATTATACATTTACTTTTTCGGGAAGTGAATTAACATTGTATCGAAACGGAACAATTGTAAATAGCATTCCGGCAAATGGAACAATCACGAATTCCGGCGAAGATTTTTATATCGGGAATATGTATTACAATGGTGCATCGTTTTTATTGACAGGAAAAATAGATGAAGTAGCATTATGGAGTCGCGTACTAAATCCTAACGAAGTTGATTGTATTTACCGTGAATCTGTAAATCCATCCGACATAGCACTAAAACTTTACTTCGATTGCAATCAAGGAATAGCTGACAGTAATAATACAGCCATTACAACTTTAACAGATGTGTCGGGTCATATCGATGGAACGATGAATTTATTTTCGCTAACAGGGGCGACATCTAATTTTGTTGCAGGTATCAATAATTTTTCAACTGTTGCAGATGTAATTTGTCCCGGTACAACTTATACTTACGCCGGACAAAACTTCACTGCTCCCGGAACTTATCTTTTACGTTTTCCTATTACTTCTGTTTGCGATAGTGTTGTGAATTTAGAGCTAACAGGAATAGATACAACAGTAACTGAATCTGGTGGAGTGTTAACTGCAAATCAAAGCGGAGGAACGTATGAATGGGTCGAGTGTTTGAATCATACCGTTGTTCCCGGAGAAACTGGACAATCGTTTTACTCGCAAGTGAATGGAACATTCGCTGCAGTTATTTCGGTGAATGGTTGTACCGATACTTCGGAATGTCATACAGTAATTTTTAATGGTATAACACAGCAAAACAATTTTCCAATTCAACTTTCTAAAAATCCGTTTACTGAAAAGTTAACAATTATTAATTCAACAAAACTGATTAATGGTATTAGAGTAGTGGATATTCAAGGTCGTGTAATTTACACTTTGATGAATCTTGAAAATAAAACAGTAGAAATTAATTCATCAGAATGGATGAGTGGTGTTTATTTTATTTCTTGTTATACTGATAAGTCGGTTGTAACAATGAAAGCAATTAAGCAATAATTAAAAACTAAAACTTTAAATGGCGGAATGAGCAATTGTTCCGCCTTTTTTATGGAAAAATTTACTAGATTTATTTCACAATGAGCGGTATTTAGCGAGCTAAATCGGTATCTTTGAAGCATGATTGAAGAGTATAAAAAATTAATTGAAAAGGCGAGTTTTCTAAAAAAGGAGAATAGATTGTTTCTCGAAAAGCTGAAGAAAGTTCCGGCGAAAGAATTGGATAAGATGACAAATCAATTTCATCAAGAAGCATTTGAGAAGATTGATTGCCTTCAGTGTGCCAATTGTTGTACAACTACAAGTCCGTTATTAAAAGAGCGAGATATTGACAGATTATCAAAACATTTTAAATTAAAACCCGGAGCGTTTACTGAAAAATATGTGGTGATTGATGAGGACAACGATTATGTTTTCAATTCAGTTCCTTGTCCATTTTTGCAAGAAGATAAGTGCTGCTCAATATATTCCGAGCGTCCACATTCGTGTAAAACGTATCCACATACCGATCAGGAAAAAATTCACTCGATCTTATATATCACCAATAGAAATTTAACTATTTGTCCGGCAGTAGTGGTAGTAGTAGATAAATTGAAAGCGGCGTTAAAAAGAGACGAAGTGAAAAAGTAGTTACTCGATTAAAAGCTTTCATCAATAAATGATGATTGGAGGAAGTGGCAACAACACACAATTTTTTAACTTTGACTTTTAAGAATAATAGAATGGCAAAAAAGAAACTTTTTCTACTTGATGGTATGGCTTTAATTTACAGAGCTTACTTCGGATTCAGTAATAATCATCGCATCAATTCAAAAGGTCAGAACACTTCGGCGATTTTCGGATTTACAAATACGTTGCTGGAAGTTTTGAGGAAAGAAAACCCGACGCATATTGCTGTAGTGTTTGATACGTCAGGTCCAACATCGCGTCACGAGGAGTTTCCTGAGTATAAAGCGCATCGTCAAGAAATGCCGGAAGATCTTGCTAAGAGTATTCCATACATTTATCGATTGTGCGAATGTTTTAATATACCATTGCTTACAAAAGAAGGTTTTGAAGCAGATGATATTATAGGGACGTTAGCAATAAAAGCAGAGCAAGAAGGCTTTGACACCTATATGATGACGCCCGATAAAGATTTTGGGCAGCTAGTCGATGAGCATACATTTATTTACAAACCTGCAAGAGCAGGCGGCGCTGCAGAAGTGCTAGGTGTTGCAGAAATTTGTAAGCGTTGGGAGATAGAACGAGTAGAGCAAGTAAAAGATATTTTAGGATTGATGGGCGATGCTGTAGATAATATTCCCGGCATACCAGGTGTGGGAGAAAAAACGGCGATCCAATTAGTGAAACAGTTTGGAAGCGTAGAAAATTTAATTGTAAATACCGATCAACTAAAAGGGAAATTAAAAGAGAAAGTTGAAGCCAATAAAGAAATGGCTATTCAGTCAAAACGATTGGCAACTATAATTCTTGATGTACCAATTGATAAGCAATTAGAAGAACTTATTCTTGTTGATCCCGATAAAGAGAAATTAAAAGAGTTGTTTACAGAGTTGGAATTTCGCCGCTTAGCAGAGCAATTAAATTTGTTGGCAGTAGTACCGGGAAAGCCGAAAGTTATTGTTGCGCAAAACGTGCAGACATCATTATTTGGCCAAGCAGAACCGGCAGTTGCAATTGAAGAGTCGGATATTCCTGATTTTGGTGGCGATAAAAATTTCAAAACAATAAATGACACACCACACGATTACAAATCGGCCGATACAAAAGAATCGCGTTCGGAACTTGTCGAATTATTAAAAAAAGAGAAATCAATTTGTTTTGATACAGAGACCACTTCGCTCGATTTAAGTGTGGTGGAGTTGGTAGGGATGTCGTTTAGCATTTCAAAACATAGCGGCTGGTATGTTCCAATTCCGGCAGAGAGAAGTGCAGCTCAAAAGATTGTCGATGAGTTTAAAGGCATTTTGGAAAATGAATCGATCGAAAAAATAGCACAGAATCTGAAATACGATATGGCTGTGATGAATAAATATGGAGTTGTATTGAAGGGGAAATTGTTTGATACGATGATTGCTCATTTCCTTTTACATCCGGAGATGCGTCACAACATGGATGTGATGGCAGAAACATATTTGCATTATACGCCTGTGTCAATAGAAATGTTGATTGGAAAAAGAGGAAAAGATCAGTTGAACATGCGCGATATTCCACCTGCCGAAGTAGTTGAATATGCTGCGGAGGATGCTGATGTAACGCTCCAATTAAAAAACGATTTTGAGCCTAAGCTAAAAAAGGCAGGACTAGATAAATTATTTTTGGAAGTGGAAATGCCATTGGTGGGTGTGTTAATGGAAATGGAATCAGAAGGCATTCGTTTAGATGTTGACTCTTTGAAAGAGCTATCAAAAGGATTAGCAATAGATATAGCATCTACAGAAAAAGAAATTCAGGGTTTGGCAGGAACAAGTTTTAATGTTAGTTCTCCAAAGCAAGTAGGTGAAGTGTTATTTGAAATATTAAAGATCGTCGAGAAGCCGGTTAAAACAAAAACAGGTCAGTATAGTACAGCAGAAGATGTGCTGAGTAAAATTGAAAACAAGCATCCTATTGTACGTCGCATACTTGACTACCGCGAGCTGGTAAAATTAAAAAATACGTATGTAGATGTTTTGCCGGAGATGATTGATAAAGGAACAGGAAGAATTCATACTAGTTATAATCAGGTAGTGGCAGTAACGGGAAGGTTGAGTTCTGACAATCCAAATTTGCAGAACATTCCGATACGAACAGAGCGAGGAAGAGAAATTAGAAAAGCATTTATTGCACGCGATGAAAACTTTTTGTTGTTATCGGCCGATTATTCACAAATAGAATTGCGAATAATAGCAGAGCTCAGTGGTGACCCCGGAATGTTAGAGGCTTTTAATAGTGGAGAAGATATTCACGCGGCTACCGCTTCAAAAGTATATGGAGTTCCATTGAAGGAGGTGACATCAGATATGCGGCGCAATGCGAAGATGGTGAACTTCGGAATTATTTATGGTATATCTGCGTTTGGCTTGGCCGATCGATTAAATATTTCGAGAACAGAGGCGAAAGGAATTATTGACAATTATTTTTCTCAATACTCGCATGTAAAAGAATACATGGATCAGAGTATTGAATTGGCGAGAAGTAAAGGATATGTAGAAACCATTTTAGGTAGGAGAAGATATTTGCGCGATATTAATTCGGCGAATGCTACAGTTAGAGGATTTGCAGAACGAAATGCGATCAATGCACCAATACAAGGGAGTGCAGCAGATATGATCAAGATTGCCATGATTAACATTCACGATGACATTAGAAAAATGAAAATGAAATCAAAGATGTTGTTGCAAGTACATGACGAATTGGTTTTCGATGCTCACATTTCGGAGGTCGATGAATTGAAAAAATTGGTAGAACAAAGAATGAAGACCGCATTGAAATTAAAAGTTCCGGTTGAGATAGGAATGGGGATAGGAAAAAATTGGTTGGAAGCTCATTAAAGAAAATTGATTCGCTGAACTTTTTTTAAAGCAGATTAATTCTCTTGATTTTTTTCTGGGAGTATTGTTTCTTTAATTACTTCAGCGGTTTTCTGCGGACTCAGCGGGAGATTAAATGCTTCAAATAACATTGCTAACTCACGCCAATTTTCCAGAGTCAATTCAACAAATTTCAACTCACGACGTTCGAATCTCAATTCACAAATCTCTAATTACGACAATCAACTCTCAACTCTCAATTCACAAATCTCGAATTACAATTCTCGACTCTCAAATTACGAATCACAAATCTCAAATTACGACTCTCAAATCACAAATCTCAAATTACGACTCTCGATTGTCGACTCTCGATTCACGATTGTCGATTTCGACTCTCGATCTAAAATGATATTTTTAATTTAGCTCCAAGCAACACAGTAGGTCTGATGTAAAATTTTTTATCGTGTCCTTCTACAGTTTGAATAGAATCATTTCGGCCGGCTTCGATGTAGGTAATATTATTTACATAACGATCAGACAATGCTCCTGAGAGCCCAGCACCGTAATAAAATTCAAAAGCAAAAGTCTCATTCATTTCATAAACTTTCCCCCACGTAAATTCCAACGCAAATTTATTTCTGAAACGATGTTGGTTAACTCGCTCAATAAAACTTTTAGAACGCTTATCATCATAAAGTGTGTTATCGAATGATTGATTGTTGTAATACAAATATTTGTAAGAAATGCCTGGCGAGATATAGTCGCGCCATTTAGATTCCTCGTCTTGTTTTTTAAAAATTTTATATCTGAATCGAGCAGCGAAACCACGTTCGTAAAAATATTGTGTGTTTACCCAATCAATTGCAAATTTCTGAAGGGGGTCGTTTATATAAATGTATGCAGCATTAAACTCAATACCTCTTCTAATCGAATAACGATGTTCAAAGCTCAGGTTAATCTCATTCACTGCATAACTCGTCATATTGAAAGCAACAGCATTTTTTTTGTATTCCGGTGCGTCTTGGGCTGCCGTTAATTGTGTAAGGGAAATAAAAAGAAAGGAAAGGAGGTAATTGAGTGTTTTTTGCATACGTTAAAATCGAACTTATAGGTAGTACTTGTTGAAGTAGAACGATGTTACAAATCTTCAAAAAAAATATGAGAATTCCGAATGAAAGAAATGCATCTTCTGCTTATTTTATAACCATAATCATTTATATATAAAGCAAAAAAAAACCACCCTTTTGAGGTGGTTTTTTTGTTTAAGAAACTATAAGTCGTCTGACATGATGTTTGTTGCCTGAGTAAAGATCGATCATATAAATGCCTCTCGGAAGAACAGGAAGTTTTACCTCGTGTAAACCGGAGTTCAGGTCTTCATTAAGAACATTCTGAATCGTTTGGCCTAAGATGTTTTTAACTTCAATACTTACTTTTTGATTTTTCGATAATTGGAATTGAACTGTTGCTGCCTCTGTAGTTGGGTTTGGATAAATTGCAAATCCCAATTGAATCTCATCCATTTCATCTACATTGACAAGATTTCCTGTTATGTTAATTTCGTCGAGGTAAGTGTTATTACCTCTATCACTTGTATTCGAGAATTTGAATCGAACATTCGGAAGAAGTTTGTATGAATTCAATACTACTGATTCTTGTCTCCACTGATTAATAGCTGTTGACGGTGTGTAAGGTGTTGCAACAACTCCGGCAGTAGCAAGAGTGGTACCGGTTTTAGTGTATTTCGGTTGCCATGTAGCTCCACAATTTAAACTTGCCGACATAGATAGTATATCAGCAGAAGTAGTGCTGCGTTGTGCGTTGGCAACTTTAAATGTCATTGTGATTGGAGTAGTTACATTCGAGAAATCGAACGTTGGCATAACCCACTCATCAACCGGCCCTGCGGTATATGCATAGTTATTCATTTTTAAGCAAGCTACACCAGCACTAGCAGTATTAGTAACGCGAGCCCAAGTAATTCCGTTATCAGAATTGATTAATACACCTTCAGCCCCCGGGAATGAAGCAGTGTCTTCAAAGCTTTCGAAGTATGGAACTGAAAGTACAGAGCTATTACTTACATGAATAGTTTGTGTATGAGTAATTGAATCTGTTCCGGTAGCATTGCTTACAACTAGTTTTGCCGAATAAACTCCTGCAGCAGCATAGGTAACAATCACTGCAGAATCGGTTGAAGTAGATGGAGTACCACCGGGGAACGACCAGTTCCAGTTAGCAACTCTTCCCTTCCAGCTAAGGTCATAGAAAAGCACATTACCATTCACACAAACAAGATCATGATCGTTTGCGAAGTCAGCTTTAGGTGTACAAACTTGTGGTCCTTGCGTAACACCTGTAGCAAGTAAGTTGGATGCCGACCAAAGATTGCTTCTTCGTCCATTATTCGATGAAAGAGCAGCACGCATTCTAGTTTTTTGTCCTTGTGTAAACATCACGTCGCAATAGGAATAATCCATATAGTTTTGAACATTCTCGATGATTGGCGGATTACAAACTGAACCGTTTAAAACACAAGAAGTCCAACCTTGAGTAACAGGAGTATCAGAAACATTGTCATCGCCACAAGCAACTCCCGGTTGGTTAGTACTACCCCAAGGGTGTGCAAGATTAAAGCAATGACCAATTTCATGAGTAATAGTGCGGCTGTTATTTACACTGCTAGTTCCGATACTGCCGATATAATCATAACGACTAATTACACCATCGTAAGCAGTGTCGGGTGCAGCACCCGGGTAATATGCATAAGCAGCAGCAGCAGCGTTAGCTAAAGTTTTAGCAGACCAAATATTTAAATACTTAGAGTATGGCCATGGGTTAAGTTTAGATTGATCATTAGCACCATTTGTTAGTGGTGTAACAATGCGATCAATTCCATTTGTACAACGACCTTGAGGATCGATACTTGCTAAACGAAATTCTACTTCAATGTCGGCAGCTAGTGGTACAAAATCAGGAATGATAACTGATGTATCAGCATTTAGCTTACGATAGTCGCGATTCAAAATTGCAACTTCGTCGTAAATCTGAGCATCAGAAATATTTTCTGCTCCGTATTGATGAAGGATGTGAAACACGATTGGAATAACATAAACTACTGCATTGTTTCTTCTTTCCAACTGTCCATAGCGAGCAGTCCAATCTTCTAAAACCTGACGGTCTATTTGTAGTTGAGGGTTATTTTGAAGAGACAGATTATTCATTTCAGATGAATAACATGAATGCTCACGTTGTGCTGATGAAACATTAGCTAGAGATGCTAAAAGCAAAAGCGCCGCAAAATATTTTTTCATGGTGTAGGGTAATTGTTTATGAGTCAGTAAATGCT
>JANLPR010000058.1:0-12872 GCA_031367345.1 Bacteroidota bacterium | reverse complement strand
TACGATAGGTTCAAATATCTTAACAGGCTACAAAGAGAATCTTGTAGTTCAAGATGTAGAAAAAGCGATTAAGGAATTTAAGGCTCCGGAAGGTGTTACAATAAAAATGACAGGCTCACAAGAAGAGCAAGCTGAAACAGGAGCCTTTCTTGGTTGGGCAATGCAAATGTCGCTTTTATTGATCGTGCTTATTCTAGTCATTCAATTTAACTCTATAAGTAAACCGTTAATTATTATTTCTGAAATTGTATTTAGTATAATCGGCGTATTTATTGGATTCTCAATTTTCAAAATGGAATTCTCAATTGTAATGAGCGGAGTAGGAATTATTGCACTCGCCGGTATTGTTGTTAGAAATGGAATTCTACTTGTAGAGTTTACTGACCTCTTAGTCTCTAAAGGTGTACCTACTTTTGATGCCATTGTTGAGGCCGGAAAAACAAGAATGACACCGGTAATCTTGACTGCATTTGCAACGATGTTAGGATTGATTCCTTTGGCTGTTGGTTTAAATATCGATTTTGCAACACTGTTTACTGAATTCAATCCTCATATTTATTTTGGAGGTGACAACACCGCATTCTGGGGCCCACTTTCATGGACAATGATTTTCGGTTTGAGCTTTGCCACATTCCTTACATTGATCTTAGTACCGGTTATGTATTTGATTGCTGCAAGATTGAAAAACCGTCTTCGCAAATTCAGAGGCCATGCAATTGATGAAGGCGTAGCTCCAAAAAAAGTAGAAGACTTAATTGAAGTTGAAATATAAATTAGAAAAGAGTGTCGGACAATTAAATAGAATATAACTGCTTTTGTCCGGCACCTTTTTTTAAAAAAATACCAATCGTTTTATTGTAAAGAAGTAGCACTAAGAATGGAAATTAAATATCGTCCAAAAATTTCGGTTGTATCTTATTTAAATAGTAAACCATTTATTTACGGATTCAAGAAGAGTGAATTTAATTTACAGGCAGACATCTCTCTTGACATTCCATCGGTGTGTGCTGACAAACTAATCAGTGGCATTGCAGATATCGGCCTAATTCCCGTAGCCATACTCCCTCAACTTAAAAAGTATTCGATCATATCAAATTATTGCATTGGAGCAGACGGCCCGGTTGATTCTGTCTTGCTTCTAAGCAATGTACCTCTTAAAGAAATTAAAAGTATTTATCTTGACTATCAATCTAGAACTTCTGTTATGCTCACAAAAGTTTTATGTAAAAACTTTTGGACGATTCAACCAATTTTTTTAGAGTCTTCTGTCGATTACGAAAAACATATTGAAGGAACTACTGCCGGTGTTGTAATAGGCGACCGTGCATTAAGTTTAAAAGGGAATTTTAATTACTGTTATGATCTTTCTGAAGAATGGAAAAAAATGACCAATCTTCCTTTTGTTTTTGCAACATGGACTTCAGTAATAGATTTAGAAGAATCATTCATTATACTCTTCAACCGCTCTATAGAAACAGGAATGAAAATGATTGATGAAATTTCAGAGAAAGAAGCAACCGCTGAACTATCGATTGAAAAGATCAAATATTATCTCTCGTATTCTATTGATTATTCTTTTAACGAAGACAAGAAAAAAGCGATGAAGCTTTTCTTAGAAATGTGCAAGGATTTTAATTAACTGAAAGATTAAAAGCAAAATTTATTTTTTAGAATTATTCCAAGAAATACATTTAGATTTCAAACTCGTTTGAACAATGATCTTCACAATAAAAAAGGACAGCCTGAATAGACTGTCCTTTTTTTATATTTTTTTATATTTATTAGCGTGCTAAGACAAACTGAACTGTCTTTTTGAATGAATTACTTGAAACTGTTACAAAGTAAACTCCATTTTCAGCCTTAGAAAGATCGATTTGATGGATATGATTTGTAGTATTTTCAACTGTAGTTGTAGAAATAATTTTACCTATGATATCAGTAACGGTGATTTCTGCTTTTGACCCAATGTTACGAGCAGCAAACATATCAACATTCAATATTCCTTCACTTGGATTTGGATAAACAGAGAAATTGAAATCGCTAAGTGAATTTACATTATCGATTACAGGCAAACATGCATCTGACGTAAAAAGTGAATTATAGAAACTATTGATAGATGCATACATTCGAGAAGCTTGATTGGCTGTAAACATATTTAAGCAGATATCATCGCTGTAATCCATGTAATTCATAAACTGAATTCCGTTTGCAGAAGCACCAGAACAAGCATCGTTATATGGATAAGTTAAACAACCATAAGTTGCATCAGCTTGGTTAGGAGTATCAGCAATATAATCTGTACCTGTGCAAGCACCACCATCATCACCCCATATATGATACAAACGGAAGCAATGAGAGAACTCATGAGTACAAGTTCGTCCTAAGTTATATGTAGGATCAAGAGTACCAACTCTACCAAATGCATTGTATTGAATAACTACGCCAAATGTATTTGTATGTACAGTAGCAGGAAACTCACCATAACCTAGTACACCACCGCTCATATTACAAACCCAGATATTTAAATAACGGTTCACGTCCCAAGCATCTAGTCCACCATTTGCATAATGCTTAACATTATCATTTGTAGAAAAAGAAGTAAGAGTAGTAGATCTTCTTTCAATTCCACTAGTTGCATTTCCAACAGGATCACGTTTTGCCATGCAGAATTGAAATTGAGTAGCAGAAGCTACAGATCGAAATCCGACCGGTGTATTTGAAGTATCGGCGTTTGTACGTCCGAAGTCTTCATTCAAGGCATCAATCTGAGAAAGGATTTGTGCATCAGAAATATTCTGAATAGTAGTTTTATAAACTACGTGAACTACAACAGGAATAGTATAAATAATATTGGGACTGTTTGTTCTTGCAGCAGTTAAGCGAGTAATTTCTTGTTGAAGTCTTGATTCATCAACGATTATTTGTTGTGCTAAAGCCGGATTTAAAGTCTTTAGTTCATCTAAATGAGACATTGTTGCACAATTTCTTTTCGTATGCGCATTTTGAGCGTTAACTACAAAGTTTAAGCAGATCATTGCCGCAGCAGCAAGTAAAATTCTTTTCATTTATGGTTTTTTGTTTAGGTTTTCAAATGTAGTAAAGAGGAAATTCATATTCTGTAAATCAATTTATATTGACAAAATAGTGATAATTCAACTTTAAAATCGGAGGCCAAGTTTACTATAAAATTCTGATCTTTCCATGACCTCTACTCTTCCTGACTCCATCGTGTTCAGAGATAATTCATTTATGGATTCACGAATGAGGCGTAAAGTCGGAAAACCCACTTTAGCAGTCATTTTCCTTACCTGTCTGTTTTTCCCCTCAATTATTTTAAGCCTTATCCACGAAGTAGGCACATTGAGTCGAAAGCGAATTGGTGGGTTTCTTTCCGGAATTGCCGGCAAATCTACTAGTTTTTCTATCGAAGCAGATCTGGTTTTATAGATTTTTCCGTCGAAAGAAATTTCTATTCCTTCTTGCAATCGATTCATGGCCTCCGCTGAAATGTCACCTTCTACCTGAACAAGATATGATCTTTCATGCCCTTGTTCAGGATCAAGTAATCTGCTATTGATCCGTTTATCGTTAGTAAGTAAAAGTAAACCTTCACTATCGGCATCGAGTCTCCCAACAGGATAAACGTCTTTAGGAAAATTGAACCCTAATTCTGCCAATGTTTGATGCTCTCCTTCTTTGGTGAATTGCGATAAGGTTCCGAATGGTTTATAGATAGCGTAATATGAAAACATAAATGAATGTATGGTTATTTTTTAATAATATGACTTTTGTAAAACAAGACTAAAGTGTCTTTTTACTATTTTCGTGCAAATATCGAAAATATGCTAAAGCCCGTTACATTCTTACTAAGTTTAGTTTCATTTATTATTGTTTTGTCGCTGTTCATTTCTTCTTGTAAGAAAGATGCGGCCACTAACCCAACTACAGTCAATGCTTGTGTCGCAGATTCTGGCGGGGCAAAAACCATCATTACACTCTTAGAACATCATGGCGTAAATATTCCAAATCAAATCTCACAACCGGATACAGTCTGGGTTAAATTTAATGCCGATAATTGGTCCAATGCTCCGATAGGATATAATCTTAGGTTTATTGGTGTTGGAGGTTACGGACAAATCAATTTAACGAACCTTACTTGTGGTACATACTTTTTATATGGTTGCGGACTTGATACGAGTATAAGTTCAAATGTTTATGGTGGACTGAGAGTTGTTCTTGCAGCAACAGACTCTATTGTTCTAAAAGCAATTCCTGTTGTAGAATAAGAAAGAAATTGTTTTTGTTAAATAAGTTGAAAAATTGGATCATCAATTAACTTGCTTTTAAATACGCATCAATGAATAAAACTAAACTAAAAGGAATACTATTTTTCTTGGTAATTATTATCACTTTCAGTTGCAAATATGATAAGTTAGAATTGCCAAGCCCTCCTCTTGTTGTTGAAAATGGCTATCCTGAAGAAGTCGGTAAAATACTCGTCAACAAATGTGCGACGGCTGGCTGTCATAATTCATTGAGCCGCGGTGTTGCCGGAGGTCTTGACTTTTCTACATGGGACCAAATGTTTGATGGGGGTAGAAATGGCACTTCTGTTATTCCGTTTAGCATTGACAATAGCTATATGCTCTATTCTGTAAATACTGACACATTGCTAGGGCCAACATTGATTCCGACAATGCCTTACAATGAATCTCCGCTTTCTCCTATAGAATATTCTACATTGGTAAACTGGATTGGAAATGGAGCTCCAAATAAAAATGGGTTTATAAAATTCTCTGACAATCCTCTTCGAAAGAAAATTTATATCTGTATGCAAGGTTGCGACAAAGTTGCAGTTATTGATGAACAAACAAAAGTTATTATGCGGTATGTGAATGTGGGAGCAATAAGCTCACAGATAGAATCTCCGCACATGGTTCGAGTGTCTCCTGATGGCCAATATTGGTATGTTGTTTTTTATACCGGTGATATAGTCCAAAAATTCAGAGCAAGCGACGACTCCTTAGTTGGTCAAGTAAATATTTCTTCCGGCGATTGGAATACCATTATGATAACCCCGGATGGCAGCAAGGGATTTGTGAATGCTACGGGCGCAGGAAAAACGGTTGTTGTAGATTTGAATTCGATGTCTCAATTAACAGTTTTGTCGGGCGATTTTCCACATGGCGGATTCATTACCAATGACGGACATTATCTTTATGTATCGAGTCAAAATGGAAACTTCATTACTAAAATTGATATCACTTCACCCTTTTATGATAGCAATCAAATAGTTTTAATTCCAGGCGCCCAACCTTCGACAAGCTCTTCTTTAGATCCACATGAAATGATCTTATCGCCAGACGGAACAAAGTATTTTGTTTCATGTCAAAAATCTTCAGAGATCAGAATCTTTCAACTCAACAATGATAGTCTTCTTTCGGTAATAGCTGTTGGAGAAAAGCCACAAGAATTCGCATCACTTTCTTCGCTAAATAAAGTTTATGTTACATGTACAGAAGCGATAGTCAGCACAGGTAAAAAAGGATTGGTTTACTCAATAGATTGCAACACTTATCTGAAAGATAGTATTTATACCGGTTTTCAGCCACATGGAATTGCGGCAGATGAGTCAACTAATTTGGTATATGTAGCCAATTTAAATATTGATCCTACAGGTCCTGCACCCCATCATGTTTCATCGTGCTCTGGCCGTAATGGAAACCTGACCATTATTGATGCAAGTACTTTCACGATGTATTACAAACAACTCAGCGATGGTAGCACATACATTTATAAAAACGAATTATTACCTGCACCTTATTTTGTGTCGATTAGAAACTAGGTGTTTAATGAATAATGAAGAATTATTAATGAAGAATGAGGAATGAGGAATTAATAATGAAGAATTGAGAATTGAGAATTGAGAATTGAGAATTGAGAATTGAGAATTGAGAATTGAGAATTGAGAATTGAGAATTGAGAATTGAGAAAAAAATGTTATTATTTAATAAAAAAATGTTCAGGTTAATATTTCAAATTGAAAATTGCTGATTGAATAAAAAATGTATTCAACAAAATTTGTTACTAATAAATAGATGCGACAAAAAAAATTACTTTAAGCGTTTCAATTTTAGCATTAATTTCGGATAATCGATTATTGCTTTTAACTTGTTTAGAATATCGCTTCCCAACACTCCATCGATTGGATCATAGCCCATTTTCTCATAGCTGGAATTAACATGACTTAGATCGAGAAGGACGGCTTTAAAATCTGAAATGACTATTCCTGCAATTTTAAAATCATTAAGGGTAGTAGTACTAGTAGGCATACTGTCAGTTCCTAATCCTGTCGAAAGCTTATCGTGCTTTTCGAATTCTGTACTTTTAACAAATTGAAGAATTCTTGTTTGATCAAAAACAGTTCTGGAAGCACCGGTATCGATTAACAATTTACAGGCCTTTTCATTGATCATCGCGTCTACGATCAAATGTAATCCATCGTCTTCAATATTTATCAATTGTATTGGGATAGAAGTATAACTAGAAAACATAATTTGTAATGATTTAATAATGCAACAACTTTTTAAACAATTAGAACTTTTAACCCAATTGTGAGAATATTAAAAAACTAAAAAGCATCCTCCGAGATACGAAGGATGCTTTTTGTATAATTATTTCAAAAGATTAATGAGCCGGTTGATTCATATTATCAAGAACATCCATAACTTCTTTTACTGACTTAGCGGATGCATGTAAGAGTTCCATTTCCTCTTTATTTAATTTCAATTCAATGATCTCTTCGATTCCGTTTTTCCCGAGCTTAACTGGTACACCTAGATAAATATCTTTTAAGCCATATTCTCCGTTCAGCAAAACACAACAAGGGAAAATACGTTGAGAATTTTTAACGATTGCTTCTACCATTTGAGCTGCTGCTGCGCCTGGTGCATACCAAGCCGAAGTCCCCATTAGGTTTACTAACTCTCCTCCTCCTTTTTTTGTTCTGTCAACTATAGCATCTAACTTATCCTTTTCAATTAACTCGGTTACAGGAATCCCTGCTACCGTTGTATATCGTGGAAGTGGAACCATTGTATCGCCATGGCCTCCCATCAATACAGCTTGAATATCTTTTGGCGAAGTATTTAAGGCTTCAGCTAAAAAGGCACGGTAACGAGCAGTATCTAATATTCCTGCCATCCCGATAATTTTTTTGGAATCAATTTTTGCTGTCAAATAAGCGCAATATGTCATTACATCTAGCGGATTCGAAACTACAATAATGATGGCATTTGGCGAATACTTTACAATGTTTTCGGTTACTGAACGAACGATTCCTGCATTTGTAGCTATTAAATCATCTCGGCTCATTCCCGGCTTCCGTGGTAAACCAGATGTGATTACGACAACATCTGAATTGGCTGTTTTTGAGTAATCATTTGTTGATCCTGTGATTCGTGTATCATACAAATTGATTGGCGCAGTCTGCCACATATCAAGCGATTTTCCCTCTGAAATGCCTTCTTTAATGTCTAGAAGTACAACTTCATGAACTATATCTTTGTGGGCAATTACATCTGCACAAGTGGCACCTACGTTTCCGGCACCTACAACAGTTACTTTCATAGCGTAATTTATTTGAATTTTGATTTGCGAAATTAGAAACTCCGAATCGATTTTGGAAACAATATCTTTCCAAATGAGGAAAAAATGTAGCCAAAACCGTATTCACCTCTTTATTACTCGAAAAATCTCCAAATAGTTGTATTATTTTAACATTTTGATTACATTTCGGAAAGGAAAAAAAATGACAACTCGTGGTCAATCTTCAGATTCGCTCCATTATCTTTTATAACCTTTCTTGTCGAATAAATATCCTCTCCCACACATTAAATAATCAAGTGAATGATTAAAAATTTACTCTGTTTAATTGTCCTTCTTGTGATGGCAAATTGCCATTCTGTGCTTGCTCAAAATTATAATATGGGCAATAGCAATGTTACTACTTGTGCAGGAACATTCTATGATAGCGGAGGAAATAATACGAAGTATGGTTCGAATGAAAATTACACAATGACGTTTTGTTCTGCAAACTCAGGACAGTGTGTAAGACTTACATTTACGACTTTCAATACAGAATCGGGCTTTGATACTTTGTTTATTTACAATGGACCTAATACTTCGAGCCCACTTATTGGTTGGTATTTTGGAACTACAAGTCCGGGCGTTGTAACAGCAAACAGCGGATGTTTGACAATAAGGTTTAGAAGCGACAATACAATTACTGCAGCGGGTTGGGCTGCCACAATTTCATGTGTGAATTGTCCCGGAACTTGTGCCACAGCTTGTAATGGTGGTGCTGCTCCCGTGAATGACAACTGTTCAAATGCAATTGCTGTTACCGTCCCTTCTCCTACTGCTTGTCCTGCGAATGTTTCAACACCGATAGTAATCAATGGAACTAATCTTTGTGCTTCATCAGATCCAAATCTTGGCGCATTGCAAGGTTGTCAACCATCAAACACCGGTTTAGCTAATCCGGTTGCAGATGTTTGGTATCGCATTACGATAACAGGTTCGGTATTAGCAATAGCAATTACCGGCGGAATTCAAAGTCCGCAAGTGGCACTTTATTCCGGAAACAATTGTTCAACAATGTCAGGAGTAAATTGCGCCATTGGCGGTAGTGGAACATTAAATACGACTTTTGTCGGATTACAAGCCGGAAGTTATTGGCTCCAAGTTGGTGGCGGAAGTCTATCTGACCAATGTAATTTTATAATGACGCTTACAAATTCTTACGACTGTGCCGGGTGTGTGATGGGGAGTAATCTGGTGGTAACTCCACCACCGGTGAATGGAATTTATATGCCTGGACAAACAGTAAACTTTTGTTATACAATTAACCGCTATGATCAGACTTCATATAATTGGTTACATGGAGTAAGTCCGAATTTCGGTCCGGGTTGGGATATGAGTACACTATCAACAACTCCCGCTGCAGATTGTAACTCATTCGATCCTTTGATACCCGCTACACAAATTCCGGGTAGATGGATCTGGAATAACGATACAATACGGAGTAATGCGACTAATCAAATTTTTCCTGCCGGATTTTATTTTGAAACCGCTTCAGGAAATATAAATAACCAAGTGGACAATAATGCGGGAAATAATTATGGAGATTACAATCCGAACAATATGTGCACTTGGACATTTTGTTGGAGAGTTACTACACTCCCTCCCGGGCAATGTATTCCCGGAGCAAGTCTGAATGTAAATGTTGACACATATGGAGATGGGGAATCGGGGGTTTGGGGATCACTAGCCTGTACTCAGGATCCTATTGTTCACTTTTTTGCGGAGCTGGCATGTTGTTCTTTACCAGTAGTTAATGTTACAAGTGTATCATGTGCAGGAGGAACAGCTACTGCAACTGCTAATGGACAAGGAAATTCACCTTGGAATTATCTTTGGAAAAATAGCGGTGGAACAGTAATACAAACAGCGAATGCAGTTGCAGGTTCAAATTCCATGAGTGGATTGACTGCAGGTACTTATACTGTAACTGTAACAGATTTTGCAGGTTGTACTTCTACTCAATCAGTTGTAGTAACAATTCCGGCGACGCTAGCTCCTACCGTAACTTCAACGAATAATAATTGTTTTGGAGGCATAGCAGGAACAGCAAATGCAAATCCAGTTGGAGGAACCGGACCTTACACTTATAGTTGGTCGCCAGGTGCATCTACTGCACAAAATATTACTGGGTTAGCAGCCGGAAATTATGTTGTCACAGTAACGGATGCCAGTGGATGTACTGCATCAAGAACTGCAGTTGTAACTCAAGCGACAGCAGTGACTGCTACTATCAATGACATTCAACCTACTTGTGGTTCCAATAATGGATCTGCAACTGCTGTACCTGCAGGAGGAACGGGACCATACACATATTCTTGGTCCCCTTCCGGTGGTACCGGGGCTACGGCTTCAAATTTAGGTTCCGGAAATTTTGGCGTAATCGTTACAGATAGTCGAGGATGTACCGGTTCAGCAAATACAAATTTAGCTGCACCATCTGCACCGGTAGCATATGTTTCAGGAATCACAAACGCATCCTGTTCGAATCCCCTAGGAAATATTACTGTTGCAGTTTTGGGAGGAACAGGGCCATATACTTATAGTTGGTCACCGTCGGGAGGTACTGGTGCTACAGCCAGCAACTTGCAACCAAATAATTATACTTGTACAGTGACAGATGCCGCCGGTTGTTCATCTTCAGCCACATCAGCAATCGGAGTACCACCAACTATTTCAGTTGCGATTGCCTCTAGCACACCTGTTTCTTGTAATGCAGGAACAAATGGAACTGCAACCGCTGCCGGCTCAAATGGTACTCCAGCTTATACTTATGTTTGGTCACCAGCAGGAGGAAATCTTGCTACAGGAACAGGCTTAGCAGCCGGAAATTATACGGTTGTTGCAACAGATGCGCAAGGATGCACTGCTTCAACAAGTGCAACAATTACTCAGCCAGTTGCTATCAGTACCACAATAAATTCAACACCTGTACTCTGCAATGGATCGGCAAATGGATCTGCATCGATCTTAGCAAATGGAGGTGCCGGGGCATATACATATTCATGGTCTCCTTCAGGAGGAACCAATTCTACTGCTTCCAATCTAGGCGCAGGTAGTTATACAGTAACTGTAACTGATGGTAGTGGATGTACTGCTACGAAAAGTACCACTCTAACAAATCCTACACCAGTTGTGTCCGGTTCAAGTTCTACCGGTTCAATTTGTGGACAAGCTACCGGATCAGCAACAGCTATACCTTCGGGCGGAACTGCACCATATACTTATTTGTGGTCACCAGTTGCAGGAAGCTCAGTTACGCTCAACAATCTTTCAACCGGAAATTATGTGGTTATAGTTACTGATGCAAATAATTGTACTTCATCAAAAACTGTGAATGTTGCAGATCTACCGGGACCAACACTGCTTACAAATTCTACAACCAATATAAACTGTTTTGGCGCCAATACAGGCTCAGCTCTTGTTAGTGGAAGCGGTGGTTCAGCCCCTCTCTCCTATTCATGGTCTCCATCTGGGGGAACAAATGCAAGCGCTACAAATCTTGCAGCAGGAAATTATACAGCAACAGTCACCGATGCAAACGGATGTACTTCAACAACGCAAATTGTAATTGCACAACCGACACTATTGACAAGTGTTCTTCAAACAAGTACGAATGTAAATTGCAATGGAGCAGCTAATGGCAGTATTTCAATTACTGCTTCAGGAGGAACTCCAATTTATAGTTATGTCTGGACACCTGCCGGACCAAACTCTGCAACGAATTCCGGATTGGCATCAGGAAATTATTCTGTAACTGTTACAGATATAAATGGCTGTACAGCTTCGGTATCTTCTACGATTACACAGCCGGTAATTTTATCAGCAGTAACTTCTCCTACTCCGGCATTATGTAACGGAGGAACAAATGGAAGTGCGTCTGTAATTGGCAGTGGTGGAACTGGCGCATATACTTACGTCTGGTCGCCTTCCGGTGGGACATCAAGCAATGCAACAAATTTATCGGCCGGAAATTATTCAGTTCAAATTACAGATGCAAGTGGTTGCACCGCCAGCGCTACAGCAGTTATTGCCCAACCAACAATTCTCACTTCTGCTTTAGTTAGCTCTTCAAACATCAACTGTTTCGGAGGCACTACCGGAGCTGCAACTGTTTCTGCCAGTGGTGGAACTGCAACGTATACTTATCTCTGGTCGCCTTCCGGTGGTACGAATGCAAGTGCTACAAATTTGATTGCAGGAAATTATACTGTAACTATTACAGATTTGAATGGATGTACAAGTACAACTTCGGCTACAATATCACAACCAATACAATTAACGTCTTCTATTTCTTCGACTGTAAATGCTACATGTTTCGGATTAGCAAATGGAAGTACAGGAGCTACAGCAAACGGCGGATCGCCAGGATACACCTATAACTGGTCCCCGTCAGGAGGAACAAATGTGGGTGCTACAAATTTGAATGCAGGAAATTATACTGTCACAATCACCGACCTTAACGGATGTACCACTACTGCTTCAACAACAATTACTCAGCCTGCAGTATTAACGTCATCAATTGTAAGTTCGGCTAACGTGTTATGTTTTGGAAATAGTACAGGCAGTGCAAATTTAAATGCCATAGGCGGCACACCAACATTTACCTATAGCTGGTCGCCAAGTGGTGGAACTTCTGCAAGTGCAACGAATTTGTCAGCAGGCAATTATTCAGTAACTGTTACCGATGCTAATGGTTGCACTACCTCATCTTCGGTGGTTATTACTCAGCCAACAGTTCTGACTACAAGCGCAACACCAACTCCTTCAACTTGCGGCGCCAGTAATGGTTCATCAGTGGCAAATCCTATTGGTGGTGCTGCTCCATTCACTTATTTGTGGTCGCCTTCCGGCGGTACCGGAGCAAATGCAGGATCGCTACTTGCAGGAAATTATACTGTAACTGTCACAGATAATAATGGATGTACTGCTACTGCCTCAGCAAATGTCATTAGCATTGCAGGACCAACAACAGCAACAATTTTAAACAATGACGTAAATTGTTTTGGAGGAAATAACGGATCTGCTTCTGTAAGTGTAATAAGTGGAACTGCTCCTTATACTCAATCTTGGTCACCTTCAGGAGGAAGCGGAATAACGGCAAGCGGATTATCAGCCGGCAATTACACAATCGTAGTTACAGACGCAAATTCTTGTACAAGCTCATCTACAATTACGATCGTTCAGCCAACATTACTTTCAGTAGCCGCAAGCGCAACTCCTGTTGCGTG
>JANLPR010000046.1:0-66887 GCA_031367345.1 Bacteroidota bacterium | reverse complement strand
AAAATCTGACATTCTCAAAAGGACGACTTCGAACCACACGAGTAAATGAGCTACTAGTCTCAATTCAAGCCACCAGAGCGGCTTTTGAGCAAAAAAAAACCGAACAGCATCACGATAATTTGATGTTGTCCGGTGTGGTACCCAGGACCGGAATCGAACCGGTACGGCATTACTACCATCGGTTTTTGAGACCGACGCGTCTACCAATTCCGCCACCCGGGCATACTTTAGTGTTGCGAAAGTAGTGTTTTTTATTCCTTTTCAAAAATTTTCGTCCCCAGCTTTGGCCTTTTTTTCTTTGTTTTTGATTCTCAACAGCCCATTTTTCTACTTTCTGCCTTAACTCATTCGGCCTCTAGCCCTTTATTGTTGCATCTTCTGAGGGCGTTCCTTATATTTAGCTCTCTCTTAGAACTGCGAATTCTAGTTTACTCACTTAACTCTACTAGTCTTGCTTCAACTTTACGTAACTAACTTACGGAAATCATCATCGTTTTTCCGCTCGCCTATATTTATCCTTATTGCCTTTTTTTTCCTTTTGGCTTCGAAAAATTTCGCTGCCCCAATTGCCGATTTCTCCGTTTCTTCTTCTCTGCCTTGCGTAAATCAAAGCATTGTATTCTCCAACCTGAGTACCGGTAATATCACTTCATACTCTTGGGATTTTGGTTCAGGTGCAAGTATTCCTACTGCCAATACCTCAGGCCCGCATTCTGTTTTTTATTCTACCTCCGGATTAAAAACTATTTCTCTTACTGTGTCTGGTCCCGATGGATCTAATACAATTACAAAATCGAATTATGTAAATGTGTCTTCCGGCGTTCCATCAATTTCCGGAATAATAAACGGATCTACTAGTGTATGTGCAAATGCTTCGAATATCTTTTATTCAATATCTCCGGTCGCAAATGCAGCGTCTTATAATTGGACTCTCCCGTCAGGCGCAACGGTTACTACCGGCCAAGGCTCTAATTCTATTAACTCTACTTTCGGAACTTCCGGAGGAAATGTATGCGTAACATCATCCAATGGTTGTGGAACAAGTGCTGCACTTTGTAAAGCAGTTACTGTTGGTAAGGAACAAATTACTCTCTTAACCTATAATCTGCTTAATTATCCTGAGCAAAGTAATCTTACCCCTGATACTACTCTGCGTCATCCTTTTTATCGTACCATCGTTTCTTACGTTGACCCTGATATAATGGTCACACAAGAAAATACTGCACAGAATGGTGTGAATTTTTTCTTGGCAAATGTGTTGAACGCAAACTCCAACACGTACTCTGCCGGAACTTTTATTAATGGATATGATTCGGACAATGCTATTTTTTATAAAACTGCAAAATTCTCTTTTGTTAGTAACACAAGAATTTTTACTGACCTAAGAGATATCAATGAATTTAAATTGGTGCATCTACTTTCAGGCGATACTTTAAGAATCTATTCGGTACACTTAAAAGCAAGCAGTACCGCTCCTGATGAAGCTCAACGTGCTCTTGAAGTTGATTCGCTACGTAAGTTTACGAATGCTTTACCATCAGGTACTAATTTTTTGGTGTGTGGCGATTTTAATATTTATAAATCTACCGAATCTTGTTATCAAAAATTAATCGCCGTAACTCCCGGTGTCGATGGTCATTTTATTGACCCTATTTCCATGACGGGTACGTGGAACAGTACTGCATATACGAACTTTCATACGCAGTCGAGTAGGACCAGAGCGTTTGGTGGTGGATCTACCGGTGGAGTTGATGATCGTTTTGATCTCATACTTTTTTCGAATGCGATGATGCAAACCGGAGGAATTAGTTTTGTTCCGGGTTCAACTATTCCGCTCGGCAATGATGGAAATCACTACAAAGACTCTATTAATAAACAACCTAATACTGCTGTTCCTGCTTATGTTGCCGATGCTGTTCATTATGCTTCTGATCACCTTCCGGTATCTTGTAAAATTGAATTTCAAAATGCTTCTTGCCCTAATGCCGATCTTGGTGTCGCTTCTTTAACAACTCCATCTGCAAATACTTGTTCTTCTCCATCTCAAGCAATACAAATTCAAGTGAAAAATTATGGTACTAATGTTGTCAATTTTGCTTTTAATAATTTACAAGTTAATTTAAAAGTCACCGGTCCCGGAAGCATCATTCAGAACCTATCCACTATTGTTACTTCCGGAACGATCAATCCAGGAAGTACCTCAACAATTTCACTCAGTGGAACTATTAATCTGTCTAACTCTGGAAATTATTATTTCGATTCAAAAACAATTTTCTCTGGCGATACTATTCCGGCTAATGATTCTATGCCAACAGCAACGGTGGTCGTATATCCAAATACTCCCGCAACCATTTCTGCAGGTGGCCCAACAACTTTTTGTTCCGGTGGAAGTGTAATGTTGACTGCCGCCCAATCGGGTACGGTGACGTATCAATGGAAAAAAAATGGAAGTGATATTGTTAACGCCAATGCTCAATCGTTGAATGTAAACCAAAGCGGATCGTATCAAGTCCTTATTCAAAAAACAAATACTATTTCTACTACTTATCCCACTGCTACTTTTTCAAATTTGAATAACTATAGTATTCCGAATAATAGTTGCACCGGCGCATTATCAACTATTGCTATTGCAGGCTTCAATGGAAATATTGCATCAAATGGTATTTCTGTAAAAATAAATATTACTCATACTGCTGTAGGTGATTTAGCAATTTATTTACAATCACCTTCCGGAGAAATTCTTGGCTTAAGTAATCGTACAGGAAATAATTCTAATACCGGAGATCATTTTATCAATACCATTTTTTCTGATCTTGGCAGCACAATTATTCCTACGAGTGGAGCACCATATACCGGAACGTACAAACCATGGAATGTTGTTTTCACTTCTTGTATCACTTCAACAAAAACAACTTTTGCTTCTTTAGGTAGCGGGTCATTCAATCCAAATGGAAATTGGAAATTACTTGTTTACGATCGAGCTAACTCTAATACCGGCTCTATTACAAACTGGTCTATTACTTTTCCTTCTTATAGCGTAAATAGTACTCTCATTTGTGATCCTGTTCTTTCTGCTTCAACAACTGTTATTGTAAATCCATTGCCAACAATTACTTTTTCGCCCACCAATCCGGTGATATGTTCTAATGCCGGCGTCACACTTACTGCTTCAGGAGCTTCAACTTATTCTTGGTCTCCTTCTTTAGGATTAAATACAACTACTGGCTCTATAGTAATTGCTAATCCAACTTTAGGAACTACATACACTGTTGTTGGAACAGATGCAAACAGTTGCTCTTCGACAGGCTCAGTAAATGTTTCAATAAATACTCCACCAACAGTAACGCTGAATAATTTTTCAAATGTTTGTATTACAACAAATTCTTTTACACTCTCCGGCGGCTCTCCGTCAGGAGGTATTTATTCCGGTACCGGCGTAAACAATGGAATATTTTCTCCTTCTACTGCAGGAATTGGAACGCATACTATTTCTTATACGTATGTGGATGGTAATGGATGTTCAACAGTTGCTTCCAAAACAATTGTTGTAACAGGTTTCCCGGCCGCAGTAATTTCTCCGTCGGGACCTATTTCTGTTTGTTCTGGAAGTTCTATAAAATTAAGTACTAATTCAGGTTATAATTATCTCTGGTCGAATGGTGCTACATCGCAGTCAATCTTAACAAATGTGGCAGGAAATTACACTGTTACCGTTTCTGATAACAGTGGTTGTACAGCTACATCTTCTGCTGTCGTGGTTTCAAATAACGCGCAAATATTTATTTCGCCACTCTTCACTGAGTCGATGGGGAATCCAACTACTACTACTTTAATACCTGCTTATGAAACTGCAAATGGTTTCGATAACATAAATTATTTAATGTATGGTTCGGGTGATGTACGAATTTCTTCGGCATCTTCCGGTTATACAGGAGCAACAGGAGGAGGAAATGTTTTTATAACAAATACGCTCGGTAAGAATTTTGTGATCTCCGGAATTAACACAAGCGGACTAACCGGCATGGTCTTATCGTTTGGAGTTTTTAAATCTACTACTGCCTCAAATGGTTCTGAGCTATTAGTGCAATACAGTACCGATAGTTTAAATTATACAACTTTGCCTTTTACATTGCTACCAACAGGTTCCGGTACCGCTATCTGGTTCCTTCGAAGTGTAACAGGAATCCCGGCAGTAAATAAATTATTCATTCAATTTATACAAAACGGAATCACACCACAATTTAGAATCGATGATGTATCTCTTACTTACGAGAATCCGAATCCAATAATTACTTTTTCTGGAAGTTCTACGATTTGTCAAGGTGCTTCAACCATTTTAACAGCTAATAGGGCCGCAACTTATTTATGGGATAATGGAACTGTTTCACAAACATTATTAGTTAATTCCACTTCATCACATTTTTGCTCACTCACTTCTTCTGTTGGGTGTTCGGCTGTTACAAATACTGTAACCATTACTTCTGTTCCTGCTGTTTTTAGTTTGAATGGTGGAGGAAGCTATTGTAGTGGTAGTACTGCTCCATTAGTTGGATTGTCTGGAAGTGAAAGTGGTGTAACTTATCAATTGAAAATTAATACTTCTAATTCAGGTACTCCTTTAGCCGGAAATGGATCTCCCATTTCTTTCGGTAACCAAAGTAGTGCCGGAACATATACAGTTGTCGCGACTCATTCAGCTTCCGGATGTACTGCTACTATGAATGGTAGTTCAATTATTTTGGTTAATCCTTTACCAACAATTTTTAATGTTACTGGAGGTGGAGTAAGTTGTTCTTCCGGATCTGGTGTTTCGGTTGGTCTTTCTTCTTCGCAAACAAATGTGAATTATCAATTGCGATTAAACAATTCTCCAATTGGAAATAGTGTTTCAGGTACTGGCTCCGCGCTGAACTTTGGACTTCAAACAGCATCTGGAACTTATTCTGTTATTGCAACCAATGTTACTACTTCATGTTCAGCTTCAATGGCGAATCCCGTTTCTATAACTTCTGCTTCATCTCCTACAGTTTATCAACTTTCAGGTGGTGGTGCAGTTTGTCTCGGCGGTGTTGGAATGCCAATTAATTTGAGTGGCTCGCAAACAGGCTCAACCTATTTATTGTTTAACTCAAGTGGTTCTACTGGTGTAAATATAAGCGGAACAGGGAATCCATTAGCCTTCGGTAATTTTACTTCGTTCTCTTCTTATTACGTAGTTGCTACTAATACTTCGGGAGGATGTACGGCGACTATGAATAATACAGTTGTAATTTCACATGCTGCAACTCCTGTGATTTATAATGTAACCGGTGGGGGAAGTTTTTGCTCTGTTCCCAATGATGGAGTGGCTATCGGACTATCAAATTCTGAAAATGGTGTAGTATATACACTCTTGAGAAATTCTATATCTACCGGTCAAACTTTAAGTGGTAATGGAAGTTTAATTTCTTTTGGTAATCAGACTACAAGTGGAAATTATACTGTTGTAGCTACAAATACTTCGTCTTCTTGTACTAGTTCTATGAACGGTGCAGCTATCGTAGTGAGAAATATTGTCTCCACTTGGTACATTGATGCAGATCAAGATGGTTATGGAAACCCATCTATTTATGTATTAGAGTGCGATCAGCCTTCCGGATATATAGCAGACAATACCGATTGCAATGATGCTAATGCTGCTGTCAATCCCGGCGCTGTTGAAATTTGCGGAAATAATATCGATGATAATTGTAATGGATTAATTGACGAAGACTGTGATGTAGTTCTTACACTTAAAATAAATATCGAAGGTCTTTACTTAGGGAGTGGAAACAACGTCGGTGTTTTAAGTCCATTAAGTTGTGATACGATCACTGTTAGTTTGGCATCTAATTCAGCACCTTACTCTTTAGTTTTTTCTTCGAAAGAAATATTATCTACATCCGGTTTCTTGACTGTAAGCATACCGGCAATTTTTCTAAATGGAAATTATTTCATTGTTGTCAATCACAGAAATTCGCTGGAAACATGGAGCACAAATTCTTTGTTATTAAATCAACCTGCAATGACGTACGATTTTACACTCCTTGCGAATGTTTTTGGCAATAATTTGCACATGAACTCTGATGGAAGTTATTCAGTTGTTAGTGGTGATGTAAATAAAAATGGTGTCGTGGACTTCAACGATTTTCTACTTGTAGAAAATGCATCTCTAATAAGTGGAGTTGGGTATTCCGTTTTTGACCTTGATGGAAATCTACTTGTTGAGTCGTCCGATTTTAGTCTCGTGGAAAACAACATTGGGAAAATAGTGATGCGACCTTAATGCTTTAATAGTGTGTATTGTTTTGAAAAAATGTTGGATCAAGACCCGCCAATTAAATTCTTATAATCATTGAAAGCAATTTTTGAAATGTCGCCTATTATAGTTGAAAGTTGTTTCTGTGAGTTTCCAATCGTCATTACTCCAATTAAATAAGGAGCATTTTTATAATAAACAATTCCGAATTCATGAAGTTGGGCCTTTGTACCTAATATTCTTTCTCCAAACTTGTGTGCCATTGCAATATTTTCATCAAGACCTTGTTTTAACCCATCTTTAAATGTAGAAGTGGTTAATAATTCTAAAGCATATTCTGATAATTCAGTTGTTGTATAGCTTGCACTATATAAAACTCTAAAGAACTTAGAAAAATCAGTAACAGAAATGAAGTATTCTCCTACCTGGCTTGGAATTGGAACTGCTAAGTCAATGAAAACATTATTATAAATTGTACCATCCATATTCTGACTAAGTAAAAGAGTTGCATCGTTGTCGGAATGTTTGATCATAGCAACAAGCAATTCTCTAACTGAATAGTTTCTGTTTTCCGTTAATTGGAAATCTACTATGTTCTGAACATTTGGTGCCGAAAAGTGCCTATTGAAAAATATTTGTTTGTTTAAAATAGCCGGATTTTTTTCTGCCATTTTCATGTAAGTGAGTAGATACACTACTTTCACCATACTTGCAGGATTGTAAGTTGTGTTTGGGTTAATCACAAACTTAGCTCCATTGTCGAGCCGTCTAAAATAAACTGAAATATCATCCGCTTTCTGAGTGCTTTTGGCTTCGTTGATGTATGTACTTATGTCAGTTTGAATACTATGAAGCATGTTACTCTGTTCCGGAATATCTGTTAAGAGTAAAGGATGAGTATATTCATATCCCTTTAAACGGATTTGATCCATTGTTTCAGAACAATTTTCTTTAGCAGTTATAGTAGTGCTTGATTTAGTATTCAAAAATCTACCAAGAAAAAAACTGCCACCAATAAGGAAGATGGCTAGTGCAAATGGTATTGGGTATCGTAGCATTGCTTTTATTTTGAGTAACATAGAAAACGGAGTGTAGGCTTTTTCTAAAATTTTTAATTGGGTGTAATATTAATCCTAAAATTCATTTTTTTTATGAAGAAAATAACCTATTCTTTATTTAGATCAGGCTATCCATTAGATTATTGTCATTTTTTTTTGCAAAATATTTTCTTTATTAGAACGGAGCGGCCAATTCAACGATTTTGTAGGTAAATCATATAATAATTTTGGTTTATCACAAAGAAGGCGAAAGTTTTAACTACATACTCTCTGTATAAACGAATATATTCAAGAACACCTATTCGGCGTGCAACTGCTATGTGGCGTTTTTGTGATTGGGTAAAAATTACTATCGGCCCAGTTTCTTTATAATAAGAGTATTGTTTTTGATATGTAAAGATCAAAATGAGTATCATTTCTGGAATAATGATTATCTAAAGTGCAAATTATTTACTCGAAATGAATTGACTCCCAACGGCTGGAATTATTTGATTTGAAAAATATGAAAAGAATATTCAAAACTCTGCTGATGATGCTCCTGATCTCTTATACAATTGCATAATCGCTAAGGCTACTATTACACTAAAGCTGAGCCCTTCCGAAAAATTGATAAATGCTATGCTGATTTCTGGATAAATAATTTGAGCCGGTAGTTTATTTAAAATGGTTTTCATAAAAAGCGGATCAAATTTCAAATAGAAATAGAAAATAACACTATAGTATAAACTTCCCAATGAACCTATCAAAAAACCCATGCTGAATCCTTGAAAATAATTAATATAATTTTTATGAAGAACATAATATTTCCCTACTGCTCCATAAACAATAGGGAATAATACTACATAATTCAGAAACCGAAGCCATGTTACTTCTGCTAAAGAAAAGATTTTAGCGATAAGGAAAATAACAATATAGCTTGCTCCTACAATAATGCTACTATTAATTGTCGCTTGTAGATTGTCTTTATACCAGGTAGACTTTGGCTTCGTTTCTAATGTTTTCATTTTTATGATTTAAATATAATTGCCTCAAAGACTCAGCCACAAAGCAACCTTGATCAAAATCATGAAAGGATTACAAACATACAGCTATAGTTGGTAAGTAAAAGTACAGTTGTGGAAAATATTCTACTTTTATTTTTTTCGAAATAGTGCTTGAGTAAAATTGGAGAAAATTATCTTATAAATACTCACTCAAATGCGCAAAACTGATTGGCTTCGAAAGAAATCCATTCGCCCCATTGAAAAGTGCTATTTCTTTCATGTTGCTCAATGCACTAATTACAATAATCTTCAAATTGGGAAAAGTTTTTTTTATTTGAGGTAGTATTTCAATCCCTGAGCCATCAGGTAAATTATTATCCAAAAATAATATCTCAGGCTTGAAATCAATTATTTTAACTAAACCTTCCTGAATTGTGGTTGAATAGCTAGTGATGAATGAATTCTTTTCCAAAAAACCGGAAAGTAAAATGCAAATATCTACCTCGTCTTCAATTATCATCGCTCTCTTATAATTCATAATTTAGTTAGGTTAATTAACTATTCCCGTTTTCAAAAATAAAATTCTGAATCGCCATAAGAATAGAGTAAATATTTACATCGCAATAATAAATCCAACTTCTAATTTTGACCAGTTGTATTTTAATTTGAAAGCTATATTTTAATTTGAACCTTTAAAGAATAATCAATATTAAAATGATAATTAATATAGCCGTAAAGGAAAGGTAAATATTTATGCCGCCCATTTTCTCAACTTTTTTTTCAATTTCTTTTACTTCAGTACGATATTCAACTCGCTGAATTTCACTTACCGATTAATTCTTTACTCTATTTTCTATCTCGCTCAATCGATGTATTAATTGTTTTAATTCAATATTTTGACATGCTTTTTTTGTTCCAGCTTTTTTTTCTGTTACAACTGAATCTGGTCGAAGTTCTGCTTCAACACTAGTAGTGACTAAAAATAGTCCGAAAGTAAATAGTACTATTTTTGTACGTTTCATTTTAGTTGATATTTGTAGTTATTTTTCTATAAACAGTCTCTATACCTTGAATAATACATTAAGTTATTTTACTATTTATTCTGCTGAAAATAATAGTCTAACTGCAAATAAGCACAAATTAATTAATGGTAGAAATGTACGTAATATGTTACTAAAATTACTTACTTGGGAAATTTTTCCCCAATTAAAGCAGTTAATTCCCGGAGTTGAAACAAGAGTATATTATTTTTAGATTTGAGCTCAATCTATCTTTATACAAATCAGTTGCTTCAAATTTTTCTTACATTAATATTAGTTTTTTTATTTACGGCACGATTTCTTCTATTTGTTTATATAAATACGAACCTATAATTTTTTATAAAAATGGAAAATTCAACAAAAGTAATAAGCGCATTAGCAATTGGATTAGTTGCCGGCGCAGCATTGGGTGTTTTATTTGCTCCGGCAAGTGGACGTGATACTCGGAGAAAAATTGGACATAAAGTTTCTGACTTGAAAGAAGATTTAGTCGATAATTTTGAAAAAGGAAAAGAAAAGTTTAATAGTTTTAAAGATGATGTTGCACGAAAAGCATCTGACTTAAAAGAAAGGGCTTTTGGTAAAATGGAAGACTTAAGAGAAACTGCCGAACGGAAAGTAGACGAAATGAAAGATTCAGCTGAAAAAATGCGGAATAAAACATCAAGTCACTCGAACTGATTGAACGAATTTATTTTCAGTATTTCATAACTAAAATTGCTATTTAATTACTAGTTGTGAATACTTAGTGGTAATGGATCTTTTAACAATATTCAATTATTGTTAAAAGATCTTTTACATTTAATTGAATACTCTAATATTATTAGTCAGTTTTTATGACTTAAAAATTTTATTAATGTTTTTTAATTGATTGCCCCCATGATTTTTCGTAACTTCATTCCATTAGAACTAAAGGGTATAAAATAACTGTCATGAGATCAATCAAAATAAATACAAAGCATCAACTAGCCACTGAAAAATTAAGATTGAAACGTAATTTAATCATGCTTCAATCTGACTTGGAAAGTGATATGCAGATTATTAAAAACGATCTGAAACCTATGCTTTCTATCGCCAAAAATGTTAGTGTAGCTTTCGATAGAAATGGTCAAAGTACTCTCGAGAAATCGGTTCGTTTTGGGATTAACTTGTTGGTGAAAGGTTTTTTACCCGGTAATGCTGCATGGGCTGTTAAAAAGTCGGTACCTTTTATTTTAAATAATGTTGCAACAAATTATGTGACTGAAAAAAAACCGGAAATTCTTGGCGTTATCAAGTATGTCCTGCATCGTATGAAAAGAAAACCTCCAACTAAAATTGATTAAAATTGGATCTCGCTTTTTATTTTTATTTCTAAAAATTATTTTTCTGCATTGATGTAAATAAATAGTTGTTTATAATTTTGGTTTGGGTTTGATATTTGTGATTGAATAGTTAAACTATCAAAGAAATGGATCGTATTCAACTCCAATCTCAACGAGAGTCTTTAAGATTTTCACCACTTCAAATTCAGCTGTTAAGTCTGATACAATTGAATCCTATTTCGATTGAACAAAAAATTAAAGATGAGTTAATTGAAAACCCTGCTTTGGAAGAAGGGTTTGAAGATGAAGCATTAGAGAATGGTGCTGCTCAAGATTCTGAAAATGACGAGACATTTTCAGAAACAAATGATTTTGACTTGACGGACTATTTTTTTGATGATGGCATACCTGATAATAAACTCAATGGGAAAAATAGTAATTCATATGAGGAATTATTTTCGCAAGGTCCAATCCAAACGAGCACTTTCCAAGAGCAACTTAAAGATCAATTGCATTTATTGAAAACTTCGGAGCGAGATAAAAGAATCTTGGATGATATTGTAGATAGTCTAGATGAGAATGGCTATTTACGTGTTCCGCTTGATATACTTGCAAATGATTTAAGCTTTATTGAGAGTAAATATATTTCAGAAGCAGAAATTGAAAAGTTATTGCCTTTGATTCAACAATGCGATCCGCCAGGCGTTGGTTGTACTAGTTTGCAAGAATGTTTACTACTTCAACTTAAGAGAACTGAGCTTAACATTAGAAGTAAACCACAGGAACATGCCATTTATTTAATTCATCATTATTTTATTGAGTTGTGCAATAAAAATTATAATAAAATATTACGCGAAGCCGGATTGACAGAAAAAGAATTAAAATTGGCACTTAAAGTGATTACTCATTTAAATCCTAAACCTGTTGAAGGATCGTATAGTAATGGTAATGTAAATACTACAATAATTCCGGAATTTACCGTTGTAAATAATACAGATCGGTTGGATGTTTCGTTAACAAATCAAATAACTACAAGCATTAGACTTAATAATGAATTCGTTGATTTAGTAGAAAATAAAACTCTTAAACTGAAAAACGATTATTTGAATAGTAATTTAGATCATGGAATAGTGAACAGAAATCAAAGAAAAACCATTCAATATCTCAAAGGGAAAATTAATTCAGCGAAGTGGTTTTTACAGGCTATAGCACAAAGGGAAAAAACGATGTTAAAAACAATGCAGGCTATTGTAAAATTGCAGTCGGAGTTTTTTATAACCGGAGATACTAAAAAATTAAAACCATTAATATTAAAAGATGTGGCTGAACTAATTCATGTTGATATTAGCACTGCTTCAAGAGTTACTAGTAATAAATATGTACAAACCCAGTTTGGCATCATGTGCCTAAAAGATTTTTTTAGTAATTCTCTAATGCGTGATAATGGGGAAGAAGTTTCTAGTAAAGAATTGAAAAGTGTAATTAGTGAGCTGATTGTTAATGAAGATAAGCATCACCCACTAACCGATAGGGAAATAAAAAATAACTTGAAAGAGAAAGGTTATTTATTAGCTCGAAGAACCGTTGCTAAATATAGAGATAGGTTGAATATTCCAATTGCCAGATTGAGAATTCAAGTTTAAGAGTTCAATGGGGCTTTCGTAATCTGGTAATCAACTAGTTTTTAGTATTGCTCAATTTTGATTCAATTGTTTGAGTTGTGTGAGGTACAGCTAGTAGTCGCTCACGAGGAATTAATTTTCCCGAAACTTTACATATCCCGTAGGTTTTATTTTCGATCCTGAATAGCGCAGCTTGTAGGTTCTCAATAAATTTTTTCATACGAGCGGCATTAATATTTAACTCTTCTTTGCTATTCGTATCTGCTCCGTCTTCCATCAATTTAATCGTGTTGTTCGTGTCTTCGGTGCCGTTGTTATTGAAATTGCGCAATTCATCAATCAGGTATTCATACTCCTTTTGAGCATCAGTCAACTTTGTATTGATAACGATTTTAAATTCTTGTAGTTCTTGTGATGAATATGATGTCTTTTCCATACTTATTATTGTCTCCTTTTGTTTGGTACTTTGTTCAACGGTTCTTCCGATTGAAGTATTGTTTTGAATGTATAATTCGTGTAATGTTTAGCAAATAACTAAAATATGCTTTTTCTCTAACACGGCGCAAAGATAGAAATAAAGCTGATTTGTATTGATTTATTTTCCATCCTTGGCGGATGAATCTTCGCAATTTTTGCATGTGCATGCAATAACTTTGGGTATTGATAATTTCAATGAATAATATTAACTGATGGACTAAGTTATGCACTTGTGAACTTTCTTTTGTCTAAAAATATTTTATTGAAAATGTTTATGTGATTTCTTTTGGATTTATGCTTTAGTTTAATTATATTGTAGAATAATATTCCCGATAGGAGTTAAAAAGAGGAATTCGCTACCGGATAAATTATTTTTGAAGCGAAAAAGCCCATGAAGGTTGCCTTCATTTTCTAAAAAGAACGGAAGGGGAATAGATTTTTTAAACTAAAATACTATGAAAAAAATTTTAATTATTGAAGACGATGTTGATGTAAGTATGTTATTAAAAAGATTTTTATCGAAAAATAATTACGAAGTCTTAGTAGCTCACAGTGGGAGTAAAGGACTCTCTGTTTTTGAAGAAGCTAAACCTGATCTTATACTTTGCGATTTTCGTCTTGGTGATATTGACGGACTTGAAATTCTTGGAAAGATCAGAGAGAAAAATTCAATTGTTCCTGTATTAATTATTACTGGATATTCTGACATTAAAATAGCAGTTAAAGTAATAAAATCAGGAGCCTTTGATTATATAACTAAGCCACTTTTCCCCGATGAAATTCTTTTGTCAATTAAGAGAGCAATTGAAAGTACTGAAGTTAACGTAATAAAAGACATCCATACTAACGGCGAAGAAATAAAACGGAAAGTACGTTTGCTATCAAGTGTAAATGGAAGCGAATTTATTAATGGAATAGGTGACCAATCGAAAGCAATGTATAAGCAGATTGATTTGGTTGCGCCTACCAATTATTCCGTGATTATTAACGGTGAAAGTGGTTCAGGAAAAGAAGTTATTGCTCAGATGATTCATGCTAAAAGTCCAAGAAATAATGAACCGTTTGTTGCAATGGATTGTGGTGCAATTTCTAAAGAACTGGCAGGAAGTGAATTGTTTGGTCACGAAAAAGGTTCTTTTACCGGTGCATTAAGCACAAAGATCGGACATTTTGAATTGGCTAATGGAGGAACTCTTTTTTTAGATGAAGTGGGTAATTTACCCTATGAAACTCAAGCATTGCTTTTACGTGTTATTCAAGAACGAAAAATGAAACGAATTGGTGGCACTAAAGAAATTGTTTTGGATGTAAGAATTATCGTTGCAAGTAATGAAAATCTAGGCGAATCATATAGGAAAGGAAAGTTTAGAGAAGATCTCTTCCATCGTTTCAATGAATTTTCTATTCAGGTTCCGCCTCTTAGAGAAAGAAAAGAAGACACAATGCATTATGCTGCTTTCTTTTTAGAGCAGAGTAATAATGAATTGAATAAAAATATTAATGGATTCGAATCTGATGTAATTAACCATTTTATGAATTACCCATGGTATGGAAATTTGCGCGAATTGAAAAATGTTATCAAGCGGTCGGCTTTACTTACTGAAGGAAGTATGATTGAAGCAAGTTCGTTGCCGTTGGAAATATCTAATTATTCAAAATTAGTTTTTCCCGAACATAAAATTTCCGGAGATCCAAAAATGGATCTGCAACACCTTCCCAATTTAAAAGCTGCTGCCCATGAAGCGGAATACGAAATGATCATTAAAGTATTAAAGCAAGTGAATTTTAATAAAAGCAAAGCCGCAAAACTTTTAAACATCGACCGTAAAACGCTTTATAATAAAATGAAAGCTTACGACCTTTAAAAAAAGGACTTTCCCGGAAATTGAGATGTCATCAGACAAGCTTGCAAATTCTGTATGAATAAAAATAGATTAAATATTCTTTTTGTTTCCATCTTTAAAGATGATCTTTCTGAATTGCAAAATTATTTTGCAGAAATAAAGGACATCCACTTTGTAATTGATTGGGCAAAAAATTATAGAATAGGCCTTGACAAAATTTTAAAAGGGAATTATGATCTGTTCATTATTAATTTTCAGCTGGACTTTAATACTGGAATTGATTTGCTTCTTGAAATTAAGCAGTTTGGATTTGAAACACCTGTCGTTATTCTAAATAATAAAAATGATGGGAATATAGGATTACAAGCAATTCAATTGGGAGCAGCTGATTATTTGATCAAAGAAGAATTAGACTATCAGAAATTTGAAAGGAGTATTCGATATACTTTAGAAAGAGCTGATAATTTAAATGCGCTAAAGATTTCGGAGGATAAATATAAAAGAATTTTTGAAGAGTCGAGAGATATGATATATTTAAGCGATGTGAGTGGTCGCTTGCTTGACTTTAATAAATCTGCCATGCGAATATTTGGGTATTCAAGAGATGAATTATTAGCTATTAATGTTTCTGATTTGTACTATCAAAGCAGTGACCGACAATTATTTCTTGATGCTATAAATAAAACGGGGGCTGTTTCTAACTATGAAGTTATTTTAAAGAATAAAGCAGGCGATAAAAAATATTGTTTAATATCGGGTTCAATTCAGCGAACAATTGACAACGAAATAAATTATTTAGGAGTAATTCACGATATTACACGAAGGAAAAAAGCAGAAAGAGAATTGGCTAAAATTGAAAAACTGGACGCCGCTGCTCGTTTAATTCGTTCTTTGGCGCATGAAATACGAAATCCTTTAACTAATATAATTTTGTCATCTGAGCAATTAAAAGATGAAATTGGAATTAAAGAGTATGATTTTTATTTTGAAATAATTAATAGAAATTCTAAAAGAATAAATCAACTATTAACAGATCTCTTTAACTCAAGTAATCCGGCCGGTGTTTCTAAATCGAGTTGCGACATTAACGAAGTTGTTGAAAATGCAATTGCGCTAGCTAAAGATAGGATTCAACTAAAAGAAATTGAAATTGAGCGCGATTTGACCAATATTAAATATCAAGTTTTTATTGATCGAGCTCAAATAGAAATAGCATTGTTGAATATTATTATCAATGGAATAGAGGCAATGCCGGAAAACGGTGGTTTGTTGAAAATAAAAACGAATGTAATTGAAAATGTTTTCGAAATAACTATTGAAGATAATGGTAAAGGTGTACCGAAAGAAAATTTAGAAAGATTATTTGAACCTTATTTTACTAGTAAACAAAATGGGCTTGGTTTGGGATTAGCATCTTCTCAAACGATAATTCAGCTACATCATGGAAGCATTGATGTTGAAAGTGAACTTGGGAAAGGCACAAAGTTTATAATTCATCTTGATTATGACATGTAAACTATGGTACAGATTATATTGATTGGCGTTTTTTTTTAAATTAAAAATCATTGAATTGTTTCTTGAAAAGTTATAGGTAAATTATTTTGGATAAACATTATTTAAAAATAATTTTACACCTATTTTTGCCTCACTTATTAAATAAAATGCAGTATTCATAGAATCTTTTTTATACACAATAAGATGAAAATTCAATGGGCCTAAACGTATATCATCATATTTGTTATTTTATGTTGGTATAGAATTGTGTTTATAGCCAGCACAGATAAATCTTTCCCCTGTTTCTGCATTGTTCGATTATTATCTAAATTGAACAACTGCAATTCTGTACAAAAATTTGATATAATTAGTTGAACAAATGAAGAGTCCGAGCCAGATATAATCTTATTCAGGTAGAAGAGTTATATTTAGTAGAAGCTATTCACATATTACCAATGATAACTTTTACTATAAAATCATAGTCGCTCCTAATTCTATTCTTTAATTTGCATTGTAAGAAAATGTAGTGCTCTTAGAGAAAAGTAAGTAAGCGATTTTCAGTACTAACCATATATAAAATAATAAAAATGAAAAAATTAATTTTTGCTTTAGCAACTATGGCGCTTTTGTATGGTTGCGATAATCGTCAAGCGGAGATAGACGCAGCTAAAAAATCCGGCGATTCGCTGGCATCAATTATTAACGAAAGAGACAATTCTATCAATGATTTCCTTTCAACTTTTAATGAAATTGAAAGCAATTTGGATTCGGTTGCCCGGAAACAAAATGCAATCAAAGTAAATGTTGAGAAACAGGGAGAGTTGAAAAGCACCACTAAAGAACGCATCAATTCAAATATTGCCGCAATCAACGATTTAATGGATCAAAATCGGAAGAAGATCGCGGAGTTAAGTCGCAAACTTAAATCTAGCGGGACCAAAATTGCAGAGTTTGAAAAAATGATCCAATCGCTGAATGAACAACTAGCTCAAAAGGATATTGAACTGCAAAGCTTAAATGATCAATTAGCAAAATTAAACTCACAGGTAACTCAGTTGCAAGTTTCTGTTGATACGTTGACGCAAACAACTGCTTCCCAAAAGCAGACGATCGCTGATCAAACTGTTACACTGCATACTGCATATTATGTAGTTGGAACTTCGAAAGACCTGCAAACGAAACTTGTTATCAATCGTACCGGTGGTCTTTTAGGCATAGGAAAAACAACAACTTTAAGATCTAATGTGGATAATGGTAAATTCACGAAAGTTGATTACACGGCTTTGAGTACTATTCCTATCAACAGTAAAACAGCCTCTATTATTACTACTCATCCAGTCGATTCATATACGATGAACAAGGAAAAGGATAAAGTAGTGAGTCTTCAAATTACAAATGCTGAAAAATTTTGGAGTGCTTCGAAATATTTGGTAGTCGTTAAGAATTAATAACCAATAACTAATTAAGCGGGACCTTCTTTTCGGAGGTTCCGCTTTTTTTATGAATCTTTAGTTTGAGCTTTTAACCCATCATTTGTAGCATTCAATTTCAAAAGTGTACCGTTCTCTATTCAAATGAAAATGTGGAATTTTTTGGACATAATTGCAACTCTTGAATAGTGAATACAATATTGAGAATTAATTATTATCTAAAATTGGGCTAAATGCCTATTTAGGCTTAGTTTTTTGAATCAAATTTTTGGCTTGATTCTTTGTGCTTTTGTCTAAACACCAAACCATGATAGTAGAAAATGATGACTTTTTAAAAACAATGGTATCATGTATTGATGCTCTTATAAAAGAAGGATACACTGAAAATTATAAAGTATTTGAACGGGGACTTAAGTCGCTAAGGAGAGAACGTATTTATACACCGTCAGAAGTGAAGGTGCTAAACTTCTATCGATTTGAAGGCAATTCTGACCCGGCTGATAGCTCAATATTATACGCTATTGAAACCATAGATGGAGGGAAAGGAACGTTAGTGGATGCTTATGGACCTTATTCTGATACTCAAATCACAACGTTCATGCAACAAGTTCATGAGATTCACAAAAAAGTTGTCCATAATTAGTACCTAGCTGTTAAAATTGGATACCGATTACTAAAATATCATCTACTTGTTCGTAACGGCCCTTCCAATTGAGAAGGTAATTATGAAGAGTTTTATGTTGGTCGTTCATCTTTGCTTGATGCATGCTTACAATTAACTCTCTAAACTTTTTCGACATAATTTTTTTGCCTTCGATGCCTCCAAATTGATCAGAGTAACCGTCTGTATAGAGGTAAATATTGTCTCCCGTTTGGAGTGAGATTGTCTGAGTAGTAAATGATCTGTCTTCATTAACCATAAATCCTCCTATGGCAGCCTTGTCAGGTTTATAAATTTCTTCATTAAAATTTCTAACAAGTAATAAAGGACGATTTGCACCTGAAAACTTTAATGACATATTCGATTTATCGATAACGCATAAAGCTATATCCATTCCACCATGAGAAAAATTTTCTTTTTGTTTCAAAGCCTCAACAATTCCTTCGTTTAGTTCAAATAATATTTTGCCTGGGTCTATTAGTTTTTTCTGAAAAATTATTTGTTTAAGAAGCGCTGTTCCAACCATACTCATAAAAGCCCCCGCAACACCATGGCCGGTGCAGTCTGCTACCGCTAAATAAATTAAATTGTTTTGTTCTTCTAGAAAATAAAAATCTCCACTTACAATATCTTTCGGCAAATACAATACAAATCCGTCCTTAAATAATTTTGGAACTTGTTCTTCATGGGGCATTATTGCCGACTGAATATTTTTTGCATAATGTAAACTATCTAATATTTCTTGGTTTTGCTGTGTGATTGATAAATTTCTCCTTTCTAAATCCCACTTTTGCATCATTACATTATAAGAACGGTCACTTAGTTTTTCTGATATTTTTTGATTTTCACTTTCAAAGCGCTTTGAAAGGTATTTAAAATAGACTATTCCTCCTACCAATAAAAATACAGATATGAAAAGTAAAAACCACGCAATCGTATCACTAAAAAAGTGCTCTTCTCGTAATGGCCCGGAAAGAATAATCAAAATATGCACCGTACTATTTTTGAATAAGTAAAATTAAATTTAATCAATTGGGATTAGTCAATCTACTAATCTTTGGAAATGTACCATTTTTTTTGATTACATAACAAAGGTTTGTAATTGGGAAATAATTCTGATATTGGGACTATCTAATATTTGACTGATTATAATGGTGGTGAAACCTACTTTTGTATATGATAATTTGAAATTACTGAGCTTGTCTCATTTGCTTTATTCCTTTCAAGGTGAAATTGATGAAAGTATAACAAGCGAGATAACTTCAGTAATCGACTTTCACTTTAATGAAAATAATGTTCCTTCTGAACGAAGAAGAAAATTTTTACTCATTATGGTGGAGTGTGTTCAAAATGTATTTCATCATCAACTCAAATATCCGTTGAAAAGCGACGGTCATGATTCCGGAGTATTGATATCTTATGATGGAGATGCAGCATATCGTATTGTTTCAGGAAACTTTATTGAGAATAAGTTTGTGGATGGCCTGAGTACAAAAATTGAGTTTCTTAATGCAATGTCTGTTGAACAATTGAGAACCTATTATCAAGAATCATTGGCAGTTGCTGAGTTGTCGGAAAAAGGTGGTGCCGGTTTGGGAATATTAGATATGGCCCGTAAATCAAAAATGCCCCTTGAATATAAATTTATTGAAATCGATGAGCGATTTTCCTTTTTTATCCTTGCTATTAATGTACTATAAAAAATATTGAAATGAATAATTTAATAATTGAAGAGAGTATCAAAACCCCCGGAATTCTGTTTGCTGCACAAACCGGCGTTCTTGAAATTAAAGGGAAGTCTATTCCTGAAAATTCCCTTGAGTTTTATAGACCTGTGTTCGATTGGATCAATTTATATACTTCAGAACCTTCTCAAACCACCGAATTAAAAATTAAATTGGAATATTTTAATACAAGCTCTTCGAAATGTTTATTAGACGTTTTTCGGATGCTTGAAAGTATAAGTATTCAAGGTAAGAGTAAAATTAAGGTAAGTTGGTATTATGAAAGTGACGATGAAGATATGATGGAAGCAGGTGAGGACTATAGTGTCCTTGTCAAAATTCCATTTGAACTTATTAAAATTTAATATTACTTCTCTTTTGAAAAAATAGAAATCAACTTCCTGAAGAAGTCAAGTCGGAGAGTTATATAAAATAAAAATGTCATTGACCAAATTACCATTAAATTAAAATAGAGGGATTTGATTTTCTTTCCAAAAATATTTTTCGTAAACGAAAACATAGGTGCTTTTTTGAAGCTTTCTAAATTTGTATAAAATACCGGCTCAAATCTTCGGATGATCCTATCATCTTTAATAATTATTCGTTCGCTTTGATTACTGTTTTTTACCATCTCTTCCAGGCTCTCATTTTCATATCTGTTTTTCATAAAACGAAAATAAGATTCTCCCCCTTGGTTAGAGGCAACTCGGGTTATCATTTTTTCTTTCTTCTCACTTGCTGAATTGTATTGATCAATATAAAAATTCTTTAAATTGTCGAGCTCATGATTAATAATTGACAGACTGTTTGTGTCAATGGTTTTTGAGTTTATTAACGAAAGCAACATGCCCTTTTTTGAATTGTCAATATTGTTTTCTTTCTCTATTTCGTTCTTTAAAAATTGAAGCGAAGTATCTATGGTGCTAATATCAAGGTGCTCAAACAATACGCGTTCAATCTTCCCGGTTTTTTCTTTTAATGCCGGTACCCACCAATCTTTCTTATACGTAGCTTCACTCATCTTTACATCCAATTCATAAAAGTTTTTTTCGAATGGGTTGTTTGCAAATTGTTCAACAGCCAATGCTTCATAGGCCCAACGTGATGCCATAATATTTCCTATAAGTGGAACTCCTTCTTCACTACTTATCAATGGGTGTAATTTGTCGTAGCGAACTATTACACCGCTCAAAAGGATTTGAGGAATTAACAAAAAAGGAATTAATATATAAACAGTAACAGGAGAATTTAATGACGCTGAAATATTCAACCCAATTAAATTGGCTAAACAACTTGAACTGAATAGTACAATCCAATAGGTGAAACTCATATCATATATTCCCATGACAGCATTGCCCAACACAACAAAACAAAAAGTTTGGATGGCAGAAATAAGAAATAGTAAACTAACCTTACTCAATAAATAACTTGTATAACTCAAATGCAAAAATTTCTCTCTCTGTCTAATTTTTTTGTCTCGAATTATTTCTTCAGCACTCACCGATAGTCCTATAAACAGCGAAACAATTACAGAAATAAATAAATAGGCGGGTAGGTTAGGATTTGAATTTAATGCGTAAGGTGTAGATGAACTGTATTTTAAAATAAACCCTAATATTAATGCGAGAACAGGTGCTTCTAATAAATTAATTAATAAATATTGATGATTGCTCAGCCTTGAAAGCAAATCTCGCGTTAGAAATATTTTCCACTGATTAAATTTATTCGCTTTTCTGCTTATTTTTATTTTTAATTGATGATTTATTTTTCCAGAGTCAGATTCTCCTTTTTCTCGATACATCTGATACCAGTCCTTTGGTGTTATTCTCCTAGTGGTGGTAGATTTTCCAAACTCATCTACTTCGTGCAATTCTATAATATTAAATAATTGCTCCGGATTAATATTTCCACAAACAGTACACTCGCTTTGTTCCGCATCTGTTAAGTGTACCATTCGCTTAAAATAGATCAACGCATCTGTTGGGTTACCGAAGTATATTGGATAGCCTCCCGTATCTAACATAAACAATTGATCGAATAGTCGAAATATGTCGGACGATGGTTGATGAATCACGACAAAAATCAATTTTCCACTAAGCGCTAATTGTTTTAAGAGATCCATTACGTTTTCTGCATCTCGCGACGATAAACCACTTGTTGGCTCGTCTACAAATAGAATAGAAGGTTCTCTCACTAATTCTAAACCAATATTTAATCGTTTCCGTTGCCCTCCACTTATCGATTTGTTTAAGACAGTACCTACTTTTAAATCACTTATCTCATTTAGGCCAAGAGAGTCGAGCACATCATAAACTTTTTTGTCTATTTCATAATCATCAAGATCACCAAAACAAAGTTTGGTATTGTAGAATAAATTTTGGTAAACAGTAAGCTCTTCAATCAACAGGTCGTCTTGCGGAATGTTACCAATCAATCCTTGCCCAATATTTTCAGTGTAAATATCTTTTCCGTTTATAAAAACATGACCGGATGTAGGGCGATAACTCCCATTTAAAACATTTAATAAAGTAGATTTTCCTGAGCCACTTGCTCCCATTATTCCGGTAAGGTTTCCGGATTGAACTGTGAAGTTAATGTTATGTAATCCCTGCTTTTTATTACTAAAAAAGTAGTCGATATTTTTTGCAGTAAACTTAAACGACTCCTCTTTTCCGATTGCCAAAAATGGAAGAATTAAATCGCGATAATAAAGAGTTTTTAATCTGGAACATCTCAAAACAGCACCCTGAGTGATGACTGTTATCCTAGAACCTTCTACCGGTTGCCCGTTGGCAGTAAAATAATCTTGTCCTTTATATAGAAGAAAAAATATTCCACTTTCTTTTACATGCACAAATATCATGTAACCATCAAGGTCTTCATAATGCAAATGGTGAGCATTCTGATACTGAGGATTTTTTTGAGCTGAAACAATTAAAATATTTTCTGAATCAAATTCTTCGAAGCGCGTTTTTTTAACAACGAGCAATTGACTCAATCGATAGCTTTCAGAATCTATATTAAATGCACTTGCAACGGTATCTAAAAATTCGTTTTCATGTTCGGTGATTTCATATACAGAAGAATGCATAAATTCAACAAGCCGAAGAAAAACAATGTACTTTTGTTTTGTATTTAATTCCTTATTTATTTCGTTGCAGATTCGTAGTGCACGAACAGAGCTAAAAGCAATTTTTTTACGAGCTTTGGTAGTGTCTATTCCTGAGCCTGAATATTTTTCTGTGTATTGATCGAAAATTGTAAGGTATTCTTCTAGCCTCTGTAAGCTCACTTGTTGTCGTAAAAAAACTCCAACTATTTCTCGGCTCTGCAAAGTTAGCCTCTCTAATGAGGCTCCTATTGCAAAAAGTTGCATTAATGCTTGAAGAATTTTTTCACTCATACATTAAAAAAATTAAATGTTTAGTAATGTAAGATTTAGTTTTTTAAATAAAAATTAAAATGAGGTCCCAGCAAAAAAAAATAGCCGGATTACCGGCTATTTTTCACAAGGTATAGTTTGGTTATTTAATCATGTCTGCTCTTACTGAACCAATTGCAACACTCAACTTCGATAAATTTTCTTTTGTTAGCTCATCTGGCGTTTTAATTTCTGCAAAAACCTTTTCTGCTTTTTTTAATTGCTCAAGTAACGAGGCAGAGGATGGATATTGTTTTAAGTCAGAAAATAAACTGATTAGATTGTCGAGATATATTTTTTGATTAAAGATTCTATCATAAAGGTTTGCATTCTTTGCGTTCTTGTCCATATTTTTTAAAAGCTCTACGCTCAAATATTGAACTTCAATAATACTGCCGGCTAAAACATGAGCCGCTACTTCTAATCTGCGGTTGGTTCTTAAGTATGAATCTGTTTCTGTATACGCTCGGTCAATAATCGTGACTAATGAATCTTTGTTGTTACTATTCTCACGAAAACTTGTTGTGAATTGATCAAACGTTTCTTGAACGCCAAGTTTTTCTGCCATCTTTTTGCTCGTAGCATAATAGTCGATCAGATCTTGATTTTGTCCATAGAATGCAGAGTAAGCCATGTCAATCCCATAGATTCCATAATTCACAGCTTTCTTATAGGCAGAACTGTAATTAGCAGCTCTCGACGATGAATTTAAAAGATCTTTATTAAAAGGAATTGCGTTCTGATAAATTGCATTGATCATTTCTATCGGTGAGGGTAGATTGGCTAGTGTATAAAAGAATTTATATTCCAGTTTTTGACGTGCCTTCTCTTTTACAGTATCTTTCACTGTTGTAGTGTCTACAAATTCATCAGTCATTTTTTCCGGTTTGTTATTGCTGCAAGAACTTGCTCCGAATACTAATAAACTGAATGACAAAAATTGGCCGAGAAACTTTTTCATATGTAATTGTTTCATGCAAAAATAGAAATGATAAGTTAATAAAAAAGTAAATTTTTTATTCAAGAATAAAGATACAATTTATTATTGTAAAATAATGGAAATTATGTATTTAGAGCCTATAGCCGATGCCTTTTTGTTAATTCACCTGCCTAAAGTAAATCCTATTTTTTTTGATTTGTCTTAATTTTGGAAAAGAAAAGGATGGTAATTACTTCATTTATGGATTTAGTGAAAAAGCATTCTTTAGTTGTGCTTTTTAAAATCTGCTGGAAATTGAATAAGTATGTTGTCATTATACTGCTATACTTATTCTAATCTATCGTCATCTTCAATCAATGGAAAAGTGATATATTCGCCGAATGCATCGTCCTTCCTTCGATGAGATTTATATGGAGCTAGCACAAAACCTGGCGAATAAATCTCACTGCGTCAAAATAAAAGTTGGTTCTGTTCTAGCCAAAGACACTCGTATTGTTTCATTGGGTTATAATGGGCCACCTGCCGGCACACATAATTGCGACCAAGAATGGCCTGAACATGGTTGCCCACGTGATAGCAAAGGCAGTTGCTCACTGGCTCTTCATGCCGAACAAAATGCAATCCTGTACGCTTCTAAACTGGGTGTCTCCATTGAAGGATGCACGTTATATGTTACTCTTTCGCCATGCTTGCCATGTGCTCGAGTAATCTATACCATGGGAATAAAAAAGGTTATTTATCTCAACAGCTATGCCGAATACAAAGGAATTGGGACTGACGAAGGAGTCGATTTTCTTCAACGTTTTGGTGTGGAAGTAGTAAAATATCAAGCTGTACTTGTTTAAGAAAAATTAGTCTTTCTCATTCTAGCAATCCAATATTCTCACTCTCTTATTTTTCGTATCTTGTTATCCCGAAAAAAAATACCAATTGATGTTTATCGTAAACTCAATTTCTACTCAATAATATCAAAACATTTTCGCAATTATTCAGTTTAATATCATCGATATTCAATTTCAAAAAACCAGAAATCTCTCTATTCAGTGAATAAATTAAAAATTCTATTGCCTATTATCTTTGCTGCTCTTCTAGCATTGGGAATTTATATTGGAATGCGTTTAAGTGAACCATTTAATCACAATAATTCGTTTTTCTCTTTTCGAACAGGACAATTTAATAAGTTGAATGATGTGATCAATTACATCAATCAAGAATACGTTGACACCGTAAACCAAAAGCAATTGGTAGAAACCACCATTAGTGAAATGTTGCATAAGCTGGATCCTCATTCTGCCTATATTCCTGCTGACGAACTTCAAGCCTCGAACGAACCACTCGAAGGTAATTTTGATGGTATCGGTGTAGAATTTCATATTCAGGACGACACTATAATGGTAGTAACTGCAATTTCCGGCGGACCATCCGATGCTTTGGGAATTCAACCCGGCGATCGAATTATTGAAGTGGAAGGGAAAAATGTTGCAAATATTCATATTACAAATTCTCAAGTAATGCAGTCGCTTCGTGGTCCACGGAATACAAAAGTGAATGTAATGATCTATCGGAAAAATAAAAAAATTAAATATGGCATCACTCGTGGTAAAATACCAATTTACAGTGTAGATGTTTCTTACATGCTTTCGAAAGAAACCGGCTACATTAAAGTGAGTCATTTTGGTGATAAGACTTTTGAAGAATACCTCGACGGATTTATGAAGTTGAAAAATATGGGCATGCAGAATTTGGTTCTCGATTTGAGAGGTAATCCGGGGGGTTATTTAAAAACTGCTATTCAGTTGGCCGACGAATTTCTTTCAGAAAAAAAACTGATTGTTTATACGCAAGGTCGATCTCGACCGAAAGAATCTTATAATGCAACAACACAGGGATATTTCGAAACCGGCGCTTTAGTTGTGTTGATCGATGAGGGCAGTGCATCGGCAAGTGAAATCGTTTCAGGTGCGCTTCAAGATTGGGATCGTGCTACCATTGTGGGCCGTCGCTCTTTCGGAAAAGGATTAGTGCAAGAACAAAGCGAGTTTCCCGATGGTTCTGCAATTCGACTTACAATAGCTCGTTACTATACTCCAACCGGCAGATGTATTCAAAAACCGTATGATGGAAATTATGATGATTACGAAAATGAATTGGCTGTTCGTTTGAAGCATGGCGAATTCTTAAACTCCGATAGTATTCATTTCGCTGACTCATTAAAATTTACTACTCCTAATGGGAGAATCGTTTATGGTGGAGGAGGTATTATGCCCGATTATTTTGTTTCACTCGATACAAGCGGAAGCTCGCAATATTTTACCGATATTAATTCGAAAGGACTGATCAACGAATTTTCTTATAAGTATGTTGACAATAATAGATCTGATCTTACCAAGTATAAATCGTTCGAAGCATTTAATTCTAATTTCACTATCAACGAATCAATCTTAAATAGCTTCGTGCTTTATGCTGAGAAAAATGGCGTTAAAAAAGATTCGTACGGATTAAAAATTTCTGACCAAATTATCCGAACTCAACTCAAAGCACTTATAGCCCGTCAGGTTTGGAAAAACGACGGCTTTTATCCTGTGATCCAAAGCATAGACAATACGCTCAAGAAGGCTTTGGAATTAATCGATAAAAAAGAAGTAGCTATCAAAGCCAGTTGAAATGGAAATTGTACAGACCATCAAGGCTTGTATGTAATTTGGACGTTTGCAATTGGAATTAATTATTTTTTAGCTCTATTATTTTCAACTTTCACTTGCCATAATTTTGCAAGTAAAAAATCAATCATTCAAACAAAATAAGCCGTATCTTTAGGCGAATTTTAAAACTTACTATTATGGCTTTCGAACTTCCAAAACTCCCGTACGCATTTAATGCGCTAGAACCTCATATTGACGCTCGCACAATGGAGATCCATTATGGAAAACACCATCAGGCTTACGTAACGAATCTTAACAATGCAATTGCCGGAACCGATGCTGAAAAGTTGAGCATCGACGACATCTGTAGATCTATTTCAAAATATCCGGCAGCTGTTCGTAACAATGGTGGAGGACATTTTAATCACTCGCTTTTTTGGACTATCATGAAAGAAAATGGTGGAGGTAATCCTTCCGGTTTATTAGCTGGCGCTATCACTTCAACTTTCGGTTCGTTCGACGAATTTAAAACGAAATTTAATGCAGCAGGTGCTACACGTTTTGGTAGTGGCTGGGCTTGGTTGATTGTTGGAGCCGATAAAAAGTTAGCTATTACTTCAACACCAAATCAAGATAATCCATTAATGGATATCGCCGAAATAAAAGGTACTCCTGTATTGGGTTGCGATGTTTGGGAACATGCGTACTATCTCAATTATCAAAATCGTAGACCGGACTATATGGCCGCTTGGTGGAATACGATCAACTGGGACGAAGCAGGTCGCCGTTTTGAGGCAACAAACTAATAATTTTGAAATGGCTACTTGAAAAAGTAGCCATTTTTTTTCTCATTAAGTCTCATTTTAATTTAAAATACGCCCCATTGTTACTTATCTGCTATTTTTTTAGCGAACTGATTTGATTCAGCTTCACATTCTTTTTACTACGAAAGCTTCCTGAATAAGAGGAAATTTCTATCATTGCACTATGAAAAAAATATGCACATTAGCCTTGGCCGTTCTTGCCATGATTGGTTGTGGTCAGAAAAAAGCTACAACATCCGGCGATCAAAATGTTCACTTTGATCAATACAAAAATTCTTTTGTTGAACACCTTTGGGAAATCAATCCGAGTTGGGCAAGCAGTGTCGGTTATCATAAATTCGATAGCGTGCTTGTAATTCCTAATGAAGACTCTAAAAAGAAAGAACTGGAGTTTGCTGAAAGTAATCTCGACTCATTAAAGTCATTCGACATCAAACAACTTTCCGATAATAATAAAACGGATTATAAAATGATCGATAACCAAATGAACTATACCATTTGGGCAATTAATGAATTGAAATCCGGAGAATGGAATCCTTCTTCTTATAATGTGAGTGGTGAATTTGCAGAAATGCTAAACAATAATTACGACTCATTAGATGTACGTCTCCACAATTTTAATTTGAAATCGGCAAACATTCCTGCTTATTATGTTGCTGCTAAAGCCAACATTAAAAATCCAACTGTTGAACATACGCAATTAGCAATTGAACAAAATTTAGGTGGACTTTCAGTTTTTGAAAAAGATCTTCCCGCTTCTTTAAAAGACTCTAAGCTTTCAAAACAAGAGAAAGATCAATTATTGGCCAATGCAAAAGCTGCAGTGGTTGCGATAAAAGATTTTGCCGATTTCCTCAAGAACTTAAAGAATGATCAACCTCGTTCTTTCCGCCTAGGAAAAGATTTATATGCTAAGAAATTTGAATTCGAAATTCAGTCGGGTTATACAGCCGACGAAGTATTAGCAAAAGCTGTGGCTCATAAAAATGAGTTACATCAAAAAATGGCCGAGATTACAGTGAAGCTATGGCCAAAATATTTCGCGGGACAACCAATGCCAACGGATACGTTGAAAATGATTCGACAGATGATCGATAAATTATCGTTGGTTCATGTACAAGCCGATTCGTTCCAAGTAGCTATTGAAAAGCAAATCCCGGTGTTAGTCGATTTCATTAAACAGAAAAATCTGATTTACATTGACCCTACTAAGCCTTTAGTTGTTCGTCGCGAACCGGATTATATGGCAGGAGTAGCAGGAGCAAGTATTTCTGCACCGGGTCCATACGATAAAACGGGAAACACGTATTACAATGTTGGAAGTCTTTCCGGTTGGGATAAAGACCGTGCAGAAAGTTATTTGCGTGAATACAATCAATACATCCTTCAGATTCTAAATATTCATGAGGCTATTCCGGGGCATTACACACAATTGGTTTATGCTAACCAGTCGCCGAGTTTAATAAAATCATTATTCGGTGCGAGTTCTATGATTGAAGGATGGGCTGTTTACACAGAGCGAATGATGTTGGAAGAAGGTTACGGTAACAACGAGCCTGAAATGTGGTTGATGTACTACAAGTGGAATTTGCGAAGCACATGTAATTTCATTCTCGATAATAGCGTTCATACAAAGAATTTCAGCAAAGAAGAAGCTATGAATCTCTTGATCAATGAAGCTTTCCAACAAAAAACGGAAGCTGAAAATAAATGGCGCAGAGTTTCGCTTACTCAGGTTCAACTTTGCTGTTATTTTACCGGTTATACAGAGATCTATGACTTTCGTGAAGAGCTAAAGAAGAAAGAAGGCGATAAATTTAAATTAAAAGACTTTCATGAGAAGTTTTTAAGCTATGGAAGCGCTCCGGTGAAGTTTATCCGTGAGTTGATGTTGAAATAGTAGTTGAGCTTTTTAGAAAGTGGTGAGTGAAAAATCGTAGCAGTTTGTATGTTGCTCGGTTTTTTAATCACCACTTTTTTTATTGACATCATTGGCCAAACGCAACTTTTCAGATGCTTTTTCGTTCTTGAAAACAATTCTTTCGCTTAAACAATTTCAGATGATGGAAAGCGTTTTTTGGTGAAGGAAATAACTGATGAAAGCAATAAAGATTTTTATTAAGATCATTGCCATAACCTTTGCCGGGTTTTTTGTTTTGGCCGCGCTTATCAGTTTTTTCTATTCAAAAGAAATAAAGCAATTGATCGTTGCCGAGTTAAATAAAAATTTAGCAGCCGAAATTAAAGTTAAAGAGATCGATTTTTCTGTGATTCGCCATTTTCCTTATGCTTCGATCGATTTGGAACAAGTTTATATTTCTGAAGTAACAAACCAAACTGTAAAAGATACTTTGCTTTACTCTGATCGTTTAGCATTGCTGTTTAATATCACCGGAATTTTTAATAAAGATATTACTGTTAAAAAACTCATAGCTCAAAAAGGAGTTCTTCGAATTAGAATCGACGCAGACGGGAGTAATAATTATCATTTTTGGAAATCATCGAACGACACTTCTAAAGCAGGTGTAATAGATCTTCAACATATCTTTTTGAAAGATATTCGAATTAGTTACATCGATCAGAAAAATAAGCAAGACTACAATTTAACAGCAGAAAAAACTGATCTGTCCGGTAAATTTTCGAACGATGCTTTTACATTAACAACTACCGGAAATTTATTTGTAAAAAAATTGGTCGTTAAAAATGTAAATTATCTTTCTGATAAAAGTATAGAAATTAAAAGTGGACTCTCTGTCAATACACTTACGAATGTTTATCGGTTAGAAAATTCGGTAGTGAAAATTGCTGATATGGAATTAAACATTGATGGAGTTATTCAAGCGCCTGCTAAGTCGATTATTTTTGACTTAGATATCAAATCGAATCAGGCTGATATGGCTTCGTTCATCAGCTTGTTGCCGCCAACTGTCGCATCTAATCTGAAAGATTTTAAAAGCAAAGGGAAGTTCATTTTTCATGCTACTATCAAAGGGGAATCGTCTGATAAAAAAATTCCGGCAATTAATGTCGATTTTTCAGTTTTGGATGGAAGTCTTTCGCCAAAAGGGAAAGATGTTCAACTTACAGGAATAAATTTTTCGGGCAGTTACAAAAATATTTCTCCTACCGGCAAAAGCCTTCTGGTGATTCCATCTCTTAAGGCAGAATTAAGCGGGCATGTGATTAAAGGCGATTTACGTATTGATGATTTGGAAAATGCCTTTCTTACTTTGCATGCTTCTACTCAACTCGATCTTGCTCAGGTAAAACCATTTTTAAATGCTGACACTTTAGAAACTTTGTCTGGTAATCTTGCATTGAACATTGCATACAGTGGCAAATTAATTCAATTGAAAAACGTATCGAAAGATAATCTCTATGAAGTAAAAGCCTCAGGTAATATCGATATTAGTCATTTGAATTTTAAATTAAAAAACAATCCACTACAGTTTATTGATCTGAGTGGAAATTTTTATTTGAATAACGAAGATCTTGAAGTGCGCGATTTGTCGGGAAAAATATCATCGACCGATTTTAGATTGGTCGGCGTATTCAAAAACTTTATTCCTTTTTTATTAGTGCATGATCAGTCAGGCGACTTTCAAGCGAATTTTAATTCTACGAATGTATTGCTCGATGAGCTCTTGGTAAACAAAGCTACTGCAACCACCAACGATACTACCTATATCATGAAGTTTAATCCACGGCTTTTGTGCGATTTAAATGTAAGCGTTGGGAATATGCAGTTCAGGAAATTTAAAGCTACGAATGTAAAAGGTAAAATCCATCTCGAACATCAAATTATTAGCGGAAGAAATTTGACATTTCAGGCAATGGACGGTGGTGTTACAATGGATGCGACGATCAATGCTTCGCGCCGCGATAGTATTTTGATGACATGCGCCGCTCATTTTACAAAACTTGATATCAATCGCTTGTTTATAGAGCTTGAAAATTTTGATCAGCAAACGTTAACCGATAAAAATGTGAATGGAAGAATAAGTTCAGATGTTCAGTTTTCTTCAAGCCTGTCGAAAGACTTAACTATTAATCCTGCCAAAGTGAGAGCAAGCTGCGACATTTCAATTGAAAATGGTGAGTTAATAAATTTCGCTCCCATTCAAGCCATGGCAAAATATATTAAAGTGTCGGATCTTAATCATATTCGTTTTTCTACTATGAAGAACAAAATCGACATTGCTAATCGGAAAATTTATATTCCAACTATGGAAATAAATTCGAACGCAATAAATATTTCTGCAAACGGAACGCACGATTTCGATAATATAGTTGACTACCATATCAAACTCCTACTTTCGGATGTGTTGGGTAAAAAAGCACGTTCCAGTCAATCAGAGTTTGGCGAAATTCAAGACGATGGCTTGGGAAGGACAATGCTTTTACTTTCTATGAAAGGACCAGTTGATAATCCAAAATTCTCTTATGATCGGAAGGCCGTTGTAGAGAAGATAAAGACGGAAATAACGCAGGAAAGCAAGAATTTAAAGGCGATGTTGAAAGAAGAATTTGGACTTTTTAAAAAAGATACTGTAATAACTTCAAAGCCAAAGAAGAAGGAAGAAATGCAAATTGATTGGAATCAAGAGTAAGATAGATTTTAAAATTCTAAGAATTTCCCCATCTTTGTAAAGTCAGATGAATTCTACCGGAACCCCGGACCGAAGAATCTTCAAATGCCCCCTTTTACGTGAATATTTACACTCAAAAACAACGTTGGAAATTATTGCTGCTGATTGCGGCTCTAATGATCGGCGCAGCTTCACTTTGGTACACCAATAGTTTGGTAAAAAAACTTTCTGAAGAAGAAAGAAAAAAGATAGAACTTTGGGCTGAGGCTACTCGCCGTTTGGCAGATGTGACCGAGCTGAATACCGATATCAACTTTCTTTCGAATGTAATTAGTAATAACACAACCATTCCGGTTATTTGGGCCGACGATAAGTATAAACCAATCTCTTCTCGAAATCTTGATTCTTTAAAATCACTCAATCAATTTTTTTTAGTAGGCCAAGTGGCAGTCATGAAAGAAAAACATGATCCGATAGAAATTCACATTGGCTCCATTAAGCAATATATACTTTATAGTGATTCAGAACTTTTGGTTCGTCTTCGTTATTATCCTTATTTTCAATTAGCAGTAATAGCCTTGTTTCTTTTAGTTTCTTATTTGGCTTTTAGCAACTCAAGGAAAGCAGAGCAGAATCAAGTTTGGGTGGGTATGGCAAAAGAAACTGCGCATCAGTTAGGAACTCCACTTTCTTCGTTGGTGGCATGGCTCGAGTTTTTGAAATTGAAAGAAATCAATACGGAGTATACATTTGAAATTGAAAAAGATATTGAGCGCCTCTTAACCATCACCGAGCGTTTTTCAAAAATCGGTTCTGCGCCGGCACTTTCTAAAGTGAATGTGTTCGAAGTGCTAAGTCATTCTGTTGATTATATCCGTACAAGAAGTTCTGATAAATTAATTTTTGAAATTGATGAGCCTTCTACGCCGATCTTTGCGCCAATGAATGTTCCACTTTTTGAGTGGGTGATGGAAAATATTTTGAAGAATGCAATTGATGCAATGAGTGGTGCAGGTAAAATCACCTTGCATTTTACAAATCAACAACAGTTCGTATATATCGACATTACAGATTCAGGAAAAGGTATTCCTAAGTCGTCTTATAAAACTATTTTTAAACCCGGCTTCACCACTAAGAGTAGAGGATGGGGACTTGGCTTAAGTTTGAGTAAGCGAATTATAGAAGAGTATCACGACGGACAAATATTTGTAAAAAATTCTGAGCTAAATAAAGGCACAACTTTTAGAATCGTTTTGAAAAAATAAATTACGATGGCAGGAATTTATTTGCATATTCCTTTTTGTAAAAAAGCTTGTCATTATTGCGACTTCCACTTTTCTACTACTACCGATTCTTTCGATGAAATGGTGAATGCTATTTGTCGGGAAATAAAACTGCGAAAGACGTATCTCAATAGTGAAATAATTGAAACGATTTATTTTGGCGGAGGTACTCCTTCGTTACTCAACCGTTCTCAATTAAATAGATTGTTAAATGTTATCAAAGAAGAATTTGAAATTGCTGCTGATGCCGAAATTACTTTAGAGGCGAACCCCGACGATCTACAAAAGGAAACATTGCAGATGTTAAAAGAAGAAGGTGTGAATAGGCTGAGTATAGGCATTCAATCTTTTCGTGAGGCAGATTTAGTTTTAATGAATCGCGCTCATAATTCGAAGCAAGCAATGCAATCGGTAAAAGATGCAAAAGATGCAGGCTTTACAAATATTACTATCGATCTTATTTATGGTTTGCCGAATCTTTCTACAGATGACTGGAAAAAGAATTTAGAAATTGCTATGAATCTGAATGTGGATCACCTTTCGTGTTATTCACTTACAGTTGAACCGAAGACCGCTTTAGCAAAAATGATCAGTCAGCATAAAGTAAGCGATATTGATGATGCTCAATCTGCATTACATTTTGAAATGTTGATGAACACAGCAATGGAAAATAATTATGAGCATTATGAGATCAGTAATTTTGCACGTAATAAAAAATATTCAAAGCACAATACATCGTACTGGCAGCGAAAAAAATATTTAGGTGTTGGTCCATCAGCTCATTCTTTTGATGGTGAATCGCGACAATGGAATATTTATAATAATGCTGTTTATATTCGTTCGTTAGCAAAAGACGAGATTCCATATGAGCGTGAAGAACTAAGTAAGAGAGATAAATTCAATGAATACATTCTTACATCGCTTCGAACACAATGGGGAATAAATATTGAATTGATAAAAAGTGAGTTTGGCGAAGAAGTAGAAGATAGGTTGATCGTTAAATTGAACGAGCAGTTGAATGAAGCTATGATGACCGTCGAAAATAAAAACTATATCCTTACACGTAAAGGAAAGTTTTTCGCAGATAAAATTTCCTTAGCGCTTTTTGAATAGATGGCCGGGGGAATAAGGTCAAAGGTTATTTGCAAAGAAAGTTAAAGGTCAAGGGTCAAAGGTCATTGACGGTTGCTTGACTTAGGCGCAGATCATTGTAAAGAAGGTCAACGATCATTAGAGCAACTAACATGAAACGATTATCTTAAATCAATTCTCAATCATCAATTCTCGATTATCAACTATCAACTATCAATTATCAACTATCAATTCTCAACTATCAATTATCAATTATCAATTATCAACTATCAATTATCAATTCTCAACTATCAATTATCAATTCTCGATTATCAACTATCAATTCTCGATTATCAATTCTCAACTATCAATTCTCAACTATCAATTCTCAACTATCAACTATCAATTCTCGATTATCAATTCTCAACCATCAACCATCAATTCTCGATTATCAATTCTCAACTATCAATTATCAACTATCAATTCTCGATTATCAATTGTCATTACTTTATTCAAAAGCATTCAACCCCGTTACATCCATTCCTGTAATCAGTAGGTGAATATCGTGTGTTCCTTCGTACGTGATAACAGATTCTAAATTCATCATGTGACGCATGATAGGATATTCGCCGGTGATTCCCATTCCTCCATGAATTTGTCTTGCTTCTCTTGCAATCTGTAAAGCCATATTCACATTGTTTCTTTTTGCCATAGAAATCTGCGCCGGTGTTGCACGGTTTTCATTTTTCAAAACACCTAATCGCCACGTGAGTAATTGTGCTTTGGTGATTTCAGTAATCATTTCAGCTAATTTTTTCTGTGTCAATTGAAACCCACCAATTGGACGACCAAATTGAATTCTTTCTTTTGAATAACGCAAAGCAGAATCGTAACAGTCGAGTGCGGCACCAATGGCACCCCAGCTAATACCGTAGCGAGCAGAATTTAAACAACCCAACGGTCCTTTTAATCCTTTTACATTGGGTAATAAATTTTCCTTCGGCACTTGTACATTATCGAAAACTAATTCGCCGGTAGCACTTGCTCGCAACGACCATTTTCCGTGGGTTTCAGGAGTAGTAAATCCTTTCATTCCACGCTCAACAATAAGTCCACGAATAATACCCGCTTCATCTTTTGCCCAGACCACTGCTATATCGGCAAAGGGAGCATTACTGATCCACATCTTAGCGCCATTCAATAAATAGTGATCGCCTTTATCTTTAAAGTTAGAAATCATTCCATTTGGATTTGAAACATGATCAGGTTCTGTTAATCCAAAACAACCCATCATTTCGCCGGAAGCTAATTTGGGTAAATATTTTTTGCGTTGCTCTTCGCTTCCATAAGTATAAATCGGATACATTACAAGTGAGCTTTGAACAGATGCTGTAGATCGAAGGCCTGAGTCGCCTCGCTCTAGCTCTTGCATAATAATTCCATAAGCTATCTGATCCATGCCACCGCCACCATATTCAACCGGGATATACGGACCGAAAGCGCCAATTTCTGCTAATCCTTTAATCCATTGCTTTGGAAATTCTGCTTTCTGACAAGCTTCTTCGACTATTGGCGATACTTCTTTTTTTACCCAGTCGCGCACGCTACTTTGAACTAAGCGGTGCTCATCGGTTAAAAGCTCATCCATTAAAAAATAATCGTGGTATTGAAAACGGTCTGTTGCCATGGTTGTGTAGTTTACTTTTTGATTTCGGAATCTTCCGCGCGGCGAATTTACTATATTTTCGCTCGTCGACGAGCATTAAACGTGCTTATTTTATTAAAAAAGTAGCTGATTTAACTTTTTAGACCTTTTATTCTTTTTACGACGAAGAATTTGGAAGTGGAACTCATCATCAGAAGGTTCCTTAGTGACGAATAAATTTCTTTGAGCCCACCATAACTCACTTTTTTGAAATTGGTTACTGTTATTTGATTTAATGTGTCAAATTGTTGTTCGTTTGTAATTTGGATTGTACTAAATTTCAACACTCAACTAGAATGATTGTTTTTGATTTGTTTGATTCCTTTTTTCTAAACTTCTGTTGTCAAAATTATTCTTTTACAACTTGTTTCTATTTCTCCCAACTTGTTTTTTTTGATCTAAAATTGGGTAATTTTTTTTGCACTCGTTTTTGTGTTATAATTATTCATCCTGCATTCTTAAAAAAAGATGAACAAAACAGCAACGAAATAAAATACGTGATTGATGAGCTAAACACATTCAGTTATATTATCATTTTAGAAAGATCAGAAAAAACGACCTATCGGAAACTGATAGGTCGTGTAGAAATTGAATGACGTATTCAGGTCTATTAGAAAATTATCTCAATAATTATCAAGCTAGAATTTATTCACCAAGAATAACAAATGGTTTGTAAAGCTTACCATCATCAGTCATTACTGCTATCGTATATCGGCCTTGGTTAAATTCTTTTACCGGAACTTTAATTGAATTCGATGACGTTTTTTGAAAATATAAGCTCTTCCCCATAGCATCAAATATCTGAATATAGCTAATACGTGACGGGTATTCTATGTTTATAAAGTCGCGTGTTGGATTTGGAAAAACAATCATTTTATTTTTATCATATTTATTAATTCTTGTTGTTAGATAAACATATTCGCTCGAAATAGCAGTACATCCTAAACTATCCCAAACTTGTACCGAATAATTTCCATCGCTCGTTGGTGCAATTGTTTGTCCGGTAGCTCCAGCTATTAGTGTATCGTTTAAGAACCATTGATATGAATAAGCAGAAGTAGAAATTAAACTCTGTCCATTTAAATTCACTATCGGTAAAGTAATTCCATAATGATTGAACAAAATTAAATTACTCTGTACCTGTTGAGGATAGGCACAAGAAAGTGTACTACTCACTGTGCAGTACACCGAGTCGTTCAGTTTTATGTAAGCTAAGCTCAACGAGTCTGTATGGGTAAAAAGCAAATTTCCATTGTAATACCAATTTACCGTTGGCAATGGCGAGGTGCCACCGTTTTTTATAGTAGCCTTGAACTTTATTGTTTTTCCTATACAAGCTGTCGAATCGATATTAATTTCAACAGAAGGATTTACGACATCACAAATAGTATTTTGTGTAGATGGTGTATAAATTGCAGAATTGAAATCAAAATAGATCATTGCATTATTTTGAACCGAGCTTCCATTCGGCAAGGTGTTATTCGGCATTATAGAAAACTCTACATACCCATGGCTCCCAACTTGTGAGGTTCCACTATCAGGCAAATTAATATTATAAAATTTAAATCTTAAATAATATCCTGAGTATTCAAGTTTGCACGGACTGGAAGATCCTACAAATTGAATTGTAGTGCAATCAAATAAATAGGGCCGAATATAATCTTCAACCATTACATAATGTGCGGTATCGGTACCGGTATTCTGAAAATCGATTCGATAGGTTAAACGCTGATTTTTAGAAATAAAATTATTGGGTCCGATACCTGACGGTTGAACTGATTTAATATTTGGATCAAATGAATTTGTAAGCGTATGGCAACATGTATAATAAAATGGTAATAGTTGTGAATTTCCAATTTGATTTATTTTTCCTAATACGTAGCTATTCGTATCCGGACCGCATCTTTCAAGACTTGCTTTAGCTGGTAATAGAGAAGGGAATCCGGCTGTTTCATCAACTTCCAACCTATAGGTACTTCCACTGGAAGCAAAACATAATGTAGTATCTGAATTTGCATTTAAAATAAAAGTGCCTTGTGTGTTCAAAACATTATTTTTATAGAGTCTCCAAATAGAAGGAGCATTCATATTGCCGCCCGGTAAAAGCGATTGATTTGAAAGAACAAAACAAGCTAGTGAATCATTATCGCAATACGAATGAACCTGAACGTTACTTCCATCCCATGATGAGTCAGGATTAAGGGAACATAAATATTTCGGAGTTAATTCTGCATCGATACACAAAGTAGAACCTGTTAATCTAATATTGCAAATTACATTAGTATAGATATTGATTGCCACATTTTCTGCTGCTGAAATCATAGGAATTGTAAAACTGTAATTATTGCCCGATTGCGTATATGGCAAGGATGAGCCGGTTACTGTTAACTCAGAAGGTATTGTCACATTTACAATTACATTGGTCTCTGTAAGCAATGATGAATTGTTACAATTAACTATAATGGTTGCGGGAAAACATGGGTTAATTTGTGAAGTGGTCACAGTTACTTCAAGCCTTCTACAACTTGTATCTCCAAGTAAAGGGAAATCATTGCCGGTTAACGTATCACCGAAGTTAGCTACCGTTACTGCCATCGTATCTGAACCGGTACAATTAGTACTAAATAAATTTGATGGGCTATAAAATTTAAGTTTAAAAACACCCGTGTCAATTGGGATGTCAAAGTATCCTGTTGAATCTATACTTAATATAGCATTGTAATTCGGTCTACTAACTCCGACTAGAAATGGTTTAAAGCCAAACATCGACATTGCAGTATCTGCCGGAGTGTAGGTGCAATCGGAATCTCTATCCCAATAAACTCTTCCGCTTAATCTTGTAAGCCCTGACAGAGTAAGTGAAATTGTGTCAGAATTTGCAATACAAGAATTTCGATGAATACTCACAAAATAGTTTCCAGAATTTATCGCAGCATATGAAGTCCCATTCGCATTTTGAATTAGTGTATCGTTTCTGTACCACCAATAAGTTGCACCAAATAAATTATTGGCTTGTAAAACTACCGGACAGCCCGGACATGAGCTAGTGTCAAATGTAACAGCTACAGGAATTGTTGGTATCGCATCAAATGTTGTTTGACCTGTATGACCGGTTGTATCGCTAATTGTTATTGTGTATGTAATTGTGTCGTTAAAAATACAAATCATTGGCTGGGCAATGGAATCGGATGACAAGCCGATTGATGGACTCCAATGATATTGAAAAGGACCGCATCCTCCTCCTGAAATAAAATCTGGACGAACGGAATCTCCCATGCAATATAGAATATTCCCTCCAAGGGCATTCATGTGTAAATAATTTATACTAATATGATCTGAAGAGAAGTAATAATAGTCCCAATACATGTAAACAGTTGAAGCACTACCATAATAAAAGCGAGTATTACTTGTTAAAGAATAGGTCGAATCATAGTAATTTGTGGCAGAAGACCCGCTTCCATTACCACAATAATGGTCACTACTTGTAGAAAGCAACACTCCATTTTGATCGTAAGTATATTGAACCTTACTATCTAGACAGCCTTGAGTACGCAAAGAATATGATGAATTGAACTTTCTATTGTGGATATATATATAACTATATTGAGTTGTTGAAAATGAGCTAAGATTAGTACTGTCAGAATGTACTTCACTCAATAATTGGTCTAATGAATCAAAAGTATAAGTATTCTTATAAATAGTTGAGCCTTGAAAATATGAATATGAAAAAGCTATTGTATTATTAAGAACGGTAGAATATTTTTCTGATAAGCTATCAGTCCAAGTGTTTAAATTTGTATCCCATCTTTTGAGAAGCATTGAGTCTCTTGAACCACCAGAATAAATAATGTTGAATAGTTGGTCGTTAACCCATGATGTTCCGGAGCCAATCTGATACACGATTGAATCACGATTATTCCCAATATAAGTGTAATAAATTTTTTGAATATTACCCGTTGTGTCTGTTTTGGTATAATCAGTAATCAAATTTGCCACATTATAATTCCACAGTTCTTGTAAAATCAAATTCCATGTTGTACCAGTTCCGGAGTATTCGAGTCTTGAAAGAAGAAAGTGGCTAATTGCATCATAGGTAAATTCAATTTTTTTCTTGTTCTCATATCCACTTCCGGTACCCTTCATCAAAGTAAAGCTCATGGTGTCTTTATTTGAATTCAAGATTAAGAATGGCCTCAGAAATACAAGACCTGTAGTCCGACTTATGCCATTTACCAAATCAAAAGTGTCGTTCAAAAATGTATTTGAAAAATTGTCTCCACGTTCACGTTCTAGAGTTATCACAACAGAATCGGATGAGCAGTTTTGTGCCTTTACCGTGAAAAGACAAAGAATTAAAAAAAAGGATAAGTAGATGTTTTTCATTGCGATAAAAGCTAGATTATTGGGTTAGTTTTTTTTTAAGTGTTTATTGATATCTTCATAATTCTACCAATGTAATATAAAAATCAATAAGGAGAAATTTATTTTAAACTTTTTGAATTCATAATGATTTTTAATTGAAAAATATTTTATTTACTTAGCATTTAATTTGCGCTACTATAAATTTATTGTTATCGATTTTTGTAGCCGACATTACGATATTCAATTTTATTTGTTAGATTTGAAAAACCTAGAAACTTGTTCAAAGTTTATTTAACAGCAAGATATTTAATATTTCCCGAAATTATATGAAATTACTGTTTAAGTCCACCCTAATCGCATTCTTGCTTTTTGAAATAGCTTTTTCTTTTATTCGTTATACTCATTTCACAACAGACGGTGATCTTGTAAGTATTACCTTACCAAATAGAAGTTATAATACCGTCCTTACTGATCCGTTTGCTTTGAATGTGTTATTACACGATTCCATTTATGCTGCACCAAATCGCTATTTTGTTCATCGCGCAATGGTATCCTATTTTAATTCAGTGCCATTGTTGCTCTAAGCTTTTGTTTCTCCAATAGATAGTATTTATTATTCTTGTGCACTTGCAAAAACGCTCATTCATTTTTTTATTGTTTTTCTCTTGGCTGTTTATTGCACAGGTAAATGGAATTTGAAAGACACCAATTTTTTATTAGCAGCAGCTTTGATTACCCCTTTAATTCAAACATTTGGTTTTAATCAGTTAATGGGAATCATTGACCATTCTATTTCTTACACTTTTTTTTATGCGTTTTCTTTATCCCTTGTATTATTATTTTTTCTGCCAATCTTTTTAAAAAGAATTTATGGAAAAAAAATTCCCGCAATCGTAAACGTAGTATTGATTTTTTTAGCTATCATTATTGCGTTCAGTGGCCCTTTGAACCCTGTGGTTGTTATTTTAATTTGCACTCTTTTGTTTTTTGATGCATTCATTTCAGATTATCGAGAAAATTCATCGCCCAATTGGTATAAAAAAATTTCTGATTCAATTCGCTCACTACCTACAGATTATTGGCTAGTTTACGGATTTGCAACTCTCCTATGTTTGTATTCTGTTTTTGTAGGTAGAAATAATGCTGAAAATTTTTGGGAGTCTATTCCTATTCTTGAACGTTATAGTCGATTACCAACAGGTATTTTCCATCAATTTACGTTTAAAATTGGAATGCCTTTACTTGTATTAATGAGCGTAATTAATGCTCTCATTATCAAGAAAAGATTTTTAACCGTTCTTGGAAAAAAATTACTTCACCTCTTAAAATGGATTTTCATTTTAAGTTTGATCTACCTCGCTTTATTACCATTAGGAGGATATCGCTCTTACCGTTTTTATATTCTGAGGTCCGATACGCAAATGCCAATCACATTATCCTTTATGCTTTTTTATGGAGTCTCAACATTTTTCATTTTAAAAAATATTACGTCGGGAAAGAAAATTTACTATGCAGCACTAATTATTTTCACTTTAATTTATTTGAATGCAGATACTAGCATCAAATATGAAAATAATAACGAACGAAAGGCATTAGAAACCATTTCTGCTTCCAAAGATAAAATAGTATTAGTGGAGAGTGATTGTACGGTTCTTTCATGGATTATTATTGGCGATTACAATGATTCAAGAGAAAAGGCAGTTATGTTGAAAAGGTGGGGTGTGATCAAAGAAATGAAATATTATTACCAAAAATAATTTTCTGCTGATAGAGAAATTATTGATGTAAGGATTGGACAGTCATTTTATCTGCTAAAGGTGTTATTTAATCAAATGACCCGAAAATTATTATGCTGGTTAATGACAGATCGTTGATTTATCTAATCAACCATGTATAAGTGTTGAAACAAATTGATATTTTCGAATGTTATCAATAATGGGATTTTGTACATTGCGTTAAACTAGCAAATTGACCATTATGTAACAGCTGGCCAATTGCTTTTAAATTTAGCATTAACGTAAATTCGTCTTTTTTTAGCAAAATTGAAGTTATTGGATTATTTTTTATTTCTTTACAAAAGTTAAAATACTACTTTATTAGTGGGAAGAAAAATCAAAATTGAAGAAGACGAACTCGTTGCTTTGTTGATTAACAAAGAAAAACGTGGTATCGATATTTTGTACGATAATTACAGCGCTGCTTTGTTTGGTATTATTCAACGAATAGTTCTGAATGATGAAATAGCAGAAGAGGTTTTACAAGAGACTTTTTTAAAAATCTGGAATAATTTTGGCCAATACGACCCTGCCAAAGGTCGTTTGTTTACTTGGATGGTCAACATTTGCAGAAATCTCTCAATCGATAAAGTTCGCTCGAAAGACTTTGTCAATCAAAATAAAAACCAGTCGATAGATAATGCCGTATTTCTAAGTGATAATAAATCATCGTATGACCCCGATTTAATAGGGGTCAGAGAAATTGTTAAAAAGTTGGAACCTGAATACAAACAGGTGATTGACCTTCTTTTTTTTCAAGGTTATACTCAATCGGAAGCTGCCGAAAAATTAAATATTCCTCTTGGTACAGTCAAGACCCGATCTCGTGCAGCTATCCAACGTTTGAGAACATATTTTGATCTGTAAAAATAAATGGACATTAACGAGTATATAAATTCCGGAATCGTTGAGCTATATGCATTGAATGCTCTTACTTCGCAAGAAAAAGCAGAGTTTGAACAGAAGTTGATGTTGTATCCGGAATTGAAAACTGAATTGTTGAAAGTTCAAGAAGGGTTGGAAGTTTATTTAATGTCTAAAGCCACTAACCCTCGTCCAGATGTTAGAACAAAAATTCTTGCTGCAATAGAAGAGGTACCAAAGAAAAAAAGTAGCGGAAAAGTTTTGCCGATTGATGGAAATAATTCGCTTACCTATAAATATATGGTGGCGGCCGCATTAGCTGCTTTAGTAGTCAGCACTTTTGCATCTTGGTTTTTTTATTCTAAATGGAATGATGCTGAAAATCGTTATTCTGCTTTGCTAAACGATAAAAATCAGTTAGCCATTAACTATAACATGGTTAAGATAGAATTTGACAGAACAAATTCCGACTTAATTGTAATGCGTGATGCAGAAACGAATGTGGTGCAGCTGAGCGCAAAAGACACCAGTCAATCTTTTGAAGCACGTGTGTATTGGAATAAAAATACGAAACAAGCATACATCGATGTACTCAATTTACCGGCGCCCGCACCCGGAAAACAATATCAGCTTTGGGCATTAGTTGCCGGCAAGCCAGTCGATGCAGGTATCTTTGAACTGAATGAAGGAATTCAAATGGTAAAAGATGTACTACAAGCCGATGCCTGGGCTGTTACAATTGAACCTAAAGGCGGAAGTTTAGTTCCATCGCTCGATCAACTTTTCCTCTTTGGAAAAAATAGTTGAACTACCCCAATAATTTTTAATTTTTATTTTCTTTTCTGTACCTTCCGGTTGCATGAAGAGTACTATAAAGAAGTTTTTGTAGGCTTCTAACAAATTATAACTATAGCGCAAATCGGAGAGACGCTGCTCACATTTATTTTATCATACTTTCCATTTTAATAAAAATAAAAAATAATTTCATGAAGCAGCCATTAGTAAAACCAAAATCTGAAGTAGACGATATTGAATTACAAAAACTCATTGAATTTTATAATGAAACATTGGGATTTTGTCCGAATAGTGTAAAGACAATGCATATCAGACCACGAATTGCTTCAGCATTCATTGAGATGAATAAAGCGGTGATGGAAAATAATGGTAGAGTAACAAGTGCGTTGAAAAGATTAATTGGTTTTATTAGTAGTAATGTTGCCGGTTGCCAATATTGTCAAGCTCATACCATTCGAGCTGCTGAGCGATATGGCGCCAGTGAAGAACAATTGTCGAATATATGGGAGTTTAACTCTCATCCTGCTTTTTCAGCAGCCGAACGAGCTGCATTAAATTTAGCTTTCGCCTGTTCCACGGTTCCTAATTCAATGAACGATGTAATTGCTGATGAGATTCGTAAATTCTGGAACGAAGGAGAAATTGTTGAAATATTGGGAGTCATTTCTTTGTTTGGATTCTTAAACAGATGGAATGATTCTATGGGTACGGAACTTGAATTAGGCGCCAAAGAATCAGGAGAGAAATTATTGCAACAACGTGGGTGGAATAGTGGGAAGCATCGGTATGAAAGGATGGAATAGTAAAGAAAATGAAATATTAACTATGAGCATTAACAAAAAATGGTGGGAAAATAAAATACTTTTGAAATGCATTCGTACCTATATTTACTTTTAATTTCGCGTAGTATTATTAACGAATTTTTTAGTGATAAATAATTTTACCCTTAATCAGTAAACATGAAAAAACTTCTGTGCTTGTTATTATTTTCATTTGTGAGTAAACATTTTGTTTCAGCACAAACTTTTCAGGTAGGTCACATTCAACAAACATTTGTTGATGTTTCAAGGAACAATAGAAATATACCTGCTGAAATTTATTACCCGTCAACTATCACCGGGAATAATGTAGGCATCGCCGGCGGACAATTTCCTGTTCTAGTTTTTGGACATGGTTTTGTAATGACATGGAGCGCTTATGATATTATCTGGAATGAACTTGTGCCTAATGGCTATATTGTTATTTTCCCTACTACGGAAACATCTTTTTCTCCTTCACATACTGCCTTTGCAAAGGACATAGCTTATTTGGTTTCAGCTATGAAAAATGAAAATCTAAACAGTAATTCTCCCTTTTACGGATCAGTTGCCAGTAAGTCTGCTGTTATGGGACATTCTATGGGTGGAGGCTGTGCATTTTTGGCAACGCAATACGACTCGTCAATCAATGTACTAGTAAGTTTTGCTGCCGCAGTTACCAATCCTTCTTCTGTTGCTATTGCCGGTACAATTACAATTCCTTCAATTGTTTTTTCTGCAGCGAATGATTGTGTAGCACCACCACCGCAGCATCAAGTGCCAATGTATGACTCTCTAGCATCTTCATGCAAATCGTTTGTGAGTATAATAGGTGGAAGCCATTGTCAGTTTGCTAACTATAATATCAATTGTTATATTGGTGAAGGAACTTGTACACCCCAACCGTCGATTACGCCATCGGTGCAACAAGCAATTACAGACAGTTTGCTTCTTCCTTGGTTAAATTATTATTTAAAAAACGACTGCTCAGCCGGCGATCAATTCCAGTCTTTGATTTCAAATGCGAATGGTATTTCTAGCACTCAGAATTGTAGTTTGATGTGCATTCCTAATTTTGTAGAATCGGAGAATTTCTCTACTCATTTAACAATTCAGCCGAATGTATTCAGCGAAAACGCAATTATTCAATGTAGCTCTGCTTTCAAAGATGCTAAATTGATAGTGCGCAATTCGGTTGGCCAAATAGTAAGAGTAATAAATCATCTAAATGGAAATGAGATTGAGTTCAATCGCTTTGGTTTAGCTAATGGAATTTATTTTGTATTTGTAAATCAGAAGGACAATGTTTTTGCACCTTGTAAAATTATGATAGTAGGGCAGCAAAACTAAGAATCAACAACCTATTAAACAGTAGTTAGAGCAATAGTTTGAGATCATTTTATAAATGGATATGATTTTTGAAAAATACTTTTAAACAGATTGACTTATTAACTGAATAAATATGAATGACAAATTAATTAAAGATATTCTTCAATGGGATGTAAAGGCGTGGACAAAGCCTTTGAAATATTGGGAGGAAAATGTAGATTGGAATAAAGTCGGAACAGTTTTGGAACTTGGCGGAAATCAAGGCGGCTTGTCTCTTTGGATGGCTTCTAAAGGGTTATCTGTAGTTTGTTCTGATTTAAAGAATGTTGAGTTGTCTGCTGAGAAGCTACATAAGAAATACCCTTTCTCTACTTTAATTAATTATCAAGATATTGATGCAACAAGTATTCCATATCAAGATTATTTTGATATTATTATTTTTAAATCGATCATAGGAGGAATTGGAAGGAATAATAATTTCGAAATTCAAAAACAAGTGTTTCGGGAAATTCATAAAGCACTCAAGCCTGGAGGAAAATTATTGTTTGCCGAAAATTTAATCGCCTCTCCGCTTCATCAACTATTGAGAAAGAAGTTTGTTAAGTGGGGTGATTCTTGGAGATACATCACTCTCGAAGAAACCAATATTTTATTAAAAGATTTTAGCTCAAAAACAGTAAAATCGACAGGAGTATTAAGTGCTCTTGGAAGAACCGAAAACCAACGACAGGCATTGGCCGGAATCGATTCGTTGCTTTTTAATCGCATACTTCCTGAAAAATGGAAATATATTGTTTATGGTATGGCAGTAAAATAATTGATGGATAACTCCTTTGATTTTTAATAATTTAATTGTATTATTATCTAAATTCTTTTCATCGAAGCTTTCCTGCGAGGAAGCTTCTACAAAAGTGAAAAGAATAAGCCTAATATTGGTACAGAATATTGCCTGCATAAAATATGCAACATAAAAACCAACACATTATTATCGGTGGAGCATATTTAATCTCCGACGCTTCTCTTGAAAAAAAGGAGCTCATGGAAAAATTGCATCAAGCAATATCCGGTGGAGTCACCATTGTTCAACTTTACAATACAACTGATGAACACTTAGTAACGATCTCTGACATTAATGAGATCGGTGGATTTTGTCATTTGAAAAATGTGCCTGTAATGGTCAATAACAATTGGGCCTTGTTAAATGATACACTGTTAGATGGAGTACATTTCGATAAAATACCGATCAATTTTCGACAAATTGAAGGCTTGATCAAAAAACCTTTTATTAATGGTATTACATGTACAAATGATTTTGATATTGTAAGATGGGCAATCGATTTTAAATTCGATTATATTTCTTTTTGTTCCATCTTCCCTGCTAAAAATAGTGTGTCTGCTGATGTTGTTTGTCATAATGTCGTTTTAAAAGCACGAAGTATGACTGACATTCCTTTTTTCGTTTCGGAGGGAATAAATTTGGACAATGTAAGCTTGTTGTCGGATCTACCAGTTAATGGTATTGCCATGATTTCTGGAATTATGGCCTCTCCTGATGTAATCAATGCTACCAAGAAATACCTTTTTCATCTTGATAAAATCATCTCGCCAAAGGGTAGTATAGAAGTACCGGACTAACTATTGGTTTTATACATTTCTATCTGTAATTTGAACTAAATAATTTGTCAACGTTGCTTTTTTACATTCATTCAAAAGGTAATTCTATTATTGAATTAAGGTTCTTACTCAAATTGCCGATTAATTTTCGTTGACCGCAAGTATTTAGAAAAAAGGTCGTCTAATCAAGAATACGTATCTTTCATCAAATCATGAAAACTAAAATCATAAATTTATCCATTGGAATATTACTCTTCACTACTTTTTTATCGAAGGGAGCAGGAAATGAAAGCATTGTTATAATTGGCAAAAGTGTAAACGATTTCACTTTAAAAAATGTTGATGGGAAAAATGTTTCTTTAAAAAATTATCCGAAAGCAAAAGGATTTGTAATTGTTTTTACTTGTAACCATTGCCCTTTTGCTAAATTATACCCTCAACGAATAAACAAACTCAACTTAAAATATAAACCGCTTGGAGTTCCTGTGATTGCAATCAGCTCCACCGATACTATTACTTACGAAGAGGATTCTTTTCTTAAGATGGTCGCTAAGGCAAAAGCGGAAAAATTTAATTATCCTTACCTCTTTGATGGAATGCAAACGGTTGCAAAAAATTTTCAAGCTCAAAAAACTCCACATGCTTTTGTGATCTGGAAAGAAAATGAAAATTATATTGTGAAGTACGATGGCTCAATAGACGATAATGGAGCTGAACCGGATAAAGTAACTACTAGGTATATTGAAAATGCTGTTGATGCTTTATTAAAAGGGAAAGAAGTAGTAGTGAAAGAAACGAAATCTATTGGTTGTCAAATTCATTTACGTAAATAATTAAAATGAAAAAAATAATACTCTGTGCAATTGCTTTTATCTGTTCTTATAATTTAAATGCACAACAAACTGTTGGATTGTTTACACAAAATGCCGGCTCTGCAGAAGGATATGTTTTGTTCTCTCCAATCAGCTCAAATAATTCTTATTTAATAGACAAATGCGGAGACTTAGTTCATTCTTGGACGGGCACTCATCATCCCGGTCAGTCTGTTTATCTTTTGCAAAATGGTAATCTCTTACGGCCGGGAAGTACAAACAACAATGTTTTTACCGCAGGTGGAAATGGAGGAATTGTTGAACTATTTGATTGGAACAGTAATTTAATTTGGTCGTACAATTTATCTTCGACAACTCAGTGTCAACACCACGATATTAGAATATTGCCAAACGGAAATGTTCTCGCAATCGTATGGGAATTGAAAACGGCAAATGAAGCAGTGGCTGTAGGAAGAAATCCTTCTTTGCTTGGCACTACACTGTGGTCTGAAAAAATAGTTGAGTTGCAACCGGTCGGAACAAATTCTGCTAACATTGTTTGGGAATGGCATGCATGGGATCATTTGATTCAAGATTTCGATTCAACAAAAGCAAACTATGGAAATGTTTCTCAACATCCGGAATTGATCAATATAAATTTCACTGCAAGTACTGCTTCCGATTGGCTTCATTGCAATGCGCTCGATTATAATCCGACGCTCGACCAAATAATTTTGAGTGCACATAACTTTAGTGAAGTGTGGATCATCGATCATAGTACTTCAACAACTGAATCTTCTTCACATAGCGGAGGTGTTCATAGTAGAGGCGGAGATTTGATGTATCGTTGGGGAAATTCCGCAGCTTATAATAGAGGTTTAACAAGCAATAAAAAACTGTTCGGACAGCATAATGTTCGTTGGATTGAAGACGGAATGCCGAATGCCAGAAGTATTTTGGTTTTTAATAATGGCCCTGGTAGGCCCGGCGGAAGCTACTCAACGATTGATCAATTTACTCCTCCAATTGATTCTGCAGGAAATTATTCAATTGCAACTAACCTTCCATATCTTCCCGATTCTGCTTTTTGGAAATATACTGCACCAACACCAACCGATTTTTATTCGATGAATATTTCAGGGGCTCAACGACTACCAAATGGGAATACAATTATTTGTGAAGGAACGAAAGGAAATTTTTTCGAGATCGATTCAACTAAAACAACCGTTTGGAAATATGTAAATCCGATTGGTCAAAATGGAGCTGTGAGTCAAGGTACAACACCGGCAATGAATGCTGCGTTTAGATGTTCTTTTTATCCGTTAAATTATTCCGGCTTTAACGGACAAGTTCTAACTCCGGGAAATCCAATTGAATTAAATCCGCTTCCCTACAATTGTAATATGATAACTTCAATTGCGGAATCGCCTTTCAGCTCAACGATATTGATTCAGGCTGTTAATCCATTCACTACTCAAATAGAAATAATTTCAACATTAAATCTTTTGAATGTTTCATTAACATTAGTAGATCTTACCGGTCGAATAATTCAGCAAAAGAAAAGTGTAAATTTATATGCCGAAAAATCTTATTCATTCGATTTAGATCGAAACTTGAACTCAGGAATTTATTTATTGCGTGTTGCTGCTTTGAATGAAATTAAAACATTCAAACTAATTCATCAATAAGAATTCGTCAACTTTTAAATTAATTGTTACTTAACTTTAAAATTAAATGAAACAACTCGCCTTTAGTTTGCTTTTATTTTTTTCACTCAATTCGTATTGTCAATATGCCGGTACCGCTTCGGTTACTCAAGGCTTAGCAACAACTACAACAAGTAATTTATACACTTGCACAAATGGACGAATTGCCGGAGTAGGAACCATTGTAGCTAGCGATAATTCAGTTTGGGTTGTTCCGGCTGTTGTAAATTATTTGAACAGCACTTTTCCGTTAGCTTCCGATTTGAATAATGTGTGTAATGGTGCAAATTTCGCAAATAGTGCTGCTGCTCTTTCTGCTTTGAATGGTTCTGATATTATTACAATTGATCCGAATGGTGAATTGATTACTGCTTTTATTTTTGCGGATAATTATTTTGAAATGTACATCAATGGAATTCCTGTAGGAAAAGACAATGTTCCTTATACACAGTTCAATTCAAATATTGTGCGATTTAGAGTGAATAAGCCTTTTACAATTGCTATGTTATTGGTGGATTGGGAAGAACATTTGGGGTTAGGTTCTGAAGTGAGCAATGGATTTCAATATCACGATGGCGATGGTGGAATGGTAGCCGTATTCAAAGATTCTACTAATGCTATTATTGCAAAGACCGGGAGCGACTGGAAAGCTCAAACATTTTACACTTCTCCAATAACCGACCTCACTTGTCCGACAGAAAATGGTTCGTTGCGTTTGTCAAATAATTGCTCTACGGCTGATGTTAATAATGGAACTTCTTATTATGGTTTGCATTGGAGTCGTCCGGGTAATTGGACTGAACCTACTTTCAATGATAGTTTGTGGCCGGCGGCAACGCTTTATTCTAATGCTACGATCGGAGTAAATAATAAGCCGGCGTATACTAATTTTACAAATATTTTTGATGATGCTTCAAACGACGCACAATTTATTTGGAGCACAAATGTTATTTTAGATAATGAAGTAATTGTTCGACATACGGTTGACATAACGACTTCGATAGAGGAAAATAAAACCGGATCTAACTCAATTGATTTATTCCCTAATCCTGCCGGAAATAGTTTTCAACTATTATTTTCAAATACTGATCAACAGCTTTCTTTAAAACATATTTCTATTTACAATATCTATGGAAAACTTGTGATGGAAAAAGAAAGTTACTTAGATCGACTTAATTTTGATCTGCTTCCTTCGGGCAACTATTTGGTAAAAATTTTAATTAACAATCAAACGATTTCTAAACGTTTGGTTATAGAGTAGGTAAATTCTACTTTTTCCGGATTGCTAAATTAAAGACTAAAAATTTTCGAAATAAATCGACTCAAGCTATTTACCAATTTGAAAGAAATATTTTCATTTCAACAGAAATTATTTGAAATTTATTCAATAATGTTTTTCTCTTGGCTTTTTCTCGTTAGCCTAATAGAATTACTGAAGTAATTTTAGACATATCTTTTTTACTAATTGCGACAATAGGCGGCAAATAATATCCATTTTCTGCAAAACAACGGCAATTTCATATTTTTTGTCCTCTCAGTTAATGAGATCATTTTTATTTTCAATTAAATTATCATTTCCGGCAATCCAACCTGTTCTCTACTCACGTAAGTATTCTACAGTTTAATTAAATCTATCACTATTTATTATTAACCAAATTCATTAGAATATGAAAACATCTACAAAAAAACGACTTTCTATTGCTTCGATAGCCCTTCTGCTTATTGGTGGAGGACTTTTCTTTGCAAGTCAACAGAATCAGTTGACAGCGTCGAGCCATCGTGAAGCTCCGCTTATTAGTAACGATCCGGTTGCAGATAATACAGATCTGTATGCCTTCCGTGATCCTCAAGATTCAAACAAAGTAACAATTATTGCTGCTTATGTTCCGGCAGAACTTCCGCAAGGAGGTCCAAATTATTTTTCTTTCGGAGAGAATGTCCGTTACGAAATTCACGTAAAGAACAATGGAGCTACTTCGGGTGACGATATTACTTATCGTTTTACTTTTGCTAAAGTAAATCAAGATCCTTCTACATTTTTCAATATCAGATTAGGTGCCGAAAATTTGAAAACAACTTACACAGCAGAGAAAAGTGTAAATGGTGGTGCTTTCACAACAATTGTAACGAATGGAATTGTGCCACCACCAAACATTGGCCCTCGTTCTATTTCTTCAGGTGTTGGATTAAATTCTCCTGACTATGAAACATTATTTACCAATGCAATCACGACTGCTACCAGCGGAGAATCTGTTTATTGCGGACCGGCTGACGATCCATTCTTTGTTGACCTAGGCGGTATTTTTGATCTTGGACAAACTCGTGCCGGTGGTTCAGGTGTAGATGCACCTAAAGACGGATTGAAATGTAAAAATGTTCATGTTATTGCATTAAAAATTAATATCTCTGACTTACAAAAAGATGGTAAGACGGTTGCGCAAGCTTCAAGTATTCTCGATGGCGATTTCGTTATCGGTGTATGGGCTTCTGCCAGTCGTCCTGCTATTCGCACACTTAATGGTAATGGAACGGAAACACACACAGGTAATTTCGTTCAAGTTTCTCGCTTAGGAATGCCTTTAACTAATGAAGCTGTTATTCCAATAGGTATGAAAGATTTTTGGAATAGCCTTACTCCTTATCAAGACTCTACATACTTCGATGATTATTTCTGTAATCCGGAGCTTGGACTTTATATGGACGATAGTTTGTTTGGTGGTGCTGTACCTGCATTGTCTAGTTTAAGAATTCAACGTGCATCTCCTACAGTTTTAGGAAATGTGGATTTTGGAAATACTCACGATGGATTGTATGTACTATATGGTAACGCCGCTACGCAAGGTACCGCGCTTGATACTGCTATCTTTGGAAAATATTTATTACGTCAAGGTAAACCGCGTTCTGCCGATTTACTTCCAATCTTCTATACCGGTGTTCCAAATCTTGCACCTTACCAATTGTTCACAGGTAAAACTCCAGGCAATCCTCTTTCGGCAGGAAAACCATTCATCAATAACTTCCTTCCAACGTTTGGCGATATGTTACGTCTGAATATGGCAGTACCTGTTACTGCGCGTAACTCGGCCGACTTCAGCTCGCTTGGTATTATTCAAGCGGCAGTACTCGGATTAACAGATAGTCGTTTCAATACGTCTACCGCTATTCAGAATATTCCGAATATGGATGGATTCCCGAATGGTCGTCGATTAGAAGATGATGTAACTCGCATCGAACTTCAAGCTGTATCGGGTGTAGCGCTTGCAGCTGTTGGATTGTTTTACGACGATTATACAATTGGAAATAGTCCGCTTACTCCTCAACTGCTGGGTGTACTAGGTTACTCAACTGGTGTTGAACAAAACGATACTACATTCCGCACAACATTCCCGTATGTTCAATTGCCTTGGAGTGGTTATGGTTTATGCACCGGCGGTTATGTACTTACTTCTGTAAATCCTACCGGCGGATTAAATGTTGGTTCGCCTCAACTATTAATGGAATCGTATCCAAATCCATCTACTGAATCGGTAAATATTAAATTCCGTGTTACATCTAAAACGAAAGTAACTTTGAAGATCTATGATTCTATGGGTCGTATAGTTGCTGTTCCTGTTAACAATGAAATGCGTGATGCCGATAGCTACGAAGTTAAATGGTTAAGTCAAACGTCGGGCAATTATTTTGCGGTGCTTCAAAACAATGGAGCTACTGTTCAATCAATAAAAATAACTATAGCTAAATAGTGGTTGTTTTTATCAAGGACCGAAGTGTAATTCGCTTCGGTCCTTATTTTTAATTTTAACATTTCATTTATCTTAATCATGAAAAAAAATCTACCATATATTTTTCTTCTTTCTTTTGTAGCCATATTTTCTTTTGCAATCATAGAATTTAGAACACCAGATAAGATAAAACTTGGAATTAAAATTAGACAAGGAGAATCTGCTACATCGAACGAATGGATTAACAGTAAAGCTGCAATTGAATCACTAATCGAAACTCTGCGTATCAATCCTGAAAATAAAGAAGCAAAAGTTAAACTTGGCTTTGCATATATTCAAGAGTCGAGAGAGTCGGGTGAACATGCCTTTTATGATCCGAAAGCATTAGACCTTTTTGATAATGTATTAAAAAAAGATTCTGTAAATTTTGAATCACTAATTGGGAAGGCAACTGTGCTTTTATCTCAACATCATTTTGCTGAAGCAATTCCTGTTGCAGTGGCTGCACAACGGATCAATTCATATAGCAGTTCTGTTTATGGAATTCTTACCGATGCCTTTCTTGAAAATGGCGACTACCAAAATGCAATTGCTATGGCCGATAAAATGGCGTCGCTTCGGCCTGACAATCGCTCGTATAGTAGGGTCTCGTACCTAAGAGAAATTCATGGTGACTATCCGGGAGCTATTAGTGCAATGAACCTTGCACTTCAATCTGGATATCCCGGTAAGGAAGCTACAGAGTGGACTAGAATTCAACTGGGACATTTATACGAACAAACAGGCAAGCTCGATTCAGCTCAATTGCAATATGAAACAGCAATTTATTATCGCCCAATTTTTTCTTTTGCATATGCAGGACTTGCTCGTATTGAAAAAGCAAAGTGCAATTATTCCGCATCTATAGCTTTTTTGAAAAAAGCAATCTCAATAGTCGACGATTTTTCTTTCGAACAAGAATTATCGGAAGTTTATCGAATCAGTAATCAACCAAAATTGGCTTACAAAGCTGCTCAAAAAACTATTGAATTGCTGGCAGGAGTTAAGGGAGATGAGAGTATAAAAAATCATGGACATTATGCTGATAAAGAACTTGCAATAGCGTATCTCAATGCGTATGATTACAACAATGCACTAAAACATGCTTTGATAGAATACAACCGTCGACCGGATAATATTGACGTAGAACAAACTTTAGCTTGGGTTTACTATAAAATTGGTGATCTTGAAAAAGCCAATAAATACATAACGAAAGCACTTCGAACTAATTCAAAGAATCCTGTTTTGCAATATCAAGCCGGATTAATAATGAGCCACTCCGGTAACCTTCCAGAGGGTGTAAAACTGATTCAAGCTGCATTAAATTTAAATCCCTATTTACCTGTTTTATTGAAATGGGAAAATAAAAAGTATTTAGCAGTAAACTAATAAAAATGAAAATTCAGAATAAATTTTTCGCCAGCTTTTGTTTGTTTATCTTGATTTCCATTTCAAGTTCAGCACATACTATGGCTTATGACCTTGAGAATATGTCGAAGGTGAATTTGTTCTGGGAATATCTTAAACTCGGATTTCAACACATCCTTCCACTTGGCTTCGATCATATTTTATTTGTTTTAGGAATATTTTTATTCAATCCGAAATTAAAAATAGTTTTAGCTCAAGTTACCTGCTTTACAATTGCTCATTCAATTACGCTTGCATTAGCAATGAACAATATTATTCATCCACAAGGTGTAATCGTAGAACCATTTATTGCACTTTCCATTGTATTTATTGGAGTAGAAAATATTTTGGTAAGAGAGTTAAAATGGTGGCGTCTGATAGTGGTTTTTTTATTCGGTCTTATCCATGGACTAGGTTTTGCCGGTGTGTTGGCTGAGATAGGCTTACCTGAAAAAGATTTTATTTCAGCTTTAATTTCGTTTAACATTGGCGTGGAAGCAGGCCAGACAGCAATTATTTTACTTGCAATCTTTGTTTTTCAAACACGGTTCTCTAATAGGAGCTGGTATCGAAAATTTGTAACCATCCCTGTTTCTCTTTGTATCTCATTAATTGCGTTGTATTGGGTTATAGAAAGAACTCAGTCGATCTTTTAATTTTTGTTAGACTTTGTTTCAATTAATTTGAATTGCTAACATAGATTCATTTGCCTACATTTGATTTTAGAATGAAATCTATTTGGATCGGTCTTGTGTGCCTTACTCTAATTTCTTGTTCAAAGGAAAAGATGGTTAATACTACCTTTCGTCCAAACAATTGTGATAGCATCCGATTTACATTTAACACCGATATATTGCCGATCTTGAATGCAAATTGCAATTTTACTGAATGCCATGCACCGGGTGGAAAAGGAGCTTATGATTATACGAGCTATCCAACTGTTGTAAATAGAATTCGATCAGGAACTATTGAATATAGAATTGACCTCCCGTTAAATGATCCGCAGCACATGCCTGAAAAATATCATATTAGTGAATGCGATTATTTCCAATTAAAAACGTGGATCAAACAAGGTTATCCGGAAAAATAAAATGAAAAAAATATCGCTGATTCTTTTTTTGTTTATTAACTGCACGAATTCGTTTTCGCAAAATATGTTTAATGCAGTAAGTGGAACTGTTAGCCTTTTTTCTCATGCTCCTATTGAAGATATAAAAGCAGAAAATAAACAAGCGGCAAGCTTTATCAATTCTGCCACCAATGAAATTGCCGTGGTTATTCCCATACGAAATTTTCACTTTGCAAAAGCTTTGATGGAAGAACATTTCAATGAGAAATATATGGAAAGTGATAAGTTTCCAATGGCTTCATTTAAAGGAATTATTCAAGATTCTATAGCTACACTAGCTGATGGCGAACATCTGGTTTCTACTAAAGGAACAATTACAATTCATGGTGTAGAAAAAGAGTTAGAAATTAAAGGTGTTTTTAAGAGAGATGGAAATTCTTTCACTATAATCTCTGATTTTAAAGTTGCGCTGAAGGATTTTAATATAACTATTCCTAAGTTGTTGTTTCAAAATATTGCAGAAATAATTGATGTTAATGTTACTTTAGATTATCGAGCATCCGGTAAAACCATTATCAATAAATGAAGAACTTTTTACTCTATCTGCTTTTCTTCTTATTGCCTGCTTTGCTTTTCGCCCAAGACGATCTGCTCAAATTATTGCAAAATGAAAAACCGAAATCTAATTTGCCTGTAATAGGAATGTTTAAAGGAAATAAGTTGATCAACATTCATACAAATGAAACTGTAAAAAAGAAAAATTTGGATGTGCGTATCAGCCATTTGTTTGGAAATGTAGGTGCAGAAAGCGGTGGTGGTTTTCATAACTTATATGGTTTTGATCAGTCGAGTGATATACGGATCGGATTTCATTACGGACTAACCAACCATATTATGATTGGAGTAAGTCGCTGCAAAAGAAATGAGGATTTAGAAGGACTCATTAAATTTCGTTTACTCGATCAAACAGAAAATAATTCAATCCCGTTTTCGCTTTCAGGTTTTGCCAATTTATCATACTCTGCGCAAGATCGTATAGATTATACGAGCGATTCTTATCGGTTAGTATATGTTTCACAACTAATACTTGCCAGAAAATTTTCGTCGCGCTTTAGTTTGGTTGTAATACCAACTTTTGTGCACCGTAATTTTGTTCCGGCCGATGATGATAATAATACATTCAGTTTGTCGGGTGGGTTCAGATTTAAATTTACACCAAGTGCTTCAATTATTTTTGATTACTCACATACATTGAAACGCGATCAACTGGTTCTTCCTCATACCGATGTAATTGGGGCCGGTATAGAAATCGAAACAGGAGGACATGTATTTACCATCATGTTCAGCAACGCATCCGGTATTTTGGAAAACGATTACTTGGTTAATACTATGGACTCGTGGCAAAAAGGCGGATTCAAATTTTGTTTTAATATTTCCAGAATGTTTAAACTTGCTAACGATACGAAATCTACTCCGGAAAAATAGCCTCATAGATTTTAAATCAAACAATAAAGAATCCCTTCATACTTTTGAATTCAATTCAACGGCAAAAATGCCAGTGAAAGATCTTTGTTTGGCATTCTTTTTTTAAATTTAATTAAGCATCAATCTCAATTCTATGTTTAGCAACATTTTAAACTCGAAAGCGTATTAAAATGCAAATTGAACTTATCTTTGCAAACGTTCAATGTTGAATAACTACGCAATCAAAGGCCCCCAACTCTAAATGTCGTCCGATTCTACGATTATTTTTTCTGATTCAACAACGTATCATTCGAACGATTCGTCGATGTTTATTTTGAAAAACTTGGGTGATCCTTCGCATCTTATCAATATCGATAGTTCAATGCGAGCTACTTGGCGTATCGATACACTCGCATTTTATGCAGCCGATTCTGCCGGTAAACCGGTCTATACAAACTTGTATCATGGCCATTTTCTTCATCCTGCCAATGATCATCCTCTTGCAAAAACAGGCACTTCGCCCGATTGGTTTTTCCCCATTCTCCTTCTTGTTCTGAGTATTTATGCCGCTTTACGAATTTTTTATACCAAGTATTTTTCACAAATGGTCTTGGCTTTTGTCAATAATAATCTGACGAATCAGATTGTAAGAGACGAAAATATACTCGTTCAAAGGACGTCAACTTACTTAAGTCTCGTTTTTAATCTCATTGCAGCACTCTTTCTGTATCTGATAAGCTTACATTATGGATGGAATTTGGGTGGAGTAGGTACGGGATTTAATCGTTTTCTCTTTTTTGCCGTCTTGATTTCATTCGTTTATGCACTGAAATTTCTAGTCTTAAAAATCTCCGGTCGGCTCTTTAATTTAGAGAGAGAAATGGCTACTTACATTTTCAATACGTTTCTTATCAATAACATACTTGGAATTGTACTGCTTCCTTTTATTTTTTTAATGGCCTATAATCAGGTGGTCTCTACTCAATGGTTTATCGTTTTGGGACTTTCTATTGTTGGCCTTGCCTTCGGGTATCGAATTTTTAGGGGTATTCTTATTGGACTCAGTACGTCAACTTTCTCGCTGCTTTACTTATTTTTATATCTTTGCACTCTTGAAATTGCGCCCTTGATGATTTTGATACGAATTATGTGGTCTTAATCACCTGTGCTCCCCGAGATCTTATAGCGAAAACGGAAATCCTTAGTATGAGTTTGAAAGTTAAAAGTATCCTGGTTACACAGCCAAAACCCGAAACAGAAAAGTCGCCCTATTTCGATTTGTCAAAGAAATTCAACCTTAAAATTGATTTCAGACCATTTATCCATGTAGAGCCAATTGCTGCCAAAGATTTTAGGCAAGACAAAGTGAATATCGCCGAACATTCTGCGATTATTTTGACCAGTCGCAATGCTGCTGATAATTTTTTCCGCATGTGTATTGAAATGCGTGTCACGGTTCCTGAAACAATGAAGTATTTCTGTATTTCTGAATCGACTGCTTATTACCTTCAAAAATTTGTGGTTTATAGAAAACGTAAGATCTTTTTCGGAAAACAAACGATTAATGATCTAATGGACCTCATTAAAAAGCATAAAAAGGAAAAATTTCTTGTGCCTTGTACCGACATCCACAAACAAGAAATCTTTGATACGCTTGATTCTCATTCAATCGATTATACAAAAGCCGTTATTTATAAGACTGTAGCTTCCGACCTTTCAGATCTGGCTGAAGTAAATTATGATGTTCTTGTGTTTTTTAGCCCTTCAGGCATTACCTCACTTTTCAAAAATTTTCCGAAATTCAAACAAAACAATACGCGCATCGCCGCTTTTGGTCCTACAACGGCTCAAGCTGTTGCCGATGCCGGTCTTCGGTTAGATATTCAAGCCCCTGTTCCCGCTGCTCCGTCTATGACGATGGCGCTTGAACAATATATCAAGAAAGCTAATAAGTAATTTGCAATGAACGCCGCTACGCCTCGTCGTTATACTTTTAGAAAAGCGGAACGACTAAGTAGCCGCAAAGCAATTGAAGAACTCGTTTCAAAAGGCAAAATAATTTCAATGCCTCCGTTTAAACTTACGTGGATCATTACGCCTTTAGAAACCGACTTCCCTGCGCAAATTGCCTTTAGTGTTCCCAAACGTTTTTTTAAAAAAGCTGTTGATAGAAATCGTATGAAACGATTGATGCGTGAGTCGTATAGAAAAAATAAAGCAGATATTTATCCGTTAATCCAAGAGAGGAAAATTCAGGTTGCTTTACTCTGTTATTTTTCCGGAAAAAGCATCATAACGTATAATGAAACTGAAGAAAAATTAAAATTAATTCTACAACGCTTTGCTAAGGATATTATCACTCATTCTATCTAAGTTTTTCATCGGACTTATCCGCTTTTATCAATTGGCTCTTTCACCCTTATTGAGACCAAGTTGCCGATTCGATCCTACTTGCTCTGCGTATGGAATTCAAGCACTAAAAAAATACGGTCCTTTTAAAGGATTGTATCTCGCAATAAAAAGAATTTCCCGTTGCCATCCCTGGGGAGGCTCGGGCTACGACCCTTTACCTTAAATTAATATTTACTGTATCATGAAAAAATTCATTCTTAAAAATAAAATTAGATTTATCGTTCTGCTTACAGCGATACTTTCTATCGGTACTTTTGCATTCGTCGACGAATATTTCGAAGTCGCAAAAAATCTCGATATTTTTTCAAGCTTATATCGTGAAGTAAATATTTATTATGTCGATTCGGTCGACCCCGGAAAACTAATGAAAAAAGGTATCGATGAAATGTTGTCGACACTCGATCCATACACAAATTATATTCCTGAATCTGATATCGAAGATTATCGCTTTATGACAACCGGACAATATGGTGGTATCGGCGCAGTTGTTCGTCAGAAGGGCGAATACGTTGCTATCTCAGAACCTTACGAAGGATTTCCGGCCGATAAAGCCGGACTCAGAGCAGGCGATGTGATTTTAGAAATTGATGGACGATCAACCAAATCGAAACGTACCGATGAAATTAGTAAAATGCTAAAAGGCTCACCAAAAACGGAAGTGAAACTTTTAATCAAAAGAGAAGGCGAAGAGAAGACGTTCGAGCGATTGCTTACTCGCGAAGAAATTAAAATTAAGTCTATTCCTTACTATGGAATGCTGAACAATTCAATCGCTTATATCAAACTCAATAGTTTCACTGAAAATTGTAGTAAAGACGTTGCTGATGCATTGAAAGATTTGAAATCTAAAAATTCATTGAAAGGTTTGGTTTTCGACTTGCGCGGTAATCCGGGTGGGTTGCTAAATGAAGCAGTAAACATTTCTAATATTTTTGTTCCCAAAGGTCAGGAAGTAGTAAGTACGAGAGGTAAGTTGAAAGATTTGAATAGAACTTACAAAGCGATCAATGAAGCAATTGATCCTGCTCTTCCTCTTGTGTTGCTTGTAAATAGTGGTTCCGCTTCTGCTTCTGAAATTGTTTCCGGGTCATTGCAAGATCTGGATCGTGCTGTTATTATCGGACAACGAACATTTGGGAAAGGACTTGTTCAAACTACGCGTCCGCTTTCTTATAATGCGCAATTAAAAATTACTACTGCGAAATATTATATTCCTAGTGGTAGATGCATTCAGGCACTCGATTACACTCATAGAAACGAAGATGGAAGTGTTGGAAAAGTACCTGATTCTTTAATGAATGAGTTTAAAACAAAAGTCGGCCGTTCAGTATTTGATGGCGGAGGAATAAAGCCGGACATGGTAACTGTTTCGAAAAAATTAAATCCTATCACTGTTAGCCTCATGAATAAAAGCATTGTATTCGATTATGCGAGTAGATATAGAACACTGCACCCTACGATTAACACAGAAGACTTTAATTTGTCGGAAGCCGATTGGAACGACTTTGTAGCTTTCATTGGAGATAAAGAATATGATTACGTAACGAAGAGTGAAAAATCGCTCGATGAATTTAAAAAGAATGCAGAAGATGAATTGTATTTTACAGAATTGAAAATTGATATTGAAAATCTGAAATTAAAATTAAAGCACGACAAGCAAACAGATATCCAAAAAAACAGAGCCGACATTACATCACTTTTAGAAGATGAAATAGTTTCGCGTTATGGATATTTAAAAGGACGTATCAAAGAATCATTAACGCACGATTTAGATGTAAAGAAAGCTATCGAAGTTTTAAACGATCAGCCAACTTATACTTCTGTTCTCAAAGGAACGTTCAACGCCAGTGTCGGAAGCGCTAGTGAGGGAAAGTAAACCTTCGATTTTGATATAATAAAAACCACTAGAAAAAACTTCTTGAAGCTACAATTAAATTGCAAGACGCCTTATTTATATCTCACCGGATTAATTTTATTGGTGAGTGGTTTGCCGGTGTCGTTGTTCTTAACAAGTCTAGCTCAGTTTTTTTTAGCCGGATCTTTTCTTTTTGAAGGAAATGTAAAAGATAAATTCAAACGTTTCTTTTCAAATAGAACAGCAATGTTCATCGCCGGAATTTGGATCTTGCATTTGATTGGGCTAATGTGGACATCCGAACTTTCCGATGGATTAAAAGATCTGCGAATAAAATTACCACTATTAATTTTGCCACTTATCATTGCAGGAAATCAATCACTCACTGCTAAGCAATTCAAGTTAGTGTTAAGCGTTTTTGTTTTTGCTGTTTTAGCAGGAACGTTTTCGGCTATGGCAGTTCTCACCGGTTTAATACACCGTGAAATTCATGACATACGCGATATTTTTATTTATCATATTTCGCACATTCGATTTGCACTTTTTACTTGCATCGCCATTGTTTCGATGGTTTACTATCTTTTTTATACAACAGAAGTAAAAGGAATTCAGAAGGTAATTTTACCTTTGCTTATAAGCTGGTTCGTCTTATTTTTAATTGTTGTTGAGTCGCTCACAGGAATAATTACACTTACAATAATTTTATTTGCAGCGCTAACGTACCAAATCTTCAAATCGAAAAATAAACTATTTCGTTTCGGATTTTTTGTTTTCGCCATTGGTATTCCACTTGCAATGGTTTTATATTTGAGTTCTCTTGTAAAAAAATATTATGTAAAAAAGGAATATCAAATTTCTGTTGGTGATACAACCGCCTTAGGAAATCATTACGAATTTCATCCTAAAAATATGGAGCGGGAAAATGGTTATCCGGTAAACATGTATGTGTGTGAATCGGAATTACGCAGTGCATGGAATGAAAGAAGCGCAATCGATTATGATTCGTTAGATAATAAAGGGCAAAGAATCTATTCTACTATCATTCGCTTTCTTACAAGTAAAGGATTAAAAAAAGATGGCGAAGGAGTTAAGGCCTTAAACGAATTTGAAATTAAGTCGATTGAAAACGGAATTGCGAATTTCGATTTTCAAGAAACGTCAAATCTTCAAAATAGAATTAGACAAGTAATTTGGGAATTCGATCAACTTGTACATGGCGAAAATCCAAGTGGTCATTCTGTTTCGCAGCGATTTGAATTTTGGAAAGCAGCTGTGGGAATTATTGCTGCTCATCCATTTATTGGTGTCGGTACAGGAGATCTACCGTTGGCGTTCAAAGAACAATATGTTTCGATGAATACACAACTCGATCAAGATCATCGTTTGAGAGCACACAATCAGTATTTAGCAATTACGGTTGCTTTCGGAATAATAGGATTGATCTATTTTCTTTTTGCATTGCTATATCCTGTTCTTTCCAAACAAAATTATTCAATGCTCTTTGTGTTTTTCCTGATCATCGCAATGGTTTCGATGCTTACAGAAGATACGTTAGAAACTCAACCGGGAGCAACGTTTGTGGCTTTTTTCTATCTCTTTTTCTTTACCCATGTTCAAAATAAAACTATTATTAAGTCAGAATAAAATATATTTTTGAAATACCTATGATCAAACTTTCTGTCGTTATTATTACTTTCAATGAAGAACGAAATATTGGTCGTTGTCTGGATAGCGTTCGATTGGTTGCCGATGATATAGTGGTTGTGGATTCATTCAGCAAAGACAAAACAAAAGAAATATGTTTGGCAAAAGGTGCTCGTTTTATCGAGCATACTTTTGAAGGACACCTGCAACAAAAAAATTGGGCCATTACTCAAGCAAAATTTCCTTACGTACTTTCACTCGATGCCGATGAAGAATTGAATTTTACATTGATCAATTCAATTCTTGAAGTGAAAAATAATTTTGAAAAAACGGGTTATACAATGAATCGTCTTACTAATTATTGCGGTAAATGGATTCATCATAGTGGATGGTATCCCGATACAAAATTGCGATTGTTCGACAGTAGAAGAGGGGAGTGGAAAGGAATAAATCCGCACGACAAGTATGAATTGAACGCTGCCAACGATTCTATCGCAAAGTTAAAAGGGGATCTATTGCATTATAGTTACTATACAGTAGAAGAGCATTACAAACAAGCAGAATATTTTACTACCATAGCAGCAAAAGCTTATTTCGACTTAAAGAAAAAAGCGCCAGTGTATAAATTGATATTGAATCCTATTGCTAAATTTTTGCATCATTACATTTTACATTTTGGGTTTTTAGATGGCGCTGCAGGATTCACAATTGCTCGCATTTCTGCGTACTCTACTTTTTTGAAATATAAAAAACTTAGGGAACACTGGAGCGGCAATTAATAATGAATAATTAATAATGGTTAATGAATAATTCGTTTTAGTTATTTTTAGTGAGAGGTAAGTTGTGATTGGTGAGCTTGCTATGACGGACATTCGTCCGTTGTTTTTTAGTTGTGGATGTTCATCCACTCTTCAGGGCTCATCGTTTTTGTACACGTACATTAGTTCATTCGAAGCAATCTAAAAGCAAATAAAATTTTGGCAGCTTCGACGGACATTCGTCCGTTGTTTTTTGCTGTGGATATTCATCCACCCTTCAAAGCTCATCGTATTTGTACACGTACATCAGTTCATTCGAAGCAATCTAAAAGCAAATAAAATTTTGGTAGCTTCGACGGACATTCGTCCGTTGTTTTTTAGCTGTGGATATTCATCCACTCTTCAAAGCTCATCGTATTTAAATGCATACATCAGTTCGTTCGAAGCAATCGCTACACTTTTAATAATCCTTTGCCAGCCAATTTCTTTAATTAAAGATGGAAATTATAAGGTTGAAACAGAAATGATCATTGATCGGCGAAATGCTTACTATTATTTTTGACAAAATTAATTTTATCATGTCAAGAGGGCTTCATTATAACATTCGCAAAGACAAAACTTATTTCATGACGATGACAGTTGTTGATTGGATCGATCTTTTTACTCGTGTAAACCAAAAACAACTCATCGTTGACTCATTGAACTATTGCCAAGAAAATAAAGGGCTGAATATTTTCGGCTGGTGTTTAATGCCAAGTCACCTGCACCTAATCGCCAACACTAAAATACCGTTCGATCTCGACCATGTAGTAAGAGATTTCAAAAGGCATACCTCAAAAAATGCAGTTCTTCTCATTGAGAATGAAGTGGAGAGTCGCAGGGAATGGTTACTGGACAAATTTGCTTATGCCGGTAAAATACATCCCCAAAACAGAAACCATAAAGTTTGGCAAGATAAAAATCATGCAATTGAACTGTACACCGAACAGGTAACATGGCAGAAACTGAATTATATCCACCGAAATCCGGTAGTAGATAAAATTGTTTACAATGAACAGGATTACTTATTTAGCTCGGCTCGTAATTATTATGGCCTACCTAATGTTCTAGAAATTGATTGTCTTACACCGCCTGTTACTACCGTGTCGAGCAGCAATTTTTTTAATACATGATTACACCTTATCAAATTTAATTGTTATTTGTAAGACGATGAGCTTTGAAGGGTGGATGAATATCCACAGTTAAAAAACAACGGACGAATGTCCGTCGAAGCAGTCTGAGGATTTATTTTATTGGATAATAATAAAAGTTTGAGTGAAGTTGGTCGCATCAGGTATCGGAATATCGAAGCAGTTGGAGTTACAATTTCCGTCGCTAGCAAGGAATGAGAGCAACTATTTTAAAATTTAATCACTAAGGAAAAGCGTTGAGTTATTTATTGCGGACGAATGTCCGCGGCGGGATTTACAGATTTTGTACAAGCTTGAATCTGTTTTACTATTAATACAACGGACGAATGTCCGTCGAAGCAGTGGGAGTGGCAAATCCGTCGTTAGCGGAATACCACTTAGCAGCAAGTTATTCAGAAGAGTGTCATAAATTTTCGCTCAATATTCCGCCTATCGTATTACAGATTTACAAAATCTAGTTTTCAGTAATGAGTATTGGTTACATTTGAAGACTCCGTCAAAAGAAATTTTGGAGGTGTATGATTTATTAGGTAACTTAGTTCAATCTCAAATTTTATATCCAAAAGAAACTGAGGTGAAAATAAACCTGACTTCAAAGGTTGCAGGCTTATACACTCTAAAAATAATTATAGATGGTTCAATTCAAGGTTATGAGAAAATTATTTTGGAAAACTAGTGTCTTATCATTTGCGATCTTGTTTTGTGGTTTCAATGTAGTAATGGCACAGAAACAAGATCGCATTTGGCTTTTCCCTGACAGTGCAGGAATTGACTTTACTAATTTATCAAATCCTATTCCAGTTAGCTCAAATATTACAAATCCTTGCTCAAATAATTTTGCTTCCATTTGTAATAACCAAGGCCAACTTTTATTTTATTCAGCA
>JANLPR010000129.1:0-28999 GCA_031367345.1 Bacteroidota bacterium | reverse complement strand
CCAATAACCAAACGTTCCCTTTTTAGTAGTTTTTGATTCTTGACTCCCCCTTTTTTTGACTTTATTAAACGCTCTTGCTTATTGCTCTTTTTTCCTATCTTGCGCCCTTCTTGTACATATTACAATGGCTAAAAAAGATCTTAAAACAACAGTTGATTTCCCTTTTGGGAAAGAAAATATTATGTGGATGCTTATCGGAATTGCGGTAATCATTATCGGATTTATCCTTATGATTGGCGGTGGTGCTACTGATCCGAAGGTATTTAATCCGGAAATTTTCAGTACTCAACGTATCACCGTTGCTCCGGTTTTAGTAATTATTGGCCTCGTGATCGAGATTTATGCAATCATGAAAAAGCCGAGAGATTAATTAACAGTGTTTTTTCTGAAATTATTCAGAGCCTCCAACTCCTCTAATCAATGACCATTTTTAATGCAATCATTCTGGCCATCATTGAAGGGCTGACTGAGTTTTTACCTATATCATCTACCGGTCACATGATTATCGGTTCTTCAATAATGGGAATCGCTGCTGCTCCTTTCACCAAATTATTTACCGTGTGTATTCAGTTTGGAGCTATTCTTTCTGTCGTTATTATTTATTGGAAAAAATTTATTCCCACAGGAAACTGGCAAGAAATAATTTCCTTTTACAAAAGATTACTCATTGCTTTTATTCCGGCCGTTATTTTTGGTTTACTCTTTAAAAAACACATCGATCTGCTTTTAGAAAATGTAGTCGTTGTGGCTATTGCTTTGCTTGTAGGCGGAATCATTTTTCTCTTACTCGATAAATGGTTTGCGTCGGTAGAAGAATACGGAGTCTCCGAATTGAAGTCAGACAAAAAAGCATTTTTGATAGGAAGCTTTCAAGTGCTTGCCATGGTTCCGGGTGTATCGCGATCGGCAGCTACAATTATTGGTGGACTTACTCAAAAACTAAACAAACGTGCAGCTGCTGAATTTTCATTTTTTCTAGCTGTACCTACTATGTTTGCCGCAACAGTAAAAGACCTTTACGATTATTCGAAAGATGGTTTTAGTTTACAAGGCAATGAAATATATCTTTTAGTAATAGGAAATGTAATCGCTTTTTTTGTGGCGCTACTTGCTATTAAATCGTTCGTTTCCTATTTATCAAAACACGGTTTTAAAGTTTTCGGATATTACCGCATCATTGTTGGACTAACAATTTTGATTTTGTATTGGATGGGAATAGATCTGAGAATGGTTTCCTAATGAAAGTTTCAACCGATCGAATTATACTGATCAACAAACCACTCGAGTGGACGTCGTTCGATGTGGTAGCAAAAATAAAACGCCCACTTTTAAATGAATACCGTCTTACTTTTCCCGAAGAAGAACGGGCACAAATAAAAAAATACAAAGTTGGTCATGCCGGAACATTAGACCCCTTAGCTACAGGTTTACTTGTTATTTGTTCAGGCAAATTCACCAAATCGATTAGTGAAATACAAGACGCCGAAAAAGAATACACCGGCACTATCGTATTAGGAGCGGTTACCGACTCATACGATCTGGAATCGGAGCCAAAAGATTTTAAAGACTATTCTTCCATCACAGAAAAAGAGATAATCGCTTTAGCGAAAGAAATGGAAGGAACACAACAGCAAATTCCACCAATGTTCAGTGCAATAAAAGTGGATGGAGAACGAGCATACGAAAAGGCGCGTTTGGGGATAGATTTAGGGTTGAAATCGAGGGAAATAACCATTAAAACTTTTGAAATAACAGGAATAGCATTACCGGAAATTGACTTCCGAGTAGTGTGTACCAAAGGAACATATATTAGAAGCCTGGCTCACGATTTTGGAAAGAGACTTGGACCGGGAGCCTACCTTTCGGCGCTTTGTCGGACACGGATTGGGAAGTATGAGTTAGTAAATGCGCTTTCGCCGCACGATTTTTTAGCACAACTTACTGAAAGCAAGTAGCTTATCGCCCAATAAAAATATTAAGCGAAATGCTTTACAAGGGGGGTATCCGTATAGTATATTTGCCGCCCCTTTAGGCCTCAATTAGAAGCCACTTATTTTAAAATCAACCTATGAAATTATCCCAGTTTAAAGTGAATGTGCCAGAGGCACTTATTGCGAATCATCCGGCAAAAAACCGTGAAGACGCGCGACTAATGGTCTTAGATAGAAAAACAGGTAAGATTGAGCATAAACACTTTAAAGATGTTCTTAGTTATTTCGACGAAGGAGATACGATGATCGTGAACGATACGCGCGTATTTCCTGCTCGATTGTATGGTAATAAAGAAAAAACCGGTGCGAAGATCGAAGTGTTTTTACTTCGTGAATTGAACCGTGAAAGCCGCTTGTGGGATGTATTGGTTGATCCGGCAAGGAAGATTAGAATTGGCAACAAGCTATATTTTGGCGACGACGATTTGTTAGTTGCTGAGGTAATCGACAACACTACATCGAGAGGTCGTACGTTACGTTTCCTTTTTGATGGTCCATACGAAGAGTTTAAAAAGACGATTACCTTACTTGGAAATACACCACTACCGAAATATATTAAGCGTAAAGCGGAGCCTGAAGATGTGGAACGTTATCAGACAGTATTTGCTCAAAATGAAGGAGCAGTAGCCGCGCCAACGGCAGGCTTGCATTTCAGTATGCCATTGGTAAAGCGTTTGGAATTGAAAGGTGTGAACTTTGCGAATGTTACGCTACATGTTGGACTTGGTACTTTTCGTCCGGTAGAGGTAGAAGATTTGACAAAGCACAAAATGGATTCCGAGCAAGTGATCATTGGCCAGGAGGCATGCGAGATCGTGAATAAGGCGAGAAGTCAGAAGAAAAGAGTTTGTGCAGTGGGAACAACAGTGATGCGTGCAATAGAATCGTCGGTAAGTACACAAGGAGAATTGAAACCATTCGACGGCTGGACAAACAAATTTATTTTTCCTCCATACGATTTCAGTGTTGCAAATTGTATGATCACGAATTTCCACATGCCGGAATCAACGTTATTGATGATGGTAGCAGCCTTTGCCGGCTATGACAATATGATTAATGCATATAAGATAGCAGTAAAAGAAAAATATCATTTCTATAGCTATGGCGATGCGATGTTGATACTTTGATAAGAAGTGAGAAGTAAGAAGGGTTAAAGGTCAAAGGTATTTTTTTTACTTACTACTCACCACTTACCAATCACTAAAGAGAAGTAAGAAGTAAGAAGTAAAAGGTAAAAAGTAAGAAGTAAGAAGTTGACAATGCCTAAAATAGGTTAACCCATTTTAGGCATTGTCATTTTTTTACTCACCAATTACTACTCACTACTCACTTACTAAGGGAAAATACCTAGTGACTGATAGCTGACGCCTAATTTTCTGATACCACTTACAAAGGCAGCTGTACGAAGATCATCAATTCGTTTATCGGTCTTTTTAATGTCTCTGATCTCATTATAAGCATAGATCATTGTTTCTTCTAAGCCCGAACGAACAAGATCAATTTCATCGCCACCATGCGTCAATGCTTTTCGCTGACGTGCATCTAACGAATTTCCGGTCATACTTTCAACGGCAGTTATGAGTTGGTAATTTGACAATTCTCTAAATCGTTTTTCCATTCTGCCAAATCGAACGTGCGAAAGATTTTTTAACCATTCGAAATAAGAAACAGTAACACCACCTGCATTAAGAAAAAGATCGGGGATGATCATTACATTTTTTTGATTGAGAATGATCTCTGCGTTTTTAGTAACCGGACCATTCGCACCTTCTGCGATTATTTTCGCTTGTATTTTCGGAGCATTCTCAGCAGTAATTTGATTTTCTAGTGCGGCAGGAATAAGAATATCGCATGCCATTTCGAGCATCGACATTGGATCGGTAATATTTTTAGCACCCAAATAATTTAATAGGCTTCCACTACCTTGGCGATGTTTAAAAACTTCTTCTACATCTAATCCTTTTTCATTATAGATACCACCTTCACGCTCTATGATGCCAATAATTATTCCACCACCTTCTTGACAAAATTTAGCAGAGTAATAACCAACATTTCCAAGACCTTGAACAATTATTTTTTTGCCTTCAATACCAGGTTCAAGTCCTAGCTCTTTCATATCATCTACATTACTCAAAGCCTCTCTTAATCCATAATACAAACCTTGTCCGGTAGCTTCAGTACGACCTTGAATACCGCCTTGACCTAATGGTTTACCGGTAACACAACCAAGTGCATTCAGATCATCGTATTTGAAAGTTGCATACGTATCGGCAATCCATGCCATTTCTCGTGAGCCACTACCATAATCAGGCGCCGGTACATCAATAGCTGCGCCGATCATACTTTTCTTAATAAGTTCGGTTGTATAACGGCGAGTAATTTTTTCGAGTTGTTTCGTTGTATAATTTTGCGGATTCACTTTTATGCCACCTTTAGCTCCACCAAAAGGAACATCTACTACAGCACACTTGAATGTCATTAATGTAGCGAGTGCTTTTACTTCGTCTTCGTTTACGAATTCACTGTAACGGATACCACCTTTCGTTGGCGATTTATGATGACTATGTTGTACTCGAATGCCTTCTACTACTTCTAATTTTCCGTCTTTTTCCAATGGAAAAGAAAATTTATAAATACTGTTACAAATTTTAATTTGATGTAATAAGCCGGGTTCAAAATCAGTAAGTGCAGCGGCTTTATCGAAATAAGCCATTACATCATTATAGAATTTCCGGCCATTTTCAAGATCGTTATTCATAGCTATTGTTTTATATTAAAGGATGTGGACGATTAGACAAAATACAATGTGTTAAGAAGTCAGAAAGTTAAAAGTAAGATTTGAGAATACAAGTCAATTACCGATTTTTTTATCGACAAAATGAGATGAAAAGCCAAAATAGAAAGATTAATTAGTCTTGTCCACCCTGCGCATTTAATCCGCTGAAGATCGAATTAATAACAGTGAGGATTATGCTAAAAAAGAAAGCCGTCCAAAATCCATCGACTCGAAAACCGGGAACAATTTTATCGACCAGCAAAACAATAAAAGCATTGATGACCAAAAGAAATAAACCCATAGTAAAAATGGTGATTGGAATTGTAAGAATGATTAAAAGAGGCTTGATAATTATATTCAACAAAGCCAAAACAGCTGCAACACTGAGCGCAGTAAGAACTGAACTTACATGAACTCCTTTAAAAATGAAAGAAGCTATTAAGACCGCAAGCGTACTGATTACTAATTGAGCGAGTAGTTTCATAGAAAAGTAAATTGAGTAAATTTATTTCAACCTAATATCTTTTACATTCATCTGGATACTAGTTTTGTTATTGTAAGTATTCTCTTCAATAGCATAACAAATATCAAAAGGTATTTTACGAGAGATGAACGAAAAATGTTGTCCCATTTGAAAAGCAATTCCATCCAATCCGAACCGACGCGTTTCATCTTCAGCAAGATTTAATTTGAGATGATTGTTTCCAACAATGCGTGAAAGTCCTGTGTCGCGAACATTATCACTTTTGAAAACAGGGCTCATATTTCCCGGACCGAAAGGTGCAAATTGTTTAAGTACATTAAAGAACGAAGGAGTAATTTCAGAAAGTTTAATGACAGCATCAATCTCAATTTCTTGCGTTAGGCTATTTTCTTCGATCGTAGAAGAAACAATTTCTTCGAAGCGCGTTTTAAATTCTTCGATATGTTCTATTTTCATAGTAAGACCTGCAGCATACATATGTCCGCCAAATTGTTCGAGGAGATCGCTACATCTTTCAATTGCATTATAAACATCAAAGTCTTTCACCGAACGAGCCGAGCCTGTTGCTAGGCCATTCGACTCAGTAAGAATAATTGTAGGGCGATAATATTTTTCAGTCATCCGAGAAGCCACAATACCGATTACCCCTTTATGCCATTCCGGATTGAACAAAACTGTGGAGCGACGCCGAGCAAATTCCGAATCGATTTGAATCATATCGAACGCCTCTTGAGTAATTTTCACATCGAGACTTTTACGTTCGTCATTATGTTCTTTTATTCGAAGAGAATTTGCAATTGCTATAGCGGGATTTTCAGAGATAAGTAATTCTACAGCATGACGAGCATCATCTATACGACCTGCGGCGTTGATGCGTGGGCCTAAAATAAAAACCAGATCGTTTACAGTTAAATTATAATGAGGAACTCTACGATCATCGTCAAGAACGTCCATATAGAGAGGGACTTTCTCCATTTCAAGAATGGCTTTTACACCATGACGAGGCTTATAATTTAACTGCTTCAAACCATAGTGAACAAGAATCCTATTTTCGCCAACAAGAGGAACAATATCGGCAGCAGTGCTAATAGCTACTAAGTCTAAAAATTCTTCGATCTCTTTAAAAGGAATTTTATGACGCTGCGCATAACCGGAAATTAATTTAAAACCAATTCCGCATCCTGAAAGTTCATCGAACGGATAAGTACAATCTGCTCTTTTAGGATCAAGAACAGCACAAGCATTCGGCAATTCATCACCCGGACGATGATGATCACAAATAATAAAATCTACGCCTAATTTTTTCGCATCGGCAACTTTGTCGTTCGATTTAATACCACAATCTAAAGCAATGATTAATCGAAAATCATTTATAGCAGCGTATTCAATTCCGGCAGTAGAAATACCATAACCTTCTTTGTAACGATCGGGAAGGTAGAAGTCAACATTGTTGTAAAATTTTTTCAAGAAAGAATATACTAAAGCAACGGCTGTAGTTCCATCCACATCATAATCGCCATAGATCATGATTTTTTCATTGTTCTTAATAGCGAGATCCATTCGATCAATGGCTTTATCCATATCGCGCATTAAAAACGGATCGTGAAGATCAGTTACAGAGGGGCGAAAAAAAAGTCGTGCTTGATCGAAAGTAGAAATACCTCGATGCACTAAAAGATTTGCCAGTGTTTTATTAATGTTTAATTGTGATGCTAAAGCAGCAACCACTTCCGGACTACCATCCGGCTTTAAACTCCATCTTTTCTCACGAATCTCTACATCTATCATATCGGTGTGCAAGATAATTAAAATGACACTCTAAAATTCTAAAATTAATAAAAGAAACGTACAAGATGCGGTTAAAAACTTTATTCTATGTAAATAAACAGTTGGAAGAGGCGAATGAAGGTTTTTTCACTCTTAAAATTTATTTTTATTCGCTTTCATCTTCATCCTGTTCTATAGATGAAGAATCAATATCCGGTATATAATTTTTTCCGGCTACAACAATTACAATTTCACCTTTAACTGTTTTAGCACTGAAGTGATCTTTACATTTCCTTAACGATCCATGAAAATTTTCTTCAAACAATTTAGAAATTTCTCTCGATACACTAGCACTACGTTCTTCACCAAAAATGCCGATGAATTGTTCCAACGCTTTTACAAGCCGATAAGGCGATTCATAGAAGATCATTGTACGTTCTTCTTCTCGCAATTTTTCCAAACGTGTTGCTCTTCCTTTTTTCTGAGGAAGGAATCCTTCAAATACAAATCGATCGGTTGGCAAACCAGAGTTAACCAATGCGGGAACAAAAGCAGTTGCGCCAGGTAATGTTTCAACACGAATACCTTTTCGCAGACATTCACGTACTAATAAAAAACCTGGATCAGAAATTCCGGGCGTACCGGCATCAGAAATAAGCGCAATAATTTCTCCACCAGAAATCCGTTCAACAATATCTTCTACGATCTTATGCTCATTGTGCATATGATACGATTGCAATCTTTTGTCGATACCAAGATGACGAAATAAATTTCCACTTACACGAGTATCTTCAGCAAGAACGGCATTAGCTTCTTTAAGAATACGAATAGCTCGAAGAGTGATATCTTCTAAATTACCGACCGGTGTAGGGACTATATACAGCCCTTTTTTTTCCATCAGGCAATATAGCGACGTTCCGCGATATCCATAAACAGTGACGCTTGTGCAGGATGTTTTTCCCAATTCAATTCGGTAGAGACATCTTTCAAAAAAGCCTGTGCATGGAAAGCTGACCCGCAGTTGTTCAAAAGATCGACAGCAGCATTATATCGGTGCGAATCACCATTAAAAAGATGATTGATGAATTGAAATTTTTCATTTAAGCCTATAGAAGCTTTGATGTCTTTAACAGGAACTCTATTAAGATGTTGAGAGACACTATTAGAATGTTGACTATGTGCAATGCGATCAGCCAGCGATTCTTTTTCTTCAAACGTATGAGCTACAGAAGATGTAGGTTCAAAGTTATCGTTAAATTCAGTGGTAGTGCTTTTGGGGAAATTTCGCTCCATCACAGTTTCTGTTTTAGAGATCTCGGCCATTAATTTATCCATGGACATATGCGAAGGAACTTCAACCGGAGACTCGCTAATTTCTTCTTTGCGAACAGGCTCAGGCTTTTTTGTTTCACCTTCTATTGTAGTTGGCTTATTAACCGAAACACTGGCCGTTATCGGAGTTTCGATAATAGGAGGAGTGTTACTGGCAGAAACCTGAATTTCTTGCGTAGAGTTAGATTTAAGCTCTGGAATAAAGGCTAATTGCTTTTCATTCAATAAATCAAGTGCATTATGATAATGAAGTTGGAGTGCGAGCTCATACATTTTGCGGATCTCGGCTAAAAAAACATCCATTTCAGCAGGAGGAATTGCCGATGAATGTGCTTGCATAGAACGATGAAGATCTCTGATTCGTTCGGTCGACAAAATAAGTTGTTGGTGAATTATAGGACTTTGCATGCATCTTGTAACGGAGAATTGAAAAAGATGTTTGGTTTTGGTAAAGAATTTTTTTAGAAATATTTTTTTTAAGGTCAACGTTTTTAAGCAAAAAACGATGTCCAAAAAATTCAACTTTTTGATATTGTTGGCACTAAAAAAACATTAGTAAAACAATTGTTTCGCTCTTTCACGGTTCCATTTCTATTGGAAAAACACTATTATTCACGTACGTTTGCAGTTGAAAATTTCTATTATGTTCCGGGAGACCTTAAACGCGAGTAAAGTAAAAAAAGGCCATATTGAAGTGGTTTGTGGTTCCATGTTTTCCGGAAAGACGGAGGAGCTTATTCGTCGTCTTAAGCGAGCGAAGATTGCCCGGCAAAAAGTGGAAATTTTTAAACCTCGGATCGATGTACGTTATGATGAGGTCAATGTAGTATCGCACGATAGCAATTCTATCCATAGCACGCCAGTTGAATCCGCCTCACAAATTCTTTTGTTGGCAACCGATGTTGATGTAATCGGAATTGATGAAGCTCAGTTTTTTGACGATGCATTGCCAACAATTTGTCAGACGTTGGCTGATCGTGGTATTCGTGTAATAGTAGCCGGTCTGGACATGGATTATTTAGGAAAACCTTTTGGACCGATTCCGAATTTATTATCGATTGCTGAATATGTTACAAAAGTGCATGCTATCTGCATGAATTGCGGCGACCTGGCAAATTATTCGCATCGTTTTGTAAAAGGTGATACGCGGATATTGATAGGAGAACAGGAAAGTTATGTTCCGCTTTGTCGTTATTGTTTTAACATGGAACGAGCAAAACAAAATGAGTGAAACCATCTATAGTATACAAGAACTTTCAACTATTTCAGGAGGAACACTTACATTAAAAGCTCCTGACACAATTGATATACGAAATTTACTGACCGACAGTCGTCGTTTTTTAGACGCTGAGCATTCATTATTTTTTGCAATTAAAGGAGAGCGTCACGACGGTCACAAATTTATTGCAGCACTTTTTAATGAAGGAGTACGAAATTTTATTATTAGCGAATGGAAAGACGAATACCAATCGATTGCTGCTAATTTCATTTTTGTAAATGATGCTCTTGCAACTCTACAAAAAATAACGGCATATCACCGTAGACGTTTTCATTATCCGGTAATCGGAATAACCGGGAGTAATGGAAAAACAATAGTTAAAGAATGGTTATATCAATTATTACGTTCCGACATTGATATAGTTCGTAGTCCTAAATCGTACAATTCACAAATTGGGGTTCCACTTTCTGTTTGGGGAATGCAGGAAGAGCACCAGTTAGCATTATTTGAAGCGGGGATTTCTATGCCGGGCGAAATGCACAAATTGGAAGAAATAATTCAACCAACAATTGGCATCTTTACAAATATCGGTTCAGCGCACGATGAAAACTTCACGAGTGAGAAAGAAAAAGTTCTGGAGAAACTTGAATTATTTAAAGGGGTACATACTCTAATTTATAACAAAGATTACCAAACGATACAAGATTGTATTTCCGAATTTAAATTTTCGTTTCCGGACATTAAAATATTTACGTGGTCAAGGAAATCAAAATCAGATTTACAAATTGGTCGCATTACAAAAAATGCAGAAGACACAGAGATACAGGCTGTGTATGAAAACAATTTTATCAAAATTACGATTCCTTTCATAGACGATGCATCCTTAGAAAATGCAATTCATTGTTGGTCGTTGATGCTTGTTCAAAAAATTGATCAGGAAACAATCGATGAACGAATGAGTTTGCTGAGTCCTGTAGCGATGCGTCTAGAAATGAAAACTGGAATAAATAATTGCTCGGTGATTAACGATAGTTACAATAGCGATATTGGTTCGTTGACAATTGCGTTAGATTTTTTAAATCAACAGAAACAGCATTTAAAAAAGACAGTTATTCTTTCCGATATTTTACAGAGCGGAAAAAATGAAACAATCTTATACAAAGAAGTAGGCGATCTTCTAAAAGCAAAAGGTATTCAATCGCTCATTGGTATCGGTCCGGCAATCAGTAGGCAAGCAGACTGCTTTTCGATGAACAAAATTTTTTATTTATCGACCGATGATTTTCTACGTAATTTTTCAGCAACAGATTTCAGAGATGAAACCATACTTCTGAAAGGAGCGAGAGTATTCGGCTTCGAGAAAATTTCAAAAGTATTGCAGCAGAAGGCGCATGAAACAGTTTTAGAGATTAATTTAAATTCGCTTGTACACAATTTGAATTATTATCGATCGCGATTAAAACCACAGACGAAAATTATGGCGATGGTGAAAGCGACATCTTATGGAAGCGGAAGTTTTGAAGTAGCGAACATCTTACAATTTCATCATGTCGATTATTTAGCTGTAGCATATAGCGACGAAGGAGTTGAACTTCGGAAATCGGGAATCGGTTTGCCAATAATGGTTATGAATCCGGAGCTGATGAATTTTGAGCGGATGATAAAATATCGTTTAGAGCCTGAAGTATATAATTTCAGACAGCTGAATCAGTTGGCAGAAATTTTCAGCAAACACAATGGTGAACCATTCAAGATTCATTTGAAATTAGATACCGGAATGCACCGCTTAGGATTTGAAGAACGGGAGATCAACGAACTGGTGGTGCGGCTGATCAACAATAAAAATCTACACATACAATCTGTGTTTACGCATTTGGCAGGAAGTGATGAAGCAGAACATGATGGCTTCACTAAATTGCAATTCGATCGATTTAAAAAAATGAGTGATGAGATTATTCGTAATTTTAATTATCCGATTGCTAGACACACACTAAATTCATCGGGTATCCTCCGCTTTAGTGAAGCACAGTACGAGATGGTCCGACTTGGAATTGGGTTGTATGGAATAGCAGCAACGTCTAACGAACAAAATCATTTACAACAAATAGCGACATTAAAAACTACAATCTCTCAAATTAAAAACGTTCCGGCCAATGAAACAGTTGGTTATAGCAGAATGGGAAAGTTAAAACGCGACACGATCGTTGCTACTGTGGCAATCGGATATGCAGATGGAATAAGCAGGCGGCTTGGAAATGGAATTGGGAAAATGATGGTGAATGGAAAATTAGCACCTATCATTGGGAGTGTATGTATGGATATGTGTATGCTCGACATTACAGATATACCGGCAAAAGAGGGTGACGAAGTTATTGTTTTCGGAACGGAATATCCGGTTACTGAAATGGCGAAAGCAGTTGGGACAATTCCTTATGAAGTTTTGGTAAATGTATCGCAGAGAGTCAAGAGGGTATATTTTCAGGAATAGGGTTTTAAGTAAGAAAGGTCAAGGGTCAAAGGTCAAGGGGCATTATACTCAGCATCTATTTACTTCTTACCAATTAGTTTTGGAAGGATGAAGTAAGAAAGGTTAAAGGTTACTTTTTTTATTCACCACGCAAAGGGAATCTTTAGAGAGGCGGAAATGAAAAAAAAGTGGAAGTGATTATTTGCCGAACGGAATTACGATTTTGTTTGCAATCAAATTAATTGCTTCCTAATGAAGTAGTGATTTAATAAAAGTTCGATGTTGGATGCTTTTAATTAATTCTATGCTTAAGCGGAATCCCGCTTCGCTAAAGATTTCGCTTTTCGAATTGGCAATAAGTGAGTAGCAAGTAGTAATTGGTGAGTAAAAAAATGACTCTTCATACTTCTTCCTTCATACTTCAATTAATAAGTAGTAATTGGTGAGTAAAAAAATGACCTTTGACCTTTGACCTAACTTTTCATACTTCTCACTTCCTCTCCACCCAATCTCCATGCATTTTAATGAGATCAATTAATTGATCAACTGCATTCTCGGAGTCGATATTTCGGGAAACAACTTCTCGACCTTTATACAATGTTATTTTACCTACGCCTGTGCCTACATAGCCGTAATCTGCATCAGCCATTTCTCCCGGACCATTTACTATACAGCCCATAATTCCAATCTTGATTCCTTTTAAATGATCGGTACGCGAACGAATTTTTGCAGTGGTTTCTTGCAAATCGAAAAGCGTTCGCCCACAACTTGGACAACTAATGTATTCGGTTTTTGAAATTCTTGTTCGTGTTGCTTGTAGTATTCCAAATGCTGTTGAATTGATTTGTTTTCTCGCACTTACATTCGGTGCACTGATCCATATTCCATCACCAAATCCATCTAAAAATAACGCGCCAAGATCTGTTGATGCATGCAAGGCAACTTCTTCTGCATTGTTGTTATTATAATTTCTTCGTGAAATAATCGGCAGATTAATTTCAGCTCTTTTCAATTCAATAAATAATCTGCGCTGCTCTGCCATGCCATGTTCATTGGCGGTTTTGGCCACTAAGACAGTCGTAGTATCGAAAGCTTTGATAGCATGTGAATTTTTTCCGAACAGATCTTTTAATTCGATGCAAACAAAATTTAATTTATCGCTTTTTGAAAATGTTGTCAAATAATTTTCAAAGGTGAAGAACGGAAAATGTCGAGTCTTGCTTTGATCCCAATTATCAGCATTAACAATTACTCCTAGGGTTCCGGGTATTTGAAATTCTGGTGTTTTATTTCCACAAAAAATATAGTCGCACGCCTGATCAGAAATATTCCATTTGTCTGAATCAATTACATACTGATACCCGCAAGAAAACAACGACGCTTCGGTAATATTTTCAAGTTGGCTGATGTCTGCTATCACTCTTGGAACTTCATGCTCGCCGAAATTTTGAATATGTACTGTTGCTCGCCGTGTATAATCGAATGGCGAATAACTGAGATCGCTATTTACTTTCGTATTGATTGGAGAAATTTCATCTACTGATGGTATATATGTTGAAAGTTCTCTGCGTCGTTGATAGCGATCTACTAATGCCTTTGCTACCGGTATTTCAAACTCCGGATCTTCTGTAAGCGACACACGAATCGTATCACCAATGCCATCTTCTAAAAGTGTTCCTATTCCTACAGCAGATTTTATCCGGCCATCTTCTCCTTCTCCTGCTTCTGTTACTCCCAAATGTAATGGGTAGCTCATCCCTTCTTCTTGCATTTTTGTAATCAACAATCGATATGCCTGAACCATTACTTGTGGATTACTCGACTTCATCGATAACACAATGTTGAAATAGTTTTCATTTTCGCAAATGCGGAGAAACTCTAGTGCCGACTCTACCATTCCAAGTGGAGTGTCGCCATATCTACTCAAAATTCGATCACTGAGCGATCCATGATTGGTTCCTATTCGCATGGCTGTTCCATATTCCTTGCAAATATTTACCAATGGAATAAATCGATCTCTTATTCGCTCGAGCTCTTCAATGTATGTTGCATCGGAATAATCATGTGTTTCAAATTTTTTCTTGTCAGCATAATTTCCCGGATTCACTCGCACTTTTTCTACAATTCTAGCTGCGGCTTCTGCAGCGTTAGGAGTAAAATGGATATCGGCAATCAGCGGAACATGATACCCTCGCTTATGAAGTTCCTTTCGTATGTTCTCTAAATTTTTTGCCTCGTGAATACTGGGAGCAGTGATTCGAACTAACTCACAACCGGCATCGATCATTCTGATACTTTGCTCTACTGTCGCAATCGTATTCATTGTATCGGTGGTAGTCATCGACTGCACACGAATTGGATGATTGCCTCCAATAATTAAATCGCCAACTTTCACTTCTCTGGTGAGAAGGCGGTTGTAGGTTGTGAGGCTATTGCAGTAATCGGCTGTGAGCGTTTGTTCTTTCATATTTATGAGGAGAACAAAGATAATCTTAGTTTGTTAAATGGCATTCGCTCTCGCGAAGATTCGTCGATGCCGATTATTGTTTAACTATCTTTTTGACTTGTTTTTGACCATTCAAATCAATCATTTCTATAAAATAGATTCCATTGGGCCAAGTTGTGGTTGAAATGTAATTCTGACCAGCCAAAAGTTGTCGGATTTCTGATCCTTTGGTATCAATAATTCTTACCTGTTTAAAAGTGTTTTTAACAGGCAAATCGACTAAAATGAAGCTGGTTGAAGGATTCGGTCCGATGGAAATGGAAGAAGCTGATTGCTCTTTTATTTGGTTGACAAGCGAAACAAAGTAAACATGAAAGGAGAGCGTGTCGCAAATATAAGGGGTAAATCGAGCTGCCGGCCACACAACAACGATGTTATCGCCATCGTCAAAATGGATGGGCCTGGCTCTATAGCCATTGCTCATTATTGTTGCGCTGCTTCCCAATTGAAGAGTATAGGTTGCGCTTGTATCATTGTAAATCGTATCTACCTGATTGGCCGGCGCACTTTGCAGATAAATTGAGATGTTATCTGTGAGAATGGTGTTGCCGATGTTTTGTACATCAACAAGAATGCTATCATACACGATGCTCTCATAGGCAGTATCGTTCGGGGCAACCGGAAAACGACTTAAGCTCGTAATTCGCAAATGTACCTGGGCAAAAGTGGTTATTGATATCAGGCAAAAAAAGCAAAGTGTTAATATGCGACGGATTTGCATAAGCGTTAGTTTAGTTTAAGTAAGAGCTATTTTTATCAGATTTTAACTGATTTTAGATTTATCTATTCAAATTTAGTGTTTCAGTTGGTTGATACTATTATTTTTTATAAATTTCTTACCTATTCAATTACATTTTAAGTATCATTGGCCACATTAAATATATGGATATACTGAATTCTATAGTGAAAGGGATGTCGCGTGAACAAGTTCGCTTCTTCAAATTGTACATTGCCAGAAGTCATTACCACGACGATCGGCTAGATGAAAGGCTCTTTGACTACATGCGAAAATCAGGTGATGAATATGATGAAGAGAAAATTTTACTTTCTCTTTACAAGAAAAAAGATAAGAATTCATTTTATCGTTTAAGAAATCGCCTGCTCTCTGACCTCAACAAAAGTTTGATGCTTCAGCATGTTGATGCCGATCATTCTTTAAATTTATTGCACTTGTTATCTCTCGCAAAATTTTTTCTGGAAAAAAATAATACTAAAACGGCATTGTACTTTTTGAAAAAAGCAGAGGCAAAAGCTACAAAAATGGAAAATGCCGAGATGCTCGATATTATTTACGGCGATTATATTCGATTGTCGCACGAAATATTATCAATTGATCCGGAAAAATATATTGAGCTGCGACTTAAGAATCATGAACAGATCAGAAAAATTAGAGCGATCGACGATATTCTGGCTGTGGTGAGTTATAAAATGAAAGTATCACAAAATTTTTCTTCTGAAGAAAATCCAATAGTACATCTACTTGAACAAACAATTAGTCAGTATACAGAAGATAAAGAGTTGCTCAAAAGTCCTCAGCTACGTTTTAAAATTTATCATTCTGTAAGTCAGATATTACTTCAAAAGCGCGACTACTTAGCGCTTGAAGAATATTTATTAAAAATATTTGAAGACTTTACACGAGATAAACTATTTAATAAAAATAATCACGATGTAAAATTACAGATGTTGGTTTATATCATTAATACTTTATTCAAAAATAATAAAATAAAAAATTCGCTACAATATGCAGAGAAGTTGAAATTAGCAATGGAAGAATACAATCGATTATTGTATGATAAGTATTTGTTTTTCTATTACAATTCACTGGTAATTAATTACAGTAAATCAGATCGTGAACGAACGATTGAAATTCTAGAAGAAATGCGTTCGCTAGAAAAAATTGTTTCTGTTCCTTTCTATGAAGTATTCATTTCTCTCAATCTAGCTGTTTCCTATTTTGAAATTAAAAATTATCACCAGTCAATAAGGAATTTGAATTTATTGTATACACTAAAAGGGTATCCTTCAACAGATCTTAGCTTGCAATTTAAAATAGCGATAGTTGAACTAATGATTCGATACGAGTTAAAAGATTTTGATGTTCTTGAAAATAAAATAAGACTTATTAAAAAAGACTTTTCGGAATTTTTCAAAAAGCCTTCCAGTGAACGTGATGTGCTCATGGTAGAAGTGATTCAACGGTTGATGAAATCAGATCGTCATTGGAAAGAAAAGGTTTTCTTTAGCAATGTTAAACAGAATATTCTTTCACCGTTAAAAAAAGAAGCTGCCGATGCGGATATTATCAATTACAAAAATTGGCTAGATCAAAAAATGTAAATCCAACAATTAATCTTTTTGTCAAAAGAAACTATTTGAGAAAAAGCCCCTTGCACGTATCACCTTTGTATTGATTTTTTGGTTTGATCTCCTTGAATAAATGAGTGGTCATATAATATGTAATGTGAATATTTGTATAAACATACCAATCATTATTCGCCGAATTCCCTCTTTGTGAAAATGATGCCTTGCCTTCAGTTGATGAATCGGATAAATATACAGCTATTGGACCTTCGGCATTAAGCAGTGCAACTTTATCCGGATAATGATTGCTTACATCGTCCAGATAATCAGTAAATGTTTTGCGAAATCCGGTTTCAGCACCTATATCGAAATGGTCGCTTACTCTAATTTTAAATCCGGCACCGATTGGAATAGATAACTGCTGAAGTTTATATGGATTGGGATAATTCCCATCCAAATATTGCCCTTCTGTTCCGACCGATTGTAAATCATATTCTTTGCCATTAATTTTTCTTTTAGGTGCAAATTGAAAATATGCAACACCGGCAAAAATATACGGCACAGCAAAATTTCTTTTAGAGAAACCACGTCGTCTATTTTGAAGCGAGTACATTATTTGTAAGCCGCCCTCATTAATTGTACTATAAAAATTTAGATTCCTCGCGCCGTTATTTGTAAAACTTGCATGCGCATCATTAGCAGAAATACTTCCATGCAAGGCTGTTATTTTAAAATGTAATCTTGGAAATAATAACACGATTGCATGAGCTCCGAATCCCGGCTTGGTAAATACTAGTGTAAAATTATCGTCAAGATCTCCTTGATAGTTCATCGCACCTGCCGACAAGCCTACTCCGATAGTTCCACGTCTTTCTTGTGCAAAACCTTCCGTAGTGATTAATAAAATAAAAAATAAAAAAATAAATAATTTCATTAATTAATAGCGGAGAATGTATATCCCTCTGTTTTTAAAAATTCTAAACACTTTGGTAGAGCATAACGTAATCGTTTTTCAGCTTTTATACTGTCGTGAAAAACAATGATAGATCCGGATTTTACATTTTTTTTAATTTTATTCAGACATTCTTCTCCTGTTTTACTTTCATTATAATCGCCCGTTAACACATCCCACATTATTAGCTTGTATTTTTTCTTAAGACGAAAAATTTGTGTTGGTTTTATTTTTCCATAAGGAGGGCGAAATAAATCACTCGTGATATATTTTTCTGCCGCTGCTATATTTTCAAAATATGTTTTATTGAAATTTTTCCATCCGTTCAAGTGATTCATAGTATGGTTGCCAACCCGATGTCCATTGTCCAAAAGTAATTGATAAATTTCAGGATGTTTTTTAACATTATCGCCAACGCAAAAAAATGTTGCTTTTGCATTGTATTTTTTTAATTCATCAACAACCCATGGAGTAATAATTGGGATAGGGCCATCATCGAAAGTCAAAAAAATTTCCTTGCCGGGAGTTTTTATTGACCAAATTAAACTTCTTAAGAGTGATTGAAAGGGAAACATTTAATAGACAAGATAAGGCGAACAATTATGATTTGTTTGCTTAAGCATTAATAATTATACACACTTTCTTTAGTACTTTAAAGTCAAAAAAAATCCCTTTTCAAATTAATGAAAAGGGATTTAATAATAAATCGTTTTTACATTCCCACTTTTTGTACGGCATCCATAAAAACTTTATCGGCTTTATCGGCCAATGTTTTTTGGTTTGTAGCTTTTAAAGTAGTTGATATATTTTGTAAAATATACAATGCTTGATTCATGTCAGTGTCTACCAATTTATAGAATTTCGTTTTCTTTAAACTTTCATAGTAATTCATATTGCCGGCATAGATTGCAAGTAAACGTTCGTTTATCGCATTTCCTTTAGAAATTAGATCATTTGTTTTGTTCAACTCCATATCAACTCCGGTAGAGGCAGGATTCTGATTTTTCATTGCGCCACCGGCACGATAATAAAGCTCAGCGATCTTTGCAGTGAAGTAATTATATGGGATAGTCTTGTCCGGCAATTCTTCCATACACTTATCCAATACTTTTATTGCAGAATCCATTTTGCCCTCATTCATTAACTCTTCGGCTAGTCGTGAAAAATTAATTCTGAAATTGGTAGTCATTCGGATGTTGTTTTCATCTAAATAAACACTTTCCATTTTCATATTTCCATAAACAAATTTGTTCATTACGTTATTGTACATCTTTGTAGTTTCTACGCTACCCGGTACAATTTCGTTTTGAGTTGCTGTTTTGATAGGAACTAAGCGATAAGCCAATCCTTCTAATTGGAAGTACGATTCCAGATTTAAGTAATTATCGGCACCAACTGTTGTAGCAAAATAAATTGGACGTTTCCATTGGTTGTTTGCTATGATATTTAAAATGATCAAATCGTTTTTCATTAAGTAAGCACCATTGATCGACCATTCCATTGTCTTTACAATTTTACTTGCATTCTCAGGCGATACTACACCATTTGCGATTACTTCTGCTGAGTCAACTGTAAACTTAATATTCTTTGTAGGGAAATAATTGATTTGCTCTCCGCTGTTTGTTCTTGCTTTCGCATCAGGAGAATCGCTACCCATAAAATCTACTAATTCTTTTAACTCAACTGCACCTTTTAAGCCGCGATCGTAATAGGGTATATAATCGCGCTTTCCTAAATTGTATTTATCGGAAGCCCATGAAATATTAATTGGATCTGAATTGTAATACTGTCGTTTTAACTGATCGATGTACCAATCTGTATTCAGTAAACTTAAATTGATAACGCGAACATCGGTTCGAACATTTTCAACTTCTTGTGCATACCAAAGTGGAAAGGTATCGTTATCACCATTGGTAAAGATGATTGCATTTTTTTCACAACTGTTCAGATAGTCGGTAGCAAAATCGCGCGATGTGTAACGGTTTGAACGATCATGATCATTCCATTCTGCTTTAGCCATAACAAATGGTACAGCAACTAAACAGATTACCGATGCAATTGATGCAGCTGCAGTACCATTTATTTTTTTACGTAATAATTCATAGATGGATAATACACCAATACCAATCCACATCGCGAACGCATAAAATGAACCGGCGTAAGCATAATCTCGCTCACGTGGCTGTTGTGGTGTTCCATTCAAATAAATTACAATGGCAATGCCTGTAAAGAAGAATAGAAGCAATACCACCCACGCATCTTTATTGTCGCGCGAATAATGATAGATCATTCCTATGATTCCTAAAATCAATGGAAGGAAAAACATTGTATTTCGAGCACGATTGTTTTTCATGCCTTCAGGTAATTTATCTTGAGGCCCTAATCGAGCTTCGTCAACAAATTTAATTCCGCTTATCCAGTTGCCTTTTGTAATTCCTCCAGGCCCTTGTAAATCATTTTGACGTCCGGCAAAATTCCACATAAAATACCGCCAATACATTTCTCCTAATTGGTAAACAAAAAAGAATTTCAAATTGTCGCCGAAAGTTGGATTTCGATCGCCTTTTATGTCAGCCCACTTTTTGTATTCAGTAATATGGTTGGCCTGATTACTCCACATTCGAGGGAAGACAGTAGTTTTGTCTTGCTCATAAACCGGTTCAACTTTTCTTCCTGCTTCAACATATTTATTTACACCATCAATTTTGGCATAATTCATATCGCCTTCTTTCTGATCTATTACTTTTGCATTGTAATTTTGACCGATTACTAAGGGACGCTCTCCGTATTGTTCACGTTTTAAGTATGAGATAAAATTGAAAACGTTTTCCGGATTATTTTCATCAAGCGGTGGATTAGCATTCGAACGAATTACGATTTGTGCGAAAGTAGAGTAGCCAATTAAAATAAACGAGACGCATAAAACCGCAGTATTCCATAATGGCATTTCTTTTTTCTTAGTGTATTTAAACGCCCATATTAAAAATCCGATGATAATAATTCCATAAAGAATAATTCCACTTCCAAAAGGCATTCCCAATGTGTTTACAAAAAACAAATCGATTGATCCTGCTAAGGTGATCATCTCTTGGATAATTCCATACTGAATAAAACCTAAAATAGCAGTACCAAGAATTCCTGTGTAAATAATTCCTTTTTTAGTAATCGTATAACGTTTGAAGTAGTAAACGAATGCCAATGCAGGAATAGTAAGTAAGTTCAATAAGTGAACACCAATACTTAAGCCCATTAAGTAGGCTATGAGAATTAGCCAACGCAGATTGTGTTTTTCTTCCGATGCATTGTCCCATTTGAACATGGCCCAAACAACAATAGCGGTAAAGAAAGAAGAACTTGCATATACTTCACCTTCTACTGCTGAGAACCAAAAAGAATCGCTGAATGCGTAGGCTAATGCACCAACCGCACCTGCACCCATAATGGCAATAATTTTTTCGTTGTTCAGCGCTCCACTTTTTGTAACTATTTTTTTTGCAAGAGCTGTAATTGTCCAAAACAAAAAGAGAATAGTAAACGCCGCCATTAAAGCAGACAAAGTGTTTACCATTATCGGAATCATTTTTACGTTATCGCCTGCAAAGAGGATAAACACGCGGGCAAGCATCAAAAAGAATGGTGCGCCCGGTGGGTGACCTACTTCTAATTTGTGTGCTGTTGCGATGAACTCACCACAATCCCAGAAACTGCCTGTAGGTTCAATCGTTGAAATGTAAGTGAAAGAAGCGACTAGGAAAACTAGCCAACCGATCAGATTATTAATGCGCTGATAATTCATAGAATCGAAGAAATTTTGAGTGCCTGCGAAGGTAAAAAAATTATGAAATAGGGGGTGAATTATCTGTGATTTCGCAAAGGAATTGTGATTGAAGTGCAATTAGGTTTTGTTTTATTGAACAAGAACTAACTGAAGGTCGTTTCTATTTTACGACTTTGTGGAGAATAGGGCGGGTAAAGTAAATTTTGAATTCTCAACACTATGGGAATTTTAAACCACAAAAAATATTTGTTTAAGGGTTGTAAATTAGGTTGTTATGTGAGGATTTATTTTTGGTGGACTTTAACTTTTTCTTTGGAATAGCCAAAAGAAGCACATGAATAATTGGACAATCTGTAGAAATGCGTTTTTTTTATTTTAAAAAACCACTTAATAAGTTCCAAAAGGGACGATGAGCAAAAACAGTTGTCTGTAGAAACATTCTTTTGTTCAAAAGTGGAGAAATGTAAGAAAGCCATAGTTTTACAATAATTATATCTTTGCGGCGCTTTAAATTGCTGTGTGCTCTTTTACTAATTGGGGTAGCACAAGTAATACTTTAGACATGACAAACAAATTCAATCGAATTCCTAAGCAGGTATTCTTAGTTCTTTTTTTCGCGTTCAGTATTAAGAGCGTATCAGCTATTACGGCTACGGTGAAAGGTTCGTTGCCGAGCGTGGTAAGAGAATCATCAGGCCTTGATTTCAATGGCTATGATTCTTATTGGACACACAATGATGGTTATGGGGACAATCGACTGTATCGAGTTTCTGCTACCGGAGCATTACAGCAAACTATTACAATCAATGGAGCAATAAATAACGATTGGGAGGATCTTACTCATGATGCTCAGCGCAACTATTTATTCATTGGCGATTTCGGAAATAATAATTGTGTAAGAACGAATTTGAAGATTTTTAGAATTCCATACCCAGGTGCTACTACAACTTCTGTTTCTGCTCAAGCAATCAGTTTTACTTATTCTGATCAATCTACGTTCTCTTCTTCGTGGTTAAATTTCGATGTGGAATCGTTCTTTCACTTCAATGGGAGTTTATATTTATTTTCAAAAGCAGATGGTGTAGCAGTAGGATATACAAAGATGTATCGTTTACCTGATAGTCCCGGAAGTTATGTTGCAACATTGGTCGATAGTTTTTATACAAATGATCGAACAACTTCGGCCGATATTACTGCAGACGGAAGTGCAATGATTCTCATGTCGAATTCTCATTTGCATATATTCAAGAATTTTACCGGAGCTAACTTTTTTTCAGGCCAACATACGCAAGTAAATATTAGTGGTGCGTGGTCTCAAAAAGAATCTCTATCATTTGTGTCGAATAACGAAATTTATATGTCCGATGAGGACAATGGTTCAGGAAATTTTGTCTATTACTTAAATTTGTCGAGCTATATTCCTAGCAGTTCAATAAATGCAATTGCTGATATCAATGAAGCAAAAATTTCTACTTTTCCGAACCCTGCATCCAATCAAGTAAACTTTAGCTTCGACAAAACATATCGTGCTGTCAATATTCTTTTCTTTGATATTATGGGCAATGTAATTTTGAATAACACTTTCGACAATACTAATTTGGTGAATGTAGATGTAGTGGCAATGGCGAGAGGTATTTATTTCTACAAAATATTTGTTGATGGAAAACAAAGTAAGGTTGACCGTTTGATGATAGAATAAAAAGTATTTATTATAAATGCGAAAAGCGAATTACAAATGTAGTTCGCTTTTTTTATGTCATTTAAATTTTATCTGAATGAATAAGTACGCAAAGTGAAATTAGAAATTATTTTTACTCGATGCTTTCAATGTATAGGTCTTCTACTTTTTTTCGAGCCCAAGGTGTTTTTCTTAAAAAAGTTAAGCTCGATTTAACTGTTGGATTAGATCTGAAACAATTTATCGGAATTCGTTCGGCCAGCTCGTCCCAACCATATTGGTCAACTAAATAATTAACAATCGACTCCAACGTTTTCCCATGTAAAGGATCGTTGCTTATATGTTCTTTTTTTTCCATTTGCGTTTAGCTAAGTAAAAGTAATGCTAATAAATTGAAAGATTTCTAATTCATTTACTTTTGATATTTTTCAGTATATAAATCTACCTGATCATATCTATATTTTACCTCTTGAGTACAGTTTTTCTTGTTTGGCTATTTATTTACATGTAGTATTGAGTCTTTATTTGGAACATACTTTAGAACTGGTTCACTAGAGAATTCATTTTTTGTTCATTGATACTAAAAAAGATCTATCGAAATTGTCTGCTCCATTAAATCATTGATTATCTTCGGGAAATATGTTTAAAAATCTCATTTATACTTCAGTTGTAGGGTTGGCTTTCTTTCTTACTTCATGCAGACACGATACAGATCTTTCGAATTTGAAAGCTGTTTCATTTATCAGTGATGTGCAACCGATCATTGCCGGAAATTGTTCGCAAAGTGGTTGTCATACCGGAAATGTTGCCGGACAAGATCGTTCGCAGTTTGCATTAATTACATATGACGATATTATAAAGGGTGGCATTTCTCCCGGAAACGCTCAAAGCAGCAAAATCTATCAAACTATCAGCAATAGACTTTTTGCTAAGGTAATGCCGCCTAAACCGTTGCCCATGTTATCAGACGATCAAGTGAAATTAATTTACCTGTGGATTCAACAAGGAGCAAAGAATAATTAAACTATGAAAAAAATATTCGCAATTTGTTTAGTGATGGCAGCTTTTTCAGGTTGCTACTATGATAATGTAGATGAACTACATCCTGCTGCTGCACCTTGTGATACAACAGGTATCGTTTCATTTGCCAATGATATTTCTCCCATAATGCTACATAGCTGCGGAAGCCAAAATTCGTCTTGTCACAACACCGATGGTTCTACTAGCGGTTATGGATTAGGTACGTATGCAGATGTTATTAGTACAATTAACAACAGCGGCACTTTTTTGGAAACAATTACGCATAGTTCTTCTATCAATTCTTCTAAATGGATGCCATTGCTTTCAGGAAAGATTAATGATTGTAGTATCCAAAAAATTGAATCGTGGCTGAATCGTGGTAAACTCAACAATTAATTTATGATCAACAAAAAAATTATTTTATCGTGTGCTTTATTTTTCATTGGGCTTTCTATGAATGGTCAGGATATGCTGAGTGGATTAGACTCTACAAACGATCATGTGAAAGATTATGTAATCGCAACTTTTAAAACGACACGCTTAGTCGATCAACATACTATTGAAACAGTTGGTAAACGCACGCTCGATTTTAGGATCTCTCACCGGTTTGGCCCCATAAATACTGGTTCGTATAACGCTTGGGGATTAGATGGCCCGGCAAATATTCGATTGAGTTTGGAATACAGTCCCGACGGTCGTTTTATGTTTGGGATCGGAAGAAGCAGTGCTGAAAAAATGGTTGATGGGTTTTTAAAGTATCGTTTACTCAGACAAACCACGGATAACAGAACACCTTTTGGACTTACGTTATTTGCGGGAACTTATTACACAAATTTGAAAGATGGTAATGCAATAGCCAATGGTTACGACATTTACCAATATCAATCGAGCCGATTATCGTATTGTTTTGAAGCAATGTTTGCTAGAAAGTTCAGTCCTAATTTCTCATTGCAAATTGCACCATGGTTTGTTCATTATAATCAAGTGTTGCATATAACAGATCAGAACGATGCGTTTGGGGTATCAGCATTGTTCCGTTACAAATTTACCAAACGTGCTGCCATAACAGGTGAGTATGCATATCGAATCAATGATTATTCTCCGACAGTAAAATATTACGACAGCATGTCTATTGGCTATGAATTAGAAACAGGAGGTCACGTTTTTCAAATTCACTTTACCAATAGTATAGGAATGGTAGAAAATCAATTTTTTACTCATACCGATTCTAAATGGAACAATATGGGTATTCGTTTAGGCTTTAATATTTCGAGAGTCTTTTCATTTTAAAGGAGAATTAATGAGAAAAAATAGTTGAATAAATTGCTCTATTTACGGCTTTTGTAATAGCCTAAATTGTCGGCATAAATTAACATTGCGAGAAAAGAGTGAACGATTAAAAGCGAAAAAGCCCTGCAAATCATAGATATGCAGGGCTTTTAAGATTCAAGAAGTTGTCTGACCAGGATTCTAAACTGGTATTTTAAAGTACCTCTTGTTACTATAAAATGTCGAAATATTGATATTAATCCAATTTTTGGAAAACGCCGCTGGGCGAAATGTTTAGCCGCAGTAATATCATTTCTCTAAGGCTAAAACCAATTCTACCTGCGGCATTTCGCCCGGGTGAAACAAGAGTGTGAAGTGTGAGTGTGCACAATTAAATATGTACAATGAAAAAACTAAACAAGGCAGTCAATTAATAAATAATCATTCTTCATTAATTATTGTTCATTATTAATTATTCCTGTGTGCGGCTGAATGATCTCTCACACAGCCCATCACCCAACATTCAGCCGAGCCGGAAATAGCACTCTGATGATAAACGCCATAGCAATTATCAGAATAAACCTCTTCGAACTGATAGTGAGAATAAATTTCTTTCACCCATTTATTCTCACCACGAATTGTTTTAAGAAAAGTGCGTGACTGAAAAATGAGCATTCAACTCATTGAAACTTTAGTTGAAAATCGAATTCCATACGCCGGTTTCTCAAGTACGATCAATTCCGGAAAATAGTTTTTCAAAAAAATAAAAGCTTGTCCTGCTGATGCCAAAATAACCTCATGTCCTTTTTGTTGCAAGTCTCTGATCAAAGGAACGCTTCTACTTGCATGACCTAATCCCCAGTCCATGCAAGCGAAGAGTATTTTTTTTGAATTTGTTTTGTTCATCGGTGTGTTCGTTGTTCGTGAGTCGTTATTCGTCGTTCGAAAAACGACTCACGAACAACGAATAACGAACAGACCTTATTCAACAACCAACCTAATCCTACCTGAAGTTCCTTGCCCTTTAATTGCAACAGAATATACTCCCGATGAAATAGTTGATGTGCTGAAAAGATTGTTTAAAGTGAATTCATTTGTTCCAACAAAGAGTTGAACATTTGAAGCTGTACCAAGCATTCTACCTGTTGCATCATAAAGTGTAATCGTCGCTTTATCTTGTGATTCAGTTACAATTCTTAAAGATTGATTTGTACGCGAAGGATTCGGATAAATAGTCGCATTTATTTTCGGATAAATTGTTGTTGAAATATTAACTGTTGTTCCAAGTGTTCCATCATTATTGATGTTTTGTGTATAGACACCACGGTCAATTCGTTCGTCTTCCCATACAGCAACGGTTTGTTCAGCAGAACCCTGAGAGGAAAATACCGGAGTGAGCTGAACTCTTAGTTTATTACTAGCAACAGAAGAGACAGAAACAATAGATGGTAACCACAATGAAGCACCATTAAAATCAACCTTGGTTGCAAGGAGTTGATTATTTCCAAAGAGTCCTTCAGCATAAATAATGATCATTCCATCGCTGGTGCATCGCATATCATAAGGTTCATCGTATGACGCGGTAATTGGCGTTACAGAAAATCCATCCGGACCAAGTAGTCGAATACCGGTAGAGTCAAAAGATTGAATTGTTACACCACTGCTATCTTGTCCGCCGTTAGTTTCTTTAATAAGTACCATTGGATTCAACATGTTATTTTCAAAACGAATTTTCGGAGACATACGATGAGTTAGTGTTGAAGTACAGGCTTCTGTCCCATTGACGCTCCAGAGAGTACCATTTTCATCAATGTGTTGAACATATACATCATTTAAAGAAGGGATCGTAGGATTGCCGGAAGCATACGCAATATAAGCACCATTTTTACCATCAGGAACTACGGAAGGATAGCTGGCGAAACCAATCAACTTCGAAGAGATTTGCACCGCTGTTGCCCAAACCGGATTGCCGGTTGAGTTGTAACGTTGCATGAACATCCTGCTTGCAGGAAGTCCGGAGCCTGTCTGTTGGATATATAGAATGTAGAAGTCATCATTAAGCATAGGAACAATTTGCGGGCGACTATAGCCTGCAACGCCGGAAGAATCTATAATTCGTTTTGGTGTGGTCCAATATAAATTTCCCGCAGGTGTAATTCGTTGAAATGATATCCAGCTTTTTGGACTACCATCTGCAATCCAGGCAACAACTGCATCGTTATTTGCAAGTATTCCTACGTGTGGAGCGATGCCTCCGGAAGCCGCTGTGTCAGCAAGGATAATCCCTGCATTTCCCCATTGGAAAGTACCTGTTTGGTCCATCCGATATGCAACGACATCTAAAGTACCCGAACGTTCATCCTGAAATGCTGTTACCATACTATTGGTATGATCAACTTTTGTGTCATAGGTGAAAATGGCTGTACCTTGGGGATAATTACTCACTGTTAATCCGGATGTTGGTAAAAAATTAAAACCATTTCCATCTAACGCTTGTATGCTAAAATCATAAGAGCCGGAAGCATTCTGATTGAACCAACTAACGAATGTTGTGCCGAATGAAGGGTTAAGTCCACATATTGGAACGGCCTCTTCAGTTCCGGAAGAATCACTAACAATTGCATTCAAAGCAGGATTACTTGAGAACTGCGCAATAGCGGAGGTCGTAATAAATACCAAAGCAAACAGTAGATTTTTTTTCATCTGATTTTAAATTGAGGAGTGGAAGGTAGGAAAAAGAGTCCAATTCGGAAACCATTTTTGAAGATGAAAATATTGATTATTGAGGGTTTAAAGTTCAAAGTTGCTGTGTTTTAAAATAGTAGCAACGCCGCTGGGCGAAATGTTTAGCCGTAGTAATATCATTTCTCTAAGGCTAAAACCAATTCTACCGGCGGCATTTCGCCCGGGTGAAACAAGAGTGTGAAGTGTGAGTGTGCACAATTAAGTATGTACCATGAAAAAACTAAACAGGCAGTCAATTAATAAATAATCATTCTTCATTAATTATTGTTCATTAGTAATTATTCCTGTGTGCGGCTGAATGATCTCTCACACAGCCCATCACACAACATTCAGCCGAGCCGACAGTGTTAAAGGCAAGAAACTTATTGCACTCTCAATATCCTTTTTTACTTTTTAACGATTACGACTTATGCAACAATACTTCTTTTAGAAAATCAGGTAAAAAGCCGACTTCTTCGTTAGAAAGCCCAACAGATTTATTTGTTTATCCAAATCCAGCAACAAATCAAATAAGTTGTTTGTTCAATAATGGAACCCTGATTGAAATCACAGATTTAACTGGCAGAGTTGTTCTGAATGAACAAATTCCTGAAAATAGTTTATCTTTAACTATTGGTATTTCTGATTTGGCACAAGGTTCTTACGTTGTTGTTCTAAAATCTGAAAATGGAATTCTTAAACAGACTAAATTAAATGTTGTTCGATAAAAAT
>JANLPR010000011.1:0-58786 GCA_031367345.1 Bacteroidota bacterium | reverse complement strand
CTCAACTCTGATGCACGCTTTTCTTTTTCCTCGTTTTGATAAGCAAGCTCAATATTGGCAACGCCTAATTCCGCTGCTCTTTTTTCTTTCTCTTCATTCTGAAAAGCTAACTCAACATTAGCAATACCCAATTCCGTTTCTCGCTTTTCTTTTTCCTCGTCTTGAAAAGCAAGTTTCTTGTGGGCATCACTCAGATCCGTTTCAGATTGTTTAAGTAGATCTTTTGTTTTCTTTTCTTCCATTATGCTTATTCTTTGTCACCTTTAAACATTAATTTTTCTACATTGTTGTTATTAGAATTCCCAATGTCCTCAAGAGAGTTTCTCCTTTTGTCTTTTAATTTTTTAAAATGCGAAGGAGAAAGTCCTGTAACTTTTTTAAATTGATTTGATAAATGCGCTACACTGCTGTAATTCATTTTATATGCAATCTCAGTAATGTTTAACTCACCATATATTATCAACTCTTTTATTCTTTCAACCTTGTGTGAAATAATAAATTGTTCAATTGTAGTTCCCTGCACTTCAGAAAATAAATTTGCCAGGTATGTATAATCATGATTTAATTTTTCACTTAAAAAAACAGAAAAATTTATTTTAATGGTTTCTTCTGTGTGATGGACCATTTCAATAATTACATTTTTAATTTGCTCTATCAAAACCGCTTTACGATCATCCATTAATTCGAAGCCGGAATCATGCAATCGCACTTTCAATACCTCACGTTGCTCTGCTGAAATTTTTTCCATTATTTCAACTTCTCCCAAGTCAACCACAATAAAATGTAGGCCTAGTTTCTTTAGCTCATCTTTCACCGCTAATTTACAGCGGTTACTCACCATGTATTTAATATGCAGCTTCAATCAGGTGTTTTTTCGGACAATATGCGTTAAATACAAATTTCGCAAATTTAAATTATATACGGGTTATATAATTAGCTCTTTATGTTACATAATTCACTGATTTTCCCCTTCTAAAAATAAATAAAAAAGCCGCTCTGACGACGGTCAAAGCGGCTTATATTCATACACAAATAAAAACAAACTACCTTTTTAATAGAATAATCATGTTTACTGGTGGAGAAACTGATTATTTCTTCGTATTCCTCACCGTAATGTTTTTAAATGCTAGCCCAATTCCATCTAGATCATGTTTGAATTCAGTTTTAAATTCTTGCCAATCGCTTTTGCCATCATTCGAATACCCATTCAACTTCTCCTTTAACTCTGTATTACTCTTTTCCAACTTGTCAAGCTTTGCTTCGTCCTTTTGTCTTGCTTCTGCTTTCTCACCTTTAATCTCGATTTTCAATTCAGCTATTCGTCGCTCGTTGTTATTGATCTCATCATTCGATTCATTTTTGAATTTCTGAAAATCACTAATCGAAGAGCCCTGATGTGCTTCATCTAAATCTTGCTTTGCATCTTTCACATCCGATTTTGCGTCCTGAACTTTTAACTCTGCATTTTCTATTTTTTTCGAGTCTGACGAACATCCGGTTAAAACTGTTCCTGCAACAAATAGCGATGTTGTGAACATTAAAATTGTCTTTTTCATTTGGATAGTAAATTTATTATAACTGAATTGTTATCAATCAAAAGTCGATTAAACCTTCGAGTTGCTTGTTACACAACTCTATTTTTAAATTACATTATTCACACATATTTAATTTCAAATCTCAATAATAAATTGGTTCAAAATCATTCGGCAGTACAACTACTATGGCCTTCCGTGTAAATATTTATTTCTTGGAGCTTCCTCATTCAGTACCTGTAACTCCTCATACGCTTTCTGCAAAGATTTAGGGATAGCTCCACTATATTCAATTTTATAAAATGAAAACCCATTAAATGGAATAATATTTTCGCCATTCATTATTTTGATTTGCCCTAATACCTCTTTTTTAAAACTAGACTTGAACGAATCCGCTCTCGCTGCTTTTAATTTATTGAAACCGAAATTGACAATACTCTGTCCAACCAATTTGCTACACTTTTCTTGAATCGTAAACAACATGGTATCCTTTAATATGTTGTCTAAATAGTTATTAAACTTAGTGTCTCTTACTGACAATGAATTAACCTTTAGCGAATCTCCTTCGTCAAACGAATCATCACCCTTTTCTTTCAATGCCATGTAATATTTTTTCTTTGCTTCGAAAAATAAAATATACTCCTTTTCTTTCGCTTCATATTGTTTAGGATAAATAGTGATCGATGCTTGAGGATTGTCAGCTAAGAAGCTTTCAATTTTATTAACAAACTTTTTCTGCGAAGAAAGAATCGACGTTTGTAATGTTGGCCATTTAAAAGTGAGCGACTTTTCAATATCATACTCCACCTCTTTTACTTCCATCCTATAGGCTGTTTTCACCGGCTTAACAAAAATATTTCCTATCAAGTCGAAGATCACATCTTTCAAATGAAATTTCGGGTTTTTAAAACTACCGGTTATTGGTATTTCATAATCGATTACATTCCCATATTCTCTGATAAAAGAAAAGATCAATGGTAATGGAATCCAATCGGCGTGTTTTTTCTTTACTCGTTTGGTGACGCGCGGATCAATTACCAACAAGTGATTCACACTTTTAATTTCACCGTTTCTAACGTTCCATGTACCATTTAGCTCAATTTTCCCTCTATCTACAGGAAAAGATGTATAAGAAATTAGATACGGATTAAACGAAGCAGCAGATATGTTTCGAAAATTATATTGCATATCAAAATCACCGGTATCTTTCGGATTTATTTTTACACTTACAGAAGCATCTCCAAAAGGTTTGATACCTGATTTTAAAGAGGCAGTTACCCAAGTGCGATTTTTATCAATAGAATCAGCTATGAAATTAAATGGATCGAGCTTTGCTGAAAATTTTTCATTGAGCGAAAAATCATTAAACTTTAAATCACCATCATAAATTGCCAATCTATTAATTCTATAATAACTCTGAAAAAAGTTTCTAGCCATCACCTTTACCGTTCGTGCTATTTCAATAATCAAATTGAATTTAGAATTGTCATCTGCTACTGCGGAAACATTTGCTCCGTCTTTTCCAAACATAGCTTGAAGATTATCAGTACTATCATACATTTCGTACTTGAAATAAGGGCGTATCAATGCAACTGAATCATATATGTAAAGATGTTTATTAGGACTCAAATCTTTTATAGCCATCACAAACTTATCCCAAGACAAATAATCTTCTGTCCTGTCTTTACCAAAATGAAAATCATTAATTGCCAACATCCCTTTCAATGTAACATCTCGTTCATCATTGAGGTTTCCTATAGCCTTTATATCTGCATCAAGGTTGGCTCTGAATGTCCCATAATTTGCAAGCTCCTTCATGTACTGCTCAATAATATTCAAATCAAATTTTTTAACTACGAGATCATACTTATAATTCTTCGTTTTCAAATTGACATTGAAATCTCCTTTTACACTTCCTGTTCCTATACCCGATAAAAAGGAAAATGTACCAGCAACTGTGTCAACATCCCATTGCATTCCGGAGCTTTCAATATTTAGCTCTTTAACAAAATAGTTTATTGGGATTTGGTTTTCTAGGTAGTGAATTTCACCACCTTCTATTTTTACTTTTAAAATACTAAACCGCCATCCCGAAACTGTCGTGTCCAATTTATCCGGCATAAACTTCTCAATAAGGTCGGTGTAATTAAAATCATTCTTGTTCTGGATCACTGTCCCTATCGGATGATCTAACGTCAGTTCAGATATTTCAATTGTACTTGAAATTAGTTTAAGTAGGGAAATATTTAATTTTAAATTATCTGAACTGAAAAATAAACTGTCACTCTTTAATTCATGAATTTTTAAATTACTAAAATGGAAATATCCAGTGAATGGGTTCACATAAGCCCAGTCCATTGTTATCTCACGCCCTGTATATTTTTCATCGTACTTCTGAACCAAATATTTAGTTAGTGGAGAAATAAATACAATTGTCAATCCCACTACCAAAAAAAGAATAATAAACGAAACAATAACTATCTTTTTTGTTGTTTTTTTCATTAATTCATTATTGTTTTATTAAATTAAATATTCATTTAAAGGTAAAGTGTAACAAAAAAAATTGTGTTACATAACCTTATTAAGAGGTTACATAATTCACACCTTCAGTTTTTTCAGGTCAGCTGGTTCACTTTATTAAATAAGCTGTTGCCGAATTTGTAGCTTTTGTTTATTCTTTTACCTTTTTCAATGATTGAAACTACTTAACCTACAGCTTAGAAATAAAGTCGAAAATTGCTGAATTGAATTCATCAGAATTTTCTAAATTCGATAAATGGCCCGCATCTTCTACGGTTTTTAATCGTGATCCATTAATATTATTCGCTAAACTTTGAGACTGAATTACTGGTGTCACTTTATCCTCCTTACCGCAAATAACTAATGCCGGCACTGAAATATTACCAAGCATAGAACATGTTTCAGAACGCTCGGCAAGAGCTGTTAACGTTTGAATAATAGTTTCTTTTGAAGTAGATAATATTACTGTCCTCACACTTTCAACCAACTCTTTCTTTATTGCTTTCGATTTCTCACAAAAAACAGCGGAAATAAATCCATTGGCGAACTCATAAATTCCCTCTGATTTAATTTTCTCAATTGTGTCGTAACGCTTTTTCTTTCCCTCAATTGAATCTGCAATACATTGTGTATCACTTAAAATTATTGCACTAAATCTTTCAGGAAAACGGGTTACTGCATTCAACACAATATATCCTCCCATCGAAAGACCGCATACAATTGCCTTTTGAATATTTAATGAATCCATCAACACTATGAGGTCGTCGGCAAACAAAGAGATCTCGAATTTTTTCTTACCGGCTGTTGACTTACCAAAACCGCGTATGTCGTAGGTAATAATGCGATGGTCCTCCTTAAAAAACTTAATCTGTGGATCCCAAGATGTTTTATCAAATGGAAATCCATGAATAAATATTATTGGCACTTCTCCTTTCCCAATATCGTCATAGTTAATCGAAACATCCCCTAAGCGAATAGATTTTATATCTGAAATTAAGTTTTCCTGAGCCATAACTACTTTTTTTATGCTATAATTAATTTTCTACTTATTTTTTTCATCCGACATTTTTTTCTCCTTTAGCTTTTGGGCATCTTTCTCCTTCTTATTAAAAAACCCTTTGAGTAAGAAATTGTGTTTTGCAGCCTGCATGTTTTCATCTAGCCCCTTACTGCTTTTCTTTAGATTCACTATCGTCTGATTAATGTTTTCTGCTATTGTTGAATCTTGAATCAATCTCCCCAAGGTTCCATTACCATTATTTATTTTAGTCATAATATTAGCAAGCTGATCGGTAATAATTTCCGCATTCCATGCTGAAACTTTTAAACTAGCAATGATTTCATCCGTTTCTACCGGTTCTGTCGATTCAAGAGTTTGCCCATCTTTAACCATTGGAGCTCCGTTACTACCTTGAGTAATTACAAGCAGACGATCTCCAATAATTCCTTCCGAACCTATGGCAGCTGCACAATCAGATTTAATAAATCGCTGAACATCCTTTTGTATGAGCATATCTACACGAACTGTTGAGTCGTTGATAATTTTAATATTGTCAACTGTTCCAACATTAATACCCGAAAATCGAATATTGTTTCCCACCTGCAATCCACTAATGTTATAAAAATTTGTTGTCAATCGAAAAACAGGATTGAACAAATTTTTCTGTTTCCCTATAATAAATATAGTGATTACAAATAGTGCTAGTCCACCTGCAACAAATAGTCCAAGACGCAATTTAAATTTCGATGAATGTGTTTCCAATTTTTTCTCTTTTTAATGTTTTTTATTAATTCTATTACTTAAAAAATGCTTTTATTTCAGGATCGGCAGACTCCTCAAAGTCTTTTAATTGACCTTCATTATACACTTCTCCGTCTTTCAACATAATAATTCGATTCCCTGTGTTTCGTGCGCATTCCATATCATGAGTAATAATGATTGACGATGTTTTATACTTCTTCTGAACATCATTAATTAATTCACTTATTTCATCGGATGTTACAGGGTCAAGCCCGGTTGTTGGCTCATCATAAAGCATAATTAGCGGGTCTACAACAATAGTTCGAGCTAAACTTATTCGTTTACGCATGCCACCCGAAAGTTGAGAAGGCATTTTATGAAGAGCATCCGATAGCCCTACATTCTCCAACACTTCGCTGATCTTTTGATCTCGCTCTTTCTCTGTAAGGTGTTTTTTAATTCTTCTTAGTGGAAATTCCAAGTTTTGTTTTACTGTCATTGAATCATATAAAGCTCCACTCTGAAATAGAAACCCAATTTTTTCTCTTAGCACTCCTAGTTCTTTTGTTGTCAAATTGCCAACATCTTTTCCAAGTACATTAATTATTCCACTATCGGCAATTAATAAATTAACGATACACTTTATCAATACTGATTTCCCTGTCCCTGACTTTCCCAAAACAACTAAGTTTTCGCCATTGAAAAGTTTTACTGAAACATTTCTCAAGACAACTTGGCTTCCAAATGATTTTTTCAGATTTACTATTTCGATTATCGGCTGGTTCTTTGTTCCTTCAGGCGACATACTTGATTTTTCTTCTGCGTTCATCTTTTCCATCATACTAGCATGTCTGTAATTTGCACTGCAATCATATCAACAACAATCACCAACAAAGATGATAACACAACGGCAGAATTAGCCGCTACACCAACACTTTCAGTTCCTCTACCGGCACTATACCCTTTGTAGCAACCCACAATTCCAATTACAGCTCCAAAGAAAAATGATTTGATAAAAGCGGGTAAAAAATCCATAAACTCAACTGAGCTGAAAGCCTGAGAAAAATATAAAATAAAACTTACGTCTCCTTTTATATTTGCACCGGCCCAACCACCTAATATTGAAATAGCGTCTGCATATAATATTAATAGCGGTATCATTAATGTTGCGGCGAGAACTCTTGTTACAACCAAGTATCTGAATGGATTTGTAGAAGAAACTTCCATAGCATCTATTTGTTCGCTGACTTTCATTGAACCCAATTCAGCCCCTATTCCTGAGCCTATTTTACCTGCGCAAATTAGCCCGGTAATTACAGGCCCCATCTCTCTAATAATAGAAAGCGCAACCATTCCTGGAAGCATTCCGACTGCACCAAAATCGACAAGTACCGGCCGTGATTGAATCGTTAATACAACTCCCATAATAGCCCCGGTAATTGAAACAAGTGGTAGGGTTTTATAACCAATTTGAAAACATTGATTCAAAAATTCTCTTACTTCAAAATCACGCGAGAAAGTTTCCTTTAGAAATCGAATTACAAAAAGAAACATATTTGCTACTTCCGTAAAGAAGCCTCCGCTGTTTTCCGTTTTTCCCATACTCTCTTCGTTCTGCGAGAGATCCTTCACGTTCAAAAGATTTTTTATTTTGATAACTGAATTTTGTACTTGCATTATCTATGGTTTGATTAATTTGATATTTTTCTTTTTTATAAAATCGAATTTCAATTTACTTTCTGAAGGAACAATATTTCCTAATAAAAATCCCCATGGCTTTAATGGCTCTATGTGATCAAAAATAACTTTTGCAATTGCTGTAAGTGGAATGGAAAGAAACATTCCCGGAACGCCCCACATTGCTCCACCAATTAATACTACAATAACAGCTACCAACGCATTTATCTTTACTTTAGATGCAACAATACGAGGAATAATAAAATGATTGTCTATAAATTGAATTAGTAAGTAAGTACCAAAAACAAGCAATGCATAAGTAGATGAATCTTTTGTAACGTAAGCAATTATCATAGGCAATACAATTGCAATAACACCACCTATGTAGGGAATGACATTTAATAATGCTCCCAAAATACCTAGAATGATTGCGTAATCGATTCCCAGAATCAATAAACCGACAGAATTTAGAATTGCCATTATCAATGCTTCCAATAATAGCCCGATCAAATAACTCTGAATAATTTTTTTCGAATTCGTGAGCACTTCAAAAACGGCAATATGATTTTCAGTGTTAAAGAGCTTTCGAACAAATTCGAGAAGTAAATCTTTGTAATAAAGTATCATAAACAAATAAACAGGTATCAAAATAACAATAACAATTACGCTATATATAACAGATATTGTTTGGCCAATTACTCCGCCCATGTTACTAAGTATAGCACTTTGCGTTTCATTTATCCATGCGTTTATTTTATATATTCTAATGTTGAAATAACGCGACGTCCATTGAATTAGTTCATTCAACGTAAAATTAAATTTTTCTTTAAGTGCGGGGTATGTCTCACTAAAAATAGATAACCTCACAGAAATAAAATATACCAGACCTATAGTAAATAAAATAACCATCACAACTGAAATGGTAATTGCAACTAGCCTGTTAACTTTCTTTTTTACCAAATAATTCACAAGAGGGTTAAGTAGAATGGCAATTATAGTAGCATATATAATTGGTAAAATTATTTGTTGGCCAATATACAAAATGAAAAAAAATGCAAAAATTCCAACAGAAATCAAAGCAAATTTAATGTAAAACGGAAATTTTAAACGGGAGTCCATCATGAAGCATTACAAATTATTTACTTTTAATATTAATCTTTGATTAAATATATAAATTGTTAGCAACAAATATCTTTCTCCAAGAAAAAAAAGTGTTAAAATATTTTAGTCCACTAGCATATTACTTACTTATTACTATTAATTCAAGCAAAAAAACTCCAAAGCGTTTTTTTGCTTTGGAGTTTCAACCTAATTTAAATTCAACTTATTCTTTAACCACTACTAAGTATTTTGAAGTACTCCAAAACTTTTCAGGATTTGTTATCACAATTGATTTAACCATATCCTTGTCTTTTGTATCCATTTCGAGTGTATAAGAATCGGAAGGATGGCTCGTAATCATTTTCATTTCACTGTTTACAGTAATTGTACCTGTAACTGTATAATCAATTCTTGTAAATTTGCTATTGTCGAAATCTGCAGATAATTTAGATGTTCTACCAATACCTAACAGTCCGCCTTTCCGGTCAATAATTTTATCGTCTTGCAATTCATCCGATTTAGCTACAACAAAATATGCTGTGTGTAATTCTTTTGTATCGTTGGCAATGGTAGCTGATTTTGCATTTCCTTCTTCGGTCAAAGTATTTACAGAAGTTTGAAGTTGCGCAACCTGCACATTCAGATTATTCAATTTTTCATTCAAAGCAGTAAGTTCAATGTCTTTTTGTGACAACTGAACTGTAATTGTAGCAATCATTTTTTCTAACTCTACATTTTTGTGCGATGAGTTTTTTAATTTACGATTAAGGTCAGAAAGTTTCTTGCGATTTTTATCCATCAAATCATTGATGGCTGCAATCTCAGTATTAATCCGATCCTTTTGATTTTGTCTGAACTCACCTTTCTTTTCTGTACTAGCATTTATTATGTGCTGGCGAGAAGCAACTGTATCCAAATTTCGTTCGACATCATTGAACGAAGAAATGAACTCATTAATAGAAGCGTCTCTTTCACTCACTACGGAAAGAAGAGAATCGTTATCGTGCTTCCCTTTGTCTACTTCTGCTTGATTACACGCTGACATTAAAAAAGCAGCTGCTGCAATAAATAAATAATTTTTCATTTTAATATTTTTAGTATTGGTTTAACTTTAATTTCCATCTATTAATTAGCAAATGAACTGTTATTAATAAAGATAATTGTTACACGATTTTAGAAAAAAGTTACATTATTCATTCTATTGCCTTCGGACTCATAAAACCCTCTTTTATTAATTAAAACTAAACAAATTCAAAATTATATTCTGCTATTTTTTAAATTTATATGATAGAGTTAGTCCATTAATTTCTCCAGTTGAATAAGGCATTAGACTTAGTGAAGGAGCTTTTGTTGATTTAGTCTTGTGAAACTGAGGAACAAGAATTCCCGCTAACGCTCCTGTTACAGCTCCTATTATTACATCGGTAGGAAAATGCTCACCAGATTGTATCCGCATATATGCCATACCGGCTGTTGAGACTGTTGCTACTCCATAAAACACCCATTTTATTTTTGAATCAGGGTGATAATCTGCAAATACTTTAGCAAGAAAAAATGTTGGCGTCGAAACAATTTGAACATGGCCGGCATAGAAGGAGTTTTTCGCAACTCCAAGTGGAGCCCCATTATCCAATACACCATGTGAATCATGAAAATAAGCGTATGGTCTAAATCGGTCGACATGATACGTAGCATTCGTACCTAACAAGCCTGTAATAGACATCGCTTCCCAATATAAAAAAGTCAGCTTTAAAAAGTCGCTACGCATATCTTTATCTGCAAGAAAGTAAAGAATCGGTAGTGGCATCGCAGCATAAAAAGGAATATAACTAGCCTTATCAAGCGATTGCAAATATGGATGCATGGCCCATCTATCAAATGAATTTACATCTTTCGAATTCAGACTTTGAATCTGCAAAGTATCCGCACGTGGCTTATTATATATTTTCGTGAATGCATAAAGCGACCAACCGGTGCCAATTGCAACGATTGGAATATCAACTCCCGGCTTAAGTGTATAGACCGATTTTTTTTCATGAGAAACATTCTTCTCTTCATCTTGAGATTGAATTACAAAAATGCTATCCTTAGCTAATGAATCTCTTGCAATACTACTAGCAGAATCGCTCTGAGCATAGCTTTGAAAAAACATCAACATTGTAACTGTAAATAAACTAATTCCTTTTATCATGTCTTATTTTAATTTTTTCATTTTCATTAGCAATCCAACTATTATTACTGCAATTGCCAACCCTGTCCAACCTGCTAGTGTCATACTCGTTATTTTTAAATTAATTAATAATTCTATTAGTGGAGCTATGAAATGATTCGAGAAACTATTTTATTATACATGCATTGTTGAGAACGACTGAAACAGTCCAAAAACTTTTAGTAACCACAAAACAACTGCAATCACTACAACAATATTCAGAATGTTTTTAATCTTCCCATCCATAGGAATGTATGTGTTGACTAACCAAAGTAATATTCCAACAACGATTAGTACAATTACTATGTTTAAAAGTAGCATATCAATAAATATAAAAGATTCACACAAAGATGAAAAAGTTGCAAAAATGATTACTTACACAACTTTAGAAATTTCTTACATCATTCACACATGCGAACAAGAAATACTCTTATCAAGAGAAATTATTGGAGATGAATTTTGGCTATTGAAAAAATAATTTATTTAAGAGTGAATTGATTTTTAAGCAGATTCCGCTGAACAATTACTACAAATCATACAAAAAATTAAACCCTTATCATCCCACGGAACGCTCTGCCTGCATAATATGATTGTGCTCCGTTGTGATATACAAAGACTGTCCCGAAACGAAAATCTGCAAAAATTGCTCCGCCTAATTTTCTAATGTTCGCAGGTGTTTTCAGCCAACTCGATGTTTTTACATCGAACTTCCCAAGCTTTTGCAACTCTTTATATTGATCTTCAGTTAACAATTCAACGCCCATTTCCGTTGCCATATCTATAGCAGTATTTTCCGGTTGATGCTCTTTCCTCGATTCTAATCCTTCGCGATCGTAACACATGCTTCTGCGACCAATAGGACTTTCAATTGAGCAATCATAAAATATATATTCATCGGTTTTTTTATCATACCCTACAACATCCGGATCACCTCCTGTACGTTCCATTTCGTGCAGCGACCAAATTTTTTCAGCGCTAGCGATCAACTTAGCTTTTACTTGTGCCCAATCCAAACTTTTATGACGGTCCATGTTTTTTTCAAAACGAACTTGCAGCGTTTTCAATAGAACATCTCGCTCCTTTACTGCTAATTCCTTTTTATTTTTCTTTGCCATAATCTGCTAATTGTATTGATTTCTTAATTTCATTTTAAAGGCAATAAGCCTTACTTAAAATAATATTCTTTTGAATCAATTAGTATTGCTTCACATAAGTCAAAAACGTTTTGAAATTTAAAAATAAGGAGTTGATTTTTGAACGGGCATAGTCGATATTTTAGCTTATTTAGTCTTAAACATAAATCAACTCCGGTATGAATATTACAATTTTTTCTCGGATTTTACAACGACTTCCAAAAAATAATTTTAACGAACTGGTTAAAAAAAATATCAAACCGATAAACATTCTAAAGGAATTGACTCTTGGACTCATTTGGTACCCATGCTTTTCTACCCGCTCTAAATCCAACTCCTTTCGAGACATTCACTATGGTTTAAACTCAGCCACAGGTAATTTAAATAACTATGAAGTTCGAAAATTTCCAAGTAAATCGAGTTTGTCATACATAAATGAGCATCATGACTGGCGTTTGTTTCGTGATTTTTATTTAGCTGTAGTGAAAAATTTGAACTTGTCTCGCAATGACAAAAGGCGGTTAAAACTAAAGCGTAAAAATATTATTACTGGATTCTACAATTATTAGTCTTTGTCTTGAAATTTTTGATAGGGCAAAATATCAAGCAAAAAAGGGGCCATTAAACTTCATACTGTTTTGGACAGCTGTGAGAAAATATAATATAAAACGAAAATAATTAATCGGATAATTTTAGCCGAAATCAACAATAAAAATTAACGGCTTACAAAAAACGCTAAATGATGCTTTGAATTAATAGAACCGAGAAGGTGGGATTAAGTATTACAATAATAACTTAAAAAGTTTTTTCAAAAAATAAATTGTAATATCTCTCGAAAAAGTAGCTTAAATTCATTCGACCACTATCTACAATCTCGTCCAAATAAAAATTTGATTTACACTATTTGCATTCTGTCATGTTGTAACTTTCTGAATTCATTGCCTAAATAATTTTCCAAATAAACGATGAAACACTCACTTCTCTTCGTTTCAATAACTTTTCAATTTGACTAAATAATAAATGGAGGTTGCCTTCATTAGACAACCTCCATTTATTTTCACTTATGCTTGATTTACTTTTTATGATTATTACGGTCTGGTAACTGTATTCTTTTGAAGAGTTACTGCTGTTTGAGCCAACAACCTTCCGTTTATTGATCCTCCTGTCTGCATATTAATTCCAGTCGCCCCCAAAATGATTCCTTCAAAGTGACTGTTCGTTCCCAAAGTTACAGCACCGGATGTCTGCCAGAAAATATTTTTTGCCTGTGCTCCTCCTCTTAAAGTAATTCTCACCGCTGAACTCATACTAAGTGTTCCTCCAACTTGGAATATCCATACATCATTTGTACCACCGGAAATAGTAATGTTCGTTGGAATGTTAACAGCACTCGTCCATTTATATAAACCTGGGACAAGAGTAAGGCCTCCAATAGTTCCCGCTCCAAGATTTAGGAAATTTGGATTTGTACGTCCGGCTGCATCAGTATATGCCGCTTGCATATCACCAACTGCTGTGCTTAACCTACTCGCATTCGTAATTCGGCAAGAAGGACCAGCAGCATCTACCGAATATATTGTTCCTGTCACTTCTGTACAAGTCAAAAGAATTGCCGCGCCGGTAATTGGACTCGTACCAATATCTCCCGTAACAGCAGATGAAGGAACATCGGTAATTCCTGATTTAGATAAAATCACAAAACTTCCAGCCAAACCAAGAGGCACCATTTCCATTCGCGGCGGTTTTGTGGCCTTTAGTATTGTAACATCGGCAGATAAATTTGGAGCCTGTGTCTCTTCTTTTTGACAACTCCCCAATAATACAACCATTAGTGTTGCTGTTATTGGAAACATGTTTTTAAGTTTCATTGTTTTGTTTTTAGATTGTAACATTGGTGTTACGATACAAATGTGATCCGTATCAACAGCATAATCGTTACATAACTTTATATAAATGTTGCATGATTCATACTTTTCAGCTGTGAAGCCATTTCTACCATTCAAGTTTGGTAGAAAAAACGAACTGCTCGTTTGAAAAATAGATAAACGAATTCAAGGAAAAAATAATTCGTTTTCGAATACAGTTGGATGGAATATTTATTAATAGAAAAGAGAAGGTGGAATTAAGTAATGATAGATTCGTAAGTGCGGCAATTTACAGTACTGACGCAATCTGCTTTTTCTTTAATGATTCGATTATCATTCATTTAAAAATTTTCAGATCGATATCTTCTCGTTAATTTATATAAATGTAGACAACACTAGCCTTGCGCCTACCTAGTTTTTTAGTGCATATAACTTTATTTTGTTTTCAATCATCTAGTACAACAATAAATTTCCTTTGTGTGTTGAGAACCTGTTACTGCAATAATACTGTCTCGACAAAAAAGAACATTGGTCCACGAAAATGCTGAATCTACGAATACATTACTCCAACTATCGCCATCGTCAATAGATATATATAATCCAGAGAGTGTAGTTCCGTAAAGTATTGAATCCACCATTCTCATTTTTTGAATTAAATGGTCAGGAGTTGGAGTATTATTATACAAACTTTCCCATTCGCTAGCATTTTTTTTATAACGATACAGTACTCCGGTATTAAGCGAGGCGAAAAGAGATTGTGTAACGCGGTTCTCTTTTAAACAAATTACGTAACCTCCAGATGGTCCATTGCATTGTGTCCATTATGAGTAGCAATGCTGGCAAAAACAAAAAAATAAAACTAAAATTATGTGGCTTTTCATAATAAATTATTTTAATTTGAAACAGTTACTAAATAGTTTGAAATTGATATTCAAGGGCAAGTTTTCATAATGCTTTTTTCAATAATATCCTTAATACTATTCATAAATACAGATTCTCATTAAACAAAAACTAAGAATACATATTATATTCTTTAAACTACCACTACTTAATGCTAATGTTATTTTTTCAACTTTAATTTCGATTATTAAAATAGCTCAAGATTTCAAATTTCAATACAATCTACAATAGAACCTTCAACATTTTTGACTTTTCAATATTTTATAAGGCTTAAATGGATTTATTTCCAAAGCTTCATAAAATAATTTAGATGTTATATTTTAAAATCAAACCAATCAGCCGTTCTCTTAAAAACTTCAAATCATCTCCACCAACCATATAGAAATCTAATAATTCAATATGGTAATAACAATGATAATTCAACTAACTTATTGATGAAATTCAATTCACCACTCCTCCTACATTAGTACTCGGCTGTTGTAGGATCAATAATTGCCGATACTTCACTCACTGAATTTGCCGGAAAACCACCTTGCTTTGCATGCTCACGAACCATTTCTTCGTTCGGTGCAATGTAAACACAATAGATTTTATTAGCCACTACATAACTATGAACCCACTGAATTTCCGGACCCATTTTACTTAACACTCCACAAGATGTTTGTGAAATTCCTTTCAATTGCTCGGCAGTTAGTTTTCCGGCTCCGGGTATTTCTCTTTCAATTACATACTTAGGCATGATCTTTTTATTTAGCTCCTACTCATTTGGCTTTTCGGTTCCGCCTCGTTTTACTTCCGGTTTCTGAACTCCGCTTTTAAATTTTAATTTTGTTTTCTTTTAAAGTATTTCTCTGTTAACATTTTTTAAAATTTAAACATCTCTTAAAAATAATCAACAACCTTTTCGAAGTGCAAACTTTATTTTATCTGCAACCAACTTGCGTGTCTTGATACCACTTGCCATTCATCTTTTTTCTTAACCCACACGTCTGTAATTAAAAAATCGCCACTCCAATCTTTGCCATTTGCAGTGGCATCTTGATGAAACCAACTATTTACCACCGAGGTGTTTTCATAGATCCGAACTTGAATTTTATCGAAACGGAAATCTTTACAATCATACACTTTCAGTTTCGAAAGCCAATCTTCTTTGTCGACTAGTGCACCGCTTGACAATGAGCTGGTCAATGTAAAATCATCCGAAAGTATTTTCCTGGCCGTTTCAACATCTTTGTTTTTCCAAGCTGTCATCCAACGATTTTCAAGCTCAATAAATAGCTTTTCCATAATGGTAAGTGTTAAAAATAAAGACGATCTACTTTCCAAATTCTTTTAGCCGCCTATACAATACTACTAATTTTTGAGCAAACTCCAAACCCTTTTTGCTAATTTCATTTTAGTCCAAATTACTTCGAATTTCATCAAATCGCATCAAGAAATCTAAAGCATTTTTTCTACTTTTTACCATTCACAATTTAACAAACTCTGTAAAAAACGCAAATAAAGTCTTTCTATCCATGATAGCTGGTAAATGCTTTCTTAATAACCGGCCATCTTGCTTCCTTTTGTGCTTGTGGCTTCTCTATCACACTACCTCAATTGAAAAATCATACTCAATCAATCGATTTGTTTTTTCCACAAAAAAAGTCCCGCCTTACGACGGGACTTTTTAGATTTCAATTAGTCCCAAATTTATTTTTGATCTATTTCTTATTATCAGCAAACAATTTTCAAATTGATGATCGCATTAAAATTTGTTTTGCGTTATTCAACTTGTTTTATAAATTCTTTAATGCCAATTTTAAAAAAATCATTTGAATTAATTCGGTTGAACAAATACTTTTTTTACAATCGATTTGTTTCCAAATGACACTTGTACTAAATAAACTCCCGGATATACAGTTTGTAAATTAAAATAACACATCGTACTTCCCTGATACAACACACTCGTCTGAATTATCTGACCTGAAATGTTTATTAATTTAACTGTTCTATCAAACGGCTGATATATCGAAGATTGAACTACCAGCAATTCTTTATCGGTACTTGTATAAACATTTACAGCCAAACTATTTTCATCTACATTTTTAATAGCGGTAGTTGGATTGTATTGCGTAGCTCCTGACGGAATAGTAGCGTGTGAATAACCATTGCCTCCTCCCGGACCTCCAGTTATGGCACTTTCACCATAGTAAGTATCGCCAATCAAATAAGGATACACCGGATTATTCAGACTATCTATAGTTGAAAAATAACAATAAATTCCATTGGGATATTCAGGTGTTTTGCAAAAGCGTCCGTTATGCACATCAAGATCGCCGGAACCGGAAACAAATTCAAAATCTTCTGAATATGCTCCTAACACTGCAGGCAGTGGTGTAGAACCCGGTAACATCGAAGTGATCATTTGTGTAAATGTTGGACCAACAGCAGCTGTTCCACTTGGTAAAGTTGTTCTGGATGTAATGTTTCTTAAGTGATAACTTGAAGTCATTCTTTTAATCTCGCTTAATGTATCGAGTGGATCTGAATATCCATAAGCACCATAAATTGGAAAACCATCAGAAGCAAATCCAATCAATGGTCCATGTTGCGAGCTATCGGGAACATATAAACCATCGGCTAAATAAACATTACAAACACTACTCGTTGGCATTGAAGAAAAATTGAACGCTGTCGGATTTTGATGCGCATGATAGTCTGATGTCATAGGGCCGGGATGTCCGTGTGCACAATCAAAACCAAGGTTTTCAAAATAAACAGCATTTTGATGCCAGTTACCTGCATTGTTATATGTAGCTGCATCACGATTATTATACGCCACTGTACCATCAATAAAAACTGCAATTGCACCCATACCTACGCTAGTGAGCACTCCAGTATTTGCTACAGGATTCAAAGGAATTTTGAAAACATAGTTATTACTCAGAGCTACTGATACTGCACCCAATGAATATGGTCCAGTAATATGCGAAGGTATTCCGGTTGCCGATACGTAGGAATCGGTAGTAGTGTAACTCACTTGTTGAACATTTGCAAGTGTTGCATCAGCTATCGGTATAGGATTACCAGTCATGTAATGACGGCCGGTGATTCCTGTGGTGTTAAAAAGCCATTTTGTGATGGCCGGATTCGTTTGTGCATTACACAAACTACTTCCTAAAAGAAAAGATACGAAGAGAATTTTTTTGATCATTTTTTTGATTTTAGCTAGTCTATTTTACTTTAGACGACACAGCTTTCGCAATCCTTCACTGGCCTAAAAGAAATTCTTTCGGATAAATTTAAATACAAAGCCATTAAAATAAAGGAGACTTTTTGAGCAATTGTTTTATTGTAGCTGATAAACATTCGTCAAAAGGCAATTACTTTCGGTTAGGCTTCGACTTTTAGGTAATGACTTATACTTTGGAAATTTAACGGAAAGTATAAACTAAAAAATACTTTTCTACAATGCAGAAAGTCTCGGCGCATAGAAAAATCCTGATATGCACTGAATTATTAATCGTGAACATAAGAACATCCATAAATCAGAATCTCCATTATCCAAAATATCAAAATATTTTTAATTCTCATTGTAGTTATTAAAACATTTGTAAACTAATTTTTCGTTTTAACGCATAGATTTATTTATCGTATAAAGCTAAGCGTTAAAGATAATATTCATTAAAATTACCTAGATGAAAAATAAAAAAAATCAATTAAAATACTAGCTGAAAATAGTATACAATCCCCAGTAAGTAAACAGAATCATTAAAGTTAGGTACGTTATGTTTGTGAAAGTAAATAACAACTTTGAAATAAACCACCACTAATTTTCTTTAAATATTTTCAAGTTGAATCGTATTACCGGAATTATTAATAACAATAATAAAAATGGAATATATGCAGCCACGGTTTGCATTGTAAATTTATATTCCTGAAATGGTGCTTCCAAATAAAAAATAGCAATATTTAGACGAAGTACCAAGATATAAAAAAACAAGATTGCACTTAATGCAACCAATACCAATTTTACAAATGAATAGTTTGATGATTTTCTTTTAATAAAATAAGTAATGAAAAAAAATAAGCCGGAAAATAAAAGAACTACGCTACATATATTCAAAAGCAAACTCATAGACCGATTGGTTTGTGGAGTTACTATGCTCCTTAGTTTCTGAAATTCTATATTAGGAGAGAACAGTTTAGAAATTTCCATGAACTGATCGCCCTTTTCCAATTCATCTTTTAAATTGAACGGAACAACATGTTTGTAATCATGATAGAAATACAATGAAATCTCTCCGGTTTTTAAATTCCATAGCGAAGTAAGTAGTGTACCGTTGCCTAAATTTTTTCTGCATACATGCATCGTGTCGGATAACCGAGTGCAAAAATTGATAGTGGTGTCTGAGCTGTTTTTTAAGAATTCTACTCCTTTTTAACATAGCGTCCATTTTCAATTAAGTTAAATTGTCAGAACCAAAATCCGACTAGCACGCTTCTTCAAACTTCCAACCGAAATATAACAAAACACTTGTACTTTATTATTTTGGAAACTACACTTTCACTTCAACCTATTCTCATTTTTCCGGAGTCGTTTCATTTGTTCAAATCATTTTGTTTGTCTGATCGAAGAATTAGTCGTAGTGAGCTATTTTTAGTTACATAACTCCAAGCCCAGTTTATAAAAATGATTAATTTATTTCTGACGCTAAGAATGAGCATTAGATGCAAAAACATCCATACTACCCAGGCAAAATAACCTTTGAATTTTATAAAGGGTAAATCAACAACAGCTTTATTACGTCCAATAGTTGCCATTGTACCTAAGTCTTTGTATTCGTACTCCATTAATTGCTTTCCACTTTCTTTTCTTGCTAGGTTCTTAGTTAATAATATGGCCTGATTGATGGCAACATTAGCGACTTGCGGATGTCCTTTTGGATATTTTGGAGTTTCCATATATGCAATATCACCCACTGCATAAATATTTTCAAAACCTTTCACTTGATTATATCTACTAACTATTACTCTATTATTTGCAACCCAGCAACTATTAGGCATACCATCAATTTTATTTCCTATTACACCTGCTGCCCAAATTACTGTAGATGACGGAATAGTTTCACTATTTGAAAGTATCGCAAATTTTCCATCATAACTCTTTACATACGTTTCAGTTTTAATTTTTACTCCCAACTTTTGAAGATAATAATATGATGCCATTTTCGCTGCATTGCTCATGTTGTTGAGAATATTTTTATTCCCCTCTATCAAATAAATTTCGAATTTAGAAAAATCAATACCCGGGTAATCTTTGGGCAATACTTCTTTTTTTATTTCGGCGAATGCCCCAGCTAATTCAACTCCGGTTGGACCGGCACCAACAATAACCAGATTTAGTAAATATTCTTTCTCTTCAGGACTTGCGTTCAGAATTTTTTCAAAGACAGTAATAATATGGTTTCGTATTTCAATTGCATCGTAAGTTGTTTTGAGTGTAAACGCATTTTTTTCGATTGATAAATTATTGAAGAAATTAGTTTTACACCCCGAAGCAATAATCAAATAATCGTAGTGAAACGATCCGATGTTTGTTTCTACTTTATGTTCGGCAGAATTAATTGACTTTACTTCAGCTAACCTTATTTGCGTTGAATTTGTTTTATTGAATATATAACGCAATGGAAATGAAATACTGGATGGTTCAATTTGTGAAGTAGCGACTTGATAAAATAAAGGCTGAAACTGATGATGGTTCAAACGGTCCAATAACAAGATCTCGAAAATATTTTTGTCTAAATTTTTAACAAGCTGTACCCCAGCAAATCCGCCTCCAATTACTATTACTTTCTTTTTCATTTTATAAAAATGGTTGATTTACAATCACAAAGTATTTGGTTATGTTACAACTGCTCAATTTTATTCTTACGTATTTCAAAGATGTTTAAGTTACTTGTTGTTTCTAATATTAGCAAATAAAAACCATATTCATTCTTAGTTTCATGAGGATAAGGAAGCCAAAATAACGAATGTGCGCATATGTCCTGTCAAAAGTAAAAAACAGAAAGTCTTTTCAATGCTCATCATTGCAAAATAGGAATGTTGTAGACAATTTCAAATTTGAAACAAGGAACCAAAGAAGTTTAAAAGTAAGGTTGGAAGGCCTCATAATAACTATCGACTTTCAATCTAAAACTCAATTTACTTTTAAATTATTCGCTTACTCATTCCTTTAAAATACTTCCATCCCAAATTCGCAAAAAGTTTAATAAACCTACTACTAATATAAGATAAGGTTCAACAGTTTTACTTGTATGCTATTGCTGCGCTTGATGGACCTGTTAATGGAATAATAGCGGTCGACTTGAATCCAACAATTTTTGCCCACTTATTAAAATCTGAAAAAGTGTAATCAAATCCTTTACCTGTTTCTATAAGCATATTCAAACTCATCATCATTCCAAAAACATTCTTCTTTCGTTCATCATCAATTATACCTTCAATTGCTACAAATGCCCCACCTTCCGGAAGTGCTTCATATGCTTTTTTCATTAGCATAATTTTATTTTCTTCATCCCAATCATGAAGTATATTTCCCATAACTACAACATCAGCTTTTGGAATTTCATTTTCAAAAAAGTTCCCGCCAACGGTTTTTACACGGTCCGACAATTTAAATTGATCAATGGTAGATTTTGCAATAGGCTCCACTTGCGGCAAATCGAATGTTACACAACTCATATGCTCTTGATGTTTTGCAACCATAATTGAAAGCAATCCGGCGGAACCTCCGACATCGGTTAAGGTTTTATATTTTGAGAAATCAAATGTTTTAGCAAACGACATAAAGTTGCCCATTTGAATTCCACTCATAGCATTTACAAACTCTTTTAATTTGTTTGGATCCTGATAAATTAAACCAAAAAAATCCTCTCCTGTTTTTGCTTCATTCTGTGCTTGACCTGTCATTAATCCTTCTTCAAGATTTCCCCAAAATCCGTACAAACGATTATTCATCATTTCCAAGATTCCTCCTATGTAACTTGGTTTATTTTTATCCAGAAAAAAATCTGCATTCATACTATTAGAGTATTGGGCAGTCTCCAAAAGCCCTTCACGGCTTAAAAAACTAAATACAACTAACGCATCCAAAAAGTCAAATACGTTTCTATCTGTACATTTAAAGTTTAACAGCGCTTTAATTTCCTGAGCAGTCATCGTTTTCCTTTCCGCCAAAAGTGTAAATAATTGAAAATTTATTGCACTTAAAAGAATTTTTGAAGCCCAAAATCCGGTACCAATTTGCATAATACTCTCTGGGGTTGGGTGATTACCTTGTTTTTCCATTTTGTGTTACTTATCTTTTGGCTTCCCGACTCTGATCGGATTTTTGATTTGCCCGCCTTTATTTTTAATTTGGTGGAGTTGAATTTTAGAAATCAGTTTTTCCTCTCTATTTTTAAAGCAGAGAGAATTTTGTTTAGTATTACTTGAGCTCAAATAAAATATTAAACAAGATAATGAATTAAGTTATTAGTAAAATAAAATTTCACCAATAACTTAAACCTGATTGCTATTGTGTTCCTGGATAATAACGAAGGTATTATTTTCCTTTAATGAAAACAACAAGTGTGTCGCGCCTGTCTTTTGAAGTACGCCTTATCACAATATTTTTATGTAACGAGAACCCTGAACATCTATATTTTACCTCAATTCTGAGTTGTACAAAGGGACCTGTTCCAGCTTTTCTCATAATAACCATGTTTAGTAAGGACACATAACTATACAAAATGATGGTGTCAGCACATCGATCAAATAATGTTAGATTGTACCTATTACCATACTGGTCTTTTTTAGTAGATCACTTATACTTTGACCCTAAATTTTTTATCCCCGTTTCCATTTGTGAACATTGATCTTTTTAGGGATTTATTTTTTCATTTCAGGTTCTTTCATTGGCATCATTTTGCCTGACATATCCATGTGCTGCCCTTCTTTCATTGTCATTTTTGTGCCGTCTTTTTTAATGCATGTTCCATCGGTCATAACTTTTGTTCCGTTAGCCATTGTAGTGTCATGGCTCATCATAGTCATTTTCCCATTTTGCTCCATCATCATTTTTCCATTCATCATCATTACTCCATTACCATGCGATTTGTCCATTCCTTGATGATTCATCCCATTATCCATTTTATCATTATTCATCAAATCACGATTCATCATTTTATTTGCTGAATCTGTTTGAGCAAATGATGCAAAAGAAAGCATAATTGCTGTGCTTGCTAAAATTAATTTTTTCATTTTTATTTTAATTTAGTTCGTAATTAAATTATTACTAAGTAAAACTACCTTATCCTAAAATTATTCATGTTACACTATTTTATAAATATGTTACATGATCCACACTTATCTAATTATTTAAAAAAAGAAAAACGGGAGTCTTACCCCCGTTTTTCATACGTTAAAAGATACAATTACTTTGTTTCTTTCATTTTGTTTTGACTTCCCGCATTTTGAGACGGTTTTGTATCAGTCGTGTCCTCTTCTCCTTCTTCCTCCTCTTCGTCTTCGTCTTCGTCTTTAACAGAAGTATTCGTTTCGCCTTTAACAGAAGTTGACCCGGCATTTTCATTGTTACCTTGCCGCTCATCCTCCTGCTTATTTTGGTTCGCCTTTGGGTTGTTAGGATTGGTTTCTTCTTTTTTCTTTCCCTCTTGCGTTTGCTCTAGGTGCGACTTGCTATCTGATTGTAGATTGCTTTTGTCATTTTGATTTTCGGCCATTTTACTTTATATTAAATTGTAACTGAATTATTACATTGTAAATGTCAGTATATATAAAATGAAAAGGATTACACGATTTCATAAATCTGTTATATGATTCACACATTTCATCTTTTGAATCCAATTCAATAAAATTGTTGAATAAAGTGATTAATTCGAAATTTATTCCTTCGTTCGTGTTTACATTTTTGAAAAGATTTACTTAGTAATTTAAGGAATAGTACATTTCACATAGGTGTAACCTTGCTTTTGAATCATATAGGAAAATGGATTTAAGTTGGCGTTATTTTTTTTGAAAACAGACCGAATTTCCCTATACAAATTCTGCTTTGGGTGGTATAATTAATAATATTTTGAATAATAGTTTCTTGTGAATTTTAAGCCTACCTTGTATAATACTAATCGCATGCTATGAAAGGGTGTTCGTTGCTATATTTTTGAAATTAAAGTCCGTTAAAATGAAAACATTGCACACTCCAAAGAAAAAAGCATCTGTTTCTGTCAAAAAAAGATCTAAATCCCTTCCTGCTTCCCAATCGAAGACTGATTGGAATTCCTTTACAGTTGTGGCCATTGGAGCGTCGGCCGGAGGATTAGAAGCCATAACTCAGTTGTTGAAAAATCTTTCGCCTGAAACCGGCATGGCTTTTATTTATGTGCAGCACCTGAGCCCTGATCATAAAAGCATACTTACTGATTTACTTTCAAAGACCACTAAAATGAAAGTACAAGATGTTGGAAACATGGTCAAGATTAAACCCAACAATGTTTACATCATACCTTACAATAAAGGTATTGAAGTTACGGATGGACATATAAAATTAATTCCTAGAATAAATGGTAAATCTAACAGTATGTCAATTGACGTATTGTTTACTTCTTTAGCTGAAACACACAAAGAAAATGTAATTGGGATTGTGTTGTCGGGCAGTGCAAACGATGGCACAAAAGGATTAAGGGAAATAAAAAAAGCAGGAGGTGTTACATTTGCTCAGAATGAGTCTGCAAAATTCACTAGCATGCCTAATTCAGCAATAGCAGAAGGTATTGTTGATTTTGTTTTGTCTCCCGTAGAAATTGCCAAAAAATTAAACTGGATAAGCAAACATCCATTTCTCAATCGCAAAGAAATCAAAAGCACACCGGAGGACGATATTGACAATAATAACCCGGATTTGAAATCAATAATTCAACTTGTTTACAAAATGATGCAAGTTGATTTCAGTATGTATAAAATGAATACGATCAAAAGGCGTATAAATCGCAGAATGATTATTAATAAAATTAATACGTTAAAAGAATACCGAAAACTACTCGAACAAAAAAACGAGGAGTTGAGTCAGCTTTACCAAGATCTTCTCATTAATGTTACCGATTTTTTCAGAGACCCTGAAGCTTTTGTAATTTTAAAAAAATCAATTCTTCCTAAGTTATTGATGAAAATTACGCAAGGAGAAACGTTACGTATTTGGATACCAGGCTGCGCTACCGGTGAAGAGGTGTATTCTATTGCTATGTTACTTTTCGAATTGCAGGACAATAAATCGTTCAATGTTCCTTTCCAGATTTTTGCATCTGATTTGAGTGCTCAGGCAATTAATGAAGCACGAAATGGAGAATACAGCAAACAACAACTTAAAAACATAACGCCTAAAAGACTTAATCGTTTTTTTTCCCGTTCGAAAGATAATTATCGTATATCAAAAACGCTTCGTGATGTCTGTATTTTTGCACAACATAATCTATTAAGTGATCCACCCTTTTCAAGAATGGACTTCATAAGTTGTCGTAATCTTCTTATTTACTTAGATACACCTGCACAGAAAAGAGCTATTGCTACTTTTCACTATGCATTGAATGAAAACGGCTATTTAATGTTGGGAAAATCAGAAACCATTGGTAGTTCATTGCAATTATTTACTTCTGGTTCAGATAAAAAAATAAAAATATTTATCAGGAAAAAAAATACCGGAAAAAATACTCTTTCGGATATAACACCAAGAGTTATACAAAAAGCTGTTACCAATAAACATAGTCACGAAAACGCTACACAGAAAAAACAATATTCTTTGAACGGTAATCTGGGCAGTGCATTTGATTCGTATTTACTCACACAGTATGTTCCGGCAAGTGTAGTGATTAATCACGACTTAGAAATCTTACAGTTCAGAGGAGCAACGTCACTTTACCTGCATAACTCATCGGGTAAGGCTAGTTTGAATATTCTCAAAATGGTTCACCCTGAAATTACATTTGAATTACGGAATGCAATTCACCATGCGATAAAAACAAAACAGAGCGTACGAAAAACAGGTATTGAAATGAATCGTGAAATGCACGGGACTGCTTTACGATTAATCAATCTCGAAGTAAACCCTCTTAAAATTGATGGTGAAGATGATCTACTGGTTATTGTTTTTACAGGAGAACCACTACCAGAAACATCAGAAAAAGTTGAGATAAATGGCGTATCAAACAATCTTGCAAAAGATCGTAGAATAAAAAAACTAGAGGAGGAAATTACCGCATCCAGATTTGATATGGCATCAATTACTCAGGACCAGGAAGCTGCTAATGAAGAATTGCAGAGTGCAAATGAAGAAATTGTTTCAAGTAACGAAGAGTTGCAAAGTCTTAATGAAGAACTGGAAACATCAAAAGAGGAAATTGAATCGACCAATGAAGAATTAATAACTACAAACCATGAATTACAGTCGCGCATACTACAAGTAGAAGAGCTATATACATACTATGAAAGCATTCTCTCTACGCTTCATGAACCTATGCTTGTGCTAGATAAAAACATGCGCATCAAATCTGTGAATAAAGTATTTTGTAAATTATTTCAAGTAACAGAAGAAGATAGTATCGGTATTTCAGTATACAAGCTAGGAAACCAGCAATGGAATATACCAAGACTCCACGAACTTCTTGAAGTTATTATTCCGGACGATAACTCTATTCATGATTTCGAATTAGTAAACATCTTCCCGATATTAGGTGAGAAAACTATGTTACTGAATGCAAAAAAAATAATTCGGAATAATGAAGACGAAGAATTAATTGTGCTCACTATTTCTGACATAACCGAAATAAAACGACTTGCAACAGAAGTGCAGCGAAAAGAAAACAAGTTGCTGGAAGTACAGATGGCGGAAAAGAAGAAAGCATTCAAGATAATTGAAGAGAGTAATGTTGAATTGAATTTAGCTAATAACAAAGCAATAGCAAAAACACAGATTGCTGAAGATGCTGTAAAAGCAAAGCAACAATTTTTGAGTAACATGAGTCATGAGATACGTACACCAATGAATGCCATTATCGGATTTACTCATGTAGTGCTAAAAACAGAACTAGATGAACATCAGCGTGAATATATTAACGCTATTAAAGTTTCCGGTGATGCTCTTATTGTTTTAATTAATGATATCCTTGACTTAGCAAAAGTAAATGCAGGCAAAATGATCTTTGAAAAAACACCATTCAACCTAGTTGATTCTGTTTCATCAATGGTGCAATTATTTGAACCAAAAACATCTGAACTGAATATCAAGTTATTTACAGAATATGATGGCGCGATACCAAAATTTTTAATTGGCGATTCTTTGAGGTTACGCCAGATAATTTTAAATTTATTAAGCAATGCAGTTAAATTTACGAAAAAAGGTAAAATAACATTGCTTATAAGTAAAATGAGTGAAAATCTAGAAAACATAACTTTGAAATTTTCACTTATTGATACAGGCATTGGTATAGCAAAAGAAAAACTTGCATATATTTTCAATAGCTTTGAACAAGCGTCGCAGGAAACCTCGCGCTCTTTTGGAGGCTCCGGTTTAGGACTTGCAATAGTTAAACAACTAGTAGAATCGCAGGGTGGAACAATTAGTGTTAAAAGTAAAATAAACAACGGTTCCACTTTTGCCTTCACTCTTCCTTTTGGAAAAGCAAATTCTAATCTCAAACTTCAGAAAAAAAACGGACAAGGTCATATTAAAAACAAAGCACAAATTGTAGACAAAACAAAAAAAATAAATGTGCTAATCGTAGAAGATATGCCGCTTAACCAGCTCCTTATAAAAATAATTCTAAAAGATTTTGGTTTTGATTTTGACATTGCAGGCAACGGAAAAATTGCACTTGACTTGATGAAGAAAAATGAATATGATCTTATCTTGATGGATTTGCAAATGCCCGAAATGGGAGGATTTGAAACTACCAAATATATTCGAGAGAAATTAAATTCTAATGTTCCGATAATTGCTCTTACTGCCGATGTTACCACTATTGACAACCAGAAATGCCTTGAAGCAGGCATGAATGATTATATATCAAAACCCATTAATGAAGAATTGTTATTCGAAAAAATTAACGAAGCCTTAAAAATTAATAGGAACGGTTCATCTAAAAAAAAATGATTCGCTTTCATAAGTTAGTTTAGCAGCAGGTGGGTTATTCAATAGTATATATGAAATTGAAATAAAAAAACTAGTTAACGTATGTTGTCAACTAAGCTCTATGTTTTCACCCATCTAAAGTTCAACAAATGAAACATGACCAAAAACATTTTTCGCCATATTTTTAAAAATAATATCGGGCATCCAAATTTTTAGTTTACTTATACCGCTTTTACTTTCTTAGAATGTTCGAATTCTGATTATTATTTAAAAAACCTATAACAGTTTTTTCACCGAAACAATTATCCGGCTGTTGAACTTTTCATTTATCTTCGCGTAAAAAAAATTCCATTTTATGTCCTTTCGCTAGTTCATCTACTAACTTATCTAAATACCTTACTTGTTGCGTTAGTTCATTCTTTATTTCTTCTACGCGATAACCACAGATTACACACGTAATAAATTTTGCATTAGGGTTCAATTTAGCTCGCTGAAAGAATTTATCAAATGTTACTTTTTGCTCAATAAGCTTTTGCTGTTTAATTTCATCATAACCTGTAAGCCATTCAATAATTCGATCTAATTCTTTTTTTGTTCTGTTTTTCCGTTCCACTTTGGCGAGATAAAGAGGATACACTGAGGCAAATGTTAATTTTGCAATGCGTTCATCGTGATTGCCAGTATTTCCCATGACTTTAAGATTATCTTCTAGCTTGTTTCAAACGATTAATCTTCCTCCTCTATCTATAATTTTAATACTCACATTGAATAACACTTTTCTCAAGTGAGACTTATACGCTATTTAATATTAAAATATTTCAACTCTTCCATTTGCTATTTAGTGGTTTTGCTTCCCATTTGATTTCCTAACTTTTCATATTCAATATCATTTGCTTCCCACAACTCTATCTTGTTTCCTTCAATATCCATAATGTGAATAAACTTTCCATAATCATACGTTTCCATTGTATCGGTGATTGTAACTCCCTCCTTCTTTAATTCTTCTACAAGAGCTATCAAATTATCAACACGGTAGTTGATCATAAAATCTTTGGTAGACGGTTCAAAATATTTTGTCTTTTCTGAAAATGGACTCCATTGCGAAAAACCTTTTTTTGAAGAATCTGCTCCTTGTCGCCATTCAAATACTGCACCATATTGATTTGTATTTAAACCAAGATGCTCTTGATACCATTCTCTTATTTTTTTAGGGTCTTTACATTTGAAAAAGATTCCTCCAATACTCGTTACCCTTTTCAATTTATTTTCATCGCTAGATTGATCCGATATAACTGTCTTCACTGCGAAACCAAAACAAAACGATGTCGCTAAGCCAATAATTATTAAAGTTCTTTTTTTCATCGCTCAACATTTACTTTGTAAAATCCTTTTTAATTCTTTCATCCCTATTATTTTTGTTGGACTAAGGTAATATCCATCTTTTTCTATTTCTCGCCACTTGGCTCCCAGAGTTCAATTTTATTACCTTCTGAATCCATAATATGTACGAACTTTCCATAGTCGTATGTTGCAATGCTATCAAGTATTGTAACTCCATTTTCTTTTAATTTGTCTATTAACCCCTCAAGATTTTGAACTTGATAGTTAATCATAAAATCTTTTTTGGATGGAGAAAAATAATCGTCTCCGCGTTTGAATGGCTTCCATTGAAGAGAAATTATTTCATCTGGCTTATCGATATTTCTTGTTTCAAAACTCGAAGAACCCCAAGCATTGATCTCAATTCCCAAATTTCTACTATACCACTCCTTTGTTTCTTCCAGATTGTCGGCTGAAAAGAAAACGCCTCCAATACCGGTCACTTTAGGAATTGTTATGTTAGCCGGAGACGTGTTTGCGGTTTCATTTTTATTATCTTCCATTGACCTATTTTTTGAGATTTCTTAGTAGTATGAATTTTTATCGGCACACAACATTTTTAAACTCGCATCTTTTCCCTATTTGTTCCTCACATCTAGTTCGAAATTAGCATTGCATCAAAACCTAATGTTAATAGCTTCTAACTATGACAAAATAAAGAAATCGAAGTCTAAAAATTCAATTGAATTTCAAATTTAATAAAAAAATTTGTTCAATCCCTATCTAAAATAGGTTTTTTCGTAATTTAAACTATGCATTTATAACATTATTCCTTGGGTACTTTCGGACATAAAAGCCTAAATGAATTCGAAACCGCCTGATGCATTATTGTAGTATGATTTTCTTGAGGCAAATAATCAAAATAAACTTTTTCATTTTTGCTTTTTGTTTGTGATAATTTATCTGCCAATACATTTGCCTCTACTTCCATTACATGCGGCATTTTAGTTGGAGCTAAACCTTCTTTACTTACACCAATATATTTCTGTTGACTGATTAAAACTATCGGTAAAAACTCCTGAATTCTGATTTAATAATGAGCCATTGTCCCACCACAAACTTGGGCTAACTATAATCTATTAATTGAAGAGCATGGGCATCTTTAGTAAAATTTCAGTTGCGAAGAGATCTCCCAACGATTGTCCTATTATTGTTCTATCCTTAGTTGTCTTAAACTTTGTGTCAATAAATGGTTGCAATTCATTTTGAATAAATGAAATAAATTTGTCGGATCCACCTGTAGTTGGAAATCTCTGTTTATCTTCTTGTATTGTAGTTAGGAATGTAAAATCTCTCCTTCTGTCAACTGTTGAAATTCCTACAACAATTGACTTAGGAATTTGATTGATCCATTCGAAGCTATTAAACTGAACCAATCCAACAATATGAATAAAATCTTCATCTGCTTATCCGTCCAACAAATAGATTACCGGATATTTTATTGTATCGCTCTTATTATATCCTTCAGGCAAGTAAATATTTAAACTCCGTTTTTCATCTAATGTTTTCGATTGTATGTCTACAATTTCACCAAGCACAAATGGCTTAACCCCTTCTAATTCTAACGCATTCTTTTTCTGCGCTAAGATAAGTGATGTAGAAAAAATTAGTAATAAAACGATTGATATACTTTTCATTTAAAGTTTCGTTACTTTTTATGGGCGCTATTATCTACCAAATAAATATTTAAAACTATACTCTACTTATTAAAATAATTTTTCACAAAAGCATCTTTTTCATTCTCACTCATCTTGTCAGCTGACTCAATACCGATTTTTATATCTTTAAAATGTAAATATTTATTCAAAAAAATATAAAACTCTACTTTTGCACTTGTCGGGCCAAATAATAGTACGTTGTCATATTTAAAAATCTTATCTGCTATTTCTTTGTAATAACTTGCATAAATCCGCTGTTCTTTGTTGTGCATGATATTTTCACTTTTATTCAACCCTTCTTCTTTTGCATAAAAAGTAAATTTTGAAACTATAGAATGATTGTTCTTTTTAAAATTTAGGTCTATCAAATGTGCATTTAAATGATCCATCCAAATGCCTAAATATTTTTTTACTTCCATTTTTTTTCAGTATTTATTAATGTTATCCTCTCAATATATCTTCGCTATTTTTGAATTGCCGGAGAAATTATTTATTAGTCTTTTTGTCCGGTGCTTGTGTTAAGGAAGATGCTGCAACACTTTTCACTTTCTTAAAAGTGTTTGAGTCTTTCAAAAATTCAGAAGCTACTGATGCTACTTTTTTAGATTCCTTTCATTTTTTGACATAATCTTACTTTTAGTGATTTGCAGCGCGACCAAATATTGTTTCCAAAGTAGCTTTAAGTTTATCAATAGCTCCGGATACAGCTTGCTCAACCGTATTATTTTGACACGAAACAGCAATTGGTTGTCTGTCTTCTATTCTGGTTTCCAGCAAACATCGTTTATCATTCACGCCATCTTTTTTTCCATTCTCGTCTGATAAATGGATTTCTATTCTTGTAATATGCGATTGATATTTTTTTAACTCTTCAGTAATTTGAAATGTAAAAAAAGCTTGAGTTCTTCCATCTCCATTAATTGTCTTATCAGTATTAAATTGAATTTTCATAGGTATATTTGTTTAAGTATTATCCCTTTTCTTCGTCTAAATCATTATGATTATCTCCGCCCAAACTATAATAATTATTTTCTTCATCTTCACTTCCAATCTTTTCCTGTTGATCATCTAATTCTGATCCGGGAACATCTAAATCATCGCCAGACATATCATCTTCGAAATCCTTTTCGTTTACTGTTCCTTCTTCTTCATTAGGAGTTTTGGTCTTAGTGATGTCTTCAGGGTTAATGTCCATTTCTTTTTTGCCTTCTGTATAGATGTCTTCAGAAGGTGGATAGAGCGGATATTCCGGCGGTGTTTTCTTCTTTTCGTTTTTCATTGTTTTCTGGTTTGTATGTGTATTAGAATAATTATTTACTACATTCAATAAGGAATAATAAAAATCTTCCAAGTTTTTAATAGTTACACCTACTCCATCATTTTCTGAAATTTTAACCGGCATTTCATTTATGTACTTAGTCAGTTCTGGAAATGATTGGTGGATTTCAGTTGTAATTTTGGTGATGGCTTCTTCCCAATCCGCTTTTGTTTTCAAGTTTTCTGATCTCATTTAGAATTGTTAAATTATTGAATTCGTTTTTCATTTCACTACAAAAGTGTTAGTTATTTTAATAATATGTCTTACACGAAGATTGAAAAAAGTTACAGTATTCACACATTAAAAACAATCAGAATACTATTTTTGGCAAATGAACCGACTGCTCTCAGGACAAAAGTTTGGCTATTGTATGGTAGTAGATTTACCGAGAGTGAATAGTCTTTTTTGTAGGGCATAGAATTGAATCCCTTTCCCTTTGAAGCGCTGTTGATTGAAAAAATAAAATTCAAGTTGTTTAAAATTTTTCAGCAACGTTTTTCCCTCGCGAACAAAAGCAATTACCGAAAAATATTAATTACTCTAATGCTTAGACTGCTTCGTAGTAAAACGCATCCTGTATGTTCGTTCATCTAATCCCGCTTCATATTTTAATCAATATGATATTCCTTCTGGATTTGTTGGATTAACGTTTCTCCCTTTTTTAGAAGGTCTCCTTTATATTGATATATACCAATCCTAGTATTTTTAATATAGTGAACCCAACCTGCTAGGTCTCCTAATTTTTTTATATCGCTTGTACGCAAAGGTGGGTTATAAACCGGCCTTGTTACAAGATTCATGCTGGAAGAATTTATCCGATTAAAAACATTAGCATCAAAAATCTCCACTGCAATTTTTCTGTATTCGTTCATTTCTCCATCTTCCCCTCCAGCAAATTCGAGTTGCTTTATCCGATCTAGAATTGAATAGTAAGACATAATTGATTCAGATATTTTATTGTTTTTTATAAATCTAAATCCCCCCGTATTCTTTATCTGTTCAAACGTACGTGTATTACCTAAAAACGCATCACTCTTAGTTGCCAACCTAGCATAATAGTATAGATCGCTTGTATTAGATGTAATTGTTCTTGCATTCAACATTGATATCAGACTATCTAACAAAATAATCCTTTTATCAAAAATACTTTGTTGGGTGTTTATATTTATAATGTCATCTTTGATGTCCTGCACCAAGGATTCCATATAAACCTTTTCGTTTTCACTATTAGAAATACTCTCCCTGATGTTCTCTGCAATAAATCCCATTGTGACCGCAAGAAAAATCATTAAGAATTCAAGGAAGTATTCCTTCCATTTTTTTGGTTTATGATTCAAGTTGGGATGGTGATGTACTTCCATATGTATGTCTATTTTTTGTAATTAGATTTGAAGGTAGATATCATCCTATCATATTGCAAAACACATTGAGAATTAAAGAATAAAAATAAGCAATGATTAGAAGCACTCCGAATTGTTATCGGAATGTTTATTAGTCGATCAATTCTTTGATTATTGAACAATGTCCGTTTATTGTCTGTTTTGTTTTTTCGTTCCTTTAAATCTGTACCTTATCAACAACTATACTTCACGGCAGAGGTTCGTCAATTTGAAGTTGGAATTAACGGTTATTTGAAAGAATTATAGTTATTGTTTTTTCGATTTAAGGTAACAAGGTATGGTTAATTATTTTTTAAACATTTCCAGCAATGCAGTTACTCCAATTTTTGTTCCTAAAGAAATAGCCCCTAGATCGGTGCTTTCTATTATTTTATTTATTACACTTACCTTTAAGTACTCTCAGCCCCATATCGTATTGCCGATTCAAGTACTTCAATGTCTATATCTTTTAGTGCTTTGAATTTTATACAATACCCGGTCACACTCGCCTTCCCAATTTTTTTTCCGTACGCTTTAGCTAAGTATGTCTTATCAGTCTTACCAAGAATATAGACAGAGATTCCGGTTTTGTTTGCACTTATACCAATTTGATAAAACTCCCTGGTTTTTCCATCGGCATATTTTAGAGTTTGAATTCCATATCCAATATTAGGATTTGAAACAATTTTATTCTCACTATTTTTTCCATCCAAGAACCATAATTTACATGCAGGCATTATTTTCAGAATGATGTGGTGTAACGCTTGCATGTCGCTGCGTTTTGCTTCAGTTTGACTAAAAATATATTCTTTGATTTGTTCTTTTATGTTCATTTAAATTATATAAATACAAATGACTAGTAAGGGCCAATAGATTTTTAAGGTAAAACAAAAAGTAAGTTTAATTATTTAAACTGTATCTTTTTTAAGGACAAGTTGCAGCTTTAAGTTCGCACTTTGCTTTATTAATAATTCATCCCTTCCTTAACCAATTACTTCAATACATAATAACAAGTTAAATTTAATCCGCCACTCCAAAGATATGCACTAATTGGTGCATCAATTATTTTTAACATACCATATCGGAAGGTTGGTTCTGCTCTCAAATTTATTTTGTTGCTTATCTTATAATCTATACCAACACTAACTGTTGGAGAAATATTAAGTGAATTAAAATTGTAGCGCTGGTCGTGAGTTTCTTGTTTGGTATCGCCATTCTCATATTCCAAAACACTTGTAGTGGTGGCTTTGAGAAGAATATTTGTTGCAACTCCAATGCTCGTAATAAAATGAATTCTCTTTTCTCCAAAACTAAAAATCGCCCTTACAGGAATATCAATATAAATATGATTGTAAAAATATTTTGCTTTGGTTGGTGGCGACGAACTGTTGGTACTATAAACAAAACCGAATCGCGGATCAATAATGTCACCGAAAGTTAAGTCGCTTTTCTTTGAAGCGTAGCCTTTATTTGAATACTGCACTCCCAATTCAATTCCCAAGTGTTTGGATTTGTTGTAGCATAAATTTAATCCTGCTGTGTAACCAATCTTTGGTTCTTCATTTTTATTCTGCATGTCAATTATCAGTGCAATTGATGAACTCCTATCATCGCCTTTCAAAGTACGATAACAATAGTCAGGAGAAATATTTACTCCGAACAAAAGGCGCTTAAACTCTGCTGAATTTTTTGAATTTAAAGTGTCGTGCCCGAAAGCTGCAAGTGAAATTAACATTGTAACGAATGTTGTTTGTAGTTTCATTTTATGTCAGATCATTTCTTGCAATCAGTTTCTTGTAAGCGCACATTTTAATCGGATTGGCTAGCAGTTTCAACTAACGTTTCCTTTTCCTACCTAGGATGCCGTACTTTTGAATCGAAGATAGGACTTTCCATTCCTGGTTGCAAATCGGTACTATGCATATAGCCTTCTTGCTAAATTATAAGAAAGCTATTCAAATCATTTCGTATTTCCACCTTACATCCTGATAATTCGTTTATAAATATCCTGTTTGTCTGTATGAATTGTTAAAATAAAAATACCGGCTGATAAATTACTGATGTCGATTCCATTATTTACTTTCTGAAAACTTAATAGCTTTTCACCTTTCATATCAGTTATATCTATAGAATTTATTACTATGTTAGTTCGAAATGATATTTTAGAACTGGCTGGATTTGGAAATACTTCAATGTAGCCAATTTCTGTTTTTGGTGATAATATATCCGATGATACACAATTTGATGGGAATCCAGCCCAAAAGCCCCACATATTATTAAATTCATAAATAGAAAAATCTAATTGATCTAAAATATGATCACCGTTTAGATCTGCCAACGAATAGCCGACTTCATGATTGTATACTGCAGCATCAAATATTACATAGTCATATACATCAAAAAATCCATCCTGATTAAAATCTCCAGAATACATTAATGCAAAGCCATCGCCTGAATCTTTAGCTGTATTGCAAAGTTGAAGTGGGAGTCTGGTAAAGTCATAGAACAGTGAAGTGTCATTTATATAAACCGGATATTTACTAAATATTGTTAGTGAATTCCTATGCACTACTTGAATATAATAGCTTCTACCCATGGTTATGTTTGGAAAATAAAAGCTACCAAATCCGGTAGTTGAAATTACAGATTTTGATGAATCCATTTGAACGTAATTCGGGACAGTATCCAATAATCTAACAGTAATGGAATCGCAAATGAATGGTTGTCCGATTGGATCGACCACAGCCGTCATGGTTCCAGAACCAAGATAAAACCCTTCAATAAACACACGAATATTGACCGTAGCACCTTTGCTTTTGATTTCTGAAAAACAAAAAATCAAAATAAATATTCCCAAATATATTTTCAAAGTTTTCAAAGTTCTATACTTGTTTTTCTACGTTTGAATTTCTACAGCTTTTGCATAACGTTTCCTTTTCCTACCTAGCATGCCGTACTCGTGATTCGAAGATAGGACTTTTTTTGGATGGTAGTGTTCAGGTGTTAAGTTTTTGCCAAGTACTATTGTTTAACCATTTTATAATAATCTACATTCTTACTCAGATGAAGGCAGATAATACAAATACCATTAGTCCAATCGCCGGTATGTAATGTTACTTAATTGGCGATTGGAAGGTTGTCTGCCATTGCCATTCCAAAGATTGAATAAAAAGAATAAACAGACACGAAAACGTTTTTGCTATTTGTAACAATCTCGACAAGGTCTTTCAAAAGATTTGGATACATAGGTTCCGATCCGTCTGAATAAAATTCGGAACCTTAGGTTAAAATATGAATGTTCTTTATCCGTCCTAATTACTTTGACCCTCCAAACACATTGCTAAAAGCTGACCAAATAATATCGTAATTACCAACATTGTTTAGGTCAATAGAAAAAATGAAATTGTAAAATTTAGAACTATCAATAAGTTGAGGTGTAATAAAGTTTTCCGCTCCAGCATTGTTTATCCTCTACTTTCTGCAATAATATTTTTTCTGATAGTATTCTAAAACATTTCGAATAAAAACTCACGGGCTCTCTGTTGTTACATCTTCTGCCGGTTTCACTTCTCCAGATAATTTCTCAATATCTCTGTCAAATGAATATAAAGCATTACTACTCATTTTCTCACCCCCTGCTATTTTCATTTTATCCAATAAATTCATAGCAAGTGTTTCTTCCTCCACTTGTTCTTTTACAAACCATTGTAAAAAATTCCATGTTGCCCAATCTTCCTCATCATGACTCAATTTCACCACCTTATAAATGGCCTTTGTATTATCCACTTCGTGATCAAATATTTTTTCAAAACAGTTGTTTATACTTTTCGGATTTCCAGGAGGTGCGGGAACAGCTATCACTTTTACCTCTGCCCCTCTTTTTAAAATGTATTCCAATATTTTCATCATGTGGTTGCGTTCTTCATGCGCATGCCTGAAAAGAAAATTGGCTATACCGCCGAACCCTTCACCTGCAGCCCAAGCTGCATAAGACAAATAAATTTGAGAAGCATATGCTTCTTTTGTCATTTGCGCATTCAGCGCTGCTGAAATAGTTTTTGAAAGTCTGTTAGTATTCATTTGATCTTTATATTAAATTTTATATTTAAAAAGCTTCTTTGACAATTGATTTTATATCCACATGTAATTCGGCTAATTGTTTTTCGATTGCTTCCATCATCGGCGGTGGCCCGCAGAGATAAAACAGTTTATCTATTCCTCCAATGTTAGCATTAATAAAATCTTTAGTTATTTGTCCGTTTGGATATCCCTCCATTTTTTCATCCGATAAAATATTTATGAAATTATTACCTAATATTTCTTTAAACTCCTCATCAAGTATAATATCTCTCTTTTTTTTATTGGCAAATATGAGCTTATTTTGACCAATCTCTTTTCTCCTCTCAAGATCCCTTAATATGGAGATAAACGGTGTAACGCCTGCACCTCCGGCTATGAATACACCCTCGCCTTTATAGCTGATCGCACCAAACACATCATGCAATATTAACTCATCGTTCGTTTTTAGATGAAGTAATTCATTTGTCACATTTTTATGCGATGGATATGTTTTTATTGTAAACTCAAGGTAATCATCCTCCGGCAGACAAGTAAAAGTGAAGGGGCTTCTCTTGTCTTTCCAACCATTTTTATTTATGGAAACGTCTGTCGCCTGACCTGGTTTGAAGTTGTAGTCAGTAGGTTTTTCAGTTACTACCCGCAACACATCATGTGTTACGTTTTCAATAGACTTTATTTTTACAATATGCTTCATGATTTTTATATTTGTAACGCTATGTTCTCTTCTTTAATTCTTAAAGTCAAAATTATTGCATTTAGTAGTGAAAATATTACTGCGGTGTAATACAAATTAAATATTAGAGGAATTGTCGCAATTTCCGCAACAACAACTATATAATTGGGATGTTTTAAATATTTGTAAGGGCCAGCTTTGATCAATGGAGTATTTTTGATACGATATATTTTTGTGTTCCAGAATTTACCAAGCGATGAAATAATCCATACTTTTAATGTAAGAATTGCAAAATAAAATAGTAGAATTAACAAACTGAATGAAGGGGCCTGTTGCCTTGAATATTCAATAATTAGAGAAATAAAAAATAAACTATGAAGCACAATAATAAGAGGGTAATGCTTTTCCCCATATTCCACAGCGCCATTTTTTAACAACCACCTCTCATTTTTTTTTGAAAGAAATAGTTCTCCAATTCGAAGCAGAATGACAAACGAAATAAAGAGTATGAAAATCATTTTAATTATTTTTCATTTTAAGTAATACCATCTCGCACGAAAAACCTGGCCCCATTGAGACCATTAATCCGAATCCGTTTTTAAACCCGTCTGTAATAAATCGTTCAAGCACATACAAAACAGTTGTGCTACTCATGTTTCCATAATCGTTCATTACCTCTCTTGTATTTTTAAGAAAATCTCCTTCCACTTTTAACGATTCATTATACGCTGTCAATATTTTTTTACCTCCTGGATGAAAAATAAAATTTTTAATGTCTGATAAGGTCAACTGATGTTTTTCTAAAAAATAAAAAACATCCTTATAAATGTTTTGCGAAATGATATTAGGAATGTTTTGTGAAAACAAAACTTTAAAACCTTTATCTAAAAACTCCCAACCCATCACATCTAGCGAATCGTAGTAAAACTTGCTTTGCGCTCCAACAAATAAAATTTCATTTTCTGTTTTGTTAACATGGTTATCTCCCTTAATAATCAAAGCTGCAACGCCATCAGCAAATAAACTTGAACCAATGAAATTGCTTTTACTAAAATCATTTTTTAAAAATGTAAGCGAACACAATTCAACCGCAACTAGCAACACCACAGCATCAGGATTCGCCTTTGCTATAGTACTTGCTTTTGCAAAACCTGCCACTCCGCCTGCACACCCCAAACCAAAAATGGACATGCGACTGATGTTCTCATTCAGTTTCATTTTATTAATTATGAGTGCATCTAAACTTGGTGTTGCAAGCCCTGTTGTAGAGAGAAAAATAATATCGGTTATATCTTCTTTTTTTATTTGGGCTTTATCTATGCTCTCTTGTATTGCTTTTACAGAATATTCTAGAGAGATACGAATGTAATCCTCATTTTGCTCCTGAAAACTATGGTTACTTGAGTAATATTCAATTGGTTTACAAAAATTTCTAGTTTTAATTTCTGTATTGTCAAATGCGCTCATCATTTTTTTTATTTGTGGAAAAGAAGGTTCAAATAATTCTAGCGCACATTTTTTCACAAGCTCTTGCTCGATACGAAATGGAAAATCTATTTTTGATATAGCAGATAATGATGGCATTCTCTAACAAGTGTTTTAAAATATTTAACAAAGTTAGTTATTCGTAAATTAAAACGGTTTATATAACTACCTAAAATAGTTACATAATTCACATATTTGCACGCACAAATTTTCTTGGCTAGTGATAGCAGTGCGCTTCATTCCTTCTAGGCGAATTCTTATACTAAATCGTTTTTCGCTCTTTCCATCCCTGTTGCCGTCAACTTCGCTGAATTAAACATACATATTCGTAATCGAAAAACTAATCCTAGTAAATCCTTCTGATAACAAACATACTTACGTTGCATTGAGCTATCGCAATTCCTTGTCCATTTTCTATCGAGCTTGGATTGCTTTCAACAACGACAGCAGCCTTTTACAATTGGCAACTTATTTATTTGAAGTAGCTGTCAATCGTAGGTTAATTAGTATTCCCGTTTTTTTAATTTCATGTTGCATAAGCATTCCCATCAGCGCATTGAAAAATAGCATTCACAAAGTCATGCACTTGGGTTTCGGTCATTTTTTCTACCTGCATCGTTTCGATATTAATTTTATCAAAGTAAATAACCGATTTTTAAATATTTAACAGCTCAACTTTGGCATTCGTGAGGCCCAACAAAAAAACGTTGTCATAATTTTTAATGGAGTTGCCTAATTTTTTTAGTAAAGCGTTTGTAATTGCTGCTCTTTGTTGTGCATCCAGCTTTCACCATTCTGTAAAGTATTTTCTTTTTCTTCATACGTGGAATCAGAGATTACAATATGTGTAATGATAGTATTAGTAAACTCCATCACACGTACACTAGCACGATCCATATTGACGCGTATTTTTTTATGGTGTTCATTCAATTATTAGTCAAAATTAATTTACACTTTTGATAATCGTAATCCACTATGCCTTCACTATCATCTTTCCAGTATTATCTCCGTTAAATAAACCAAGTAAAGCTTCCGGCAATTTTTCGAAACCATGTTCTATTGTTTCTTTAGATTTTAACTTGCCTTCTTTTACCCATGTTGCCAATTGTACAATAGCTTCTGGAAATTCAGATTGAAAATTGCCCACTATAAATCCCTGCATTAATACACTTTTTGTTAATAACATGGGCTGAAGTCTCGGGCCCATTGGGATTTCTGTACTGTTGTATAATGAAATCTGTCCGCATAAAGCTATCCTTGCGTGAAAGTTAATATTGCTTATCACTGCATCTGAAATTTCGCCGCCTACATTGTCGTAGTAAATATCCACACCGTTGGGACAAACGTCAGCGATTGCTTTTTTCATATTGAGCGTTGTTTTATAGTTGACTCCTTCATTAAAACCAAATCCTTCTTTAATCAGATTTATTTTTTCATCGGAGCCGGCAATTCCTACTACATGGCAGCCGTGAATGGCAGCAATTTGTCCCACTACAGTACCAACTGCACCGGCAGCGCCAGACACTACAACCGTTTCACCTGCCTTTGGCTTACCAATGTGCATTAACCCAAAATATGCTGTAAGCCCTGTCATACCTAATATACCGAGATAGTAACTTGCCGGAGCAATTGCGGTATCTATCTTCCGAATTTCTTTTTCATGTGCAATTATTTGTTTCTGCCAAGGCAAATTTCCGGTTATGATATCGCCACTTTTAAAATTGTTCGATTTACTTTCAATTACTTTAGCAACAACTCCACCACTTAGCGGCTGTTCTATTTCGAATGGTGGAACATAAGATTTAACATCATTCATCCGCCCTCGCATATATGGGTCAACAGAATAATACATCCCTTCTAATAATACTTTTCCCTCTCCAATAACAGGCAATTCAACTTCTTCCATTTTGAAATTTTCTATGGTCGGTAGCCCCTTTGGCCTAGATACCAAAATAATTTGTTTTGTTTTCATTTCTTTAGTTATAGTTCCAATATTTCAATTCCGTTGTTCTGCTAAATTCAAATTATGTTTTTCAGTTCTGACTTTGCTATGTTCTGGCAGATTAATTATTTCCTTTAAATTATAAACATAACTTGAAACTGAATTACTATTTATCAAAATTGATCATCTTTTATCGAAATGAACTACACAATTATTGCATCAAGTTACAAAATTCACACTTTTATTGAATTGAGATTTATTAAAAACTTGTTACAAATTGATGAGTGCGTTTAGAAATTTAAAAGTTGAAGCATCTTTGTGTTGATTGTATTTTTTCGATTTGACATTTTCGCTCTTTATCTTACTTAATCAAAAGTAAATCGACATTGCCTACTTTCAGAGTAATTTACATTCTATTTACTATATTTTTAATATCACTCTCAAAAAAAAATTCAACGATTGTCTACTAGATAATTTGTGAAATATTTTTGATCCGTCCGAATATTTTGGGTACTATTTAATTTGATAAAAAATAAATGCTTAAAATTTAGATAATTATTTGGTTAATAGCCGCAGCTGTTATTTCATTTATTCCGAAGGATATCTCTATTTCATTTGTTGAATATTGCGTTTAACTCAATCTCAAAACAAATTTAACGAATACTATTTTTACCCTTCATTCGTTTCTGACAAATAACATCGGTTAAAAATAAGAAATGCTTGCAAATGCGTTAGCACCTACAAGCATAAATATATCTCTTGCTTAAATAAATTTTCAAACTAGACTTTGCAAGAGTGGTTGATAATTATTTAAGCTGTTACTTCAAGCATTGACTTACATTCTGCAGCGCATTTTCGACAAGCATCTGCACATTCTTTGAAATGTCTCACTTCAGAATGCTTTTCACATTCAGTAGCGCAAGCATTACAAGCATTTTCGCATTTTTTATAAAGCGCGTCAAGATTTGAGCTGTTTTCACTTGCAGCCACTAAACTGTAGCAAGCATCAGCACAAGTAATGCAAAGTTCAATAGAAAGCTCCATTCCAGCCTTGCCATTATTTTCTGTAGAACAGGTTTCACACACCTCTGCACATATCTCGCAAGAATCCATGCAGCTTTCAATTTTATTATTTTCCATTTTTTTAATTTTTAGTTTGTAACTGAATTGTTACGTTGTAAATATGATGACCTGTAAATAAAAAGAATTACACAATTTTTGAAATAAGTTAAATAATTCATACTTTTTTGTTTTATAAAATAATAAAAGAAAGGGCTTGTATTTGCAGTCCCTTTCTTTTGATTGATGAGCTGCTTTTACAAACTTCCCTTTTTGCTGTTCTGACTTCCTGTTTTCTTAGAAGTTGTTTCTTCTTCGTCCTGATCTGTAAAAGTTGTGTTCTTGCCAGCTTTAGTTGAAGTTGATCCTTGACTTTGTTTATTGCCCTGCTGCGAACCTTGTTGATTGTTTTGGCTTGCCTTTGGGATGTTAGGATTTGTTTCTTCTTTTTTCTTGCCAAGCTGTGTTTGTTCTTGATGAGACTTGCTATCAGATTTCTGATTTTGCTTGTCATTTTTGTTTTCTGCCATTTTTTGTAGGATTAATTTGTAACAGTATTATTACACTACAAATGTGAAAAGTCGAACACATTAAATCATTACATGATTTTTGAAATAAGTTACATCTTTCACATACTTAGTAAAATGAGGCCAATTATTTTTATTCCATCTTCTCGTCAAAAGATATAACCCCATTATTTTATTGCTACTAGTTATCAAAGACAATGTAAATTATTTATCTAAGCTTAATTTTTAGTTTGTAAATATCGCATCTCCGCTGCACTTAAGATTCTTCGGAGTAGGTTCTTCATTGAAGATTATCGAAAATTATATTCTGTAAAATGAAAAATATAAATTCAAACGAGGGAAAAATGCACTGCTTTGATAAATAGCTTCAGTTATAGTTATACGTTCGTGCTACTCTGTCAACGAAGACCTGTCGGTCAATTATTCACCAAAGTTATTTTGTAACGATAAACTTTAAAGTAAAATTTAAACATTCTATCGGATTAATCAATTTTAGTTGATAACAAAAAAAGTTGCACTTAATTAATTTATACCATTCCTATATTAGAATACGAAAAGCAAATGGTAAACATTTAACAAATCATCATCAAGCGATTCTCTCCCGTCTTTTCCTTTGGTGCGCGGTGAAGACAAGGAAAAACTTTACTTTCAGGATGATCAACAGCCAACTTCCACATGTTACCGATACCTAAGCTGATTGGACGTGCTTTCGGTTTAGCTTGATAATGCAGGTCAAAGAAATTTTCACTTAAAAATAATTCAAATCCTACATCTGATCCTTGATAAATTTTTTTAAGTTCATCACGTATTTCAGGAACAAGCACTTTTTGTTCTGCTTGTGAGTTTGGCAAGATCTCACTCGACTCACCATAGTAAGTGCATAAAAAGGTGTCGGTCGGTACTGGGGAGCGATCAATATGAAAAGAATAAACATCGGTTGGGAAAAACGGATAGCTCTCATCTCTCTCATAACACTTTATCAGATTAAGGATTGGAGATGCACCATGAGCTTTCAACACCTTCAAATCATTTAAAAGAATTTCACGAGCAAGTTGCCCTTGTTCACTCAACTGAAGTTCATCAATCTCATCTTCATCAATTACCGCGATATTTCCGTTTAGTTTTACCTTACCAGCAATCTCCGAAAAATCACCTATGAGTTTACGAGTCCAGCACATCGCATTAATTTTTCCATGAAAAGGAGTACAAACCAGATCTTGAAAATTCGTTACACAGTGAATTTGATTCTCAGCACTAGACAAGTTTATCATAATGGGAAATGTTTTTTAAATTGGTTTGCCGTTTAGCATTGCCGCATCTTTATTTTTTTACCGAAACATAAAAAGAAATAATAATATTATTATTGCAATGCGGTGCTGAACTAAATCTCCAATAGCCTGTGTTAGTAATAGTACTGTAAATATATCTTTTTCGTATCACAAACTAAAACCAATTAAATCGTGACTTATGACTTTTACGAAAAAAAATTATTACGGCATTGAATCTTCTACATTTCAAATTTGCATTACAGAAATTCATTCCCACTTCAAGTTGATTCCTTTCGCATCAGTTCAACTCAGGAGTTAAACACTGCTCCGTGAAAAATGAAACAGTGTTGAATTCGTATATGTTATGCGTTCGTTCAATTTTTCATCTGAAAATTTCCTTAAGGCTATATTCATTTTATTCAATCAATAATAAACTCCACTGTAAAATAGAGTTGATAATTGTCGTCATAATCTACAAATCTGTATTTGCCCTTTTTGAATTTCTCTTTGCATAGGATATGCCGATATGTTATGATTGATTTTATCTTTGTGTAATGCCAATGGAATTGTTTTATTATTCAAAATTGATGGTCCAATACCACAATCCATTTGCTAGCAGCAATTATCTATTGCAATTGCAAGGTTGTCCAAATATGAAGCAGAATGGTTTGCGGGTTGCCGAGACTGGACACATCCTAGCTCACACATATAGAAACTTTTGTGCTCCGTCGCGACTGCAATCGCTGTTAGGCGGCATTATTTTCAAAAGCACGAATAGATTTCAGTTCAGACATTTTAGCTTTTCTTTCTTCTTCTAAATCGTAATCGTCTTGAAGCCCAAGCCAAAATTTGGGAGAGTTACCAAAATAGATAGAAAATCTCAATGCCGTATCTGCAGTAATTCGGCGATTGAACTTGAGAATTTCACTTATCCTTGTTTGTGGAATTGATAATTCCTTTGCCAAGCGATAAGCGCTAATACCGAATGGTGTCAAAAATTCTTCTTGTAGAATTTCGCCTGGGTGAATATTTCTAAGAGTAGCCATGATTTTGTTATTAATGATCATCAATTATTTCAACTTCTGATGCATTTCCATTATTCCATTTAAAAATAATTCTCCATTGATCATTTATTCTGATTGAATGATATTCTCGTAGAGTGCCTTTTAGTTTTTCCAATTTGTTAGAAGGCGGAATCTTTAGATCGATTATGTTTTGAGAGTTGTTCAGCATTCTCAGTTTACGTCTTGCAACTTCCTGAAGTTCTGCGACAGGGTTTTTTACCCGAGATCCTTCCCAAATCTTTTGAGTGTCTTTTGAGCCAAAGGAAATAATCATGCTTATGCTTTACGTTACTTACGCCAAAGGTAAGTAGTCAATTATTAAAAAGAAAGAGAAACTTAAGGAATAATGCCACATGACGTTTGGCATTGCCAAGCATTATTTTTTACCGAAATATAAAAAGAAAAAATAATAATATTATTGCAAGCCGGCGTTCAACTAAACCTCCAATAGCCAGTGAAAGTAATAGTACCGTAAATATATCTTTTTCGTATCACAAACTCAAACCAATTAAATCGTGAGTTATGCCTTTTAAGAAAAAAGATTGTTACTCCATTGAATCTTCTACATTTCAAATTTGCATAACAGATATTCATTCCCACTTCAAGTTGATTCCTTTCGCATCAGTTCAACTCAGGAGTTAAACGCACCTTAGTGAAAAACGGAGCAGCGTTTAATCCTTATATGTTATATGCTGGCTATTTCAATTTCGTTCACCAGTCTTTGCATTATGCACTTTCGTCAAACATAATTTCGTCTGAACTACCTATTTTATATAATGGCTTCTCAATGGGTAATGTAAAATAAAAAGATGAACCTTCGCCTTCAATACTTTCTACCCATATTTCGCCACCATTTTTTTCTAAAAATCCTTTTACCAATAATAATCCAATTCCAGCACCCTTATCCTTTTTTCTTGTTTCTGAAAGAGTTTTCATTTGTGGTGTAAAAAGTTTAGCCATTATTTCTTTCGACATTCCAATTCCCGTGTCCTTAACCTGAATAATAATTTTGTCATCTTTACTTTTTGCTGAAACCGTTATTGACCCTCCTTTTTCGGTATGCTTTATTGCATTTGAAACTATATTCTGTATGATGGAAATTAGCATTTTGCCATCTGCAAATACCGACGTATTCTCTTCGATTTCGTGATGAAGATTTATTGTGTTTATTGAAGCTGTCTCGTTTAAGGTTTCAAAGACTTTATCAATATATTCGGTTAGTTTTATTTTTGTTGGAGAAAACACGTCAGATGCGTATTTTATTCTTGCCCATTCGACTAAATAGTCTAACATATCTAATTCATCCGTTGATGCTTTATAAAGCAAGTCGAGCATTTCCTGAACATCATTCGGTTTCATTTTATGAAAATTTTCTTTCAAATATTTTGCTGTTCCAATAATACCTGACAAGGGACTTCTTAAATCGTGTGAAAGTATTGCAAGAACACTCTCTTTATGTGTATTTAGTTCTTCTAATTCTCTAACATATTTTTTTATAGCATCCTCCGATTGTTTCCTTTCAGTTAAGTCACGTAAAATTTTTACATAGCCCAGCATCTCTCCATCTAAACCAGTGAGTGGAAAAACCAAGCCATAAGCATAAAACATGCTCTTGTCTTTAGCAATGTGCCATCTATTATCTGTTGCTCTGCCTTCTTTTAAAGCTGTTTCAATTTCCCTTTTCGGAATACCATTTTTTATGTCTTCTTCTGTAAATATTAAATCAAATTGTTGTCCAACAACTTCATCTGTTTCGTAACCAAATATTTTTGTCGAGCCAGAACTCCAACTATTTATGATGAATTCTTTGTCTAATGTAAAAATGGAATACTCTTGTAAACTGTCAATAATTTGGCTATAAAATTCAGCAGTTGGAATATACCTACTTTTAAGAATTTTAGGTTTGTCTTGTTTGTTTTCCATTATACTTATTTTAATGTTTATTATGAATGTTATGTCGTTGCGTCTGCTGCCATTACGTATTATCGAGTCATCCAGCAGAATTTCCCCGCCACGTTCTCACAGAACTGTATGTGAACCTCTTGATTCATATACTCTATCCACCTTAGCGGGAGCCCTTCTTGTTGAATCACGAATGTAGCAATTCAATATGAATGAATCAATGCACAGTGATGAAAAAGTTCCGCGTTCTCCTAGTACTTTATATTTAGCCATTTTACCGCTTTGCGTTTGTAAAGTCCCTTTTCCCATTTTACCCATTTTATCAGTCGTGAGTTAAGTCAGTTGAAAATATGCAATAAGTTTCCCCTCTAAAATTTACACTAGTAATTAATTACCCAACTTATTACCAACTATGATTCACCGGTTATTTCCACAAAAAACTTGCACCATTTTCAAACTTTACTTGTGGCATACTACCAAGGAAAGAGATCACCAAAACAAAATTACACTTCGACGTAGTGGTGTGCCTGTGTTGCAAAACCGGTAGAATGATTCGTGTGCTTTCGTTTCATGCACACGCACCGCCTGCATCAATCAACATTAAAGTACTTACAAATAAAAAAACAGTCTGCTGACGAAAAATTTGCGCGGAGTGAAATTCCATTGGCAGTGTGTGAAAAAAGTGTATCGCTTCATTTGTAAAACATACTTGTCAACTAAAACTGAAAAGACTAAAGTGAACTAAACGGTCTATATTTATTTTCTCTAGAAAAAAAATTCGTTTTTCTATTTATAAAAACTTCTTCTGTCTTTTAAAATTGCATAACAGAAATTCATTCCCACCACAGTGTGGCTCCCTTCGCATCAGTTCAACACAGGATTTAAACGCTGCTCAGTGAAAAATGGAGCAGCGTTTAATCCTTATTTGTTACCAACAGTTAATTTACATAGAGTAATGTTTTGATTTGTTTTGAACTTTTTGTGAGTTTTCCATCAATAATCATTGAATATACTTTCTTTGTCCAATTGCCGAATTCATCATACGCTATTTCAATTTCAGAAGTAGCAGATTTAATTATGTCTCCATATTCATTTACAATTTCTCCAGGTTTAGCTATTGAATAATCTATTGGCACTTTTTGGGTATTATAAAGTTCTCCTTTTCTATTGAAATATTTTATGGTGGCCTCATTTAATTCATAATTATATACAGCTGTTTGCTTTGACAACATTACATCTCCAATAGAAACTATTATTTCAGTTGGATTACCTTTTTCATTGTAAACCAAGTCAGTTTGTCTACTAATTCTACCCTTTTCATCTCTTTCAGTAATTTTATTTACTAATCCGTTGGAATCGTATTGATTTGTGGAAAATACAGTATAGAATCCAATTTCCGGATCACTGTTTTCTAATTTTACACCAATATCAAAGGTTCCACTATTGTCATATGTTATGGTTACGCGTTGCTTTAAAACATCTTTTTCATCATATCTGAGTTCAACAGTAGGTTTATTGTGAACATTATAATGAACGATAGTTTTTACTTTTGGCATATTTTCAGGATAATAAGTAGTACAAACCGTTGTACTTTCTTTAATCAATTTAGATGACTGGAAATAATGGTTAGATTTTCCCAAGTTCATCATCATGATGCTTTGAGAATAAGAACTGGTGCTTACAGAAATTAATAAAATAAAAATTAAGTGTCTCATTTAGTAGTAGTCTAATTGCTGCTAACGTTTAGCATTGCCGCAGCATTATTTTTTACCGAAAAATAAAAAGAGAAAAAAATAATGTTGTGGCAATGCGGTGTTATTGGGCGTTTTTATTCTGTACGTAGTGTGGGGCATTCATCTAAATCTAATGGTTTCTTAGTCTTGTTGCTATTAATTGCAAGCGATGGAAATCCAAGCGATTTGTATTTTGTGTTTAAATCATTAAATCGTTGGGAATACAATTTTACAAACGGGAAATGATTACAATTGAAAACAATAATGAATCCTTTTGCATTTTTATAGTCAGACAATGAAATGGTTTTTCCGGCAACATTTTTTAAACTAAAATCAGAAATGGTGTTACCAATAATTGATTTTGTTTCATAACGGAAACTTTGTAATGAAAAAATAATTAAGATTAGCGTAGCTGTAGTTAATAATACAAAATAGGTTTTGAATATTTTATTTTTCATTCTTTAATAACTTTTTCGGTGACAGATATTTTATTTTTAATATCAGTGATTTGTAAAAAATAAATTCCATTTGATAAATATGAAAAATCTTGTGTGGCGATTTGCTGGCCACAGTAAATAATTTGTCCTAAGCAATTCTTCAATTCAACTATTTCATCTCCTGTTTTTGATTGGAAATTAATATGTGTTGTAAATGGATTAGGATATGCTTGCGATATTATATCAGAAACATTAGCAAGCTCATTTACTCCTGTTACCATTGTGCAATTGTATGGCAATGGATTCAATTCAATTGGATTTCCGGGTGTCAAGGTTTGTCCGATGAAACCGCTGTAGTCGGTAGGATAAAAAACACATCTGAATGTTTCGTTAGTGTGAGTGGTAGTGCCTTGCGAAACTGGACCTATGCTGTCAACGGGGTTTTTATAATCCCATACAATATTATTTAATGAATCTATTTCAAATAAATTTCCTTTGGTAGCCTCACAAATTAAAGTGTTCCCGTTTATCAGTCGTTGTGCACCGCCCATTACAGGTGTATAAAAACTTGTTGGCACAGGAGCCATATAACTCCAATCAGTAGTAAAAGGACCATAAGGCTGACCGGCAACTAAAGTGTAATCACCAAAGGCATCAATGGGTTGAGAAATAATATCAACGGAAGCCGAATTACCACCCGGTCTGTTAACACCATTGTTAAAAATCATAATTTTATTTTCACCTGGATATGTTTGCGGAATCCAGGTAGGGTCATGTTGCAGAAATAATTTTCGGTCGGCAACAGTACCTCTGTTATAAGCCTGCGGATTTCCCCAGCGATATAAAAAGTCCCCTCCTTTTGCATGATTACCTCCGCTGTGTGTGCCTGCTTCGGCTGACGTTGTGCTATGGTCTATTATATATATTTCACTTAAATTATGAGAACTAAACATTACCTGGTCAAGAGTTGAATTGTACGTAACCGAATTCAAATGTATCCAGTCAACCTGTGTGGCGGTGTTAGTACCATTAAAATTAATATTAAGAAGTTCAGGATGGTTGGTTACTACTCCGTAATTTGTTTTTGTTGAATCATAATCCTGAACAAGATGGTCAAAAAGATTCCACTGCCACACAATGTTTCCTCCTGTAGCGCCTACCGGCTGTATCTCTTCCAGTTTTGCACTCCACAAAGAATTACCAACAAGAGCAGGATTTCTTCCTGCTGCTATTGCTTGTGCAGCAGTGTAACTTGTCCATATTGCTACAATAATATTTCCATTTGGCAATGGACAAATGTCATGGTTTTGAATTTCAGTAGCGGTTGAAATAGTATAGGACCATGTTAAATTATTATTCCAGTCATATTTTTCAATCATTCCACCAGCAGAACCCTGACCGTTGAAGGCTGCATTCTGTATCTTTTCACTTCTCAACAAACTTCCATCAGGAAGTAAATAAACTGACATGCCGGGATTGTTAGGACTTGACCATTGATGAATTTTTTTGCCGCATTTATCAATAAGATAAGTGGTGTCTGTTCGTATTGGAGCAAACAAAACATAGCCATCTAACGAACCTGCATTTTGTGTAAATAACCCCACGGTTTGCTGTGCATTTGCAGATAACACAACTACAAATAATAAATATACAATTATTGATTTTTTCATTTTTATTTATTGTTTAAATAACTTTTTATAATGGACGAATCACATTTATTTTAGACGATTATATATTTTTATTTCGTGTTATATGTGTTGCCACTAACAGTTATTTTAAAAATGTAGATATAAGTATCGCCATGATGATGATTTCCTCCGCCATTGCAGTTACCATGCATCTGTCCATTAGCATCCCCCTGATGATTTTCTTCATTGCTTACCTGAACTTCATCACTACCTGTAAAATTAAGACCAGGAGTGTATTCAAATAATGCATAGTCGGAGCCTGCAACAGAAGCTACTTGGCTTACTTTGTAATTAACCGACTGTTTGATAATGTGCATCACATCATCGGCATCTCCTGCGTGTGGTATTTGATAAGAGTAAGAGTTGTTGGCGTTAAGAGTAATGTTAATCGTTTGGGTTATTGTTTTTCCTTCCTGTTCTTTTTTACAAGATGAAATTACGAATGTGAACAATGCTGCAAGCATTAAGAAACCTGTTGTTTTTTTCATGGTGTTATTTTTATTTAGTATTATGAATTAATTAAAATAGAATTGAGAATATTTTTTATAATATGTTTTCATTTTGGAATAATCACATTTATTAAGACGATACTATTTTTTTATTTCCGGCACTATCACTAAATTATTTTTTCCCTGGTTGATTATCGGGCCTGAAATAATCACGAATTTCCAACACCAAACCTGTAAACTTTTCCAACTGTTCAGGAGTGCAAATTGCTTTTAGTTGTTGTGCCTGTTCAATTCGCAATAGTTCCATTTGATATTCATTGTCGGCAACGCTTTTCGCTAAAGTTTTCACTTCTTCTGCGTTTGTAGTTTTATTAAACATTGTTTCATTCATTGAATCTCTTTCGTTACGAATGATTGTTGCCAATGATTTTTCTTTATCAAAAATATCGGAGCGAATGTTTTTTATTTGCTCAACTTGCTTATCTGTTAAGTTTAATTCCTTCTTCAAAACAGTTGAAACATCACGATATTCGTTATTGTGTGGAAACAATTCCGGTTCATGGTGATGTGAGAAATCTTTCCATAAAAAAATACCGATTGAAAATAAATTCAATGCAGTTAGCAGAATAACTAAGCGAACTAATAATTTATTTTGTGCAAAAATGTCCATGACTTAATTGTTTATTGAACTCGGATTAATCAATAGTTCTTTTGAAATCACTTGTAATTCTTTATCCCGATTTGGGGTTTGCTGCGAATCATTCATTACAGTTTTAAAAACAAAACCAATGTTTGCCATAACAACAAACAAAATTAAAACAGCAAAATTTGGCGAAGAAAATCTTGCAATTGAATTTGGTTTTGCTACAGATAATTTTTGCATCAATAAATCATTCCACTCTGTCGATGGCTGAATGTTTTCCATTGATTCAAACTCCTGAAGCGTTTGAGAAACTCTGTTATTTAATTCCTGCTCTTTCATTGTTGTTATTTAGTTTGACGATTATTATTTTCTAATCTGGCGCTTTTTTGAAAATTATTTTTTAAGGACAGATTCCAGTTCCTCGCTCACTTTCTTTTTAGCATGATATACTAATGATTCAATTGCAATGGTTGTGGTGTTCATAATCTCGGCAATTTCAAGATTGGTGTAGCCATCAATTTTGCTCAATGTAAAAGCTACCCGTTGGCTATCGGGCAAAGTGTTTAATGCCTGCATCACCTCTTTCATTTTTTCCTTTTCATGCAATTGTTTGTCGGGCATTGTTCCTCCGGCAATCCAATTTGCCACTTCATCAAAGTGCAATATCTTTCCAAGTGAAGTGATGCGTTTCTTGCGGTTGCGTTTTTTTATTTCGTCCAAACACTTTGTTACTGCAATGCGGTAAATCCAAGTTGAAAATTTTGCATCGCCACGAAATGATTTGATGGATTGAAATACTTCAATAAAAACTTCCTGTGAAATATCTTCCACATCTTCTTTGTCCAATAAAAAGCGATAACAAGTGTTGATTACTCTTTTCCCGTAGCGTATCACCAGTTCATTAAATGCTGCTTTATCGCCTGCTCTTAAATTGCGCAACAAAGCGGCATCATCCATCTGTTACATAAGGTAAAAAAGAATAGACTGAAAAAACAAGCATAAGTTTAATATTGAATTGCACTACAAAGATCGGTATAAAATGTTGGGGAAATTTTATTCTGTTGAAAACTTTGGTTTTTAGGTTCGGGTTGCTACAAAACTTGCTATGAAAAGCGGATGCGAGAAGGGTGAAATAAAATGTGAGGCAACGAAGGGTTGGTTTTTGTGCGGTGGGGTTACCTCTCTTTTTATTTTGCGAAGGGATAGCCAAACGGCTTTGCCGACTTTCAGAGCTTATCAGGTTCGGTTAGCAGTTCAGGTCAATCGGAGCGGAAAGCAGTTGCCTATAACATACGAAGCTAAACGCAACGCAGGTTTAAGTAGCGATGTCTTTTCAGCCGCAGTACTGGTATTTGATTAAGATGCAGTTCCAAGTTGCACTTAAAACCCGCATTGAGTTTAGCTGAGGTTATAGGTAGATTTTATTTATTTTTCACTCGTAAAACAGTACTAATTATTTTTCAGAGATGAACTATCAGGCTCAGATTTCAACCGATTTTTAATTCCGATTTCTTGTCATCCGATATAACGTTTATTAATTCCAAGGTTAACCGATTTATTAAAATGCAAAGTCAATTATTTTTCAGTGATTAACTGTCAGACGGCACTTTCAACCTTTAAAGCAATTATGCTCGTCTTCATCTACTAATAGTAAAAAAGTTTTCAAACTTTTTACAACTGGAAATGGCTTGTATTCATGCCATTTATTGTCAGCACGTTTCCAATAAACTTTCCAACTATTTTTACTTCTCACATAAGTTGTTTTAGCGTAACCACTAACCATTATTTCATTTGGATTATCCCATCGAGGTCTAATTTCATTTAATATTACGCTTTGGTCGACGATTTCATAATTAAGATCAAGTTTTTCCCTTATTTCTTTTGGAGGTCTAGCCGCAGAAATATAATTCTCCATAATCTCAATAATTTCCGCTGATTTTAATATATCTAAGCTCAAAGTAAAGTCTCTTTTTAAATGTTATTTCTGTGAGCAATTTCAACCGATTCCAATTCACTTGTAAATACCGATTTATTGTCGCCCAAGATAAAGTTAATTAATGTTCAAAGTGAGCCGATTTTATTTTTAAATTTAAATTCTGATTCAACAGATACATGGTCAACGTAAAGTTTTCAACTTGCGATATTCACTCCCCGCCGCATAGTTAGCAAGCCTACAAGTCAAACGGCGTTTAGTTTTTTCAAGTTGTGAATATTCACACCCCGCCCTTATATTAACACGATGATTTTACTCGCGATTAGATTATTGTTTTTCCAATTTCAGTCTGTTGTTTATTTGATAAAATGACTCCCATACAAGTATTCCAGCAAGTAAATTAGTTATTGATAAATCGTAAAACCCATACAAGTCCCAACCTGTATGTATGATTTTTTTGGACATTCCTAACCAAACCAATCCAAATGAAAGTGTGGTCAAAAGAAGTGTCAATAAAAGTTTTTGAAAAAATTTATACTTAATAAAAATTAAGCCGAAAATCAAATGAACTGTTATTAGTCCTGGAATTGCACCGAGTTTCATTCCGTCTTCTCTGTCACCAGTTATAATTATACAGGCAATTGTCCAAATTTATGGTGTTACTATTGAAAGTCCCGCAAGTAAAACGTAATAAAGAAGTCTGTTTTTTATGGTCACTGTAGTTTTTTTTTGAATACTAATATTTGAATTAGTAAAATCTTGTTAGTAGCAGGTTTTCAACGTAATGGTCTTTCTCTAAATTTGCCCATAATCGAGTCACCCAGCAAAACCTCACCGCCACGTTTTCACAGAACTGTACGTGGACCTCTCGATTCATACAACTTGTCCCGCCAAGGCGGGAGCTCTTCTTGTTCAGTCACGAATGTAGCAATTCAATATGAATGAATCAATGCACAGGGATGAAAGAGTTCCGCGTTCTCTTCTTACTTTTTCTTTAGTCATTTTATGCTTTCTGTTCTTATAGCCCATTTTTCTATTTCATCCGTTTTATAGGTCGGGTATTGTTATTTACCGATTACAACCCTTTTAAAAATTTACACTAGTAATTAATTACCCAACTTATTACCAACCATGATTCACCGGTTATTTCCACAAAAAACTTGCACAATTTTCAAACTTTACTTGTGGCATTCTACCAAGGAAAGAGATCACCAAAACAAAATTAAACTTCGATGTAGAAGTGTGCCCTTGTTGCAAAACCGGTAGAATGATTCGTATCCATTCGTTTCAGGCACATGCACCGCCTGATATAATTAACAATAAACCACGAAATAAAAATCAAACATTCTGCTGACAAAAAATTTGCGCGGAGTGAAATTCAATTGGCAGTGAGTGAAAAATGTGTAGTACTTCATTTGTAAAACATACTTGTCAACTAAAACTGAAAGGACTAAAGTGAACTAAACGGTCTATATTAATTTTCTCTAGAAAAAAATATTCGTTTTTCTATTTATAAAAACTTCATCTGTCTTTTAAAATTGTATGCCAGAAATTCTCTCCCACCACAGTGTAGCTCCCATCGCATCACTACAACAAAGGATTTAAACGCAGCTCAATGAAAAAAGGAGTGGCGTTTAATCCTTATAGGTTAGCGGCTGGTTTTCTCTCGTCATTGCTTGACGACCTTTCCAGTTTTCAGCGTCCCTTTTTTGCTTCTTAACTCATAAAAGTAAATGCCGTCTGCAAGTTGATCTGTTTTAAGAGTTGTGGAGTTTGTAAATGACTGTCGAAAAATTTGGTGTGAGAAAATATCGTAAAGAATAACTTCTATTAGTTCATTACTATTACTGTATGTAATATTCAACTCATCCGTTGCAGGGTTAGGATAAATAAATACTGCAGGGTCATTGAAATTATTTTGCGCAATGGAAGTTGTTATATTCCATGCCCATAGTTCTCGACCACTATTATTAAGTGCAACAAAAAACAAGGTGCCATTTACATTTATTAAATTGTCGGGAGACGAACTATTAGCACCAGCAGCAATATCTACTACCAATTCAGTTCCGGCAGAAGTGCCATCGCTTTTCCATAATTCCTGTCCGGTAGTTATTTCACTTGCATAAAAATATAAAGTGCCATTTACATTTGTAAATTCATTGGGTTCTGAAGAATTTAGTCCGGGATTAATATCTTTCACTAGCACGGTGCCTGCCGTTGTGCCATCGCTTTTCCATAATTCAAGACCATTAGTTGCTTCTTGTGCCTGAAAAAATACTGTTCCGTTTACATTTGTTAAAGATGCGGGGTCGGAGCCATTTATGCCTGGCTTAATATCCAGTAACATGGTTGTTCCTGCATCTGTGCCATCGCTTTTCCATAATTCAGTTCCATTAATTCCATCATCTGCCTGAAAATATAAAGTGCCATTTGCATTCATTAAGCCCCAAGGAATAGAACTGCCCGGACCTGAATTAATATCTTTGACCATCACCGTACCCTGATCGGTACCATCGCTTTTCCATAATTCTCTTTCGTTGATGCCGTTATTAGCCACAAAAAATAAAATGCCATTTACATTAGTAAAAAAGGGATAAGTGCCCAATCCACCTGTATTAAAAGCGGGATTAATATCTTTTACCATTACCGTTCCTGCCGCAGTGCCATCGCTTTTCCATAATTCATCTCCATTTGCGCCATCGTAACTTCTAAAAAACAAGGTGTTATTGATATTAGTGAAACTTACGGAAGAGGAACCAGCTATACCCGGATTAATATCCTTAACCAGGACAGTACCATTTGTTGTTCCATCGCTTTTCCATAGTTCATCTCCGTTTGTGCCATCGTTTGCCCTGAAATATAAAATTCCATTTACATTAGTTAATTCCGCAGGATCTGAAGCAGTTGCACCTACATTAATATCTTTTACCATTTCTGTTCCTGCCGCAGTGCCATCGCTTTTCCATAACTCGGAACCATGTATTCCATCGGCTGCCTGAAAAAATAAAACACCATTGACATTTTCTAAAAAAACCGGTTGAGAATTATTTGGTCCGGCATTAATATCTTTTACCATTACCGTTCCCCCTTGTGTGCCATCGCTCTTCCATAATTCCAGTCCTTCGGTGCCATTATATGAACTGAAAAACAATGTACCATTTACATCGGTTAAATTAGTGCATAATGAAGATGCCCCTCCGGGATTAATATCCTTAACCATAAATGGTAGCTGCGGATAAACTTGATTCAACATCATCGTGGAAAGTACTATTGTAAGAAGTAACCTTTTTGTTTTCATATTCATGTGTTTTTATTATTTTTTACGTATTTGATTTTCGGTTATTCTACTTTTTTATGGTTGCCGGTATCCTCTTTAATTCTTCACATGACAGATATTTTGATTGTTGTTTTTTATTTTTGAATACAATTATCAAATATAATGTTGCGAAGACTAATAATAAATGATTTTCGTCAGTTGATGACGGAAGCTTGCAACTCAGTTGGCGCGCGTTCAGCCCCGGCAGGCTCTTCCGCAGGAGACCCTCAGTAGTGAACGCTGTTACAGTTATTATTTACCTCACTCAGGGTCTGCGAAAAGCAAGACCCTGTTGGATCGGAAATAAAAGGGATGATTCAAGTTTAAAAAATAGAGGAGCATCATCTCTTTTATTTTTTTGAAGAATAGCTGATGGGCTTCGCCCCTGATTTTGAATTTCTTTTTTCATGTCACCCCGTTTACGTTAAGCGCAAAATTTTCTGACGGCCTTGCCGATAATCGAGTCACGCAGCGGCATTTCACCGCCACCTTCCCACAGAACTGTACGTGAACCTCTCGATTCATACAACTTGTCCCGCCAAGGCGGGAGCTCTTCTTGTTCAGTCACGAATGTAGCAATTCAATATGAATGAATCAATGCACAGTGATGAAAAAGTTTCTAGTTCTCTACTTAATTTTTCTTTAGCCATTTTATGCTTTCTATTCTTATAGGCCATTTTTCTATTTCAGCCGTTTTATAGGTCGTGTATTGTTATTTACCGATTACAACCCTTTTAAAAATTTACACTAGTAATTAATTACTTTATTTATTACCAACCATGCTTCACCTGTTATTTCCACAAAAAACTGGCACCCTTTTCAAACTTTACTTGTGGCATTCTATCAAGGAAAGAGATCACCAAAACAAAATTACACTTCGACGTAGAAGTGTGCCCGTGTTGCAAGACCGGAAGAATGATTCGTGTCCATTCGTTTCAGGCACACGCACCGCCTGATATAATCAACAATAAATTACGAAAGAAAAATCAAACAGTCTGCTGACGAA
>JANLPR010000122.1:0-3150 GCA_031367345.1 Bacteroidota bacterium | reverse complement strand
CTATTACCGACCACGTAAATTGATGAATCTTTTAAAGCGAGAGAATATATACCGGAGAATCTCGAAGGATATGTAAAAAAATTAGTTCCATTGTAGCTTACAAGTCTATATGCAGTATCGCCATTGAGTTTATTAAAATTTCCATAAATTAAAAGTACGCTGTCGGTTGCTTGCATTCCATTTATAATTCCGCCATCAAAATTTGAAAAGCCTTGATTCCATGTTGTTCCGTTATATGCAGAAATGGAAGTTATTGATCCGTTTTGTAAATACCCAGTGGCGTAAACTACACCTTGAAATAATTCAATATTGTTAGTAATATATGGTAAGCCGGATCCGGGAGAGTCCCATGAAGTTCCGTTCCATTTAGCAATATTACTAACTGATACTCCGCCTGCAGTCTGAAAATAACCACCGACATAGAGATCATGACCGACTAATTTCATCGAACGCACTGTACCATTAATTCCATCATTCATAGTAGACCAGGTTGTGCCATTCCAGCATGCAATATTATTCGCATGTACTCCATCGACAGACCTAAAATCACCGCCTATATAAAGTAAATTATAAAGCGAATCGTATTGCATCGCTCTTACATTTCCATGCATAGTCATTCCGCCGCCAAGTGAAGTAAGTGACTGGCTTCTGGAATAATTGAAGATAAATATGCAAAGGAATAGTAGGGGTAGAGCTTTTCGCATCAATTTTTAATCGTTTATAGAAACTTATTTCAAGTTTTATATATTAAGAGAATCTCTCAGTATTTCAAAGCGGTTGAATATAAGCAAAACTTACCTGCGAATAGACATGCTACCTTAATGTTTGGAGGAGCCATAATTATTTCTACGTTTTTCACTTACATTAAGTAAATAATGATAATATTCGACTTGCTGTTATGACGGCCTTGAAGAAAGATAGATAAATGTATGTTTTTTTTCGATAAATAATAAATTTAATTTGCAACCATGTTTTCTCGTTGGGAATGTTAAGCGGAAATTATTTACACTTTGAAATTTTTGAAACCAGCTGCGAAGGATTTTACCAATCCGTTGCTTTTAGCACTATGTGATTTTTAATCCTCCGACAAACGAAACTTTTATGTGATTGCCAGAGGAAGTGTGATTGAATGTGTTGCGATTCTTGATTTGTTAACTGCCGAAAAAGTGATCAGTGTTGAGATGTACAACAACTTCTATTCTAAAGCCGAAGAAATTTCGAAAATGCTCTATGCAATGATAAAATTCTTGGAAGTCAAATAGACCGAGTGAGTTCGAAAAAGTTTTTTGATTTGTAGTTTGAGCATGGTTGGGTTTCACACTCACACTCGGTTTCAGTTTGAGTACGAAGTGTGAGTGTGGAGATCGAAAGTCTAAACTAGTTTCGCTTTTTCACACTCACACTTCGTACTCCTGCTGAATTTCAGTGCGAGTGTGGAAAATTCAGTTTGAGTTTGAGCGCGGGTGTGGAAAATTCAGTTTGAGTTTGAGTGTGAGTGTGGAAAATTCAGTTTGAGTTTGAGTGTGAGTGTGGAGATCAAAAGTCTAAACAAGTTTCGATTTTTCACACTCACACTTCGTACTCGTGCTGAATTTCAGTGCGAGTGTGGAAAATTCAGTTTGAGTTTGAGTTTGAGTGTGGAGACGTAAACCACCACACTCACACTTCACACTCACAATCTGCATCTGTACAGTGGAGCAGACAAATGTCGAACCGTTTGATTGAGGATATTTCAAAATTGGCGCAAATTTGAATATTTATCAACCCGAATCATCAATAATTTTTGTCATTTCAGATTCTTGCCTTCTAGCATAAGGCTCACGACTGATCGGAGATCGTCGTTTCGTTTTTAATCCTATTTTTGTCATTCTGATCGCTTTTGTGTAAAGCTATTTCAGGACGAGACAAAGGTAATAACATCGGGAAAATGATAGTGGAAGTATAAAATTTAAAATCAAATAAAAATGAAAATACTAATGGTACTTACCTCGCATAGCGAGTTAGGAAATACAGGAAAAAAGACAGGCTTTTGGATAGAAGAGTTTGCGGCACCTTATTATGTATTTATTGATGCTGGAGCTTCAATAACAATTGCATCTCCAAAAGGCGGTCAACCTCCTATAGACCCATCAAGCGATAATGCTGAAAATCAAACACCAGCTGTGATTCGGTTTAAAGCAGATAAAAGTTTACAAAAGATTTTATCAGAAACAAAATTGCTATCTACTATTTCATCTGATGATTATGATGCCATATTTTACCCAGGTGGGCACGGTCCGTTATGGGACTTAACGAACGATGCAGATTCAATAAATTTAATTGAACATTTTTGGAATACTAAAAAACCCATTGCAGCAGTTTGTCATGCACCGGCTGTTTTATTGAATGTAAAAGATGCTGACGGCAACTTATTAGTAAAGGGAAAAAATGTAACTGGCTTTACTAACAGTGAAGAAGCAGCCGTAGAACTTACTGAGGTAGTTCCCTTTTTATTAGAAAATGAATTAAAAAATAAGGGTGGAATTTACTCTAAAAAAGATAATTGGGCTTCTTATGTTGTAAAAGACGGTATGCTTATTACGGGACAAAATCCTGCATCTTCTGAAGCTGCAGCAAAAGAGTTAATAAAGACGCTGAAATAATATCTTTTGCACATTAGTGTAATTACTCATTCTTCTTTTATGAAAACTGAAAGAGAATTAAATAAAGAAATTCTTGAATCTATAGATAAAATTCAAAAGAATTATCCCGAACTAACAAAGTTTGAAGATGAAATGACAATTACAATTCTATCAGGAGTAAAACTAGAAATTACTACAAGCTACTAGTGATAAGAGGATTTATCAGAAGAAGGTGATAAAGGAGTAGGCGAAGTTGGATGAAACTCGGCTGCGAAGGAATTTTATCAATCCTTTGTTTTTCGTACTGTGTGATTTTGAATCCACCTTCAATGGTAATCGAGTTTCAAGAACCAAGCTGCCAGCTGTGAAGGATTTTTAAATCCGGTGCTTTTAGCATTGTGCGATTTTTAATCCACCGACAAACGGAATTTTTATGTCATTGCCAGAGTGTCAGCTCCCCGTTTTTTCGGACCACTTAAAAATAGAATTTCCCGATTTTTCGTGAAATCATTTTTAAATGCAATGGCCT
>JANLPR010000184.1:0-1578 GCA_031367345.1 Bacteroidota bacterium | reverse complement strand
GAAGTATTAAAGTTTTGAGAGCTCTTAGCTACTTCTATGCTCAAAAACGTTTCGCTCCTCCCGATAGCAATCGCATATGCGTCAGGCTAATTTTGAAATTATTCACCCAACCGTTGCTCTGCCTTCATTTTACGATTATTCGTTATTGCGAGATTTATTACACCCCTTCAGGGTTGATGAAAAATTGTTTACATAATTTTATAATAATATCATCCCTTCGGGATTTAACATTATCAACTCCGAAGGAGTGGCATTTTTGTAGAATGAAATCCGTCTATAAACCATTCAATCCCGAAGGGATGACATAAAATCTCCTCTCATAGCCTGACGCAAATCCGATAGCTATCGGGATTGATTCTTGATTCTTGATACAATAAAAGCGTTCCCTCTTTTGATTCTAACAAAATATGTATCTTTTTTTCCCCAGCATTTCTAATTACATTTTATTATTTCTGTTTGCTACCTTCGTTGACTCAAATATAATAGGATGAATAAACATGATCTAATCTTTGCCAATTTTTTAGAAGCTCAGAAAGCTTTAAATGAATTTATTTCTGATGATAAGAATATAAAAAGTATTTCGGAGGCTGCAGATGTTATGGTTTCTGCACTGAAGAATGATGGAAAAATTATTTCATGTGGTAATGGCGGAAGCATGTGTGATGCCATGCATTTTGCCGAAGAGATGACGGGAAGATTCAGAGATGAGAGAAATCCTCTTGCGGCCATTTCAATAAGTGATCCATCGCACTTGTCATGTGTGGCAAATGACTATGGGTATGAATTTGTTTTTTCCCGGTACATTGAAGCAGTTGGGAAAAAAGGAGATGTGCTTCTGGCTATTAGTACTAGTGGCAATTCTAAAAATATTCTTGCAGCTATTGGAAGCGCAAAAAAAATGGGTATCAAAATTGTTGGTTTAACAGGTAAGAATGGTGGGCTGATGTCGTCACTTTGTGATGTGGAAATACGAGCTTCCGATTCAAACTATGCTGACCGGGCACAGGAGATTCACATTAAGGTTATTCATTCTCTCATTCATTGTATTGAAGAAGCGATGAAGTAAATCCAGATTACTTTTTTATTGGAAATTAAAATGCTGCAAAAGCGGTATGAAAATATATTGTTCGAATTATGCTTGTAAAAACTTTTGGTAGCGCAGTGTTTGGTGTTAATGCAACAACTATTACTGTAGAAGTTAATTTAAGCAGTGGTGTTAATTTTATTTTAGTAGGACTACCCGACAATGCCGTAAAAGAAAGTCAGAAAAGAATTGTTGCTGCTTTAAAGAACTGTAATTATAAATATCCGCGACATGAGTTTACAGTAAATATGGCTCCTGCTGATATTCGAAAGGAAGGTTCTGCTTATGACCTTACAATTGCTATGGGAATATTGGCCAGTTCGCAGCAAATGGCTCAGAATTTACTTGATCAGTTTATTATTATGGGAGAACTTTCTTTGGATGGCAGTTTACAGCCCATCAAAGGTGTTTTACCGATTGCCATACAGGCAGCGAAAGAAGGTTTTAAAGGATTTATTTTACCGAAGCAAAATGCTCGGGAAGCGGCCATCGTG
>JANLPR010000172.1:0-3551 GCA_031367345.1 Bacteroidota bacterium | reverse complement strand
TACGATTCACTACCGTCAATTCTCAATTCTCAAAAAAAATCTGCGCTTGTCTGCGGATTCTGCGGGAGAAAAAATGCTGTGGTGTAAACTCCCGCAGAAACCGCTGAATGCCGCAGAAAAGTTTGCGTTACAATTAATCATAAAGCGTCAAATTACAATTCTCGATTTTCAAATTACAATTCTCGATTTTCGAATTACAATTTTCAACCTTCGAATTACAATTCTCAAATCTCGACTCTCAACCTTCGATACTCAGCCCACAATTGTTGAACAAAAAATGCTATCTTCGCCGTCCTTCTAAGAAAATTGCTATAAAGTGAAAAATATTCGAAATTTCTGCATTATTGCCCACATCGATCACGGGAAAAGTACGTTGGCCGATCGATTGTTGGAATATACCAAAACCATTAGTAAAAGAGATGAGAAAGCTCAGGTCTTAGATGATATGGATTTGGAACGCGAAAGAGGAATTACAATCAAAAGTCACGCGATTCAGATGAAGTATGAATTGAATGGCGAGCATTACACTTTGAATTTAATCGACACTCCCGGTCACGTCGATTTTTCGTATGAAGTTTCTCGTTCAATTGCCGCTTGCGAAGGAGCACTTTTAATTGTAGACGCAGCTCAAGGAATTCAAGCACAAACGATCTCGAATTTATACTTAGCCTTAGAGTGTGGACTTGAAATTATTCCTGTCCTCAATAAAATAGATCTTCCAAGCGCCGATCCCGAAGTGGTAAAAGATCAGATCGTTGACCTTGTAGGTTGCGATCGCGATTCCATTATTCCTGCATCTGCTAAAACAGGAATCGGAATATTTGAAATCCTTGCAGCCATTATTGAAAGAATACCTGCTCCCAAAGGAAATCCTGAAGCGCCATTAAAAGCACTTGTCTTTGACTCAGTATTCAATTCTTTCCGTGGTATCATCGCTTACTTTCGAGTAATGGATGGTGAAATTCGTAAAGGAGAAAAAGTAAAATTTTTCGCAACAGGAAAAGAATACAACGCCGATGAAATTGGAATTCTTAAACTAGAAAAAGAATCACGCGATGTTGTAAAGACAGGTGATGTTGGATATATTATTTCAGGAATAAAAGATGCAGCAGAAGTAAAAGTAGGTGATACACTTACTCGTGCAGTACAGCCTTGTCTTCAAGCTATCAAAGGATTTGAAGATGTAAAACCAATGGTCTTTGCCGGTATTTATCCGGTCGATACTGATCAGTACGAAGAGTTACGTAAGTCGATTGAGAAATTACAATTGAACGATGCGTCGCTAGTGTTTCAGCCGGAGTCGTCTGTTGCTTTAGGTTTTGGTTTCCGTTGTGGATTCTTAGGAATGTTGCACATGGAGATTATTCAAGAACGGTTAGAGCGAGAGTTTAACATGACAGTTATTACAACTGTTCCCAACGTTTCTTATAAAGCATACATGACAGATGGTTCAATGAATGATATTCATAATCCATCTGAAATGCCCGATCCAAATAATTTAGATCGAATAGAAGAGCCATACATCAAAGCACAAATAATTACGAAGGCTGAATTCATCGGGTCGATCATGACACTTTGTATTGGTAAGCGTGGAATAATTATGGGACAGTCTTATTTGACTACCGATAGAGTAGAGCTTACTTTTAATATGCCGTTAGCTGAAATTGTATTTGACTTCTACGATAAATTAAAATCGATCAGCAAAGGTTATGCATCGTTCGATTATCATCCGATCGGTTATCAGCAAAGTGATTTAGTGAAATTAGATATTCGTTTAAACGGAGAACCTGTTGATGCACTTTCTGCATTGGTTCATCGTACTCACTCATTCGATTTCGGAAAAAAGATGTGTGAGAAGTTAAAAGAACTAATCACACGTCAGCAGTTTGAAATCATTATCCAAGCAAGTATTGGCGCGAAGATCATCGCACGCGAAACTGTAAAAGCTCTTCGTAAAGATGTAACGGCAAAATGTTATGGTGGTGATATTTCCCGAAAACGTAAATTGTTAGAGAAACAAAAAGAAGGAAAGAAACGAATGCGTCAGGTAGGTAATGTTGAGATTCCTCAAGAAGCGTTTTTGGCCGTCTTGAAACTAGATTGATAAAAAATAAATAATTAAAAAGGGTTCACCGATAAATTCGATGAATCCTTTTTTAATTCTATTAAATTCTAATTTTCTTGAATGTGATTGATGACAGAAATTAATTTCAAATTGAAACTAACATTCACTCAAGCTTATTGGTACAGCTGTAGCTAGTCCACCTTCAGCTGTCTCTTTAAATTTTGTATTCATATCGAGCGCGGTATTCCACATAGTCCTAACTACATCATCTAACGAAACCTTTGCTTTATCAGGATCACTGTTCAATGCTAGTTGAGCGGCTGTGATTGCTTTAATAGCTCCCATCGAATTTCTTTCTATACATGGAATTTGTACCAGTCCTTTTATCGGATCGCATGTTAATCCAAGATGATGTTCCATTGCTATTTCAGCAGCCATCAATACTTGTCGCGGCGTACCTCCCAGTCGTTCTGTAAGAGCACCTGCAGCCATGGCCGATGAAACACCAATTTCAGCTTGACAACCACCCATTGCAGCAGAAATAGTTGCACCCTTTTTAAAGATGCTGCCAATTTCAGAAGCGGTTAATAAAAAGCGCATGATATCATCGTCAGTAACATCATCAAAAAATACAATGTAATATAAGAGTACAGAAGGAATAACTCCTGCAGCTCCGTTTGTTGGTGCTGTTACAACTCTTCCGAAAGACGCATTTTCTTCGTTCACTGCCAGTGCAAAACACGTTACCCAATCGAGCGTATATTTAAAATCGCGCCCGCCATTTTTTATAAGTGCTAACCATTCTTTGAAATTGTTATGCGTCTTTCCGTTTAAAAATTTATCGTTTAAGCGAGCAGCACGACGAACAACTTTTAATCCTCCGGGCAATTCACCGGTGGCCGAACATCCACGGTAAATGCATTCGGTCATTACTTTCCAGATATTTAGAACACCTTCATGAATGGCTTCTTTACTCTTCCAACATTTTTCATTTTCAAAAACCACTTGCGAAACACTCATGTTGTTTTGGTCGCAATACAATAAAAGTTCAGATGCTTTTTCTATTGGGAATTTCAGTTCTACTCTGTTAGCTTCCGAAGTTGCATCTTCTCCATGTTTAACAACAAATCCACCACCAACTGAGTAATATATTTCTTCGAGTATTAATTCTTCGTTATGATAAGCAGAAAATGAAAGTGCGTTAGAGTGGAAGGGAAGCGTTTCGGAAAAAAGAAATACGATATCCGTCTCAGGAGTAAATGTTATTTCATGAGAACCGTTGAGTAATATTTTTTTCTTTGCTTTAATTTCTTCAACCGCCGGTGTAATACGATTAACGTCGAAAGTTACAGGATCGAATGCTGAAAGTCCAAGTTGTACTGCAATATCAGTCCCATGTCCTCTTCCGGTTTTTGCTAAAGAACCATATAACGTTATTTTTACACGGTCGGTTTTGATCAAAAGCTTTTTTGTTTCTAGCGATGCT
>JANLPR010000121.1:0-14884 GCA_031367345.1 Bacteroidota bacterium | reverse complement strand
GGAATACAATTTCGAATAAGGTAAGAGTGGAGTTCTGTAAATTCTCTTGCATCATTGGCTAATAATGTTCCGTTTCCACCACAAAGAATTATTTTAGAAATTTTCCCTTGGTGAAACAAATCAATTGTTTGCATCAGCCGGTCTGATCGGTCGTTGAATTCTATTCTATTTTTAGCGGGAGAATAGCTAGTCATGCCTGTTAGCATTACGGCAATTTTTTGACCGGTAAGTTCTGTTGATCTGGTTGCCGGATATTCCCATGCTCTCATAAAAGCATCAAAAATAAATGTGTTGCTGAAAAATAGTAGGATAAAAAGTGTTGCTAACGAATATTTTTTTTTCTGAATTGGATCCTTGTTGATAAAACTCAATATGAAGAATAGAATTACCCATGTAAAAGGGAAAAGCATAAACGCCATTATTTTGGAAAGTGTAAAAAACATGTTGGTAACTCTAGTCCTCGATTTTATAGTTCATTACAAAGAAAGTTAATTTTACCGTGTCATGAAGCAGATCTATAAATTTATTCGCCTTATTTTATTAATTGTTACTTCTGTCGTAATGATATGGGGGTTATTAAATATGTCTCTAGTTGAATATGGTTGGTCGCAATTAAAAGGACAAGTGAAAATCGTATGGAATGCGAAGCCTCTCGATGAAATAATGAACGATCCGAATTTCCCGGATTCTTTAAAAGAGAAAATTCGGTTTATCGATATAATTGCTAATTATGCACAAGATTCACTTGGCCTTAACCGTTCAAAGAATTATAAAACATTGTTTGATGAAAAGGGGAAAGCAATTCTCTGGACAATTACTGCATGTGATAAATACGACTTCAAGCCTTACCAATGGAAGTTCCCAATTTTGGGAAGCGTTTCTTATAAGGGATTTTTTAATTACCGGCAGGGATTTGTTGAAGATTCTATTTTGCAATCGCAAGGATACGACACTGATTATGGAGAAGTGAGTGCATGGAGTACACTTGGATGGTTTAAAGACCCAATTCTTTCGAATATGCTACGTAGAACAGAGGGACAACTGGCTGAATTGATCATTCATGAAATGACTCATGCGACCGTTTATTTGAAGAGCAATGTCGATCTCAACGAAAATTTGGCTAGTATGATAGGTGAGGAGGGAGCACTTCGATTTCTTACTTCACATTTTGGAAAAGATTCTAAGCAACTCAGCGATTACAAAACAAGAAAATCAGATTATGATTTGTTTACTCGTTATATGTTGCTTTCGCATGATCGATTGGATTCACTTTATAATAAAATATCAGCATTCTCTTTGAGTGAAAAAGAAATTCTTAAGCGAACAGTGATCAATGAAATTATTGTCGGACTAGATTCTATTCAATTTCAAAAACCAAAACGGTATAGTAAATTATTTTCTGAACGTAAGCCAAACAATGCATACTTTATGAATTTCGTTCGCTACGATTCTCAAAAAGACGAAATGAAAAAGAATTTGAATGATAAATACAATGGGAATATCGAGGTGTATTTGAAGGCGATGAGAAAGCAATAGAGTAAAAATAAAGTAGTTTTTTTTCTTAATTCTTAATTCTTAATTCTTAATTCTTTTCCCCATTACCCTTCTTTGCTTACATATTCCTCCTATACTGTCCGCCTACTTCAAAAAGTGCTGCTGTGATTTGTCCAAGTGAACAATATTTAGTTACTTCCATTAAATCGACGAATAGGTTTTTATTTTGAACAGCTGACAATTGAAGTTTCTTTAACAATGCTTCGTTTTTATCTGCATAAAATTCTTGCAGATCTTTTAACATGTCAATTTGATATTCTTTCTCCTCTGTAGTTGCTCGGATCACTTCCGATGGTATAATTGTAGGGGAACCTTTGGAACTTAAAAATGTATTTACACCTATGATTGGATATTCTCCATTGTGTTTTAAAGTTTCGTAATACAAGCTTTCTTCTTGAATCATACCACGTTGATACATGGTTTCCATTGCTCCTAATACGCCGCCACGTTCATTGATCCTATCAAATTCAATCATCACTGCTTCTTCTACTAGATCAGTTAGCTCTTCGGTAATGAAAGATCCTTGCATAGGGTTTTCATTTTTAGCTAACCCTAATTCTTTATTTATGATCAACTGAATCGCCATTGCTCGTCTTACACTTCCTTCTGTAGGTGTAGTAATTGCCTCATCATAAGCATTCGTATGAAGTGAATTGCAATTATCATATATTGCATACAGTGCTTGCAAAGTTGTTCGTATATCATTGAAATCGATCTCTTGTGCGTGAAGTGATCTTCCGGATGTTTGAATATGGTATTTCAACATCTGAGAGCGTTCATCGGCGTTGTATTTTAACTTCATTGCCTTCGCCCATATTTTTCTCGCCACTCTTCCAATTACCGCATATTCCGGATCTATTCCGTTGCTGAAAAAGAAACTTAAGTTGGGCGCAAATTTATTGATGTCCATTCCTCTCGACAAATAGTATTCCACGTAAGTGAAACCATTTGATAATGTCAATGCTAATTGTGTAATCGGATTGGCTCCGGCTTCTGCAATATGGTATCCGGAAATGGATACGGAATAAAAATTTCTTACTTTTTTGTCTATGAAAAATTGCTGTACATCTCCCATCAAACGCAATGAAAATTCAGTGGAGAAGATACATGTGTTTTGCGCTTGGTCTTCTTTTAAAATGTCTGCTTGAACAGTTCCGCGTACTACATGAAAGGTATGTTCTTTAATTTTTGCATATACATCGGCAGGCAAAACTTGATCGCCGGTAACTCCGAGCAAGTATAATCCTAATCCGTTATTCCCTTCCGGAAGTGGTCCCTGATATACTGGTTGCTTTTTTCTTTTTGCTTTGAAAAGATCTGCAATTTTTTTCGTAATCTCTTCAAGCAATCCATTTGCGTGAATGTATTTTTCACATTGCTGATCGATGGCCGCATTCATAAAATACCCGGTCATAATCGACGCCGGACCATTGATTGTCATCGACACAGATGTTTTTGGATCTCCAAGATCGAAGCCGCTATATAGTTTTTTTGCATCGTCTAAACAACAAATAGAAACACCGCTGTTGCCTATCTTGCCGTAAATATCAGGGCGATGATCCGGATCTTGTCCGTAGAGTGTAACAGAATCAAAAGCCGTTGACAAACGTTTTGCCGTCATTCCTTTACTTACATAGTGGAAGCGTCGGTTAGTTCTTTCCGGGCCGCCTTCGCCTGCAAACATTCTAGTTGGATCTTCTTCTGTTCTTTTAAAAGGATAAACTCCGGCTGTAAATGGAAACTCTCCGGGAAAATTTTCCTGCAAATTCCATTTTAATATTTCTCCCCACGCTTCAAATTTTGGTGTCGATACTTTTGGAATATGTGTATGCGAAAGTGATTCACTATACGTTTTAACTTTTACATCTTTATCGCGAACCTTATATATATAGTATTCGCCTTTGTATTGTTTTACCCTCGTTGGCCAGTCTTCAATAATTTTTCTGTTCTTTCCATCGAGTTCAAGTTCTGTATGTAGGTAAACTTCCTCCAGTTGTTTTATCAATCGATCTTTATCATCTACTTTCGATTTTTCTAAAAGCTGAATAGAATTACGGAGACTGTAAAGGTTTTGTGCAATACTTCCTTGGTCAATTGTCCACTTCGCATATTTTCTAACTGTTTCACTTATCTCACTCAAATAACGAATTCGGGCAGGAGGGATGATGTAAATTTTCTCCGATACTTCTGCCGTTATTTCAAAATGAGAATCTAATTTTGTTCCAACTTTCTCATTCATCTTATCAATGATCGCACGATAAAGTCTATTCATTCCCGGATCATTGAATTGTGAAGCAATTGTTCCGAAAACAGGAAGTTGTTCATCGTCTGTCTCCCAAAGCTGGTGATTGCGTTTGAATTGTTTTTTTACATCTCTCAAAGCATCGAGTGCCCCTCGTTTATCGAATTTGTTCAATGCAATTACATCTGCAAAATCGAGCATGTCGATTTTTTCTAATTGAGTCGGTGCGCCAAATTCCGGCGTCATTACATATAATGATAAGTCTGAATGCTCAATAATTTCTGTATCGCTTTGTCCAATACCTGAAGTTTCCAAAATAATTAAATCGAAAGCAGCAGCCTTTAAAATATCAACTGCATCTTTTACATATTTAGAAAGTGCTAAATTAGATTGACGCGTAGCTAACGAACGCATGTAAACGCGAGGATTTGAAATGGAGTTCATTCGAATCCTGTCACCTAATAACGCACCACCTGTTTTTCTCTTCGATGGATCAACAGATACGATGGCAATATTTTTATCTTTAAAATCAATTAGAAATCTTCTAACCAATTCATCCACTAATGACGATTTTCCTGAGCCTCCTGTACCTGTTATTCCAAGTACCGGAACTTTTGTTGATTTCGATTTTTCTTGAAGTGAATTTATTTTATTTCTTAATGTGGCAAATTCTACTTCATTATTTTCTGCACATGAGATTAATTTAGCAATAGCTTTCGGATTTTTTTTAGTGAGCAGATCTACTTCTCCATTCATATTTATTCCAGTAGCAAAATCGCATTGTTTTAACATATCGTTGATCATGCCTTGCAAGCCCATTGATCGCCCATCGTCGGGTGAATAAATGCGTGTGATACCATACGACTGCAATTCTTTTATTTCATCGGGTAAAATTACACCACCACCTCCACCAAAAATTTTTATATGTCCACATCCTTTTTCTTTCAAAAGGTCGTGCATGTATTTGAAATATTCGATGTGACCTCCCTGATAAGAAGTCATTGCAATTGCTTGAACATCTTCTTGAATTGCGCAATCTACTACATCAAGCACACTGCGATCATGACCTAAATGGATAACTTCCGCCCCGGTCGATTGAATAATTCTTCGCATAATGTTTATGGCAGCATCGTGCCCATCAAACAATGATGCAGCGGTTACAATACGGATTTTATTTTTGGGATGGTAAATTTCTACTTTGCTCATTTTAAAGAATGCTTATTTGAGGCAAAGATAGACTTTTTTAGAGTTCAAGCTAAATTTGATCGACCGTATAATGTGTTGAAAAATAAATATTTAAGAGTGATTTTTTGAAATATTGATATATAATTAATTGTGAATTTCTATATTGAAATCAATGTTAGATTCAAATTATACTTCGATTTTTCAATTATTAATCCTAAAAAAAAATTCTGTAGATTTAATTTTCACTTATCATTTTTAATTTTCTATTCCACAACAACTGACATCATTTTAGTAGTCGTTATATTTACATTATTCAACTTAATAAAATAAAGTCCGTGAGCAAGTTCATTGGCATTTAAAATAAATTGATCTCCTGAAAATTCTGTTTCAAAAACTTCCTGACCTGTTGAATTAAAAAGTATGAGTTTTGTAGTTTTTCCTGCCGATGATTTCACGTGGATGGTTGTAGATGTATTGAACGGGTTGGGGTAAACAGATTGTTCTAATAAATTATTATCAGCAATTCCTGTCCCAGAATCCAAAACGATATAAGTACTACATTGAGAACAAATATTATTGTCGGTAATACATAGTTCGTATGTGCCAGCTATAATTCCAAATATGTCTTCTGTTGTTTCACCATTTGACCATAAGTATTGGTATCCCTGTGTACCACCGGTAGCAGTTGCATCGATACTTCCATCTGCACAACTAATACATGTTGCATTAGTAATTGTTGCGTTTTGCATCAGTGGAGCTGGTTCACTTATTCCAATATTCGAAGTAGAGGTACAGCCATTTTTGTCTGTTACAATAACAGAATAATTTCCCATGCATAGTCCTGTTGCATCTTCACTATTTTGAGAGGGAGAAGTTGTCCACAAATATGTAAATGGATTTTCGCCGGTTGCAGTTGCATGCGCCGAACCTGTGCAAGTCCCTGCACATAATGCATCAATTTCAGAAGTCGTAACTTGAAGTAATAAAGGATCGATTAATGTAACCGACGAATTGATTGTACATCCTACTGCGTCTGTAATTGTAACAGAATATGTTCCTGCACACAATCCTGTTGCTGTAGCACTCATTTGCATAGGTGTAGTGGTCCATCGATAATTGAATGGACTTTGACCTGTTGGTAATGCCTCGGCACTTCCATTGCATTGTCCGGCACAGTTGTTTTGTGAATTAATTACTAATTGTGTTGAACACTGATTTCCCATTCCAATTTTACTTACATAAATATCTAGATTTAAATTGCCCATAAGATTTGTGTTCCCGAAATGTATAGAGTCTTCAAATTCTCCACAAACATAAGTGTTGCCTGCATTGTCAGAACCAATTCCTCTTCCTCTTTCATTACTTGTACCTCCTGCAGAACGAATCCAGTTTAAAGTTGATCCATTCGATGAATAGGATGCTGCAAACATATCTGCAAATCCGTTTGATGTTATTTGTTGATTCGAAAAAGTTGCTGTCGAAGCATAATCTCCAATTACTAGTATATTACCTGAAGTATCGTGACCAAGCCCACGACCAATATCGTCTTCAACTCCACCGCCATCTATAGCCCACAAATTTGCACCGTTACTGTTATATGCTGCAAGAAACATATCCTCATTGCCTCTAGAGAAAACATGATTTGTGCCGAAGTATCCTGTTTGAAATTCGCCGGTAATAATTATATCGCCGTTTACATTTAGCATAACATCCCAACCACGATCAAAACCTGTATCACCAGCCATTGTAGCCCATTGAAGTGTTCCGGCTGTATTGTATTTTGCAAGAAAAATATCTGTATGTCCATTTCCGGTTAGATTGACAGTCGGAGAAAAATCTGCGGTGCCTACAAAGTAACCTGTAACATAAATAGATCCATTCTTATCACTCGCTATTCCATACGCCTTATCGCTATCTGTGCCTCCAAATCTTTTAGCCCAACGAAAATTTCCATTGGGATCAAATTTTACAATTGTACCATCGTAATCACCGGCTGACGTAAATAAATAAGTTCCTTGATAGTAGGTGTCTCCTTTTGTTCCACCACATGCATACACATTTCCATGTTCATCGCATGTTACTCCGTAGCCTCGTGTTTGAATTGTACCTGTACCAGAGAGATTTCTCACCCACATAACTGAACCGGAAGTATCGTATTTAGCAATAAACATATCGTTAATCCCTAATCCGGCTGTTGTCATCATAATATTTTCAAAGTAAGTTGTATCTTCATATTCTCCTGCAACATAAATATGACCGAAACCGTCGAGAACAACGGATTGAATTTTATCTCCACCTTTCCCTCCGGCACGTTTTGCCCAAACTAATTTTCCTGTTGGATCATACTTTGCTAAGAAAATATCATGGATACCTGCCGAAGTAAGTATCACGCCATTTCCAAAATCGGTATCGAATTCCATCATACCTCCGACATACGTATTGCCGGCTGAGTCGGTAGCAAGATCAAAACCTTCATCGTACCCTTCACTCTCAATCGATTTAGCCCACTGAAATGACTGAGCAGAAATTCTAGTTGTATTAAAAATAAAAGCATTGAACAATAGGATGTAAAATCCTAGTCTGTATTTGAAAGTAGCGTTTGAAAAGATCATGCAATTTATTTTTATATATAATTATGATCAATTTAATGTGTCTCATTAAATTGATTTGAAAATCAAAAATACAAGCCTTTTGAAGATATAAAGTTATATAATATTAAGAGAATATTATATAATTCATACTTCGTGAAGCTCTAAAGCAACCGTAATTAAAGGGCTATGGGCAATTTACGAATCAATTTTATACTGTCAAATTATTTTTCATTTTATTTAATTGAACTGAAATTATCTTCATTTAAAACCATTAAAATCGCTTTTTTGCCATGAAATTTGAGCACAATAGATCCTAATTTATTAATTTCAGTTAGTTTCTGAAGTCAATTTCATCTTTCAAAATGATTGAATAAATTATTAGAATATGAGTTTTTTCTTCCTAAAAAAAATCCCGCTTCTTTTTTCAAAGAAAAAAGAAGCGGGAAGGCGTTATTCATTTTGTATTTTTATTATAAATCTAAAACAAATGTTGAATAACGGGATCAAAATAATCGGGGAAGATTAATTTTTTCCTTTGACTGTACTAAAATTTGATGAAATTATTTATAAAAGTGAGAAGTGCTCCGTTCGAGTTCCAAATTTATTATTGGCATTAAGGTCTTGTTTGGTCCTTGCAAAATCAAATGATTTTTTATTGTTGGCAGGTATAAAGTAATCTTCAACTATTGCCTTTGAAATATTGTATCTCCGTACAAATTTGCCATCCTGGGTAAGTCTATTTTCTGTGTTCATGTTTATTGGAAATTATAATATAATTTTATTCGAAAATTTTGGTTTGATTTCAAAATATATTTCATTAATGAAATATATTTTTATTTTATATTGTCAGCTGTTAATTTAAGTGCATTGTAATAAATAACGTCTAGCTTCTTTAAGTCTTTGGAAAATCTTTCACTTATTAGTTTCCAGTTGCCATTTCCTGTCATTACGTAATCATCCAATTCATTTTTCAATTTGGTGTTCTTGTTTTCAAGGTCAACAATTTTTTCGATATTACTTTTACTTGTCGAGTTTTCTGCTTCTAAATAATTTCTTAACTCTGTAAACTTCTTTTTATTCGAATCGATTGTGGAATTTGTTTGGTTGACGAATTTGTCAAAATCACTCACGTAAGTTTTCGAATTATTTTTTTGTCCTTGCTTAGTTCTGTTAAATGTCTGCTTCAGATTTTGAATTGAATTGTACTCTTCTAAAGATGGGATTGCTCCCACATGAAGAATCAATATGGTAAGTACTATAACTATCGTTGGTACTGTTGTTTTGGTAAGATTTGGAATATTCATGGTTACTCTGGTATTTGATGAATAAAATCAGCCCATTTATTGAATGGTCATATTCTCATTGTTTTTTAAAGCTCAGCAATCATTTTGTATAACTCTTCTCTCGTCGCTCCTAATTTTACTTGAAGTCTGGCCATCATCTCTTCTTTTTTGCCTTCTTCAAATAACAAATCGTCTCTTGTAAGTATTGCAATTTTTTGTTTTAGTTTTCCTTTTTTTTCGTTCCACATTCTTTTTAATTTGATTGTATTTTTCATCATTTTTGTAAGAAGTCGTAACGAAATTATTACTCAACAAAGGTGGCATTGTTTCAAATTAACTGATTATATAATTATTGAAATAACTTTCAAAATTCACACTTTCAGGACAATAAATAAGTAGTACTGTAGCTCCCAATTTGATTTGTATACCTATCAATGAGCAAAAAAATCTGATATTCTACTTATTCTGGAAGTTTGTAAGTGGCAGCAATGAAATTGTAACGAAAATTATTGCCTTGAATTACCGATTAAAAGGAATGAATTTTTTTTATAGTGAAAATCAAAATGATCAAATGGTGTATAAGCTGAAATTCACCAAAAATGTATTCTGTATTACTTAGTATTAATCGAAAAATTATTCTTTTGAAAATTTATCCTTATTTCTCTTTATTGTTCTAATAACCGATTTTATTCCAGGAGATGCTAGCACAAAATGACAACTATCACAAACACTACAAGTGCAAACTGTAGCAATTCGTTAAAACGTTTTCTATTAGCTCGTAAGTAGTTCAGAATAACTAAAATCTGCCGCTTAGAATGTTTTGCTTCCAGCTGCAGTTTTATTTTGACCATTCAATTTCTGTTATTCTTTTATCATTTTCTTTGTCCTACTTATCGTTCCATTGCTAAGGTGTATCAAATATATTCCGGCCGATAATTCCTGAACATCAATTTGCTCAGTAAATAATCCTTGCCCTCTTTCATTTTTTATCTGCTTGATCAATTTTCCTGTCAGGTCTGTTATTTCTAATACATAACTTTCAGCTTTGGGAATAAAATATTGCAAAGTTGTATTTCCTGCTACAGGATTTGGTGCCGGATCATACAATTGTATTGTAGTGATAGCAGAATTGGAGATTGGTTGCGGTAAACCTGTAACGACGGTCGAATCAACAATAATATTTTCATCACCCGGGAAATATAATGTGTATGAAAAATAAATTAACATCATTTCATCGGTCGTTGATTCTCCAAGAAAAACCCATGCCGGTGGTGAATTTGGATTGTTCGGATTGGCTGTTGTGTTATCATATGTGGCCGTTGAATAAAGCGTTGTTCCTGCAGGTAATTTGATTAGTTGAGGAAAGGCATACAATCCTTGCCAGTGGAAATCCCATTGTGGAATGTCGATAAATGGAATCGTATCGTTTGTTGGAGTAACTCCAAATGTTCGAATACTTTTTCCTAACAAATGCATGTGAGGCCCAACTGAAAGTGTTGATAGATCATACGGTATCGTGTAATGCGCCGTATATGTTCTCACTGTATTTGGAGCAATTGATAAAAATGCACCATTGTCAAGTTGGTAATGATTCAAAGGAGAATCGATATAGATTTCACGATGGAATGTTGAAGATAATTGCAAAAATAATTTTGTAGAATCAACTTGCGAAATTATTCCTCTTGGGTAATGTATTTGCAAAATAATATTCGCATTGGCAGGAATTTTTATTCCCATCGATGCAGGTGTGAAAAAAGCTGATTGACCGGGAACCCATACACCTATAAGCTTTGACGTGTTTGACCCCGTTCCTCCGAAGTTAGTATATCCCGGTGCAGGATCTGCAGCATCTAATTGTGCGGGTGTCGAGGATGTATCTGAGAAAATTAAAATGTGATGAACAATACTTCTATTTCCAGGAATCGCTTCTAATCCTGTTATATATTGGGCAGTCGATAAATTAGTTGGTAGTACAAAACAACGGTATAAATCGGTGGTGGTATTTACAATGTAATTTGGAATTGATAAAATCAAATTCGGATTTGTGATTTCTGATGCTGTTGAAAAAACAGGTGGCGCCGGTTCCAATGTTGAATCGCCTCTCAACATTCCATTATTTACCCAATCCGCAAGATCGTTTTTTTGTTGTACACTCAATACTCTTTCATGCGCCAAACGACTGTAAGATGTATTTGGGGGCCATGGCGGCATTTTATTCGTTTGAACAGCTGACAACACATCGTATGCATTGTTAACTGCATCGTTGTAATTGAGAAGTTCAAATGGAGCTATACCATTTGCACGATGACAATTACTGCAATTTGTATAGATAATCGATGCAACACTATTTGACCAAGTAGTTTGTGCTCTACTAGTAATTGCGCTAATAAATAAGAAAAGAGAAAGTAAGGTTGTTTTCATCTTGTGAAAATAAGAAATTTTGCTTGTATTTGTTCCGGAATTCTAATGTCACCATTCATTCGAATCCCCTTCTATGAAAAACCTGCTCTTATCTGCTTTTTTTACTTGTTTTATTATTTCGGCAAATGCACAACTAAGCGTCGGTCCTCCGGGTGCTATTAAACCCACTAATTTTAAGAAAAAGGATATTGAAGAAATGCAATCTTCAACTACGTGTTTCGTGATTCGCGAAAGTGATAAAGAGCATTTATCGACAATTGAAAATATTCTAAAAGATGTTTGGAAATTCAATAAGTACGAAATTATTGATTTCAATCAATACTTGACGATGGCTAATAAGCCCGGTAAAATCTTTTTCGGAATAAGAAGTTATAACCGGAGTTCTGAATATGTAAAAAGTGCTGACCTTTTTGGAAAGTATACGCAGTTTACCAATATGTTTATTCAATTATGGAAAAATGGTAATGAAGCAAAGCCGAATAATATTGATGAAACAGTAATGGCAATAATGTCAATTCCTACGCCATACGGATTGTACAAAGAGCTCAGAGAAATTCAAACATTAGACGCGTTTGCATTAATTTGCAAATCAGATGTAATTATTTCTGAATGGAACTGGGGTTTCTTGAAAAATAATATTCAAGTGATCAATAATTGTTTGATGGAGAATAAACCTCGTTGGAATTTTGCCAGTGATGTCGACAAAAAAGAAATCGGTAAATTGGCAAGTCAGAAGTTGTATGTTGATGAGAATTCAATTAAATCGGTAGATAAGAGAGAAAGCGGTAAACCATTCGATAAATATCCATTCAAAACAGAAATGATCTCTACTCAAGATCTTGGGAAAAAAATAGTAGAATCGACTAGCCCATTTTATTATTTTATGGTTTATTATGATGGAACGGATAAAATTGTTGCTGTAAGAAATAGTGCTACCGGCGATTTTGTTTATAGTAAATATAAAGGGCTTGCTTATTTCTTAAAAGCTAAAGATATTGAATCGTTAGCTGACGAAATTAAATAGGTCCGGCTAAAAAAGTTCTGCTATCATACAGCGCGCACTTCCTCCACCTATATTTTCAATTTCTGTGAGAGGAGAGGAGATAATCCTGCACGTTCTTTCTATTTCTGCTCGTTGTTCTTTTGTAAAATGATAGAATGCTCTTTCTGACATGATAAGTAGCTTTTCATTTTTATCATTAGTCAATGCCAAACAATTGCCACACATATTATTCATTTGTGCAAAGGAAATATCAATAATTGTTCGACCTGATTGTTCAATTTCCTTTTTTACAAAGGCTCTTTCATCATTTAATATTCCTTCCATACAAATTATAGCAAAATCGGCGGCCAAAGTCATCATTACATTGGTGTGATAAATTGGTTCTCCCGATTGATCTGATGAATGAAAAGAAACACATCTGTAACTAGATTTTTCAGACCAAATTTTAATTGCCTCTTTATTTGTACGTTCCGAAAGTGAAGCAAATGCAACTTTCAATTGATGATCGATTATAAGACTTCCTGTTCCTTCTAAAATACTATTTTCCTTCTCTAGATACGAAAGATCAATTGTTGATGAATAATTTTTTTCAATTGATTTTATAAATGATGATCTTTTCTCTGATCTTCGGTTGGATGTTTTCATCGGATAAATAAAAAGAGATTTGTCAGGAAATGTGGAAAACCAATTATTTGGAAAAACCGCGTCAGGCGTTTGACTATCGGAAGGATGTAAGGTGGTTATTTCAATTCCTGCTTGAGAAAGAACCAACTGAAAATTTTCAAATTCGCTTTTTATCGACTTGCTATCAGATCTCTGCTGAAACACATTATCAGCTGCTGTTTCTTCATTGAATCGGAATCCAACCGGTTCAATCATTAAAATCTTTTTAGTAAGAATCATGTTTCAACTTTAATCTTTTTTGTTGTCTAAATGAATATAGACAGAAATGGCTAATTCCCTTACACTAAGAATTGGATGATTTCGTTCTTATAAGTGGGAAGATACCTAAAATATTGATCTAAGGCCGGAGAAAAAGAAGCATTTCTTACAACAAAAACTAGTTGCCGATTGTTATCTAAACATTGAGCCTGAATATCGTAATATGAATAAAAAAAGATACTATGAAAAACGAACCTGTAGTAAGTTATAATCATATGGAAGAGGATGAGGCAAGCAGTAGTACTACTGTTGCTTCAGAAAGTGTTCCTTTTAGTCTTTATATGTTATTAATTGTCGATGCCGTTCTTATTTCTGGCTTGGCAATTGTTGCAGCAAAGGTTATTTTCTAAGTTATATATAATGAAATTGTATTGGCTTCCTATAAGGAGGCCTTTTTTGTTGGTTGCTAACGATCTTGTATTAAAATGACTTTCGACTTGCTAGTTTTCCTTATGTAATTCCACTTTTTTAGTACATTTGCTCATAACCCAAATTGAACTGTTATGAAAAAATATTTTTTACCATTAGTTGTTATTCTCATTTGGTCAGCCAATATTTCTGCTCAAGTTACACTCACGCAATTCGCAACCGGATTTTCTATTCCGGTTGATATTAAAAATTGTGGCGACAACCGTTTATTTGTTTTGGAACAAAGAGGTACAATTCAGTTAGTCGATACCAATGGAGTGAAACGTGCACGACCATTTTTAGATATTCGTTCTATCGTTTTACTAAGCTCCGAACAAGGTATGCTTGGTCTGGCGTTTGCACCTGACTATACAACTTCACGATATTTTTATTTAAACTATACTGCTAGGCCAAATGGTGAAACTCGCATCTCTCGTTTTAGAACGTACGCTTCGTCGCCCGACTCCGCAGATCCTGCGAGTGAAGAAATACTTTTAAGAATTTATCAGCCTTACTCTAATCATAATGGTGGTCATCTTGCATTTGGTCCCGATGGTTATTTATACATCGGAACCGGCGATGGTGGCTCTGCCGGTGATCCCGGAAATCGTGCCCAAAATCCGGATTCACTCTTAGGAAAAATGCTTCGTATCGAAGTATCTCCATCAATTCCCACTTATGCAATTCCTCCTTCAAATATGTTCGCAAGTTCGGGTGGTGGTCGAGGAGAGATTTGGGCAATGGGAATGAGAAATCCTTGGCGTTGGAGTTTTGATCAGCAAAAAGGTGATCTGTGGATTGGTGATGTTGGACAAGATACTGTTGAAGAAGTTGACTATATACCTGCCGGTACTCCCTCAAATTTAAATCTTGGTTGGAAATGTTGGGAAGGTAACAGACAAAATTCTGCAAGTGCATCGTGTCATCCGTATTCTTTTTATTATCCGCCGGTAATGACTTATCGTCATCCATCCGGTTGTTCAATTACTGGGGGCTATGTTTACAGAGGAGGAAAGTACAATTCGCTCTTCGGAAAATATTTTTACAGCGACTACTGTGTTTCTAATATGCACTATTTAGTACCCAATGGAACCGGTGGGTTTGCCGATACAAATCTCGGACTTTTAGGCGCCGCAAGCATTATTGCCTTCGGTGTTGATTATAGACGAGAGTTGTATTGTTCAACTGCAGGTGGATCTATCTATCGTTTTTCATCTTCCGATTGCACACCTGTAGCAAATATCCTCAATGCAAC
>JANLPR010000106.1:0-4330 GCA_031367345.1 Bacteroidota bacterium | reverse complement strand
AATTAAAAATCCATTGTCAGGAGTTTCCAAAATATCATAACATTCATCTATCAATGAGCCACCGAGATCCTTTTGCCAAACCATACTACCTTGAGCATCCAACTTAAGTACCCAATAATCATGACCACCATGCCAACCAGTAACCATTCCATCATTAGATTCTGTTAAACCAGCAACTGCATATCCACCATCAGTAGTTTGAATGATTGAAAACGCCCAATCATTTCCACTTCCACCAAATGTTTTTTCCCATACAAGGTTTCCTACAGTGTCAACTTTTACTACCCAATAATCAATTGAACCATTATTTAAAGTTACATCTCCATCATTTGAAAGAGTAAATCCGGCCATTACTATTCCTGAATCAGAACAAATTTTCATTGAGTTCATCCATTCATCACCAGTACCTCCATACGATTTTTCCCAATTTAAATTGCCTAATGAATCCGTTTTAATGAGCCAAAAATCTGCGTTACCATTCCCAATTGATTGATGATCTCCATCACTCGAACTAGAATTTGCTCCAATATAAAAACCACCATCAGGGGCTACTGCAAGCGAATAAGCTCTATCTGTATAAGTGCCTCCATAAAATTTTTGCCAATTTAAAACTCCAACGGAATCAATCTTTACCAACATAACATCATCTCCTGCCTGATCGGAGAATCCTACAATTGCATAACCTCCATCATTTGTTTTTACAATAGATGTTGCCATATCACTTCCTGAACCACCGTAGGTATTCGACCAAAGTAAATTTCCTAGTGAATCAACTTTAATAATTGCAAAATCATTTGAACCTTGATTCATTAAAAATGGGCCGTTGTTTGAATTTGTCCACCCTATCATTACGAAGCCCCCATCATCCGCTTTTACGATTGCTTGATCAGGAGCATCATAATAATTGGAATCATCGCCAACTTGATCATCAAAGCTGCCACCATACGATTGTTGCCATTTTATGGCTAATTGCGCTGAAGAATTAAAAAAAGTTACTACTAATAAAAATACGGATGTAAAAAATACTTTCATGAAGAAGGGAGTTAAATTGCAAATCAATATTAACAAATATTTTTTGATTCGCAAACTAATACTAGCAATTCTTCCCAACCCAATGATTCAAAGTAGCTAGGCGCCAAATCAGGTTTGAATTCTTATTTTCTCCATTTTTAAAGCCTTTTACTACTTCTTCTGCCTTGCTCTTATTTATGAATGAAAGTTGGTCGTAATTTATATTCATCAGTTCTTTCAATGGACCTCTAAGCCATTTAATTTCTCCGGGGGTTACAAATCCCTTTTTATCAGTGCGGTCAACAATTTTCTTCGGCATAAACTCACCCAACGATTTTCTCAAAATCAATTTCGTAATCCCATTTGAAAATTTATCATCATCATTCAATGAAAAAGCAAATTCAACTAGGCGATGATCAAGAAAAGGAACACGCGACTCAATAGAGAAAGCCATTGAATTACGATCCTCGTAATGAAGTAATGAAGGTAATGAAGTAGTAAAAGTAAGATGATATAAAAACTTGTTCAAACGTGTCGAATCAAATTTACCCAATACAATGTCCGTTGGAGGCGTTTTAGATAGATAAGGAAAATATTTTTTATACTCTAAATTATAGAGTGATTCTTCACTTTTAAAAATAGACAAAAAGCTTTTAGCTGCGGCATCCACTCTTTTCAACGATGAAAAGTTTTGCGTTGAAGCATGTGAATAAAACTGACGATGTGCTTTAAAAAAATTTCCCCTTGTCAACAAACCACCAACGAGCCTATAAAAAGAATGCATATAACCTGCTAAATATTCATCACTCCCCTGTCCATCAAGAAGAACTTTGATACCATTCTTTTTTGCTAATTGCATTACAAAATATTGAGATATAGGAGAAGATCCTGCCATTGGCACTTCAGCTGCATAAAATGCTTTATCAAAATTTTCAAGGAGATCCGCTTGCGTCGGAGAATAAGTGTAATCAACAAGATTATTATTTTCCTTCAACACTTCGTTTACCCAAGGACGTTCATCTACCTCACCTTTTCCTTCATAATAAATAGTAAATGTTTTAAAATTTACTTCAGGGAATAATCTAGCTACAGCAGCCGAAATTGCACTGCTATCAAGACCACCACTTAAACAACTGCCAATTTCAACATCAGCACGCATGTGAAATTTTATACTTTCCAAAAACAATTTTTTGAATGTATCATATTTTTCTTGAAGAGATAATTCCGAATGTTTGTTCGGATCTATATCCCAATAACGCTGAGTCCTAACTTCGCCATCCTTATAATACAAATTACTCGCCGCAGGCAACGCCTTCAATTTTGAATAATAGGTTTCGTCTTCATAACACACCCATCCCAATTGCAAACCTCTACTTACCTGGTCTAAATTCAAGTCGTTGGTGAACAGTGGCGTTTGCTTTAAGACTTTGTATTCTGAACCAAAATAAAAACGATCGCCTTCCAAAATATAATAGAATGGTTTTATTCCAAATCGATCACGTGAACAAAATAATTCACCGGTAAGTTTATCCCAAATTGCAAATGCCCACATCCCAACTAAATGATCCACACACTTACTACCATACTCCCTGTAAGCCGCCAATATCACCTCTGTATCTGAATGCGTTTTAAAGTGGTATCCCTTTTTTATTAACTCATCTCTTACTTCAATGTAATTATAGATCTCTCCATTATATGTAATGGCAGAATCAAAATAATGCATAGGCTGTGTTCCGTCATCACTAAGATCGATAATGCTTAAACGATTATGTCCAAAAACTACCGGCATATTTACCCACGTAGAACTTCCATCGGGACCACGATGCGCTATGCTTTTCAACATAGTTGCAATAGTTCCTTCCGCAACTTCTTTCGATAATTTTGAGTCAATAAATCCAGCTATTCCACACATTCTATTCTTTCATTTCACTTTAAAATTTCTACTAATTTTTCTGCCAATTTTTTCCTGGAATAATTTTGAACTTCATTCTTGTTAGAAGAAAATTTATTTCCTGCTTTCCACTCCGTAAATTTATCCTTTAAGTAAAGATACAATTCCTCTTTCTCTTCTCTCTCAAATAATTTACCGGCTTCACATTCGTTAATAATTTGTGATGCTTTTCCATTTTTTGGTCCCAATCCAACAATAGGACTTCCGGCTCCTAAGTATTCAAACAACTTTCCAGTTAAGATTCCTTCATTATTTTCCACATCAGGAATAACCAACAACAATACATCTGCCTTCGACATAAAATCTATTGCCTCAGCATGATCAACGTGAGGAATAAATTCTGCAATTTTTTCCAAACCACTTTTTTCCATCAAACGTTGTATTGCCGCAGCTGACGAACCAACCATTGTTAATCGTATGTCATTTTTCTCGACAGAAAATTCATTTACGAATTGATTAATCACATCAAACAAAACAGCTGGCTTATAATTATCTGCCATTGTACCTACATACGTCAGCTGAAAATATTTCTCGCGAATAGTTTTTTTATCGGCAAAATCACTCTCGTCATATCCATTTGGTATAACATGAAATTTTTTCTCATCCAGCTTCTTCGACTTAGCCAGAAACAACTTATTGATTGGCTGACTCACACTTACGATCGCATCTGCATTCTCTAAAACTTTCCGTTCATACACAGCATCTCTTCCAGCCGAAAATTTAGAATGCAAGAGATCTCGATAATAATAAATATCTGTCCACGGATCTCTCATATCTGCAATCCATCGGATGCCATATTTCTCTTTTAATTCCAAACCAATCAACTGGCTGCTATGCGGCGGCGATGAAATAAAAACAGTATCAATTTTTTCTTTATCGATTATTTCACTCGCAGCCTTTACTGCAAACCGAACCCATCCCCGACGTGCGTCAGGAATAAAAAAATTGCCTCTTATAAATCGCAACGTTTTTTGTGTGATCGATTCCGCATTAGTATTTGCAAATCCACCATGTGGAATACTATCTTTCCCTTTCAAAGCTGATAATATTTTTAATGGCTCAAACGAACGCGTACGAATAACTCTTAATGACGGATCAACTTCTTTTTCCAATGTATGATCAAGAATTGGATAAGTGGCGTGAGAAGCGTCAACAGTAATTATAATAGGTTCAATTCCAAATTCAGGAAGGTACTTCGCAAATTTAAGCGTACGCTGAACACCCGCACCCCCACTCGGCGGCCAATAGTAGGTAATGATCAGCACCTTTTTCAAATTATTATGCCTGGTTTTTTTGTGCGGTTAATTCTTTGTACATAACTCCTAGAAAGAACAAAATTAATAAGGCAGAACCTGCCAATGTCATTTT
>JANLPR010000076.1:0-20810 GCA_031367345.1 Bacteroidota bacterium | reverse complement strand
GATTAACAATGATATAATCTTTAAGGAGAACGCCTTTGAGGACAAACGGAGACTAATTTAGAATTAGTAAAATGCTAAATTTTACTGCGAAATGGACATTGGGGTATCGGTTTTGATCGATACTCTATGTCTATTTATTTTCATATTGTCCCTTTTTCCGTCATTGTTGCTCGGGTACATTTACAGTGTAATTCATCATTACTCTCTCGATAAGTACCATGTCATCCAACAAAGAGCATAACTCTCCTTTCTCATCCGCACCCTCTCAACGTGTGCAGTTACAACTTGCAGTACTTATTGATGATGTTTCTCAAGAACTTTTCATCCATGAAACTATTTTGCGCGCATCAGGAATCGCTAAAAAAATTACTGTCGTTCAAGATCCTTCTCAATTTATCCATTCTCTTCAAAATACTGAACGCTTAAGTGATGTGCCGGAAGCTATTTTCATTAATAAAGAAATGAAAAGCATCTCTATCACCGATTTTCTTACTGATTATAATCACCTGTCCGACTTTATCAGAAATAAATGTTTGCTGATTCTAATTACTGATCAGCCTATCATCAAATCAATTGAACCAAAAGGCAAAATAAAATACCTGCCTAAACCTATTGATGTATTTCAATTAAAAGAATTTATCAAAAACTAAAAAACACTTACTCTCCCCTCTAAACCAAAAACTAAAAATACTCACCATGGAAATCATTTACAACTCAAAAAACCAACGCAACAATCTATTCTCTTCTATCCGTGGAGGAAAATCTACCTGCGAAATTTTAGGCGAATTAGAAAAAGACCTCCTAAGCCAAATGGCTCAAGCTCTTACCATCGTTTATGGTGGTGAAACAAAATCAAGAAGAGGTATGATTGCCTAACTAATTAACTCATTTTGTCATTAGTATAAATCGTAAATCAAATGAAAAAAAACAACTCTTACACAACTTCTAACTCATTGCTTTCGCTTGACATCATTCTCTTTAGTGTTGTCGCTGCCTCAATATTCGAATTGTGCTTTTAAAATAGTGTGGGTTTCATTTAATGTAACCAAGAGCCGGATGGGATGTGGGTCCTTAGTGTCCGGCTCTATTTTTTTGCCTTTTCTTTTCCCTTTTCTCTTTTGAAAATAAATTTTTCTTATCTCGACTCCCTTCTCTTTCTTCCAATTTACTATATTACGGTCTCTAATAAGTATTTCATTTATCATTTCTACTATCACGTTGGAATTTCAACAATCAAATTGACCTAGTATATGGCGTACGCTTATCAAATCAATAGCCTTGAACAATATCTTGTTGCATACAAAAAAAGTGTTGACGCTCCTGAAGAATTTTGGGCCGATATAGCTCACTCTTTCGAATGGAAAAAAAAATGGGATAAAGTTCTTGAATGGGATTTCGAAAAACCGGAAATCAAATGGTTTCAAGGTGCTCAATTAAATATTACTGAAAATTGTCTTGATCGCCATATAGCTAAATTAGGTGATAAACCTGCCATTATCTGGGAACCGAATGACCCGAAAGAAAAAAATCGAATCATTACTTATAACGAACTACTTCGTGAAGTAAATCGTTTTGCTCTTGTCTTGAAAAATAATAATATTAAAAAAGGCGATCGCGTTTGTATTTATATGGGTATGATTCCCGAATTAACAATTGCTGTACTCGCTTGCGCTCGAATTGGTGCTATTCATTCTGTTATTTTCGGAGGATTCTCTGCACAGTCAATTGCTGATCGACTCACTGATGCCAAAGCAAATTTCATTATTACTTGCGATGGTGCTTTCAGAGGTGCAAAAGATATTCCACTGAAAAAAATTGTTGATGAAGCATTGATCTCTTGTCCTTTTGTTGAACGTGTAATCGTTCACAAACGCACAAATATTTCTATCTCCATGATTGAGGGTCGTGATGTTTGGCTTCATGATGAAATTCAAAAAATATCGGTTTTACCAACTCAAGTATGTCCGGCAGAAACAATGGATGCTGAAGATTTGCTTTTCATTCTTTACACTTCCGGATCTACCGGCAAACCGAAAGGTGTAGTTCATACCTGTGCAGGTTATATGATCTATGCTAATTATTCTTTTGTAAATGTTTTTCAATACAAAGAAAATCAAATTCATTTTTGCACAGCTGATATTGGATGGATTACCGGACACTCTTACATCATTTATGGACCACTTTCAGCTGGTGCTACTTCTTTAATGTTTGAAGGAATTCCAACTTACCCTGATGCCGGAAGATTTTGGGACATCGTTGATAAATACCAAGTCGATATTTTATACACTGCACCAACTGCTATCCGTTCGTTAATGAGCTACGGTACTGAACCGTTAATAGGAAAATCGCTTTCGTCACTAAAAGTTCTTGGAACCGTCGGTGAACCTATCAACGAAGAAGCTTGGCATTGGTATCATAAAAATATTGGGAAAGATAAATGTCCGGTGGTTGACACTTGGTGGCAAACGGAAACCGGTGGAATACTTATTTCAAATCTTGCCGGTATTACTCCCGAAAAAGCTACGTTCGCTACTCTACCTTTACCGGGCATTCAACCGATACTAGTCGACGAAAGAGGAAATGAACTTATTGGGAATAACGTTAGTGGTATACTCTGTTTCAAATTTCCATGGCCGGGAATTTTACGCACTACTTATGGTGATCATGAACGATTTAGATTAAATTATTTTTCTACATACAAAAATTTATATTTTACCGGCGATGGCTGCCTGAGAGATGCGAATGGATTCTATAGAATAACCGGTCGCGTAGATGATGTTTTAAATGTAAGTGGACATAGAATTGGTACGGCAGAAATAGAAAATGCAATCAATATGCACCCCGACGTGATTGAAAGCGCTGTTGTTGGCTACCCTCATGATATTAAAGGACAAGGAATTTACGCCTATGTTATTTACTCCAGCGTTCATGGTGATTTGGAAAAAGATAAACTGGAAATAATAAATATAGTTTCTAAAATGATTGGCGCTATCGCTAAACCTGATAAAATCCAGTTCGTAACAGGTCTTCCGAAAACTAGAAGCGGGAAAATTATGCGACGGATACTTCGTAAAATTGCAGAAGGCGAAACATCTAATCTTGGCGATACTACTACACTACTCGACCCTGATGTTGTAGAACAAATTAAGAATGGAAAAATATAGTTCTATATTCTATTCCACTTTTTTATTTTTTCGTACTATGATTTATTTTTTATCATAGTGGAAACTGTGCACCAAATCCCCAAATTATTTCTCCTGTAAAAAAAGTATGATTGGCTTTTCCTGTACCTACTGTTAGCACATTATAATAATTTGCATATGTGCCTTTAAAGGATGCATCCGTAAAAAAGTGTTTAAAAAATTCATACCGAAATCCGGCATCCACTCCGGTAACATATCCTGCTATGTGAAAAACATTGTCGAGACGAGTCCCAAATAATGTAACGTCTGTTTTTGGAATCACTATACCCCCTCCTACTTTCAACACTGCGTTTAATATATGCTTTTTATTTTTTGATTCTAGTAATTGCTGCTTCTTCAAAACATTTAGCATTAAAAAATTTGCGCCATTGGTATGTTCGAATTTCAAAAAATCGGGCGTCACCATCGTATCTACGTCATAACTATTACCGTGAATTACTCCTTTTAAATGCGCTTTTTGATTGTCATTCATTACGTATTTTACATGATCGAAATTTATTTCAATACCAAGATTACGCTTGTCATTAAAATAGTAACCAAAACGATAAACGTATTGAGGAATCGATAAAGTAGATGTGAAAATTTGATCGAAACCCGGACGATCTTTCGCAGTTAAATTATAAAGTGTAAAATCGTATTGATCTGATCCGGAATTATGAAAATGAATATCGCTTTTCGAGAAGAAATCTTTATTATAACCCCAAGCAAAATAAATACTTCCTTTCTTCTTTTCTATTTTTTGCTCAGTTTGTGCGAAAGCGTTTGATACAATAAAAAACAATATGGCAATAAAAGATACTGGTTTATTCATGATCATTAATTTTACAAGAATAATTTGATTTTCTTTAACATGTTAACTATTTCTGTTTTGAATATTATTTGTTAATAATTATTTTTTTTACAACTGTTCCTTTTTCCATTTTCAATTTTAAAAAATAAATCCCTTCATTCAAATAACTTACATCTATTAATATTGATGAATCAAATTTGCTTGAAGCGTAAACTATCTTCCCAAGCACATCCACCATTTCAATTAAATGAATATTTCCATCAAATCCCTTGAGATGGATTTCTGAATTTGTTGGATTCGGATAAATTTGAACATCTTGAAATTCATCTTCCACATTATTAATAGTACATGCTGGAAACACTCCACTTAACCTGTTAAAACTCGCTTTGTACGCTTGAAGAAAAATATTTGCAATCGTATCGTCGTGAATAATCAATATATTTTCGTCGTTCTTACTATCTGCTGCCACCGACCAGTTATGCGAACCAACTTCCACAGCAGGATCTGAACTTGGCGAACACGCATCAACAATCATGTGCTTTGAATGATAAATATAATTGGGATCGCTATAAATCTTTAAATTATTTCCCATAATAGGCGATAATGTATTGTATGCTGAAAAACCCAAACTGTATTGATCCATTATGCCGGTAGTAACAACGCCATGTGCAATTTTATACGCTATCGTATCTGCAATATCTTGTCGTGTGAATGTGTACACTCCAAAATTTAAATCGTTATCTGCAGAATTAATTAAATTTATTAAATGATTATTTGTGTGATCGGAAGGACTAAAATAGCATTCTACTGTTTTCCCATCTATTGTAAAATAATGAACTGTATTATCACTTTTATCTGGGCCAAATTTTGCAAGGGTAGCATTGGGAGTTATAGTTGTACTTCCCCACATTTCATTGAATTCATTTAAATAAGCGAGAGCAAGTGATTGATCTTGGATAATTATTAAATTGTTTTCATCGTTTGTCACTTGTTCTTTATTCCAGTTACATGAACCTGTCCAAACAATCGGATCATTAGGGTTTGACGAAGAGGCGTCAATGACCACGAATTTATTGTGCATTATACCATAATTTGCACTTGTGGGTGATGCCAATGTTTTTATACCACTATTCAAAGAAGTCAATCCTGAGTTACCACTACTTCCATTGTAAATCCATCGTACTTTTTTACCCGACAAGTAAGCCTGATTTACAGCAGTAGCAATGTTCGCCATCCCTGACGATTGATCGTAGCTATACACTGCAATATCTATTGAAAATTTTGCTCTATTAATATACGCGACAAGAGTATCATCAGTTGCTCCATTCAGCCATTGCGCATTTAAGCCTGAAGAAATAGAAACATCGACAGGTTGCGTGAAGTAGACTTTTATGTGGTTTTGGGCTTTTATCGTAAACGATACCAGCAAAAGGAAAACGAGACCAATTTTTGTCATGACGCAAAGAAAGTCAAAATCTTCCTTCTGTTTCATTAAATTAGGATGATTTATTAACCCCTAAAAATGAGTGAAACAAAAGAACTTGCGGTTTTTGTTTTCTTTCTTATATTCACAAAGTTTATTTTTGCACCATCAACTTTTAAAACCACTCAACCGATGAAAAATACAATTTACTTACTATTGTTTTCAATACTATTTTACTCATGTAATCCTGAGGAAAATAAAGTAGAACCTGTGTCCGCTACTAACCAACTTTTGGTTCTGAAATCAACCTTGAATACTGTTCCTGATGGCAAACTTTACACGCAACAGGAAATAGATCAAAACATGTATAATCAGGTTAAGGCAACGAATGATTTTAGCTGGGAAAAAACTGATCTTAAAATGGTTTGCAGTGCTGCCGGAATTACTCAGTTAATTGCAATTGGTTATCAACCTGCTTTTATCAAAGACGTAAGAGAAAAATTATCTTCTATCAACATTCATTCTGATGCATGGAAAAATGTTCATGATGAACTGTTGAAATTAATCCAAGTAGAATTAAAGAAAAGTGGAATTGATAAAAACGTAAACGATCTGATCACTGAAGATGATCAAACTTTACCAATCATCACTCTTAGAATTGCTGATGCTAAAGTAATCACCGCATTATCAAATTTGGAAAATGTTCGGTACATAGAACCTTACGGTTATTGGCCTTCCAGTTATATTTCTAGAACAACTTCTTCTTCCGGATGTACAGGTTCCAGTTATGCTTTAAATTCGGCTGACTATACTACTATTTATCCCGGTTGTAAAATGTCTTGGAATTATAACAATGTAAATGTGATGAATGCATGGTCGGTAGCTCAAGGTCAAGGAATAACTATTGGTGTAATTGATGCCGGTATAAGTACTACACAGTCACTCTTAGGATCAAATTTTAATAACGGTGAATCGAATGTAGGTCGAACTTTAACTACTGATTACACCTATGGAACTACTGCATATACAGGATGTGCGCACGGAACAAGTATGTGTGGAATTGCAGCGGGACCTAGAAATAATTTAGGTGGCCCAACAGGTGTAGCTTATAAAGCAAACCTTGTTTTTATAAGGGCATGCAACGATGTAGTGCTTGATGAATCGGCAGAATTATCCGGTGTACGAAGTGCATTGATAAAAATGGGAAACAATGTTGCAGTGAAAATTGTAAGCATGTCTGTTGGAACACCATTTAGCAGCAGTACCCTTTATGATGGCGTTAGTTATGCTTATGGAAAAGGGAAGTTAATCTATGCAGCAGCAGGAACCTCATTTAGTTGGACATCTTGGTGGGGAGTTATTTATCCGGCTTATTATTCAGAATGCGTTGCCATTACCGGTGTAAATGAAAGCAGTACTACTTGCAGTAATTGCCACGACGGAAGTAAAGTACTTTTAACAATTCCAATGCAAAGAAATGCTAATAGCGAACGAACTACATTGTCTTTACCTATTAGTGGCTATACTCCAGCGTATGTTGGCGGATCTTCATGCGCTACCGCATTCACTGCAGGAGTGGCAGCATTAGTGTGGTCGGTTAATCCAAATTTAACTCGTGCACAAGTAAGTACTTGTTTAAAAAATACAGCACAATATTACCCAGTTCTTTCATGGTATGATGGTTTTGGAAATGTAAATGCATACAATGCTGTGCTGATGGCTCAAGGAATGTAATTCGAAAAAATTTATTTGTTGCTATTAAATTTATAGCATAAAAAAAGAGATCAGTGATTTAAACTGATCTCTTTTTTTATTTCTGATTACTGAACTCAATAATCTATCATGTCTGACGAGTTATCTTGATTTCCTTGCTTAGATGGTTTCTTCCGATTGAAAATATTACTGTCTGCTTTTCCAAACTTATAAGAAAAGTTGAGCATTGCTACTCTCGATTCTCTATTTCTCCAACCTGATGTATAATAAAAATTGCTATAATTAACAAACTGAAATTTTCTCATCAGAAAAATATCTGTAACGTTTAAACTCAACGAGGCTTTCCCTTTCCAAATATCCTGCTTTAAACCAACATCCACTCCACTCATTCCTTTTATTTCTCCATTAACTGTTTTCATGGGAGCTGTGTAATTTCCTGTAAGTTGGAAAGCTGTATTTTTAGATAATTTTAAATTTGCATTTAACCGTGTAAACCACTGCAAAGAATTAGTTTGATAATCAGCTTGAACATTCGTACCATTTATCTTGCTCTGGTAAATATTAAATGTAGCCATCAAAGAACCTGCTTTTTCAAACGTATATCGAATTACCAATTCGCCGCCGGAATTCTCAGCTGTAGAAAAATTAATGGTCGACATAGTACCAATTCCTGTTATAGGATTTACCGTACGATATCTACTAATCATATCGTTCGTTTTCCTATAATAGATAGAAGAAGTCAAACTCCATTTTAAAAGAGTCAATGCATAAGACAGCTCAAGTGCATTCGTATACTCCGGTCTTAAAAATGGATTTCCTTTTCTAACATTCAACGAATCAGAATAATCGACAAATGGATTCAATGCGCGTGAATCAGGTCGATTTACTCTACGCGAATAGCTAATTTGCAAATCACTTTTCTCGGATAAAGGATATTTAACAAATGCGCTCGGGAATAGCGACAAGTAATTGACGTTGTATGTCTGACTAATTGTTTGCGATTCAATTTTAGCAAATGTCTGCTCTGCTCTTAAGCCAACATTATAATCGAACTTTTTAACTTTTCCCGTATACATAGCATATGCTGCTGCTATCTGTTCATTGTAAACAAAATGATCGCTCTTTAAATTATTTTTTTCATATAGCAATGAAGTGAAATTATAATCTGAATAATCCAACTGATTGTTTAAATATCTATTGGTACTTTTTAACCCTGCTTCAAACTTGGCTTTACCTTTCATTGGTTGCATTAAATCTGTTTGCAACAAAATATTCTGATAAACATTATCATAAAAATCTTTTTGATAAGGCAAATTGAATCCGGAATATAACGAGCTTTTAAATGTATTGTCAGAATTTCTGTTGTTAGACGAAAAAGACAAATTCGCTGTCAACTCTCTTGATGTGCTATCCCATGTATGCTTGTAATCGGTATTCAGATCATAATTAAAATTCTTATTGTCTTCTGTGTTATCTCTAAAAAAGGAATTGAACGTTACCAACTCAGGAGTGTAAAACGAATATTGAATTTGTTCAGGATGCGACTCCATTTTATTCGATAATGAAGCATTAACACCTAACGTATTATACTTATTGATAAAAAAGTCGATGCCTACTTTTCCAGAATGATTGTCAGACAAATTACTCCCATGCGAATTATTACTATAATAATATGCATCGCTACCTTGAAAATGATTGAACTGCGTACTCCCTCCATTTATACTTCTTTTTTCATGACGAAAATTGTAACTGGCATAAACATTTTTTCTCGGTGAGCGGTCGTTTCCTCCTATACCAACATTAAATTTTTCATTAGTACCAACACCGGCTGTTAGATTGCCGTTCAGTCCTCGCATTTTCTCTTTCTTTGTTTTGATATTGATGATCCCCGACATTCCATCCGCATCATATTTTGCAGAAGGATTTGTGATAACTTCTATTTGCTCTACAGCACTCGCAGGAATCTGTTGAAGCACTGCTTTCCTATCATTTCCTAACATTCCTGAAGGCTTTCCGTCAATAAGGATCGTTACATTTTCACTACCTCGTAAACTAACTTTCCCATCTATATCTACACTTACAGAAGGAATGTTTTGCAAAACTTCAGTAACTGTTCCGCCGGTGTTTACTATATTTTTATCAAGATTATAAACTTTCCGATCGATGGAATTTACGTAATCAGATTTTTCTCCTGTAATCGTTACATCTTTTAATTTAGTTGCAACCGACTTCATTTTTATAATGTTTGCATCCAACTCTTGAATTTGAAATGATAATTGAAGTGGCACATATATCGGTGCATACCCTATGAAAGAAGCTTTCAATATCATTTTGCTCAGAGGAAGATCTTCAGCTAAAAAATTTCCTTTCTCATTTGTTTGGACACCACCTACAATTGCAGAATCACGCGGAGAAAGAAATACGACTGCTGCAAAACTTACAGGCTGGTTTGTTTCAGCATCTCGTAAGCTGCCAAACACTTTTCCAATACGAGGAGCATTTCTACGAAGCGAGTCCGGTCGGTTCCCTTTGAAACCGGATGATGGTTGAGCAAAAATGAAGGTGGGAAATAAAAGCAGTACAGCTATACGGAGAAATAATTTCATTATAGTTATTAAGGCCGCAAAGATAACAACTAATCAATGATTTGATTTTATTTTACCGATAAATTAGGTCTTTTAATCCTTTTTAAAATGACTCTTCTCCATTGTTATCGTTTCGTTAAACCATTCAAAATCGTTCTTATCTTCGCAATAGAATTAAGAAAATGATACCATTAGCAGAACGAATGCGGCCTACCGATCTATCACATTACATCGGGCAAAAACATCTGGCAGGTCCTGATGCCATTTTAACTAAATCCATTGCAAGAAATAATATCCCATCGATTATTTTCTGGGGACCTCCGGGAGTTGGAAAAACTACACTTGCAGGAATCATTGCTAAAGAATTGAAACGTCCATTTTATATTCTGAGTGCTGTTAGTTCAGGAGTAAAGGATGTAAGAGAAGTTATTGAAAAAGCACAACGATATTCACACGAGTTAAAGGCTGTTGAAGGGAGTCCGGTACTTTTTATTGATGAGATTCATCGATTTAGTAAATCACAACAAGACTCTCTTTTAGCTGCTGTTGAAAAAGGAATTATAACTCTTATCGGGGCAACAACCGAAAATCCCTCTTTCGAAGTAATCTCTCCTCTTTTATCCAGATGTCAGGTGTATGTACTCAAAGAGCTTTCAAAAGATGAACTGCTTAAAATAATTGATCAAGCAATAAAGGAAGATGTTGTACTAAAAAAATTAATTATAACGATCGATGAAACAGAAGCATTGCTTCGCCTCTCAGGTGGTGATGCCAGAAAATTACTTAACCTCCTTGAATTAGTTGTAGCATCTTTTCCTGTTGATGCTGAAATAAAAATAACGAATAAAAATGTTCAAGAAATAGTACTCGACAAAATAGCTCTTTATGACAAAAATGGCGAACAACATTATGATATCATCAGTGCTTTTATAAAATCAATGCGAGGGTCTGATCCCAATGCTGCTGTCTATTGGTTAGCACGCATGATCCGAGGTGGAGAAGATCCGAAATTCATTGCTCGGAGAATGGTGATTTTTGCCTCTGAAGATATCGGCAATGCCAATCCAACAGCTTTGGTAATGGCAAATACTTGCTTCGATGCAGTAAGTAAAATTGGATATCCAGAATGCAGAATTATTTTATCGCAAGTTGTTATTTACCTCGCCACTTCTGCTAAAAGCAATTCCGGCTACCTTGCTATCGAAGAAGCTCTAAGTATTGTTGACTCAAAAGGCGATTTGCCGGTACCTCTTCACATTCGAAATGCTCCAACCAAATTAATGAAAGAACTTGGCTATTCAAAAGGCTATAATTATGATCATTCCAATGAAAATAATTTTGCCGGCCAGGAATTTCTTCCGCAAGAAATTTCTAACAATAAATTTTACGAACCAGGTATCAATGACAGAGAAAATGAAATCCGTCGTTTTATGAAATCACTTTGGAAAAATAAATACAATTATTAGTTTCTCTCATTGTTCGTTAAAACCTGAAAGTGACCTGAAAATTTAGTCAAATGAAGCGGAATTGTACAAATAGTCAATTCTTTTTCTCATATTTACAGTTCATGAAATTCAGGTACTTCTTATTTATTATAAGCGCAGCAGCAGTCTTTTTTTCCTGTAAAAAGGTAAATGAAAATCCACAGTGGGATATTGAAGTTCTTGGCCCATTAGCTCATGCATCCTTAGGAATTAATCAACTAATAAGTGATACTTTACTTGCAACAGATGTAAATGGAGCACTATCTATAAAAATCGACACAACTTATTCAAATTTTACTCTCGATTCTGTGTATCAAGTTCCCGATACATTTATTAAAACGAGCGTTATTTTTCCTGCTTTTCCATCAACTATAACTCCTAATACACCGTTTCTTTCCAACAACAACAATGTAACACTTGGAGTACCGAATGTTCAATTAACGAATGCAAATATTACTTCCGGTTTTATTAAATTAGAATTCAAAAATACTTTGCAATCGAAAATATTTTTCACCTACAAAATACCGAAAGCAAAAAAAAATGGCATACCTTTTACAATAACAGTCAGTGTTGATTCGGCTTCATTAGCTTCACCATCTTATTTCAGCGACACATACGATTTTTCAGGATACAGTCTTGATATGACAGGATCTTCGGGGACATTATTTAATACAATCAGTTATAATGTTGAAGCTCGATCCGATCCTAATGGACAATCATTCGCGCTTTTCGGGAGTGATACACTTATTAATTTGAAAACTTCGTTGATTCAAATTGTTCCTGATTATGCAAAAGGATATTTAGGACAAACTACCATTATTGATAATAAGAATATTAATTTAGGAGTTGGAGGATTGATTAAAGGTGGCAATATAAAATTGGATAGTGTTACGATGAAATTCGATATCACAAATTACGTTGGCGCCGATCTACAAATTTATTTAAACCAAGTACTATCTGTAAACAATCGACAAGGAAATGTAATTCCACTTTCCAACTCTAATCTTATTCGGCATTACATCAATATCAATCGTGCTACTGAACCTTATTTTGCAAGTTATTCACCTGTACCTTTCAACTATTCCATCATTTTAAATAAAGGGAATAGCAACATTACAGATTTGATTGAAAACATTCCCGACATACTTAATTACAATATTAATTTGAAATTAAATCCACTTGGAAATATAAGTGGGAATAGTGATTTTGTGTACAGTAACAAATTAGTAGATACACGAATTCAGATTGACATGCCATTATCATTTTCTGCGAATCAATTAGTATTCGCTGACACTATCAATTTTTCGATTGCCAATGCTACTAACTTCGACCCAATTGGACCGTCTACAATTTACCTCATTGCAAAAAATGGATTTCCATTTGATCTTGACATGATGTTATTTTTAATCGATAAAAATAATGCAATTACAGATACGCTCTTAGTGCCCGGTTTAATCTCATCAGCTTCTGTTGGCACCAATGCGATAGTTACAAATCCAATTACAACGAAAATATCTATTCCTATTGATGCCGCAAGAAAATCAAGACTCTTAACCACTGAACGAATTGGCATTCGTGCTAAATTCAATTCACCAAATTATCCGCAACTTACTCAATTGTATTCCAATTACCGACTCGATATAAAATTAATCGGCGATGGAACATATTATATTCGTTAATCTGTGAAAGTACTTCTATCCTCTATTTTCTTATTTATATATTTTCAAAACTGTTTTGCGTTAAAACCAAAAAATGATTCGCTGGCAACAAATGCTATTACTGTTTCAACTGAATACTCATTTGGGTCAAATGCTTTAACAAATCAGTTAGCAAAAAACTATTATAGAAATGATTTTATTTCAACTGAAATGAAAGACAATGTTTCTAAAAAATTGTCTAATGAAAATAGGCTCGGAATTGATTTCAATTATACGATTCAATATCGTCATAAAACAGATTCGCTTTTCGGATTAAAAAACTCTTTTTATCGAATCAAATTCAGAGATGTATTTCATGTGGATGCTGATTTTACGAATGATGCTTTCGAACTTTATTTCAGAGGGAATAAAAGTTATGGCGGCAAAACAGCAGATTTAAATAATTTCGAATTTCGGCAGTTAAAATATCAACAGATCAATTTTACATTTGGACATGGATATTCAAAAATGTTGAATAACTACGAATGGTCGGCCGGAGTTTCTTTGAATAAAGGGCAACAATTTCTTTCTATAAAAGCACCTAGAGCATCACTTTACACGGCTGAAACCGGTGAATACTTAGACTTAAATTCAAACATTACCATTCGACAAAGTGATTCGAGTAAAACTAACAAAGCTGCAGTAAACGGCATTGGTTCTTCCATTGATTTTTCATTTAAATGGACAGACGAGAAAAAACGAACAATGAAAATAACATTGGAAAATTTGGGATTCATTTCTTGGAATGATCAATCTTCATTTATCCATGCCGACACTAGCTTTAGATTTGAAGGAGTTGATGTTTCTGAACTTTTCAATTTCAATGATTCAATTCATCAATCAGTTAATTTAGATTCCTCATTCGTACAACCATATTTATCAGAAAGAACAAGACATACGACAATAACTCCTTTGCCGGGAATTATTCGGCTGAGTTATAGTATTCCTGTGTCGAAGTATCATTTGCAAATTGAATCGACCATTGGACATGTATTCTTTGCGAATTCACTTCCGTTCATTTATCAGAATTATCAATATAAAATTAACTCACAACATTCATTAGGAATGAAAATTAGTTATGGTGCTTATTCCGGAATCCACCTTGGATTGAATTATGAATTTCAAGGCAAAGGATGGGTATTCCGTCTTAAAAGTGATCAGGTTGATGCAGTATTACTGAAAAATGGTACAGCTCAAGGAGCTTTTGTATCTTTGTCGAAATATTTTTAGAAAAAACTATGCTTAACAATATCGCTCACATAAAAAATCTGGATTCGGGGAATTTCTTTTTGCTTGCCGGACCGTGTGTCGTAGAAAGCGAAGAAATGACAATGGCCATTGCTGAAAGAGTAAAAGCAATAACAGATAAATTAAAGATCCCATTTATTTTTAAAGCGAGTTATCGTAAAGCAAACAGAAGTCGTGATGATTCATTTACCGGCATTGGCGATGAAAATGCACTGAATATCCTATCAAAGATCAGAGAAAAATATTCTTTACCAATTGTTACTGACATTCATGAAAGCGGTGATGCAGCCATTGCAGCAAAGCATGTGGATGTTTTACAAATTCCGGCTTTCCTCTGTAGACAAACCGAATTATTGCTTGCATCAGCAGCTACAGGCAAATTTGTAAATATTAAAAAAGGACAATTTCTTTCGGGCGACTCAATGAAATTTGCTGTTGATAAAGTTAGAAATGCAGGTAATCCAAATGTTATGCTTACAGAAAGAGGAAGTATGTTTGGCTATCAAGATTTGATTGTCGATTATCGAAACATTGTTGACATGAAAAAAAATAATGTCCCAACAATTCTTGATATTACACATTCATTACAACAACCCAATCAGTTGAGCGGAGTAACAGGAGGAAGACCTGATATGATTGAACTCATTGCCAAAGCAGGAATAGCTGTAGGTTTCGATGGCATTTTTGTTGAGACACATCCAGATCCCAAAAACGCAAAATCAGATGGAGCAAATATGTTGCATCTTGATCATTTGGAATCACTACTGGAAAAACTTATTCGAATTAGAAAAGCAACTTTATAATTAATAAGTAATAATTATTAATGAAAAATGAAATGGTGAAGATACCACCATTGAAGCAACTTTTTTTTCAATTACTTTTCAATTCTTGATTATTCCTTCATTAATCATTTTTCATTAATCATTATTAATTATTCATCAGTTTTCCACAGAAGTAATCAAAAACTCCGTTCTCCTATTTTGAGTTCGGCCGTCGTCAGCAGCATTCGTTGCAATTGGCTTCGAATCTCCATAACCTTTATACGTTAATTTGCTACTCACAATTCCTGCGGCTATTAAATAATCATACACCGTTTTTGCTCGCTTCTCCGACAACACCTGATTGTATGGTTTTGATCCGACATTATCTGTATGTCCACTGATCTCGAAATGGATCTTCGGATTTTTATTTAAAAATTGTATTAATTTATACAACTCTGTTTTCGATTCCGATTTTAGATCGAACTTATCCGTATCATAAAAAATATTTTTTAAAACGATCGACTCCCCGGCTTTGATTGGTTTTAATGGAACATCTTTCAACACAGGTTCTTTTGAAGACTTAGCATTTTTCAATTCAAAATTATCAGAATAAAATAAATATCCATCGCGAGAAACATTCAATGCGTAACTTTTACCTGCGGGCAAGCAAACTATAAACTCACCATTCACCGTATTAGATGTAGAACGAACAATTACTTTTTCCGTAGCTAGATCTATTAATTCAAAAGATGCTCCTAATGGTTTCTTAGTACTCTCATCATAAACTTTCCCTTTCATATACGTTACAGGCTGCGGACGAGCTTTCTCATATAAATTGAATTGATAAAGATCATCTCCTCCTTTACCTCCCGGACGATCGGATGCAAAAAAACCTAACTCGCCGTCAGGACTTACAAGTAACGAAGTTTCGTCGTTACTTGTATTGATTGGATAACCAATATTTACCGGCTCGCCCCAGTCGCCATTCGGTTCGCGTTTCGAATAAAAAATATCTTGCCCTCCCATTCCAGGCAATCCATCAGATGAAAAATAAAGTGTCTGATCATCCGGATGAATAAAAACTGAAAGCTCGTCGCCTTTTGTATTTATTTTATCACTTACAGAAACAGGCTCACTCCATTTACTGTCATCACCAATCTGACTCACAAAAATATCGTGGTGAGAAATATTATTGGCTTCTTTTATTGAACGAACAAAATACAATGTACGACCATCTGATGAAAAAGAGGGTTGACTTTCCCACGCACCGGTATTGATTGGAAATTCAAGATTTCTTGGATTGAGATATTTATCGCCAACTTTTTTCGCAATGAAAAGATCGCAGCTTCCTTTGGTTGTCCGTGCATTTGAATTGTGATACAACTCTTCACATGAAGTAAAAAATAAATATTGTCCGTCGGCAGAAAGCGACGGAGCTCCTTCATTACCATCGGTATTTATTTCTGTAACTGGCTGTGCGTTGCTCCATCCATTTTTCTCCATGTGAGAAAGGTAAAAATCTTCCTGTTCTTGTTTTCGACCATTGTAATCGACTGACATAATTCGGCGAGTGAATAAAAATGTTTTTCCATCACCTGTAATTGCAGGAAAGTATTCGTGATCTTTTGTATTAATACTATCGCCCATATTTATAGGATTAAACGGAACAGGATTTTGAATGGCAGACTCTGCAAAAGTACAATTGACAATATAGCGTTTTGCTTTGGCAGTAATTGAGGGAGATATTTTGGGTAAAGAAATAAATTTTTCAAAATCAGCTTTTGCATCGGAGTAATGTCCGGCTAAAAATTCGACCGTACCTAAACCATAATAATTATTTGCAAAAAAATCAGGGTTCACGGTTATTGCATTTTTGTAAGATGCAATAGATTTTTCATAATCTTTTATATCGTAATAAATATTTGCTTGAAGCGTATGTGCTTCCACAAATTTTGGATCCGCCTGAATCGCTTCATTTAATGCAGCGAGTGCTTTTTCATTTTGATGACTATCGTAAAATTTAAGAGCTGTTTCAAAACACCGCACAGCTTTTGGAATCGAACTAGAATAATCATTTTGTGCTTTAGAAATACCGGCTATAAATAGTAAAGTAAAAAGAATGGAAAAGAATTTCATTTTATAAGGGATTGGTGAGTGGTAATTGGTGAGTTAAATAATTAACCTATTACTGTTGTTCATTTTTTTACTTCTTACTTTCTATTTCTCTTATTGATTGCGACTAAATAAGTGATGAGTAAAACATACTACTCACTACTCACTACTTACTACTAACTACTCACTACTGACTACTGACTACTTACTAATTACTACTTACTACTCACTACTTACTACTCACTTATTAAGGTATCTGCATCACCTTATGTGTCTGAATTGAAATTCGCCAATGCGGATTTTTCTTTACATAGTCAACGATCGTTGGCATCATTTTATTGAAAACAGAATATTCAGGCTGTAAATACAAAATACAATCATTGCTAACTTTCAATGCGTGACTTTCTGCCCATTCAAAATCTGACTGATTATAGATAATTACTTTTAGCTCATCGGCCATTTGCAAAGATTCAGCCAAAGGCGCTTTAAATTTTTTCGGAGATACACAAATCCATTCCCATTCTCCGGTAATCTGATATGCTCCACTGGTTTCAATCCAACAGCTAAGAAATTTTTCATGAAGCGCAGAAGTAATAGGTGTCAGATCGTACATCGCCGGCTCCCCTCCTGTTACCACAATCGATTCTGCATTTGCTTTCGCGACACGACTAACCATTTCTTCTACAGAAATTTTCGGATGCGTATTTGCATCCCACGACTCTTTCACGTCGCACCAAACACATCCAACATCGCAGCCTCCTAGTCGAAGGAAATAAGCTGCCTTACCTGTATTGTATCCTTCTCCTTGTATGGTATAAAAATCTTCCATCAATGGATAAGCTGTATTCAAAAGTACGGTATCTATTTTATTCATTATAACAGTTAAAAATATTCGCTATCAATTTATTTTTTCGAACGCGAATTAATTGTAATCCAATAATTCTATGCTTTTAATAAATCCGAAAATCAATTAGTAAATAATCTCTTTTCTAGCAGCACGAAGTGTATTTTTCAATAGTCCAACGATGGTCATTAATCCAACACCTCCTGGTACTGGAGTGATCCACGAACATTTGGGTGATACATTTTCAAAGTCAACATCGCCGGCAATTTTAAATCCGCTTTTTGTTTGTGTCGATTCAACTCTTGTTATACCTACATCAATTACAATTGCTCCTTCTTTTACCATATCAGCTTTTAGAAAATATGGTTTCCCTATTGCTGCAATTACAATATCTGAATTATGACTAATAGTTTTTATATCTGGTGTACGACTATGGCAAAGTGTAACAGTGCAATTGCCGGGGTTACCATTTCTCGACATCAATACACTCATCGGCATACCAACAATATTACTTCTACCAATGATCGCACAACTTTTTCCGGAGGTTTCTATTTTAAAATGCTCAAGCATTAATAGAATTCCGTATGGAGTTGCAGGAATATAACACGGGAGATTTTGCAACATTCGTCCGGCGTTTAACGGATGAAAACCATCTACATCTTTTGCCGGGGAAATTGATTCTGTAACTTTTTGCACATTGATATGTGACGGAAGTGGTAACTGAACAATCAATCCATCAATAGCATCATCATTATTTATTTCTACTATTTTTTGCAACAGTTCATTCTCAGTTATCGAAGTTTCAAATCTAACCAACGACGAACGCATTCCAATCTCAGCACAGTTTTTTACTTTACTTGCTACATACGTTTCAGATGCGCCATTGCTCCCAACGAGAATTGCACACAAATGTGGTGCTCTTTTTCCATTCGATAAAAGTTCATTTACTTCTTTCGTTAAAACAGTTTTCCATTCTGCACTGGCAATTTTTCCGTCGAGAATATTCATAATAAATTGGTGTATGATCTTAATTTACTTCCGCATTCCCGGCATATTGCGCATCATTTTTGCTGCCTGATCTTTATTGGAAAATACTTTCATCATTTTACGCATTTCATCGAACTGCTTCATCAGCTTATTTACTTCTTGAATGTTTGTTCCGCTTCCATTTGCAATTCGTTGGCGCCTCGACCCGTTTATCAGCGTCGGATTTTTTCTTTCTTCAACAGTCATCGAATGAATAATGGCTTCAATGTGTTTGAACGAATCGTTACTGATATCCATATCACGCACAGCTTTACCTACTCCGGGAATCATGCCTAAAAGGTCTTTCATATTTCCCATCTTTTTTATCTGCTGAATTTGGCTTAAGAAATCGTCGAAACCAAATTGGTTTTTAGCAATCTTCTTTTGCAATTTTGCAGCTTCAACCGAATCAAATTGTTCTTGAGCTTTTTCAACCAAAGAAACAATATCTCCCATTCCAAGAATACGATCCGCCATTCTACTCGGATAAAAAACATCGAGTGCATCGAGCTTCTCTCCTGTACCAACAAACTTGATTGGTTTATTTACAACCGATTTAATAGATAACGCTGCACCGCCTCTAGTGTCACCATCTAGCTTCGTTAATACGACACCATCAAAATTTAATCGATCGTTGAAGGCCTTTGCCGTGTTCACCGCATCTTGACCGGTCATTGCATCTACTACGAATAAAATTTCATTCGGATTGGTAGCTTTTTTAATCGCTTCAATTTCATTCATCATTTCCTCGTCGATCGCTAAACGACCGGCAGTATCGATGATGACTAAATTGTGATTGAATTGTTTTGCAAATGCAATTCCGTTTTTTGCGATCTCAACAGGATTTTTATTTCCTTCCTCAGAATAAACAGGAACACCAATTTGTTCTCCCAATACTTTTAACTGATCGATGGCAGCAGGGCGATAAACGTCGCAGGCAACAAGAAGTGGAAGTTTCTGACGCTTTGACTTTAAATGGGCTGCAAGCTTTCCTGACAAAGTAGTTTTACCAGAGCCTTGCAAACCAGACATTAAAATAATCGCCGGGTTTCCGTCTAAGTTGATATCGACTTTATCGCCACCCATTAAATTTGCAAGTTCATCGTGGGCGATCTTGATTAAAAGTTGTCCGGGAGAAACGGCATTTAGAACATTTTGTCCAAACGCTTTTTCCTTAACAGTATCTGTGAATTGTTTTGCTACTTTGTAATTAACATCGGCATCGAGCATTGCCTTACGTACCTCCTTCAATGTTTCCGCCACATTGATTTCGGTAATTTTTCCTTCGCCTTTTAAAACCTTAAAGGCCCGATCTAACTTATCCGATAAATTCTCAAACATTCTGTTCTAATTTTTAGTTGGGCGAAATTACCACTTTTTTTCGTTTTTTAAGGATAAAATTTGTCGAAAATCGAGACTTGGTAGATGAAAATCGATGTTCGAGAATTGTAATTTGACAGTCGTGACTTGAAAGTCGTGATTTGACAGTGGTAATTTGAGAATCGTAATTTGAGAATCGAAATTTGACTTTGGTAATTTGAGAATCGAAATTTGAGAATCGAAATTTGAGAATTGAATTTTGACAGTGGTAATTTGACAGTGGTAATTTAAATGGCCGCAAAGCGGAATTTTTAGAGAGGCGGAAGTGAGAAGTAAAATGCAAGCCATCAGTTGCCGAACGGAATTCCGCTCTTGGCAGGAAAAACGTCTGAACCGGGATTTAGTTGATTTGAGGATTTTTATGATTCGAAATTAAAAAAATGTCTGAACCGGGATTTAGTTGATTTGAGGATTTTTATGATTCGAAATTTTATTAAAGAATAGCGCCAAACATATTAGCACGCTGAGCGGAATTTTTAGAGAGGCGGAAGTGGAAAATAAAATGCAAGCCATCATTTGCCGAACGGAATTCCGCTCTTGGCAG
>JANLPR010000055.1:0-18783 GCA_031367345.1 Bacteroidota bacterium | reverse complement strand
AGAAGCAACTTTTTCTAATGCATTGGTAGTTTTTCCCATTGCAGAAATTACCACGACCAGTTTCTCGTTTTTATACTGAGATACTATTCGTCCAACATTCTTTACCGATTCTGCATCTTTCACCGATGCGCCACCAAATTTAAAAACCTTCATTCGTATGAATAAAATTTATTGTACTAGTAATTTTTAATTTGTGCTTCTGTCATTTTACAATCCCACCATTCTACATCGATTTTAGCTCCCAGTTTTTTATAGAAATCTACCGCAGGAGTGTTCCAATCCAACACTTGCCAGTGAACTTGTTTCGCGTCTATCGCTTTTGCTTCTTGCATAAACACATCAAAAAGTTTTTGCCCCAACCCTTTTCCTCGCATCGATTCTGTGATAATTAAATCGTCGAGGTACAAACCTTTTCCTTTCCAAGTAGAATATTTTATAAAATAAAGTGCCATTCCAACTATTACGCCTTCTGCTTCTGCTATGTGAAATCCGAAAACAGGATTCTCTCCAAAGCCATCCTGTTCCATAGCTTCAATCGTATTGCTAACTTCTTCCGGAGCTTTTTCAAATAAAGCAAGCTCGTTGATCAGTTTAAATACTCCCGGCAGATCTTCTTTTTTTCCTTTTCTAATTTCCATTGGCTTAATATAAACTTCTTACTCTTATCGTACTTTTTACTTTTTTTAATTCTTCCAAAACTCCTGGTGATGTACTCTTGTCAATATCCAAAACAACATAACCAATCTGATTGTTTGTTTTTAAATATTGTCCAAGTATGTTTACATTCATCTTCGATAATAATCCGTTGATTTCACTTAATACTCCGGGAACATTTTTATGAATGTGTAACAATCTGTGTGTCTCCTGCTGAACCGGTAAACTTAATGCCGGAACTGATAATGATCCATTACTCGAACCTGTTTCAAGAAAACTAATTAGTTTACTTGCTACATCTATTCCAATATTTTCTTGCGCTTCAATTGTCGATCCGCCAATGTGTGGTGTTAAGATTACATTGCGTAAGCCTTGTACTGGCGATTCAAATTTCTCGGAATTGTTTTTTGGTTCTATCGGAAATACATCTACAGCCAAACCACGCAATTGATTATTTTGAAGCGCGAGTTTAATTGCTTCCAAATCTAAAACATCGCCACGACTGTAATTAATTAATATAGCTCCTTGCTTGATTTCCTTTATCGTTTCTTTATTAATCAGATTTTTTGTTGAAGGAAGACCTGGTACATGTAGCGTTATGATGTCGGCTGTTGAAAGTAACTCTTGCATTGTTTTTACTGCTGTTGCATTTCCTAAGCTTAACTTTGGTTCTACATCATAGAAAATAACTTTCATCCCCAAGTTTTCGGCAAGTACTGAAACTTGCGAACCAATATGCCCGTAGCCAATTATGCCCAGTGTTTTTCCACGCACTTCATTGCTGTCGGTGGCATCTTTCAACCATTTTCCTTGATGAGCTGCTTCACTTTTTTCATATACATGTCGCATTAAATTAATGCAATGTGCAATCACTAATTCAGCAACAGAGCGTGTATTGGAGAAAGGTGAATTGAAAATAGCAATTCCGTTTTCCGTTGCGGCATTCATTTCGATTTGATTTGTTCCGATGCAAAATGCACCGATGGCAATAAGTCGACTGCCATTATCAATAATTTTTTTTGTAAGCTGTGTTTTAGAACGAATGCCTAAAAGATGTACGTCTTTTATTTTCTCAGCCAATTCATCTTCACTCATTGCGCCTTTAATTATTTCTATGTCGGAATAATTATACTCGTCGAATAATTTCAGCGCAGCAGGATGAACACCTTCTAATAATAATATTTTTATTTTCTCTTTCGGAAAACTAGTTGTTGATGTCATAATTCAATAATGTGATAGGGGCGAAGATAAACATTCATTCCATTTTAATGCTTCTCTTTTTGAGTGATGAAGAGCGATTATAATCCATCCCGAATGAATAGTTTTATGAAGAATTAGCTTGAGCAAAAGCTTAAAATGATGATGATCTGATATTTTGAAAAAAATAACTAAGCCTATTTGCCATTGAGGGTATTGCATTTAAGGAGCAAAATACTCTTTTTGGTTGAATTAGACACAGTCAAAAGTGCTTGATTATCAAGCTTCCCGGAATGTTGTAGGAATAAAGCTGTAACTTTTACCGCCAAATGTTAGTTTTGCAATCACAACCCCTATGAAGATGAATAAAGTAGTAACTCTCGGCCAGTTTATTATTGAGCGCCAAACAGATTTTCCTTATGCTAAAGGCGAATTATCACGACTTTTAAGAGACATTGGTATTGCCGCTAAAATTGTAAATAGAGAAGTGAATAAAGCGGGCTTAGCAGATATTCTTGGTGAGTATGGTACGATCAATATTCAAGGCGAGTCGGTAAAGAAATTAGATGTTTTTGCCAACGAACAATTCATTGCTGCATTGAGTGCCGGCGGAGAAACATGTGCTGTTGCTTCTGAAGAAAACGAAGGACTCGTGCAAATTGATTCTTTCGTAAGTAAGAATGCCAAATACGTTGTTTGTGTTGATCCTCTTGATGGTTCTTCGAATATTGATGTTAACGTTGCTATTGGTACTATTTTTTCAATTTATCGTCGTACTTCTTTTTCCGGAATTGTTGAGGAAAAAGATTATTTGCAACGTGGAGTCGATCAAATTGCTGCAGGTTATGTAATCTATGGTTCGTCAACGATGTTGGTTTATACAACCGGCAAGGGAGTAAATGGTTTTACACTTGACCCAAGCATCGGTGAATTTTGTCTTTCTCATCCTGATATGAAATGCCCGCGCAATGGTATTTTGTATTCGATTAATGAAGGTAATTATGTTCATTTTCCTGATGGTGTAAAACAATACATAAAATATTGTCAGGTAGAAGACAGTAAAACTAGTCGTCCATATTCGTCGCGTTATATTGGTTCTTTAGTTGCCGATTTCCATCGTAATCTTTTAAAAGGAGGAATATTTATTTATCCTTCAACTCACAAATCGCCAAAAGGAAAACTTCGTTTGCTTTATGAATGTAATCCGCTCGCTTTTATTATTGAGCAAGCAGGAGGTAAAGCGTCGAATGGTTTTAAACGTATTGTAGAATTGCAACCTACATCACTGCATCAACGCACACCACTTTTTATTGGCTCGGCCGATATGGTTACGATGGCGGAAGAGTTTATGGCGAAATATTCGCAGGTGGAAGCTAAGTAGGTGAGTGGTGAGTAGTAATTAGTAAGTAAAAAAATGACAATGCCTGTAATAAATAGGTGATTGGTGAGTAGTAATTAGTAAGTAAAAAAATGACAATGCCTAAAAAAGGTTGACCGTTTTTAGCTACTCAATTTTATATTCTTGCTTAAATACATATTAATTCTTTAGGCTGACAAAATCAAAAGTTTGGATGCCTGTTTTTAGCATTCTTTCATTTGAGCTTTAATCTTTTTTCTGTTGATTGATTTGTGCGAATCAATGTTTTGAAATTAGTATCTTCACCAACTTATGGATCGCAATCAATTGCTGGGATATTATACATCCCGGCCTCTTGTCGTTTCTTTGGCAAATAAAATCAAAGAACCAATTAATCATCACCTGCATATTTCCGGATTGGCCGGATCTGCTGATGCAATGATTTTGGCTGCCGTTACTTCGCTTACAAATCAATCGCATGTTGTTGTAATGAACGACCGAGAAGATGCCGCTTATTTTTTAAACAATATTGAAAATGTTTTAGCAAACAATCAACCATTATTTTTTCCCGCTTCTTATAAAAAAACATTTCATCTCGAAGATGCCGATAATGCAAGTATTCTCTCTCGTGCCGAAGTACTCAGCAGATTAAATAAAACTTTTCCAATCATTGTTGTTACTTACCCGGAAGCAATTGCTGAAAAAGTAGTGACTCGGAAAAACCTTGAACAGAATTCTATTACTCTTCGTATCGGCGAAAAATTGTCGACCGATTTTATCAATGAATTTCTTTTGCATCATGAATTTGAAAACGTTGATTTTGTAGCACAGGCAGGTGAATTTTCTGTTCGTGGTGGTATCATCGATATTTTTTCGTTCGCCAATGAACTGCCGTTTCGTGTAGAATTTTTTGGCGACGAAGTTGAAAGTATTCGAACGTTTGATCCTGATTCGCAATTGTCAGTTCAATCTATGAATCATGTTACGATCATCCCAAATGTTCAAACAAAATTATTGGAAGAAAGCAGAACATCGTTTTTTGATTTTATGCCTGCCGGAACTACCATCTGGACAAAAGATATTCAAGGTATTTTTTCGTACATAGATTTACATCTCAACAAATCGAAAGAATTAGTCGATGAAAGTAAATCATATCCGTCGTCAAAACTGGATGATGTATTTGAAAATGGAAAGAGTATTGAAGAGAAGCTAACTGAAAAAACTACAGTTGAATTTGGAAGCAAACATTATTTTGAAGGAGGTGAGCAGTTTAAATTTTATTTTTCTCCGCAACCATCATTCAATAAAAATTTTGATTTACTGATAAGGAATCTACAAGCCAATCAAGCACAAAAAATTACTAATCTAGTTTTTGCCGATTCAAGCAAGCAAGCAGAACGTCTCTATGCTATCTTTGAAGATCTCGAGAAGAAAAATAAATTAGAGAATAAAGTAAATTTCACAACGATTTTATTATCGCTTCATGAAGGCTTTGTAGATCATGATTTAAAACTTGCATGTTATACCGACCATCAGATTTTCGATCGCTATCATCGCTTTCGTTTAAAGAAAAATTATAGCAGAAATGAAGCACTTACTCTCAAAGACATTTATAGTTTAAAACCCGGTGATTATGTAACTCACATTGATCATGGTGTTGGTCGTTATGCCGGACTTGAAATGGTTATCGTGAACGATAAACCACAGGAAGCAGTGCGATTAATTTATAAAGACAACGACATCTTGTATGTAAGTATTCATTCTCTTCATCGTATAGCAAAATATACAGGAAAAGATGGAACTGCGCCGTCATTGCATAAACTAGGCTCTGCTACTTGGGCTACTTTAAAGCAAAAGACTAAGAAGCGAGTAAAAGATATTGCAAAAGATTTGATAGCACTTTATGCTAAGCGAAAAGCTACAAAAGGATTTGCTTTTACACAGGATACTTATTTGCAGAATGAATTGGAAGCGAGTTTTATCTATGAAGATACACCTGATCAAGTAAAATCGACGGTTGATGTGAAACGCGATATGGAACGTGAATACCCTATGGATCGTTTGATTTGTGGTGATGTGGGATTTGGAAAAACGGAAATTGCCATCCGCGCTGCATTTAAAGCTGTGACAGACGGAAAGCAAGTAGCCATTTTAGTTCCGACAACAATTTTAGCATTGCAACATTTCAATACATTTAAAGATCGGTTAAAAGATTTTCCGTGTCGTGTCGATTATATTAATCGATTTAAATCGGCTGCCAAGCAAAAAGAAACGCTTGCCGAAATGAACGACGGTAAAATTGATATTATTATTGGTACGCATCGACTTTTAGGAAAAGATGTAAAGTTCAAAGATCTCGGATTAATGATCATCGACGAAGAACAAAAATTTGGTGTGGCTGCAAAAGAAAAATTAAAAGCGCTTCGAATAAATGTTGATACGCTTACTCTTACTGCTACGCCGATTCCTAGAACACTGCAGTTTTCATTGATGGGTGCAAGAGACTTGAGTATTATTAATACTCCGCCGCCGAATAGACATCCGGTAACGACGGAGCTGCATGCGTTCAATGAAAAAATAATCAAGAACGCAATTGAATATGAGCTGGGTCGCGATGGTCAAGTCTTTTTTATTCATAATCGTGTATCAGACATCCATGATATTGCAGGGATGATTCAGAAGCTTGTTCCTAAGGCTAGAATTGGTGTTGGACATGGGCAAATGGATGGCGAAAAATTGGAAGGAACAATTATGGAATTTATTGAACATGAATTCGACATACTTGTTGCCACCACTATTATTGAATCGGGTTTAGATATTCCAAATGCAAATACTATATTAATTAATCAAGCGCAAAATTTTGGTTTGAGCGATCTACATCAGATGAGAGGTCGAGTAGGACGTTCAAATAAAAAAGCCTTTTGTTATTTACTTTCGCCACCAATGGCTGTGCTTACCAATGAAGCGAAGCAACGATTGAAAGCGATTGAAGAATTTTCTGATCTTGGTTCAGGATTTAATGTGGCGATGCGTGACTTAGATATAAGAGGCGCTGGAAATTTATTGGGTGGCGAACAAAGTGGATTTATTTCTGAAATTGGTTTTGAAATGTATCATAAAATTCTCGATGAAGCAGTTCAAGAATTAAAAGATACTGAGTTTGCCGGAATCTTTGAAGAGGTAAGTACAGAAAGAAAGTTCGTGAGCGATTGTCAGATAGACACTGACATGGAAATTTTGTTGCCGGCTAATTATGTAAATAGTGTGAGTGAGCGATTAATTTTATACAAAGAACTTGACAATATTTCGACGGAGGAAAAATTGAATGAGTTTGCAGATAAATTAAAAGATCGCTTTGGTCCACTTCCGAAACAAGCCGAGGAATTATTATCGACCATCCGTTTGCGTTGGCTTGCTGAGAAACTTGGTTTTGAAAAAATGCTCTTAAAAAACATGCGTTTCATTGGATACTTTGTAAGCAATCAACAGTCGCCTTTTTATCAGTCAGAAATGTTTTCTAAAATTTTGAAGTATGTTCAGAAGAACTCGCACAAAGTACGATTGAAAGAAGAAAAATCGAAACTCTCACTTACAGTTAAAAATATTGCAACAGTTGATGAAGCAATTGAGTTCCTAAAAGAAATTTGAAATTAATGAGAGAGTGAGTAGTGAGTAGTGAGTCGTGAGTAGTAAATAGTAAGTAGTGAGTAGTAAGTGGCGATCACTGATTGGCGAGTATAAAAAATAACTCTTGACTTCTATTAGTGATTGGTGAGTAGTAAGTAGAAAATGACCTTTGACCCTTTACTTCTTACTTCTTCAATTATTCAACGTTATCTTAATCACTCCTTCTGCTAATTCAAAAATTACTAGTTTTCCGTCGACTGAATATTTTCCTCCGCCTTCGATTGATTCGGGTGTAGAGCGGAGTGGAAGCATAATTGCCAGACCTTCCATTCTCTTTGGTACGTTTACCGTAACTACTCTTTTACTTCCTGTATTTGATATGTCCATAGCAACTTCATTTCTTGCTACCCACCATAATCCAAAATCTTTTATTGTTCCAATCCAAGCTGTTTCTTTCATTGCTTTTACAAAGGCTTCTTCTACCTTCCATCCTGTTTCATTTGGATGAACTTGTCCAATATAACACCCACCATAATTCGCAATCTTTTTAGCTAATGCTATTGCAGATTTTGCTCTGTTAAAATCAAATGGTGGTAATTCATCGTCGTCTGTTTCTCCAAATTCAAATGTTTGCGCCTCAGAATCATATTCTCTGTTATGATTTAACTGAAATGGGAAATGCGATAAAGTTAAATTTGATGGAACAGATGAACTAAAACGATAACCACTTGCCATTAAACTCTGCGGATATGCAAATGGAACATATTGATAAGTTGAACGGAATGCAGACGTATTATTACCCGGAACATAATGATCAATTAAAAAACGACTTACTCGCATTTCGCCGAAAATAGTTCCATGATATGTTTTTTCATAAGCCATAAGATACGGCCGATAATCAGGATATATTTCTTCTCCTGTACCTTGTTCAAATTGATCGAACAAGGGTGAGCCGCTAACCGAATTGCTTTGAATGTCCATGCCTAGTGCTGCAAGCGATTTCAATTTTTTAATATCGTCGCCGGAAAATAAAATAGGTGCTCTTTTATCTTTAATATATCGTGTTTGTACAAAATACGATGACCGTATTCCCAATGCTTTTTCTTTTAAAGCAAAACCTTCAGCCTGATCAAATGCTTTTTTGAAATTTAAATTATGTGTTATACAAACGCTCACATCTTTATTGTATGGTACTGTACAGATGTATGCAGCATCGCGTGAACTAGCGATATAAATATTTTTTAATATTCTTAACAAGACATCTATCGTTGGTTCGAAATTGTTGGAGATAGAACGATTGAAATCTTCGTGACGAATATTATGACCTTTTAAAATTAAATAACCTAAATCGAATCCAAATGCATACGCACTGCCGGTTTCATAAAATCGTTGCGTGATGGCTGCCGATTTATCTTCGTAGGTAGCAATTGGATCTAGTCGTGTCTTCGAATAACTGTAGGTGCCAATAGTTTCTTTGTACTTTAATTTATTGCCAATAGAAATGTTTTTCTCCATTTTGTCTTTGAACTCTCCCGTTATTGGATTTAATGGATCGGGATTCATAACTATTTCAAAGTGTTGCTTGCTGGGAACAGGTTCTTCAAAACCAAAGACCTCATTCAATGCACCTAAAACCTGACAACCTATTAATGTTCCACCATTTCTTGGATGTGCTGCTAATGCTTGCAATCCATCGGGACTAATTATTGCTCCGGATATAATAGGATAAACAAGCACAACTTTACTCTGTAACGCACGCTTGTAATCTGTTGTTATGTAAAATGGAATCCCAATTGCTTTTAATCCATGAGCTATTCCCAGCCAACTTGCATTCGTGTCTGTCAATAAAATAGCCATTCTGCTGGCACTGCCTGATGAATAGGTGGACCACGGAGTAGCAACATGCGCGTTCAATACTGATTTATCGTCAGGCCCTTTTAATCCGGCATCTATAAAAAGCTCGTTTTTCCTTACTTCGTACGATTCAGGGTAATTGTTTTTATTTAATGCTCCTATTTCATCGCCTTGACGATCGGAGCTACAGCCGTAACCTAGGCAAATTGCAATTAAACAGACTAATGAAAAAATTACTCTATTGAGAAATGTATATCTGTACATAAAAATGTGGTGACTTTTGATTGGTCTACAAACATAAAAAAAATACAACAATATGCTTGAAAAAGTCTATGGTAATTACCTTGTTTTATCAACCTTCAACTTTTTTGTTCTCAACCAATCGCTCTTCATTTACCATTTAATTTTGCACGTCTCGTTTTTTATTTTTCAAAATGTCGAAAATTGCGAATTGGATAATGCCTTTCTTTGCCTGAAAACAATTCAGCTTTTGATTTTTTGTTAACCATTTTTTCTCTGTGAAAGATAAATTTATTCAATAGAACAAGTTTTCCTAAATCAGATTTGACCACTTTCACTCAGATGAAGATAGGCGTAGACCAATGGAAATAAAATGAATAGAGTTGTTTTGATGCTGAAATTAATTTGCTCTAATAGCGTCAACCGGATTCATCTGACTTGCTTGATAAGCCGGTATGTAACCACTAATTATTCCAACTACCGCGCTAATAAGGATTCCAATTGCAATATTGCTAATCGACAAAACAAATGTCATTCCTGTTGCTGCCGATATGGCTGTGGCAATTAAAAAGACAAGTGTTAAACCGAGGCAGCCTCCGAAAATACAGAGGACCATCGCTTCAATTAAAAATTGCAGTAGAATAAAATAATTTTTTGCACCCAATGATTTCTGAATTCCAATCAAAGGAGTTCTTTCACGAACAGATACAAACATAATGTTTGCTATCCCAAATGCTCCTACCAAAATACTGAAGCCTCCTATGATCCATCCTGCTAAGCCCAATACATTAAATAATTCATCTAATGAGTTTGCTAACATGCTTATTTCATTTAATGCAAAGTCGTCGGTTTCTTTCGGACTCAACCTTCTGATGCTTCTCATTATGCCTCGAAGTTCATCTTTCATTTCACCATTGGTTATGTTCTCCTTCGCTCTTACTAAAATGTACGGATCTACATTATTAGATTTCAGGTTAACTATGTTTCGAGCAAAATTTACCGGCAACATAACAATGTTGTCTAAAGAATTGTCGAATGTACTTGTTCCTTCTTTTTTGAGAATTCCAATTACATCTACTTTCAATCCCTTAATTGTAACTTCTTTTCCTATAGGCGAAACTTTTCGGAATAATCCGGAGGCAACGGCAGATCCAAGAATGGCTAAGGGTCGGCCGCCGGCAAATTCACTTTCAGTAAAAAAACGACCGTCGTCTATTTCAAAGTTCCGAACTTTGTCATAGTCTTCCGATACGCAACTTACCTGAATATTTTCAATAGAACTGCTCCCAAATTTTATAGTTTGACCATTGAAATCGGCTGCGAATGCAACTGAATTACTTGTAGAAACGCGCCTCCGTACATCCATCATTTCTCGCATCGATGGATCTGGTCTGTTCATATATTTCCACCACGTATATTCATTTCCGCCTTCTGGTGTCCATGGCCACTTCTGTATATAAATAACATTGTTGCCAAGTGTTCCAATGTCTGTTCTAATTTTATTTTCCAAGGCATCGGTAGCTGTAAATACAGCAATGATGGCAAAGATACCTATGGTGATTCCTAAGAGCGATAATATTGTTCGCAGTTTGTTCACTCTCAAGGCCTGGAAAGCAAATAAAAAACTTTCGCCAAGTAATCGTAAGAAAAGTCTGTAATTGGATTTCGTACTCACGTTACAAAAGTAGGATTCTATTTTAATCCTAAAAGCGGATTAACTCAAATTAACCGCTTTGTCAAGCTTTCACGAATCATTTATATTTTTTTCCAAGGGAACGTTTTCCACGCCTCTTAATTTCATAAAATTGCACTTCGATCAAGAGGGAAAATGAGTTCTACAAAAAAGATTAAAAGTGCACTAGTTTCAGTCTTCTATAAAGATAATTTAGAGCCAGTTATACAGCAATTGCATCGTTTAGGCGTTACTTTGTATGCTACCGGTGGAACTCAGGAATTTATTGAAAAATTATCCATTCCCGTTGTTCCTGTAGAAAGCATCACCGATTACCCCTCCATTTTAGGTGGCAGAGTTAAAACACTTCATCCAAAAGTTTTTGGGGGAATTTTATCGCGCCGTAATAATGCATCCGATCAAAAAGAATTGATAGAGTTCAGCATCCCTGAAATCGATTTGGTTATTGTAGACCTTTATCCATTTGAAAAAACTGTTGCTTCGGATGCCGGCGATGAAGAGATCATCGAGAAAATAGATATCGGAGGAATCTCACTTATCCGTGCAGCTGCAAAAAATTTCAACGATGTTTTAATCATTCCTTCAAAAGATCATTATAATTTTTTACTGGAACTTTTAAAGACGAAAGTCGGCGAAACTTCAATTGAAGATCGTCAACTTATGGCTTCGCACGCCTTTGCAACTTCTTCTCATTATGATACTGCCATTTTTAATTACTTCAACAAAACCTCCGGCATTCCGGTTTTTAGACATTCGGAGAACAATGTGAAGATTTTACGGTATGGTGAAAACCCTCATCAGCACGGCGTATTTTATGGTAACTTTGACGACTGCTTTACTCGACTCAACGGTAAAGAAATTTCATATAATAATCTACTGGATATTGATGCGGCTATGTCTTTAATAGCCGATTTCAATGAACCAACAATTGCCATTATCAAACATAATAATGCATGTGGCTTAGCTAGCCGATCGTTGCTTACTGTTGCGTGGGACGATGCTTTGTCTGCTGATCCGTTATCAGCTTTTGGTGGAATTATCTGTACCAACAGAAAAGTAGATATTGCTGTTGCTCAGAAAATGAATTCACTTTTCTTTGAAGTGTTAATTGCTCCCGATTATGACGATGATGCATTGGCTTTATTGAGTCTTAAAAAAAACAGAATTATTCTGCTTCAAAAAGAAGTCCTTTTTGCCGAAAAACAATTTCGAACCTTATTGAATGGTGTTATTGAACAAAGTAGAGATACAAGTAGAGAAGGAAAAAGTGAAATGAAAGTTGTTACCAATGAATCTCCAACAGATCAGCAGTACAGCGATCTTGAATTTGCCAATAAAATTGCTAAACATACGAAGTCGAATACGATCGTTCTGGTTAAAAATAGTCAGCTTATTGCAAGTGGAACCGGTCAAACTTCTCGGATTGACGCCCTTCAACAAGCGATTGCAAAAGCACGTCATTTCAAATTAGACTTAAACGGTGCTGTGATGGCCTCCGATGCCTTTTTTCCTTTTCCCGATTGTGTGGAGATCGCCGATAAAGTAGGAATCAAAGCTATCATTCAGCCGGGAGGCTCCGTGAAAGATCAAGAATCGATCGATTATTGTAATCAACATGGTGTAGCTATGGTGACAACAGGTAAGCGCCATTTTAAACACTGACGATAAAAAAATTATGTTGATCTTTTGATCAATTCGATGAAAGCTGAAACAAAAAAATGCGCATCTTTATTTCCGCATTAAACTGCAGAAGTAAACCAATTAAAATTCGATTATCTCTTTGAAACAAATTCACTTAGGTAAAACTATCTGACCGAATCTGCGTATAGAGTAACCGTAAATTGTTCTAACTATTTAATCATTAACCAAAATATTGGCCATTAAGCCAACTTGAAATGGGATTGTTCGATTTTTTAACACAAGAAATTGCGATTGACCTGGGAACGGCCAATACGCTGATCATTCAAAACGATAAGGTCGTTGTTGATGAACCATCAATTGTTGCCATCGACCGTATGACAGGAAAAGTCATTGCTGTTGGAAAGCAAGCAATGATGATGCATGGGAAAACACATGAAAACATCAAAACTGTTCGTCCTTTGAAAGATGGTGTAATCGCCGACTTTGACGCCGCCGAACACATGATCAGAGGCATGATTAAAATGCTTAATCCGAAAGGAAGTATTTTCACGCCGTCGCTCAGAATGGTAATTTGTATTCCTTCCGGGATCACTGAAGTTGAAAAGCGAGCCGTTCGCGATTCAGCTGAACATGCCGGTGCAAAAGAAGTTTATCTTATTCATGAGCCAATGGCTGCTGCAATTGGAATTGGCATCGATGTGGAAGAGCCGATGGGAAATATGATCATCGATATTGGTGGAGGAACCAGCGAAATTGCTGTAATTGCTCTCGGAGGTATTGTTTGCGATCAATCAATTCGTGTTGCCGGTGACGGATTTACAAACGACATCTGGGATTATATGCGTCGTCAACATAATATTTTAATCGGCGAGCGATCTGCCGAAAGAATAAAAATTGAAGTGGGTTCGGCATTGCCTGAACTAGATAATCCACCACCCGATTTCGCTGTACACGGCCGTGATCTAATGACAGGTATTCCAAAAGAAATTACCGTGAGCTATTCTGAAATTGCTCATGCATTAGATAAATCAATTTCTAAAGTCGAAGAAGCGATTTTGAAGGCGTTAGAAATGACTCCTCCTGAGTTGTCTGCAGATATTTTCCGTACTGGAATTTATCTTACCGGAGGTGGAGCATTGTTGCGCGGATTAGACCAACGAATTGCTCTTAAAACAAAACTGCCGGTTCACGTAGCAGAAGATCCTCTTCGTGCAGTGGTTCGAGGTACAGGTATTGCCCTTAAAAATATTGGAAGGTTCAAATTCCTGATTCCATAATTGATAGAAGTGAATTGATTAGGAAACTTAGTTGATGAATGCGTAATCTGTTTCTCTTCCTTTGGAAGTATAATTTTTTTATTTTTTTCCTTCTCTTGGAAATGTTGTGCGGATATCTGATTGTTCAGAACAACAACTTCCAACGGGCAAGTTTTGTTAATTCTACAAACCTTGTGGCAACAAAAGTAAACTCTGCCGTAAGCTCGGTAACTGAATATATTAATCTTGGTATCACCAACGATGCCTTGTCGAGAGAAAATGCAGCGCTTAAAACACTTTTGCCTAATGTCTTTTATATTGATAGTGCTATAAGACATGTTAACTCGGATACTACCATTAAACAACAATACACTTTCATGACTGCAAAAGTGATTAATAATTCGACCAATAGAAGAAGCAATTACTTAACTTTGAATAGAGGAAGTTTACAGGGAGTAAAACCTGAAATGGGAGTTATTTGTCCGGATGGTGTTGTTGGTATTGTAAAGGATGTTTCTGATCATTACTGTACTGTTATTTCATTTTTGCACAAAGACTCACGCTATTCTGCCAGGCTGAAAAAAACAAATTTTATCGGCTCACTCGTTTGGGAAGGATTCGATGCAACTCATGCAACACTTAACGATATTGAGAAACACGTGAAAGTTACAAAAGGAGATACGCTTATTACTACGTCATACTCATCTATTTTTCCCGAAGGAATAATGTTGGGTGTGGTAGAAAAAGTAAATCCAAGTAAGGGAAGTACTTTTCAAGATATTTCTATTCGTTTGTCTACCCCTTTTGGAAGTGTGTCGTATGTTTATGTAATCGATAATCTATTAAAGGATGAACAAAAAGCTTTGGAGGGGCGGCTGTTAAATGATCGCTAAAATTCTTCAACAACTTTTTCGCTTTATTTTTCTTGTAGGAATTCAAGTCGTACTCCTAAATCATATTCAATGGAGTGGTTATGTAAATCCATACATCTATATTTTATTTGTTCTCATGCTTCCTGTTGAAATTCCCAATTGGTTGCTCTTAGTAATTGCATTGATCACCGGATTAACAATTGATATGTTCGGAACCAGCGGAGGCATTCACGCAGCTGCTACTGTATTCATGGCCTTTGCAAGACCCGGCGTACTAAAATTAATTTCCCCTCGCGATGGTTATGATTCTGAAACTAAATTAACGCCTTCGGTCATGGGAATAAAATGGTTTATTACCTATATCTCAATAATGGTTTTACTTCATCATTTAACTTATTTCTTTATCGAGGTTTTTCGGTTCAATGAATTTTTTATTACGTTCTTGAAAGCTGTTATTAATTCAGCTATTACTATTGTACTTATTGTTATCGGACAGTTTTTATTAGGAAGGCAAGGGAATAGAAATGAACGTATCATCGGGTAGAGCCTCAGTTATTTACTTTATTTTCTTTTTTGTCGCACTGATTTATCTCTTGCGACTATTCTATATTCAGGTTATAGATAAAAGCTACGAACTCTCGGCTAATAATAATGTACTTCGTTTGGTGATCGACTATCCATCGCGCGGATTGATCTATGATCGTACCGGAAAATTACTCGTTTTCAATGAGCCGGTTTACGATTTAATGATCATCCCCAAGCAAGCAAAAAATATTGATACCACGGAAATCTGTGCGCTTATTGGAATATCTAAAAATGATTACATAGAGAAATTCAAAAAAGCAAAATCGTATTCGCCTGTTAAAGCTTCAATTTTTGAAAAACAATTGTCGGTAACAACGTATGCTACCTTTCAAGAAAAGCTGTATAAATTTCCCGGCTTCTTTGTGCAGCCTCGTACACTCAGAAAATATCCTGATCCTATGGCCGCGCATCTCTTTGGTTATATCGGTGAAGTTGACTCTTCCATTACTCGTAAAAATCCGTACTACCGCGATGGTGATTACATAGGGAAAAGTGGTATCGAACAATCGTATGAAACAATCTTGCGCGGACAAAGAGGTATGCGTCGTGTAATGGTCGATGTGTTTAATCGTGAGAAAGGAAGTTTTCAAAATGGTAAATACGACACTGCTGCTGTTGCCGGCGAAAATTTAATGATCACGATCGATGCTAATTTGCAACGCTACGGTGAAAAATTATTTCAAAATAAAGTTGGTGCCGTTGTTGCCATCGAACCTTCTACCGGTGAAATTCTTGCGTGCGTAAGTAATCCTTCTTACGATCCGAATTTGTTGGTAGGAAGGGACCGTACAAAAAATTACGCTCACTTACTTTTTGAACCTACCAAACCTCTTTTCAATAGAGCTTTAATGGCGTACTATCCTCCCGGTTCTACGTTTAAATTGATCAACGATCTTATTGGCGAACAAGAAGGCGTGTTGTTTCCAAGCACATCGTATTATTGCGATGGTGGTTATCACATGGGTTCGCAAACTGTAAAATGCGATGCTCGTCATGGTTCTATAGCTCTTGAAGCTGCTATTTCTCATTCGTGTAATACATACCATTGTTATGTTTTTAGAAGTATTGTCGATCAAAAAAAATATGGTTCTGCAGAAGCCGGCTATCAAGCGTGGAGAAATCATGTTCTCACATTCGGTATTGGTAAACGATTATACAGCGATCTTCCTCAAGAGCTAAAAGGAAATGTTCCTTCGGTTGAATATTACGACAAATATTTTGGGAAAGGACATTGGAAGTCATCGACAGTTGTTTCTTTATCTATTGGCCAAGGCGAATTAGGAATTACTCCGTTGCAAATGGCAAATACAATGTGCATCATTGCCAACAAAGGTTATTTTTACATTCCACATATCATGAAAAAGGTGGGTGATAAAAAAAATATGGAAAAAAAATTTATAGAGAAAAATTTTACCGATGTTGATGCTCGGTTCTTTGAGATAGTGATTGATGGAATGCAAAGTGTTGTTGATGCCGGAACTGCGGCAGCATCTAAAATAAAAGGAATAACTGTTTGTGGAAAAACGGGTACTGCTCAAAATCCACATGGAAAAGATCACTCGTTATTTGTTGGTTTCGCTCCGCGTGAAAATCCGAAAATAGCTATTGGTATTATGGTTGAAAATGGCGGATGGGGAGCTGAATGGGCTGCTCCAATTGCAACACTCATGATCGAAAAATATTTGACCGATTCTATTACTCGTCCGGCAAGCGAAAAGAAAATGTTTGAAGGTGTAATTCTTCCTAAAATCTACCAAGAGAAAGCGGAGAAAGCAAAGAAAGATAGTATTGCTAAAGCATCGTTACCTAAACCTGTTGCAATAGTCAAATAAATAATGGGAAGAGATAATCGAAACATACTACAGAATATTGACTGGGTCCTTGTTGGATTATTTCTGGTGATGGTTTTATTTGGCTGGATGAATATTTATGCTGCGGTGTTTAACGACGAGCATAAAAGCATTCTCGATTTCAGTCAAAATTATGGTAAGCAAAGTATTTGGATCGTTTGTGCTTTTTTTATTGCACTAATGATCTTGGTGATTGACGGAAAGTTTTATGCTGCTTTCTCCTATGCAATTTATGGAGTGGTGATGTTGCTCTTGCTCTCTACTTTTGCTTTTGCTCGCGATGTAAAAGGTTCGTATGGATGGATTGATATTGGCTCGTATAAATTGCAACCTGCCGAGTTCGCCAAGTTTGCAACTAATATGGCATTAGCAAAATTCCTTAGCACGCTCGATATTCGTATGCAGGACCTTAAAACAAAATTGATCTCTGCAGTTATTATCGGAATACCTGCTGTAATCATTCTACTGCAAAATGATACCGGATCGGCATTGGTGTTTGGAGCTTTTATTTTAGTGTTGTATAGAGAGGGGCTCTCCGGAAATTTTCTTCTTTTAGGATTGATAGCGGGCGCTCTTTTTGTACTTGCTCTACTGCTAAAGAAAACGATTCTATTTATTATGATCGGAATTATCGCCTTTGTTTTTCTTTGGTTGGTAAGACGTACGCGCAGAAATATTATTATTATCGCGAGTGGTGCTTTACTTGCTATCTCTATTGTCTTTAGTGTCGATTATTTTTATAATCATGTTTTGCAAGAGCATCAACGTACCCGAATAGATGTTTTATTGGGAAAAGAAATAGATTTGAAAGGAGCAGGATACAATGTAAACCAGAGTAAAATTGCGATTGGTTCCGGAGGTTTTTTTGGTAAAGGTTTTCTGCAAGGCACTCAAACGAAATATGATTTTGTACCGGAGCAAAGCACCGATTTTATTTTCTGTACAGTAGGAGAGGAGTGGGGTTTTTTGGGAAGCTTAATTGTAATCGGGCTCTTTGTGGCCTTGCTCTCCAGAATTATTTATGTCGCCGAGCGACAACGATCGGCTTATTCACGAATTTATGGCTATGGCGTAGCCTGCATTTTATTTATTCATTTATTAATTAATATCGGAATGACAATCGGCCTAGCACCGGTAATTGGAATCCCTCTACCATTTTTCAGCTATGGCGGTTCATCGTTGTGGTCGTTTACAATTCTACTTTTTGTTTTTATTCGACTCGATGCTTATCGGTTTCAGATATTGCGTTGAAAAGGTTATTCGTTACAACTTCCGTAATTCTTGCCTTAAGGATTTCTCAAATTCTTCGTTGTAAGTTGTGCGATTTGTAAGCTAGAGATTTATTTATTCAAGGCTCTTCATTTTAGTTTAATAGTCTGTCAATTACAGAGTTCATGTTCACACTCACACTCACAATCTTGTAATTTGCGCTCGGCTTAATCTTGTGTGATAGGCTGTGTGAGAGATCATTCAGCCGCACACAGTAGAGGAATTAATAATGATTAATGATTAATGAAAAATGATTATTTTTAATTGACTACTATGTTTATCGCTCTTCTTTAATAAAATTTCGAATCATAAAAATCCTCAAATCAAATAAATCCCGGTTCAGACATTTTTTTAATTCCAAATCATAAAAATCCTCAAATCAAATAAATCCCGGTCCAGATATTTTTTAATTACGAATCATAAAAATCCTCAAATCAAATAAATCCCGGTCCAGACATTTTGTATCTGCGAATCATAAAAATCCTCAAATCAAATAAATCCCGGTTCAGACATTTATTAATTACGAATCATAAAAATCCTCAAATCAAATAAATCCCGGTCCAGACATTTATTAATTACGGATCATAAAAATCCTCAAATCAAATAAATCCCGGTTCAGACATTTTTTTAATTCCAAATCATAAAATTCCTAAAATCAAATAAAACCCGGTCCAGAAATTTATTAATT
>JANLPR010000043.1:0-2548 GCA_031367345.1 Bacteroidota bacterium | reverse complement strand
AATTAATGAAGAATGATTATTTATTAATTGACTGCCTGTTTAGTTTTTTCATGGTACATACTTAATTGTGCACACTCACACTTCACACTCTTGTTTCACACGGGCGAAATGCCGCCGGTAGAATTGGTTTTAGCCTTAAAGAAATGATATTACTACGGCTAAACATTTCGCCCAGCGGCGTTATGGAAGAATTGTACTAACGAGTATACTTTCTCAAGAATCAACGGAAATAACACTTAATGTCTCTGGTTTATCTCCTGCTATTTACTCGGTAATTATTGAAACTGATAAAGGTGTGCAGAATAAAGGAAGAGTTTCTATCATTCATCCTTAGTAATTTGGTGTTTTTGAAAACCATTCCATATTTTTGGAATGGTTTTCTTATCTTTAGCATAATGAAGCAACTAATATATTTAATCCTTTTATTTCCTTCTTTAATTTCCGCACAAGGAGTAGATAATTTATGGAGGATGGGTTATGAAAATTTTTCCGGACCACCATTGGGAGGAGTAAATATTGATTTTAATTCCGGTGCTCCGGTAATTTCATATCACCTTCGGGTAATTAATTATGATGCTATTTCAGCAACGATTTGCGATACTACGGGGAGAATGTTATTCACTACAAATGGGGTTTATATTGTAAATTCGAATGAGGACACCATGATGAATGGTTCAGGATTAAGTCCTAGCTATTTTACAACTTCTGTTGCTGACTATGGCTCATATATTCCGCAAGCAGCATTAATTATTCCTTTTCCGAATGACCCTCAAAAATATTATTTGTTTCACAATACTATTGATGATTCTGTAGCATACTCCTATAAAATGTATTATTCAATTATTGATATGACTTTGGATGGAGGATTAGGCGCTGTTACAAGTAAGAATAACATTTTGAAGAATGATACATTAATTCCCGGTGGATTGACAGCTACCAGACATGGAAATGGAAGGGATTGGTGGATCGTATTTCATCAAGCTTTTACGAATTTGTATTATGTGTATCTAATTGACCCGCTTGGAATTCATCCATACCCATCGCAACAAATTGGGGTTAATATAAGTTTTGATGCAGGACAATTTTGTTTTTCACCAGACGGATCAAAACTTGCTCAATATGGACCTTATAATGATCTTGATATAATGGACTTTGATCGGTGTAGTGGGATTTTAAGTAACAGTATTCATGTTTCAATAAATGATTCTGCAGCAGGTGGTGGGGTTGCCTTTTCTCTAAACTCACAAGTGCTGTATGCTTCTTCAACTTCTTACATCTATCAATTTGACTTGAATGCTGCAAATGTTGCGTCGTCCAAAACAACTGTAGCAATTTGGGATACAACTTATTCGCCTTCCCCACCTTTTGCAACGACATTTTATCTTGCTCAACTTGCCCCTGATGGGAAAATTTATTTGTCCTGTACTAATAGCACACTTGATCTTCATCGAATTGAATATCCGGATAGTTTAGGACTCGCTTGTCAGGTTTGCCAACATTGTGTTCACCTTCCGGCTTATAATGCATACACAATACCTAATATGCCTAATTATCATTTAGGCCCATTAGATTTTAGTATTTGTGATACGATTACGACAACAGTTCATGCAACCGAAGGAAAAAATCAATTCGATTTATTTCCCAATCCCGCGCGCAACAAAATTTATATTTCGACTTCAAAAAATAATTTGCCGGAACATTTTTCAATTTATAATATGATGGGTGAGCAAATGTCGATGAATTCAAATGCAATCAACAATGGTGAATATTTAGAAGTTGATCTTTCTTCACTTGCTCCCGGAATATATATTGTTGAAGAGATAATGAATGGTGAAAAGTTTTTGAAGAAGTTGGTTAAAGAGTAATAATTTTATAGAAAATTAAAGAAGAAGAGTTTCTATCATTCACCAATAACAATTCAATTATACTGAAAACCATTCCAAATCTTGTGATCGAATAAATTCTGATGATATGGGTTGATACAAATCGATTCGCTTTTGTTCAGACAAATGAATTTGCGCAAACAATCGCTCACTATTTTGAACAGTTATTTCAGAAAATCCAGCTTCTGTTTTCAGTTTTGATTTTTTGCTCTTTGTTCCAAGTAATAAAACTGTTATAGTTCAGTCCGTGTTCTTGACAAAAAACCCTTCTGCTTTTACCACTCTGTTTCCATTGAGAAATGAATTCGTCCTTCTCCAAGCGAGTACGCCATTTTTTTTCTACATTGCTTACTGTTTCCATAGCGATTTGTTTTTCGCTACAAAGATTGGTTATGAAAAAGAGACTTGCAAGTTGTGGTTGAACGGATGCTTACTTTATAGCAACTGGGAGTGAGGAATAGTACATGAAGAATTGACTTAATTAAATGGCATTGTATCAAAGGCATATTACATGAAAGATCTGTTCCTTTGATGCTAGCTCTTTCTAATTTAGTTTATTTCCTCGTTTAAGGCATGCCTAAAATGACTTAGGGGCTTTAAGTAAGTCACCAACTACTTTCGTACAATTCCGAATGTAACGGACAACTCATGCCGGTGTAAATTTT
>JANLPR010000107.1:0-4574 GCA_031367345.1 Bacteroidota bacterium | reverse complement strand
AGTTGGCGCAGCAATTGTTTCCGGGTGGAGTGGATTGTACGCCGGTGAGTGTTTTCTATTTTCAGGACGAGACAGTTAGATTCCTGTGTCTCGTCCTGAAATAACTTTACAAAAAAGCAATCACGAGCGCCCAATTTTTGCAGATTGCAAATGAACGCTGCGAAAGCGAAAAAATAAAAATTACAAGGCATTTGTACATTTGGTCAATGACCTGTATTTGCAGATTAAACTTTACCTGCTATATTTGACTATCTAAAATTTGTTTTATGAAAAAAACCTGTACACTTTTTTTAATTCTGGTAATGAAGTTATCGTCGGCACAAGTAATATTCAACAATGCATACCCTAAGCAAGACTTTGATTACTCTAATGCTGTGATCGAAAGGTATGATGGAAAATATCTTATCGCAGGCTCATCGAGAAGTCAGTTTGTGACGGACTATGATGTGAATGTAATATTGGTGGATTCCGCAGGCAACCTTATTTGGGATAAATATATTGGACAAAGTCCGAGAATGGAGGTTGCCTATTCTATTGTTGAAACAATTGACAGCAATTATGTTTTAGGCGGAGATGTTATTGGTTCAATTCCATATTTGCTAAAAATTGATACTGCCGGAAATATGATCTGGGAGAAATCCTATGTGTCACCCTTATATTCCTACGGAAGTTTTTCGATAGGACAATCATTTGAAGGCAATTTTTATTTTCTTAGAAACGACACATCAACACTTTTTTTTGTCACCAATTCTTCAGGAGATTCACTCTACTCAAAGCGATATGATTATGTGATGCTGAAATCAGTAGTACAAACCAGAGATAGCGGTTACATAATGATTGGCGATGTTGACACATCAGTTATAAACGACAGAAAAATTTGTCTTTTGAAAACAGATTCAATTGGCGATACATTATGGACAAAAACGTTTGGAGGACCCGGATATGATTTTGCGGCATCGGTTCAGCAGCTATCAGATGACGGATATATTATTGCCGGTAATTTCGACACGCAGATCATAGATGGCGAATCGGAAACTTTTATTATCAGAACAAATTCCATTGGTGATACAATTTGGACTAAGCACTATTATTTAGGAGAATCAAATCATATTAAAGTATGTAAAAACAATAATGGCTATATACTTTCTTCGAAACGTTATATGTTTGGTGGCCTACCTTTTCTTGATAAGTATTTCGTCATCATAACTAAATTGAACACATTGGGGAACATTGAATGGACTAGAGATTTTGATGGCTATTCTTATGAACTTGGGAATAATGTAGTAGAAACTTCAGACGGCTGTTTTCTATTGACCGGATTTGTAGATTACGGATTGACGTTTGCTGATGCTATTTTAATAAAGGTTGATAGCATAGGGAATTTTGTTCTTTCTGTTCCAAACGAATTTAGTTCGAAACCGTCGAAAGTTTTATCATTCCCTAATCCGGCGACTGATGAAATTAATTTTGTTATTGGTGAAAGCAATATTCAAATTGAAGAATTGAAAGTGTTCAATGCGTTTGGTCAAAAAGTAAAAACGATTTTAAATATTAATGACCATAAAATAAAAGTTAAATTGAACTTTTTAAATGCCGGAATATATTTTTATGAGTTAAGATTATCAGACAACAAAATTGAAGCAGGGAAATTTATTATCAATTAATTTTAAACCTGATCACCAGCTCTTCGGAATGTTAAGCGGAAATTGGCTTTGTACTCTGAAATTAGTCATGCAATCAAGCGTCATTCCGTTCAGGAATTTGTAGTGCTCTAATAAATCAATATTAGTGCGGACAGAATGACGCTTGATGTGTTACGTAATTGAATATGTGTAAGTAAATCCGCTTAACATTCCTCCGAGCGGGGGGGACATATAAACAGATCGACACCTATTGAACAACAAAAAACAGGAGAAACTATAGCATGATTTGGTGAGAACACTGAAAATATTTTGCGGAATCTTAAGTGTTGTCTAATTACGAATGAGTGGCTCATTCTAAAAACACTCACAATTTCATAAATGCTCAAATGAAACAAACAATATAATACTTCTTTCCTTACCAATCATTGTTGCAATAGTCGATTTTATTTACACAATTAGATACCCAATTATTTTCTCTAAGAACACAATATTCGAAGGAAAAAGAAAGCGGCTGCATAAAATTTTAATTTGGGTTATTCCATTTGTGTGGATTATTCTTTTGAAATTAATACTAGATAGATTGGAAATAAGAACCCTCTATTGAATCACGGATGATATTGTTCATATAATTGATTTGCTGTATTAAAAATTCTTTAATCTCCGGTTTTCATTCATTGACAAAAAAACAAATTTTCGAATCTCTATTTTTATTACATTGATAAAAAATTAAATCATGAAGTATAAATTAAATTTCTTTCAAGCAGGCATAGCAATGTTTATTTTATTCTTTCCGTTGCAGAATTTTGCACAACTTCAATCTACCTGGACAAAATGTTTGTATTATGATACTGGCGGAATGTCACCTTACCATTATGATTCTTTGGGAGTCGGACCATCCGGATTTGCAGTCCGAGATGACGGAAAATTTTATGTGATGAATATGGATTATGAGCAGGGGTATCAGTCAATTTATTTGTTGGACACATCAGGAAATCAAATCAGATCATTTCAGGGAATTGGCACGTATGCAACCTTGCAGGAATGGGATTGTTTCGGATTAGTTGCGACACCAGGCAATAGTTGTGCGTACATAGAGCATTATTTTGATTTTGGCGGCTCACCTCCGCCGACTCTTACATATAAATTAATGCATATAAATTCTTCGGGGTCAATACAAACAATACACACATGGAATTATCCTGATGTCCTTTCTCGTATTATTCCCAATTACCATAACTCCTATTATTGCAAGATAAATGGAGAATATGTTGATCTTAGTACGGGAATAATTTATCCGGATTCTTTAATAGGACTCGGGCCATTTAGAAACGATGAATTTATATATTCTAATCAACAGACAATTTCAAGAAAAGATATTAATGGAATTGTGAACTGGACGATTCCTGCAAATGGATATTCTGCCGTTGCACTTACAGAGCGGGTTGTTTACATCATGGGGGACTCACTAAAAAAAATTGATGCAACCACCGGAACTGAACTTTGGACAAAAGAAATTCCTGCTTTAGGTAATCCTGCTATTTTAGCTTTCACTGACGGATTACTCTTTATGAATGGTCGTGATTTAACAGTTGTGGATTCTTCAGGAACTATAAAAGGGCAAAATACAATTAACCTCACGATTGATCCACCGGCGATTTACTCTGAGCTTAGCGATGGATCCGTTGTAGGCGGAGGAACATTTTATTCGTGGAGCAGATATTATCGGACATATAATCGTTCCGGGCTAGTGTTTAAATTAAATGAAGAAGGTCATGGAATAATCGATAGTACTTCTTTTTATCATAATGGAGATGCAGATTTGGACGGAGTGCTTACATTTTATGATGATGCTGTAATTATTGCTGCAAAATTAAATGAAACGAATTCTACGGTAAATTTAAACTTTTGGTACGATTACGGTCTTTTGGTTTATTCAGCGGATTGGGCACAGTCGTTTGAGAGTGGTTTAAATTTAAAGTATAGTGACAACAATCTGGATAACGTAATAGATACAAATGATTTTCATCTTTTGACTTCTTATTCACCTCTGACCGGAATGTGGCAATATCCGCATGAAGATTCTACGGGAATACCATTGTATTGTGCATTTGCCGATAGTGCCGGTTTTGATGATGATACAATTACATATTATATTATCATAGGAAATGTAGGTGAGCCGATCGATTCAGTTTATGGTATCTCATTGATGTCAGGAATAAGGGGCTATGTTTCTTATACCTCATACGATTTGCAATTTAATAATGGAGTGTTGGGCGACACAGCAACCGATCTTTTTACATATTCCAATTCTCCATATCCACCAATATTAAAATCTTATGTCGCCTGCAGGACCGATCACCAGAACATTACACTGGCCGGGGGAGATACTTTAGCTACAGTAAAATGTGTTTTGAATTCGAATTCAGTTCCGGGTGCATATCCTGCATATATTAGCGCACATATCATCGGGAAAGAAGGATATTCAATTCCATTTCATCCAGTGAGCGACACACTTAACCTGATAATTACATCGATGCAGGAAAATAATTATGAGTATAAAATCAATGTTTATCCAAATCCTGTTAAGAACGAATTGCACATCATTGCAGAAAAGCAAATAGATCATATAAGAATTACTGATGTAGTTGGAAGAGTTATTTATTCTGAAGGTGTTCATGATGAACAAACAATTATTGATACAACAAATTTTGAGGTTGGCGTTTATTTTATTCGATGTGAAATTGCAGGAGCAATTAAAGTGGTTAAACTGGTAGTAGATAATTGAGGGATGGCTTTTAATCCACACGATGGCCGAAATTTTCAACCGAATTCCAAATGTAAATTTACATTCAAGCAAATTCAACTTTTGAAAATTGTCATGTGTAAGATGATAGGGGAATGTTTACCCTGCTCGGTGATCTTTAGCGTCAA
>JANLPR010000035.1:0-4601 GCA_031367345.1 Bacteroidota bacterium | reverse complement strand
TTACTTTTGCCGTCCCAAAACTGTCCGATGGTGTAATGGCAACACTGCAGATTTTGATTCTGCCTTTCCAGGTTCGAATCCTGGTCGGACAACATTTTGAGAAATTAACGCCCTGTAGGTCAATGACTTGCGGGGCGTTTTGCTTCTTAGGGGAAGGTATAGGGGAAGGTAAATCGGGTCTTGCTCCTTGATTTTGTTATCTATTTTTTCATCGACTTCTGTTAAACGCAATTAATAAAATTCTTCTCTCATCTTGCTTATCTGATCGAGTACGTCGATCTTGGTAACTTCAGCAAATGCAAACCAATGGATAAAGAAATTCCTATAAAGCCAAACGAACATAACGTCTATGATATTGAACTGACAGCACTGATGAACAAGAGTAAATCCTCTGTTGAGAATAGAACCTTGTGGCCAAAAGATGGTCGTACTGCAGAGGACTATGGCTTATCATTTGCAATTACATTAGATCAGTATCTCAAGGGCGAGAATTGCGACCCAAACTCTTCCATCCTTGTTGTTAATCCAACAGCAAATTTCTACTGTACTTTTTTAGCATTTCCCTTGTGCTTTGTTCAATGCGTCTCGTCCTGAAAAAACCTTACAGGATTTTAATATTAGTCTTGGTTATTCATTTGAAATAGGGAGCGCTGCTTTCTTATGTTTCCTTACCTCGCGTACTTTTCCAAATGGCTTGAGACGGTTTTGAGATACAGTAAATAAATCTATTCTGCCACCTAACCCAATGGAAGGTGATTTAGCCATATAATCATACCCGGCAAATAATGAAAATGCTCCAAATCCAATAAATCCGCCTGTAAAAATACTGGTAAGCTTGTTTAAACTGAAATTATTTTGCAATCCTACGTCAGCAATTAAGCCGAAGAAAAATACAGGGTCAATGATTATTTTATCATTCTCGTCAAAAATAAATTTACCTGTAAACCAAGTGTAGCCATATCCGATACTTACTGCAGGGGTTACCTGATAGTGTCCTTTTACCAGTTCTATTTTACTAAAGGAAATAGGAATGGTGGGAGAACCTAATACCGTTGCACGATAAGAGGTGTTATAGTATAAGGTGTCGGGCCATTTCAGCAAACTTTGATCGCGGTTAATTACGTTAATGGAATCAGTAAATGTATATCCTCTTTTAGTTAAGAATTTTACTGTGGGGCTTTTTTCTTCCTGTGCATTTGCAATTTTAGTTATGCAGATTGCAGAAAATAAAAATAAAAAAATTGCTTTCATTTCTGTTGACGTAAAATAAATAATATGATTGTTGTATTCGTTCTTCTTGTCATTATTCTTTTTCCCGGACGAAAATATTTTTTGAAATACATTTCTCTAATCTAAAGGGGTGGCAGTGTTAACCAAGATGATGTTTATTTCGTTATCAATGCTTGGAAGGAGCGCTTGTATAAAGGCGTTTAGCACCACATCTCAAATGGCATCGAGAATATTTATTTGTGCATTCAAATCAAATGTTGCATTGTCAGCCAAGGCAGTTAATTTCATGTTGAAGTTTAACGTTCCTTCAGTGGCATTTGCCAATGCAGTGAAGTTGGAGGGGAGTTCAACTTTATCTTCTATAACTCTTTTGAGGTTGAGGGTAAAGATGTGAGTTTGCTTCAATGCAATAACAACTTTTGGTGAGGATATGTTGTCGGCATAATGTATATTTCCGTCATTGATTTCAAAGCGGTTTATTTTAAGCGGCATAAAAAAATTTAATGCTTTTCGGAAATCGTTGGTGTCTTTTTTTATATCGGTGAGATCTGCTTTGTCTTTGTAAAAATTAATTCGGGCGTATCGAAATTAAATTCACCGGCAATTGAACCGTCTAAAAGTGCACCCCACTCAACTGATAAATCAACGTTTTTTAATTTGAAAAACGGAGTTTGTTGTTTTGAAACGGAATCAACTTGGTTTAAATAAATGTCGTTGATGATATAAGTACCCCTCGTAAATGGATAAATCTATATTGCCAATTTGTCCTTAATATCTATTGACGTTTGGTATTGTTTTATTTGCATAATTCATTACCACTTTCGGTAAAATAAGCACGATGAAAATTAACAGGATTACAACACTGACAAGGAATTTGTATTTTTTTCATTTTTATTGAACTCATCTTACTCTGTGAAAAGAATAAGCGGAAGAGATTAGCAGACCTCCTCCGCTTTTAATTTTTTTGAAAGAAGTATTAGTTTTGCTCTACTAACATATCGCGCATTGATTTTACTTTGTCGTGGTCGGCTTTTATTAATGCGTGTTGTGCGTTTAGCATTGTTTGTTGTTCGGCAGTGATGTCGCTAAGATTATTTCTTAGTGCTTTGTTGTAAGTGTCAACTGCCTGGTCTTCTCCATACTCGCATGAGTTGAGAATTCCTTTGCGGTCTTTGCCTGTGAGTGCTGCTTTTGCATCCATCCATACACGGAAGAATTTTCCTGATGTCATGGTTTCTTCAGATGGTTTTCCACCTAATCTATTTACTTCATTTACAAGTTCCTGTTTGCATTTGTGACTGGTTTGTGAAAATTTAGCGAACAAATCTTTCAAATCTTGTTCGTCAGTTTCTTTAGAAGCAGTTTCGTAACCCTGAATACGGTCGTTGTTAATAGTTATAAGTGTGTTTAGCACTTCGATTATTTTTTCTTTTTCCATTTTGATGATTATTTATTTGTGAGTTAAAATTATTTATGAATTGAATTGATTCTATTTATTGCTTATTTATTTTTAACTAACTACTTCTAATTACAGTGCCCTAGTAACATCCATATAATTACAAATACTACAATAGTTCCAAAACAGCCACTTCCTAATTTTGAGGCACCATAACTCGCTATTAATCCTTTGAAAATATTGTTCATTTTTATAAATTAAATTTTCTGATGTATTATATGAATAAATCGTTGCCCTTATTTTGAAAGTGTTTTTTTGATTCTTTTCTGTGTTTCAAAAAACGTAAGAGTAGATTTTCTCCTGTTGATTTAAAGTTGTCAGTGTGTTTCGATACAATGTTTGCGATTGTGAATTGCAATAGCGTTCCGACTAATTTTGCTATCGGGTATTTCGCTGAACCGAATAAAACTTTTTTTGTGAGGTATCCGGTTGCTAATCCGATTGTATTGTTTACGATATTATTTTTAATTGTTGGCGATTCCGTTACTTCATGAAATGTGTTTTTGATAAGGTTGATAGGTTTTAAACTTTCATAAGTAACATGAAATTGTTCCTTCAGTAGTTCCAATTCCCGTTCTTGCTTACTTTTTAGAAAAAAAATCTTTTCGATTAACGTATCTGTTTTACTTTTATTTTTCATGCTGTTCTTTATTTTTGCAATTGGTTAATGATTGAATTGCTTATAGGATATTTAATCCATGAATGACGGAATTCATGAAGCAGCATTGCAACAATTGCATAGAACCCACCAATAATAAAAAAACCATAAAAGGAATTGTGAAGTAATTTACCAATCCATAAAGCAAAACCGATGTTGATAATTAAAATAGACAAGGCAACAGCCATAAAAACCGCAAGACGTGAAAGTAAAGAGGAAACAACATCCGCTGATTTGTCAATAGCTTGGAGCTTGTACAATTCAAGAGTTGTTTTGGTATAGACCTCCGCTCTTTCAAATAGCGATTCTATTGGCGTTGCATTGTCGGTCATGATTTAATTGTTTTATGGATGATTAAAAAAAATTACGATTTTGCGTTTTTACTTCCTAATGCGCCATCGTGTTTAAAATCTGTTGCTACACTTTTTAACTCTTTTTCTACATCCTCGTATTTTGCCTTTCCTCTATCGACTAATTCTTCTGCCGCTTTTTTGGAGCTTTCAAATTTTTCGGCAATGGAATTAAAGAACTCATCATACTTTGATTTTAGTTCATCCACATAATCATCACCTTTGTCCATGATCTGTTTACGTGTTGTTGAACCTTTTTCGGGAGCAAATAAAATTCCTAACACTGCGCCTGTGGCAAGACCTGCCAACATACCTAATACTACTTTTCCTGACTTCATTATTTTTGTTATTTATGACTCACAAATCCACCAATGGCGGATTTGTGAAGCGGTTTAATTAATTATTATTTATATTTATTTTACTATTTTATTTCCTGAGATAATTCTTACCAATATTAAGATAATGTCAATTAGAAGAAGTACATGAATATGCGAATCGCTATGAAATTTTTAAAAACTAAAACAATCCTTTCCGATTTTCAGGGGAAGGTTTGTAGAAAATAGTTTTACCTATTTCCTTTTTGTGAATTTTGATTTCCTGTTTTTTCGGAATTTGTTTTTTCAGTTGATTCTACTTCGGTGTCTTCGGTGTCCTGAACATTGCTATCCGATTGAACTTTTGTTGAACCTAAATCTTTGCGTTGCTGGTTACCTTGTTGCGAACCTGAACCTTGATAATGTTTGTTGCCCTGTTGTGAACCTTGCTTTTGGTCTTTGTTTGCTTGAGGCTTGTCAGGACTGGATTCTTTCTTGTTACCGTTCTGTGTTGATGTTTGATTTGAATTGCTATCAGATTGCTGATTTCGTTGGTCGTTTTTATTTTCTGCCATACTATTTTTGAATTAATT
>JANLPR010000034.1:0-16822 GCA_031367345.1 Bacteroidota bacterium | reverse complement strand
ATGCAACGGACGAATGTCCGTCGAAGCGGAATCGTAATTTGAAAATCGACGGTCGTAATTCGGCGATCGAGAATAGAAAAGCGTTGAGCAATTAATTGCGGACGAATGTCCGCGGCGGGATTTAAAGATTTTGTAGAAGATTGAATCGTTCGTGCTTTTAATGCAACGGACGGATGTCCGTCGAAGCGGAGCGGATCGTAATTCGTAATTTGAAAATCGAGAATTGTATGGCTGCTGAGCGGAATGTTCAGAGAGGCGGAAGCTACTTTTTAGAAGAATAAATTTTAATTCCGAACGTCATTCCGCTCTACTAGTGTAAATCGAGAGTTGTAATTCGACGATAGAGAGTAGATGTGGAGCAATTAATTGCGGACGAATGTCCTTAGAGGTATTTACAGATTTTGTAAAAGATTGAATCGTTCGAGCTTTTTATGCAACGGACGAATGTCCGTCGAAGCGGAATCGTAATTTGAAAATCGACGGTCGTAATTCGGCGATCGAGAATAGAAAAGCGTTGAGCAATTAATTACGGACGAATGTCCACAGAGGTATTTACAGATTTTGTAAAAGATTGAATCGTTCGAGCTTTTAATGCAACGGACGGATGTCCGTCGAAGCGGAGGGGAGTGACAAATCCGGCACAGCGGCACATCTATTCTCGATCGTCAAATTACGACTCTCAAATTACGAACGTCGATTATCAAATTACGAATATCGACTCTCAATTTACGATCTACAAATTACAAATTTCGAAAACAAGTGATCCCGGCGGGGATCGAACCCACAACCTACTGCTTAGAAGGCAGTTGCTCTATCCAATTGAGCTACGGAATCTTGAAGGTTAGTGTGTGCACAAAGTCGTGTGTGTGATAATCACCTTACTTGAAAAAGGTCTGAAAACTGAAACTGACTCTTGCACTCTTGTGTCGGGGTGGCAGGATTCGAACCTGCGACCTTATGGTCCCAAACCATACGCGATAACCGGACTACGCTACACCCCGAATAAATATTATTTGTTAGAAATCCTTATTTCTAAACCGTTTCCTCCAAAAGATACGTGCGGTGAGGGAGGGATTCGAACCCTCGGTACGGTTTCCCGTACGACAGTTTAGCAAACTGTTCCTTTCGGCCACTCAGGCACCTCACCTTATTGTAAGGGTCGCAAAGATAGAAAGTTGTAATTTTTCTGCAAATAAAAGATGCCTTTTTAAATACATTGATATCAGTGATATACATTATTTATACACTCACTCTCCCTACTCATCGGCTTTTATTCCTCTTTTTTTGGGTTTTTAACTAATCAATAATAAAACACATATTCGTAGTTCCTCACATTGTTCCGCTCGTCAATCACTACCAATTCTGCCTTATGCTCTTTATTCACTGCCATCGAACTCACATCGCATGTTAACTGATCGTTCTTCTTATCATACTCAAATAACATCCACTTGCCATCTACTTTGCCGGTGTACGATTTAATAGCCGATAAATTATCTGTGATTTTAAATTGAATAACTCCCCCTCTATACGAATTCAAATCGGCCGGAACATACAATTTCTCAATCTCCGGCGCTATAGTATCCATCACCAATGTATAGTCGCCAAAGCTTGGCACTTGAGCACTCACCATTTTTCCACTCCATACTCCCCCTCGTCCTTTCATCTTTCCGAATCGCTGAACTTCGGCAACTATCACTTTCGATTTTAATGAATCTGCAATTTCTTTTTCCGGTTTTATTCCTATTGTTATCGGTAAATTCAATGGCTCATACCAACTGCCGATGCGATAGGTACTCGAAAGATACTGCGGACTCTTCATTTCTTGATCGGTATAATACATGTCTTCATAAACTGCATCGGTAGGAATAGCTACATCAAGATTCGATTTATGAAGCGCTACTCCTTTTTCATTCGTCACCAACACTGCATCTTGTGGATGTGATTGGTATGGTTTGCTGTTCAATGCACTATTCACCTGAACCACAAATTCTATCTGCGATTTATTTCCACTGAAATCTTTTACTACTATTTTAATATCATGCTGACCGTCTTCTATGAAATATTGTGTGCCTAACTGTAATGGATCACTATAAATAGTTAAGTGATTGCCCGGTAATTTATAAAATCGTTCAATCGTTGTTCGGTCGCGTATATAACTCGTGTAATCTATGTGAGCATTGGCTTGTTTGGTCTCGTTGAAATTAAAACGATCGTACTGCCAACTATAAACTGGCTTGTTATCGACTGATAATTCTGCCGAATAAATTCCTAATTCTCCGGATGAATTATCTATGTGATCTATCGTGCCAACGCCAAAACTGATGTAACCATATACAACAGGATTATCAAGTGCATTCAACATTAATATTCCGTCAGATGATTGTGTCTCGTATAAAACGGATGAGTCGGTAAAGTTGACAATCCCTGCTTCGGGTGTAGGATATATTCGAATGTATTTTATTTCCGGTGATAGTCCATCGAATGCTTTTAATCCGAATAGTAATGGATTCAATGGCTCTTCAGTTTTTTCATCGCGGATCTCAAAATGCAAATGCGGTCCTTGCGCGCCTCCTGTTTGTCCACTGTATGCAATCACTTCATCTTGCTTTACTACAAAATCTTTCGGTTTTAAATTAATATCTAATTCAAAAGTTTGTTTTTCATATTGCAATTTTTTGATGTATTCATTTACTGGAGCAGTAAACTTTTGAAGATGTCCGTAAACAGTTACAAATCCATTTGGATGTGTGATGTACAATGCTTTTCCAAATCCGTCGCTAGCAACTTTAATGCGTGAAATATATCCATCTGCTGCTGCTGAAACCGGTCGGCCTTCCATTTCCTGCGTACCTAAATCAATTCCAGAATGAAAATGATTGTCACGTATTTCGCCAAATGTTCCAATTACAGTTACCGGTGTATCTAATGGCCAATGGAAATAGTTTTTCGGATAATTCTGACCTTGGGCAATGAATTCTGAACAGATAAGAAATGCAGTTAAGAGCAAGCGGTTGAAATTCATAGTTTGAATATTTAAGACAAAGAAAACAAATTCTATTGATGTGGTATCGGAGTTAAATCATTTTGTGCTATAAAAAAAGGAATAAGTGATGCGGAAGTCTTGCATTCGCTTTAGAAATTTAGGCGTTTAGTAGTAGAAAAAAAAGACCGTCGGCTTTCAAACCGACGGTCAAACCACACGAAAATTGAACACAAAAACTCTCTGTAGAAAACGTATGAACTCGTGCTATATTTTGAGGATAAAGATTGCTGACGATGATATGACATATTTTAAGAGAATTTAAGAAATCCACGTCTTAAAATCAGCCTTTAAACATTCTATTTGAATGGCATCCTCTAAGTGTTAAGGTTTTATATCAGAACACTTGCATTTATTTTTAGGGCAAAGAAGATTAGGAATATTGCGCTACAGCAGGTAGAATGAGTAGATTCCCTCCAAAAGGTTTTTTATCTTCGCACTCTAAATTAATGGTTAATTTTTATGCAAAAAATATCATTGGGAATAGGTTCTCGTGTTCGTCATCCTCAATTGGGAGAAGGTGTTATTGTTCAGATCAAGCCTGAAGATTATGTAATTACATTTATGCAACACGGTATGCGCGAAATAGAACGTACTTACGATCAATTTGAAATCATTGATGCAAATGATGCCGATAACGACTTAGTCAGCCTGGCTGATATTGAATCGCTTCTGGTTAATACGCTCAGAAAATATTCTGACCTACAAGAGCGAGTAGATATTGGACAAAAATGGAAAGGCGGCGTGATGATTTTAAAGCCTGGCGATACTTCATTAAAGTCGAAAGAAATTCCGATCGAAGCGTTTTTTGGAAAAATAATTATGCTTCGCGATCGACTTCGTGTTTTAGAACAACGCGTAAACAGTCATGATAAATTAACTGAAGACGATAAAATTAATATGCAACAATACATTACTCGTTGTTATGGTTCACTTACAACATTCAATGTGTTATTTAAAAATTCTACCGACCAATTTGTTGGTGAAAAAGGAAGCTGATTTATTAATGAATAATGAATAATTAAAAATTAGTTAGCTCTCATTCTTCATTATTCATTACTCATTCTCCATTGCTCATTCTCCATTGCTCATTCTCCATTGCTCATTATTCATTATCAAAATTTCTTTCAATAAAATGAATTTACTCTCTATAGAAAACTTGTCCAAATCGTATGGAGATAAAATTCTATTTAATTCTATTAGTTTCGGAATATCTAAAGGCGAAAAAGTAGCATTGATTGCTCGGAATGGTGCCGGGAAAAGTACGTTAATGAAAATACTTGCAGGAAAAGAAACACCCGATTCAGGCCAAGTTACTTTTCGTAAAGATCTAAATGTAGAATTTCTCGAACAAGATCCATATATGGATCCGGAGAGAACGGTGTTAGATACTATTTTCGATGCAAAAAATCCTTCTGTTCAGTTAATGCGTGAATATGAATTGATGGTTGAACGCGATGCTCTCCATCATTCTCCTGAAACGCAAAAAGAATTGGAACGTTTGTCGATGCTTATCGATGATGCAAATGCATGGGATTACGAAGTTCGTGTGCGACAGGTATTGTCTAAATTGAATATTCATAATTTAGATCAGCAGATCCGTCAATTATCGGGTGGACAAAAAAAACGAATTGCATTAGCGAAAGCGTTAATTGATCCGGCAGATATTTTATTAATGGATGAGCCTACCAATCACCTCGACGTAGAAATGGTTGAATGGTTGGAAGAGTTTCTTACTCGCTCACAATTATCTCTCATTCTCGTAACTCACGATCGATATTTTCTTGAAAATATTACCGATAAAATTATTGAATTGGAAAATGGTAATGTTTATACGTATGAAGGAAATTATTCTTATTTTCTTGAAAAGAAAGATGAGCGTGAATTCAATGAAACGCGTGAGCGCGACAAAGCAAGAAACATTATGCGCACCGAATTGGAGTGGATGCGTAGAATGCCCAAAGCGCGTGGTACAAAATCTAAGGCTCGTATCGATTCTTTTTATGAATTAAAAGATAAAGCTGCCGGCAAGAAAAAAGAAGGTAAGATGGAACTCGATATGAAAATGAATCGAATCGGAGGGAAGGTTATCGAATTGAAAAAAATTTACAAAGCGTATGATGATCTAAAAATACTTACCGGATTTGATTACACTTTTCGTACAGGAGAACGAATTGGTATAGTAGGTAAAAACGGAGCCGGGAAATCAACTTTTTTAAATATGCTCATTGGCGACGAGTTGCCCGATTCAGGAAAAATAAATGTTGGAGAAACGATTGTCTTTGGCTACTACAATCAAAGTGGTTTGGAATTAAAGGATGATAAACGTGTAATTGAAGTTGTAAAAGATTTTGCTGATGTGATTCAAATGAGCGATGGCTCTAAAGTAAATGCAAGTCAATTTCTTCAGCTGTTTCAATTTCCACCGGAAATGCAATACACTTATGTAAGTAAGTTAAGTGGTGGAGAAAAACGGAGATTGCATTTGCTTACCGTATTGATTAAGAACCCTAACTTCTTAATTCTCGATGAGCCTACCAATGATCTCGATCTTTTGACTCTCGGTATTCTGGAAGAGTTTCTATTGAATTATACCGGCTGTCTATTAGTGGTTTCTCATGATCGTTATTTCATGGATAAGCTAGTGGATCATCTTTTTATTTTTGATGGTGAAGGGAATATTAAAGATTTCAACGGTCGCTATTCTGAATATCGAATTATGCTCGATGAAAAGGAGAAAGAAGAATCTAAACAAAAAAACAAGCAACTTCAAACTAAAGTGGAGGTTGAAACAAAATCGACTATTCCTGTAAAGAAAAAAATATCGTTTAAAGAAAAATTTGAATTCGAAACATTGGAAAAGGAAATCAGTGTACTTGAAACGGAAAAAGAAATTCTAACGGCTGCTTTGAGTGGTGGAGAAACAGACCATATCAAACTATCGAAGTGGGCAAAGCGCATGGAAGAAGTATTAGCAGAAATCGAGATTAAGTCGGGTCGTTGGCTGGAATTATCAGAGCAAATATCATAGTTGGCAAAGCCGAACATTGGAAGTACAGTTAATGTTGTTTATAAGTTGCTATTATAGCTTTGTAAGTGATGAATTTCATTGCCGTTATTTGCATCAATGATCAAAAAACTGATTGAAAATAAAGAGTCGTTTTTAGCTTTTCGATTTATCGATTATCGTCGGTTTATCTTCTCAAAGTTTATGCTTACGCTGGCATTGCAAATCCAATTTGTAGTAATCAGCTGGGAAGTATATCAAATGACGCACGATTATCTTTCGCTGGGCCTTCTCGGACTCTTTGAAGCTATTCCTGCAGTTACTTTAGCTCTTTATGGCGGATATGTTTCAGATAGAAACGATCGGAGAAAAATTGTGATGATTGTAATGATCCTTCAATTGATCGCCAGTATTGCGCTCGTTTATTTTACATACTATCACAGATCCGATTCCGCATCGTCGGTGCAGGTATATCCGTATTACATTATCGTTTTTGTAGTCGGAATTTTGCGTGGCTTTTATAGCCCTGCACAATTTCCATTAATGACACAGTTGGTTCCGAGAGAAGCGTATGCTAATTCTTCAGCATGGAATTCTACATTCTGGCATATCGCTGTCGTACTTGGTTCTTCAGCTGGTGGTTTGTTGTTAGCTGCTTATGGAGCTATGAATGTTTATGTAGTTGTAGTAGTTTTATTGTTGATCGGAACAATTCAGATTGTTAGAATTCCTCCTCAGCCACCACAGCCTTTTGAAAAAGGTGAAAGTATGAGGACTAGTATCAAGCAAGGGTTGAGTTTTGTATTCAGCAATCAAATGATTTTTGGCGCAATGTTACTAGATCTTGTGGCTGTACTTTTTGGTGGTGCTACGGCGATGTTGCCGGTTTTTGCTAGTGAGATCTTGCATGTTGGCGAAACCGGATTCGGAATTTTAAGAGCGGCTCCTTTTGTTGGAAGTGTAACAATGGCGCTTTATATGACGAAGTATCCACCTCTAAAACATGCTGGAAAAAAGTTAATGATTTGTGTATCCGGATTTGCGCTCTGCATGATTTTCTTTGCACTCAGCAAGAATTTCTATTTGTCATTTATTATTCTTGCTCTTAGTGGAGGATTCGATAATGTCAGCGTGGTGATTCGTTCAACCATTATTCAATATTTTACACCAGATGAGATGAGAGGAAGAGTTACTTCTGTAAGTACTATGTTTATTAGTTCCAGCAATGAGATAGGCGCTTTTGAATCGGGCTTTGCTGCAAAGGCCATCGGATTAATTCAGTCTGTGGTATTAGGAGGAGGGATAGCCATTTTCTCAGTGGCAGGTGCGTTTTTATGGCTTCCTAAATTACGAGACTTGGATCTCGATAAAGAACATCGAGCATTGTGATCGATTCATTAATCAAAAATTGGTGATCTGTTAAGTCCGATTCCTAATAATATTTCATTGCTCATCTGGATTTTTGATTGTATAAGTGGGTTAAAGAATACTCGACTGTCAAGACACAATTTTACTTTTTTATATATATCAATTATAAATTGATTTCTTATATCGAAATTTAAATCGTCTCTCTTTAATCCGCGAAAAAACATTTTAGAGTTATTTCTCCAGGTCAATTTTTTGGTGAGCCTAAATTTAAGTGAAGAAACTAGTGAAAACCCAAGCTGCTGTTGAAATTCTAAATCTGGAGTCAATTTTTTAAATTCACTACGATTTAAAATTAAATTTGAACTTATCAATGTTTCTTGGAGATTTAAAAGAGAGAAATGAAGATAGTTAACGGATTTCAACTGATAATTTAAACCTATACCCAAATTTAATATTGATGGAAATCCAAACTGGCCAATCAATTTTGAACCTGTTCTATTTCTAATTTCTGTATTTGTTAATTGAGTTTTGTAATTTATAATAAATGAGCTACTAAATGCATTGTTATTTTTTGACCAATTGTATGAAAAATAAAATTGGTCGTTGGTTTTTATCCAAAGGCTGTCGATGTAATGTGTGTATGAATAATTAATGTTCATTTCCTTTTTTGACCTATGTTTTTCGAAGAAAAATACACTAGAAGAATTAATTTTTGCTGAAAAGGTTAAAATATTAATTGTCGTTTCATCCAAATTTTTTTGCTGTGTAACACTTGCACTTAAAATAATTTCATTCTCTTTTATATTTTTAACTGAATCATACTTTATCGTCAAAGAATCAGGCAGTGAGCCAAAAATAGGATTCACGTTTATAAGAAAGTATAAGAGTAGAATCCGGATAAATCTCATTTTTTTACAAGAATTTCTTTTATTTTCTGTTGAACTGAAAAACTTATGAAATTTATTCCTTCACCAAACAATTCGTCATAGTTGTATTGATAGAAATTGTTTTTATGGTATAGAATTAAAATAGGGGTTTGCAAGTTTGACAATGTCTGGTCATAAGTGACTCCATAATAACTGAATTTGCTAAAAAGATTTTTGGCTTCATATACGGTTCTTCGCCGTTCTAAAGTGGCAGAATCTGATTCCATGATCAACCATTCATTAATCGTATCGGCATTTAATGAAACTAAGTAATCTTGTATGATTGAAAAGCAATTCAAGCAACTCTTGTTGTTTTTGATGACAATCAGGTACGTTTGATTTTGATCAAGTGGTAGTGGTTTATTATTCTGGTCGTATAAGCTTAAATGTGTATTGTCTATTGTATAAACTTCTCCAAATGGATTACCGGCTTTTGTTTCATTCGCAAAAAGGTAAAACGAGATGAAGTGGAACAAGCTCAATAATAAATTCCGGGTTATGCGTTTCATAATATTTGTCTTTTAGAAGTTGATTTTCGTTGTATTTTAAATTTTTATCGGGCTTGTATGAATCGCTTGAAATGGAGATTGATTTGTTGCCGATTAATAATTTTGAATTGAAGATTGTTGTCAGTTCTTCACTGATTGAGTTATTACCCCATTGCTTACTGTTTCGTGTAAATTCTATGTGATTCTTTAATTTATATTCCTTTAAATTATATATAAATGCTATACTTTCGTTTTTACTTGTGCTGTCACTATTCGTACAACTTAAAAAAAGCAATGTGTCGTTTACTATAGAAATAAATTCAATATGATTAAATGAATGTATGAATGGTTTCAATTTTTCAATAAGAAATTTGGGATGTATTTTATCAGTGGATGTTTCGAATGGTAATTGTAATTTGGGTAAATCGATCCACTTACTATCTGTTTCAATATGAATTATTTTTTCTTCTTTTAAATTATGATCATATACATGAATTGCATTTCCGCATGGTTCTACTAAAAAAATATTTTCCAAATTAAATTCTATCCATCGATGATTTAAATGAGAAAGAGCAATACAAGGTAATTCCGGATGAATCGTATTTATTATTTTGTTTTTACTTGCATCATAAATGCTTAAACTAACATTGAATTTTTTTTCTTCAGGATGATGGTTATACATATCTGAAAAGAGAAATATATTTTTTTCTAGAAATTGGATGCAGAAGAATTTAGTTTTTTCAGGTAATTTTATAGTGTTTTGAAAAATGAAATTAGTATTCGATATGTTAAATAGATGCAAATTCATTTCGTCATCGTCCTGAATTATTAGGTAATTTTTATTTATGGCAAAAACAGGAGAGGATTGAATGACAATATTTGTCGGTATTGTTCCTTTCAGTTCAGTTTTAATTTTTAAATGCGGATCGTAAATTATTATTTCCAGCTTTCTCGTTTGTTTATTGAAGAGACTGGTTGTAGTAAAGCTGAGGCTATTCCCAGATCTGTTTTGAGTTACATCCGGATTCATTGCAGAAATTCCTGTATTAATTGATGTAAGACTATCTGGATTCGAATCATACGCCATTATGCGTAGCGTTACGAAAAATGTAAAACCGAGGATCAGTAATGACCCTCGGTTAATAGACTTGTTATTTTTTAAATGTAACATAGTCTTCTTTAGTTGTAATCGTAGTTACCCCTTCTTTGTCAGTTTCATATGACACAGGCAATACTTCTTCGAACAGAAATTCGCCTTCGGTTTTTCCTTCGTCTATCATTTCTAATACTGCTTCAACGATTTTGTTTCCGGGGATAACTTTATCAGCAACATGAGAGCCAAATGTGAAACCACATTCATTCCATCCTCTACCTTTGCAAACACATTTATTGTCATCGAAAAATGTGTAATCGTATCTGTGGTTTCGTCCTCCACCGGAAATGAGGATTGAGAATGCCGATGATTGCATAACAATTGAGAACAAAAGCCCTACTACTAATAGAATTTGTTTTTTCATTTTAATTTTGTTTTAGTGTTTAATTATTAATTGAAATTGATGATACAAATAACGGTATGGATTGAATCAATTACAACCGCGTTTGTGCTGTTTGAAAATTGTTCCTTATTTTATTGGAATTGACTGTTCTGTATTTCAATTATTATTAAATAGTTGAAGTTTTATGGGCTTGATTTATTTTTTTATCTTGCTTCAAATTAATCTCTAATGGCAAAAGGAAATTTTAGAATACTTAGTTGGAATGTTAACGGCTTGCGTGCTGTATGGAAAAAAAATTTTAAGGAATGGTTGGAACAAGATGGTACAGATATCCTTTGTCTTCAAGAAACAAAAGCTCAGCCGGATCAGCTGGTTGATGAAATAAAAAACATCGATGGATATAAATCGTACTATTTTTCTGCTGGAAAAAAAGGCTATAGTGGAGTAGCTGTCTATACGAAATTAGAACCTCTCAATGTGAAGTACGGTTTTAATAATGCCGAATTTGATAGCGAAGGAAGAGTGCTTGAATTAGAGTTCGAAAAATTTGTACTCTTCAATGTTTATTTTCCAAACGGTGGAAGAGGACCTGAAAGAGTTGATTACAAACTTCGATTTTATGATGAACTCTTTAAAAGAGTTGAACAAATACGTAAACTCAAAAAAAATGTAATCGTTGTCGGTGATTATAATACGGCTCATAAAGAAATTGATCTCGCTCGCCCCGGACCGAATTCAAAAGTAAGCGGCTTCCTTCCTGAAGAACGTGCTTGGGTCGATAAACTTATTGGATATGGGTATATCGATATTTTCAGAACTTTCAATGATCAGCCCGGACAATATACCTATTGGGATGTATTTACAAAAGCTCGTGAAAGAAATTCAGGTTGGAGAATTGATTATTTTTTGATCAGTTCTGAAATGAAAGAATTAGTCGTTGATGCTTCTATCCATTCTGCCGTGTTGGGTAGCGATCATTGTCCGATTGAGTTAACGTTGAAAAGTGAAATCGCTAAGTAGCTGTGGCCCTATTATTAAATCGAATTAGATTTCCTTTAAATTAAAAATAGTTACGGCTTTAACATTACGCTATGCCAACTATTTTTAATTGGAACCTGCCAAGCACTTTGTAACTCTGATTTTTTACTGATTAAATTATTAAAAACTATTGTGTCTGCATTTAATTTTCCAGATTCAAGTTCTTGCTCGAAAAGATTTTTACGCAACGTTTTTATTTCATCGTTGTCTTTGTAAGCTAACAGAAGTCGGTCAGTCAGAACTACGTTGTATTTCTGTTCTAGTTTTTGAATAAAATGTAAACATTTATCGATGCTGCAACCTGTAGCTCCTATATTACTTTCATCGACCATAATAACGATAAATCTATTTAATAATATTTCAAAACTAGCCTTTAAGTCTTTTTGATGGGCAGTCCATTTTGTAATGAATGTGGTGAGCTCTTGAACAATTTCTACTTGTTCGTTACTTTCAATTTCTCTGTCAGCTTGATAAATCCAAATGCGAGAATTGTTGTCTAATTTATTACTTGGATAATACATTTATTTTTTCTCCTTATTTATTTCTTGTTCCTTTATTGTAACTCCATTTTTATAGATAATTTTTTTTACCAAAATGGAATCATTGTAAATTTTCCATTCACCATCTTCAGCATCTTTCAAATAATTCCCTTCTTTAGAAATTAGGCCATTCGAAAAATATTCCTTCGATGCACCATTTAATTCTCCCATCTTGTAATTGTATTCGATAGAAGGTGTGCCAGTTTGAAAATACCATTTGGCCATTCCATTACGCTGCCCATTTATATAAGTAGATTCTTCTTGCACTTTGCCATTATCATAATATGCTTTTTTATCGCCATCTAAAACTCCGTTTACATAATGCTCAGTCACTTTTATTTTTCCTCCATTGTTATAAGTTATCTTTGGCCCATTTAACGAGTCCTTTGAATATGTTTCATCGTCCATGAGGTTATTGTTGTTACCAAAGTGAACACTTGCTCCATGTTTCATTCCAATATGGTATTCGGTGATGGTTGTAAACATTCCCTGATTATTGTATTCACGCCAAGTTCCTTCACGCTTATTATTTTTTAACGAGCCTTGTGCTATAACTAAACCCTTGGGCGAATGAATTACTATATTCATTATTTCATGATTCAGTTCGTCCTTCTGATAAGTAGTATCGTTCAAATACGCTTGTTCAACTTTTTGAACAGGTGTCATTGGTTTATTCGTTTGTGAGAAAGATACGAATGGGAATAATATCAACGGTAGGATTTTGGCTAGTCTCATATTTTTATTGGTCTACAAAATTACTTAAAGGAATTGGATTATGTTGAATTTAGTAGTAAGTTTTAAATGATTTTTCGTTGATTACAAGTACTTTTTTATCTTTGTTCAATGGAAATTTCTATAAAAATAGCTGATAAAGCGGACTTCAAACAGGTGGCTAAAGTTGGTCGTGAAACATTTTATGAAACCTGGAAAGATGTAAACACACCGGAAGATATGGCGATTTATCTTGCTGAAGCTTTTAATGATGAAACAATCTTCTCTGATCTTGCCTCTAACAACAATACTTTTCTCTTAGCATATTCTGATGAAAGAGTTCTAGGATTTGTAAAGCTTAGAAAAGATCGTATATACGACGAATTTAAAGATGAGCCGGCAATTGAAATGGAACGAATTTATGTATATCACAATTATCACGGACAAAAAGTAGGGAAGTTACTCATGGATTTTTCAATTGACATTGCACAGAAACAAAAGATTAAATGGCTGTGGTTAGGTGTTAATGAATTTAATCACAAAGCTCTCAATTTTTATAAATCGTATGGTTTCGAAATTTTCGGAAAAAAAACATTTCAACTTGGAGAAGCAATAGACACTGATTTCCTAATGAAAAAAATACTTATGTAAATATTTACCGATCATAGAAATCTTTCTTCTTCAATAATTTCAAATCTTGAAGTATAGAAGATTTTACATTGATCTGGAAGTTGTAGCTTTCCTGTCCACCAAATGGAACCCAATTCATCCGCATCTCCCAACAATGAAGATCACGATAAATATTTAAACTCATATTGGTAAACTTCCCTTGCGTTAGATCATACCAAGAATAAAATCCAATCTTCCATTTACTTGTTAAACTTAAATCGCCATTGAAACTTGCTGATTGTGTTATTGTTGTTTTTAATGAACCTGTTTTATTGTAAGTGTACGAGTAGCCAACGTTTAGGTTAAACGGTATTTCAAAGTCTACATATTCATCAGGATGAGCATTGATGTAATCGATTTCACTTTGCGAGTGTTTGCCATTATTAACTTCCTTATGCTTTTTATTCAATGAAAAATTCATTGCAACTGTTGAATTGGTTAATCGGACTAAAGATTTGTCAACGTCATATTGAAATCTATTGTAATCTTTATTGTTATGATCATAGGCATACGGGTCAAGTGTGCTGTTAAAATTAAGTGTCACTTTTTCAAATAATGTCGTTCTGCCACTTATTGAAAATACACTCAACTTCATACTATCCGCTATAATGTTGTAACCTCCGCCAATTCTTAAACTTTCTAATAATTTTATTTTTTTAGTTACTGCGCCTGTATCTGATTTGGTTTTCACTTTCATCTCAAGATTGTTGTCGAGAGAATAGGAAATGTTTGCAAATTTTCCATTTGAAGGTCCGCCATATACGGCATTCTGGTAAATAGAATAATTGCGAATTGTACCATTAGTATCTGTTTGAACGTATTTGTAATAACCATAACCGGTGTTTCCAAAATCGGGACGGTAAGTTAAACTAACAGATGGTATAATTACATGTCTGATAGCTGTAATGGGGCCTTTTGTAAATTGATACATGCCATACATTCGTGTCGATAAACTTGCACTGAAATTGTAATCGTAAGCCTGCTGTGGTTGTTTCACAATAATGGTATCTACTTTTTTATTCTCCTGATCCCATTCGTAGAGAACCGATTTCAAATAAAAGCGGTCGGTAAAAGATGCTGATGGAGTAAAATTGAAATACTTGAATATGTTAAATGAAGTAGAAATTGGAATTGATGCTTGTGCACCGTTTTTCATTTCGTTCAATGTTTGTTTGCGGAAAAGTAATGTGTCTTTCGTTTCAACAAAATTGATTGTTCTAATACTCAAACTAGTTCCTATCTTCTCATACCATTTTTGTGCGCCTACTGCATTCTTTCTTTTGAAAGGAGAAATTCGTGAAACATTAAAACTAAGATCAGGCGCAGATATTCGGATATCTCTCGTAATCGTATTTTGTGTATGAGAAATTCCTGCACTTAAATTGATTGGCTTGTCAGGAAAATTATAAGAATAAGCTATGGACGATTGTAGTGTATTTGTCAAAAAATTTCCTACTGAACTTATTGTATTTTTATAATAATTACTCGTTCCCGCATTCACAGATGCTCCGAAGGTACTGTTGGGACTCGACTTAGAATCTCTAGTATGTGTCCAATTGATGTGGTAGTCGTTGAGAAGACTATAATCAGGAAGTTCTTTTTCAGAATTGATTGTGTGTGCATAGGAAAATTTAAGCATTCCCGAATACTTGTATTTTTTCTTGTAAATAGTTGATGCATCTAACGTGTAACTTCCTTTTGTATAAATATCGGATGTAAGAGCGAGATTGAAAAAATCGTTGAAGCCAAAGTAATATCCCAAATGTTGAAAATAAAATCCACGTTGAGCCGATTCGCCAAAGGCCGGGAAAATAACTCCGGAACTTCTACCGGCTTTGTTGGGGAAAAAACCAAATGGAATTAATATGGGTGTAGGGATTTGCTCTATAGTAAGATAAGCAGGACCTGTAACGATTTTATTTTTAGAGATCACCTTAAGTTTATTGGAACTTATGGCAAAGTGAGGTGTATCTAAATTACAAGTGGTGTACTGGCCATTTCTGATATAAAAATTATTCTCCGGATCTTTTTTTACTACTTCACCATGAATAAAACCTTCGCCTTCTTGTGTGATTACATAATTTATGCGCCCTTTTTTCGATTGAAAATTATATCGAAGTGAATTGGATTTAAATTTCTGTTCGCCTTGTGAAAATTCAGGCGATCCACTTATTTCTCCTGTACTGTCTTTCGTTCCTTCTGCAAACATTTCCTTTTTATCCATGTCGATAACAATATAGTTGGCTGCTAAATGCAATTCTTCGTAATCGACGGTTGCCTTTCCATATAAATAAACTATCTCATCTTCAATATTTACTCGAATAGAATCGCGAGCGTGATATTTGATCTTCGATTTGATCACTTCGTCGGAAGTGTTATTTGTATCTGATAGTAATGTGTCGGCTTTGATCGTGATCGAATTGGGAACTAAGGCTAGCGAATCGTGTGCTGAATCTGCTTGATTCACACTTTGGGTAGGCATACTTTCTTTTGGCTCTGAACCAACAATAAATTGTTGAAAAAGAAGCAATAAAAGCAACAATAGTACGCTTGATATTTTGGATACTTGCGAAGACAAATCCTTTAACGTTGTGTGAATTTTGGTGGCAAAACTAAACAAAAAATTTAGTCTCTCTTTTTATCTTTTTCAGCCCGTATTTTTATTGGTTGTTATATTGGTATTCAGCTCTTTCAACCAACCCAAGCCTAAATCGTATGGTATTACAAGAGTCGTTATTGATGCCGGTCATGGCGGACACGACTCCGGATGTTTAGGGAAGAAGTCGAAGGAAAAAGACATCGCACTAGGCATAGCTTTAAAGTTAGGACAATATATAAACGACAAATTTCCGGACGTAAAAGTGATTTATACCAGGAAATCGGATGTGTTTGTTGAATTGTTTGAAAGAGCCAATATTGCTAATAACGCCAAAGCCGATCTGTTTATTTGTATCCATTGTAACTCAGCTTGTTATTACGATAAAAAGAAAAGGAAGGATGTCTGTAATACCGAAACTAACGGTGTTGAAACGTGGGTTATGGGTCTACAAAAGTCAGAAGCAAACCTAGAGGTGGCCAAGCGTGAGAACGAGGTTGTATTGCTCGAGAAAGATTATTCAAAGCAATACGATGGTTTTGATCCGAACAGTCCGGAGGCAAACATCATTTTTTCTTTGTATCAAAACACTTATTTAGATCAAAGTTTACGAATGGCCTCTTTTGTTCAGCAAGAAATGAAAGGTAAAGGACTAGAAAGTAGAGGGATTAAGCAAGCCGGATTCTTGGTGCTTTACAAAACTACTATGCCGAGTATCCTCATCGAAACAGGGTTTCTTTCGAATCCGGACGAAGAAAAATATCTTTCCGGTAGTAAAGGACAGGAGGAATCGGCCTCTGCAATTTTTAGAGCTTTCAAATCGTATAAGCAATCGGTTGAGTCAACTAAAACTTCCATTGCTGCTCCGGAAAATTCAGACAGCGATGATAAGTCGGAGAATGATTCAGCTCCTGAAACTAAGAGAGTAGCTCCAAAAAATAAAG
>JANLPR010000176.1:0-19553 GCA_031367345.1 Bacteroidota bacterium | reverse complement strand
TTTGGCAAATGTCGAAAAACTAAAAGGCAAAGTTGTTGACTTTTTTAGCACTTTTGGGAGAGTTCCCTTTTTCTATTACATCTTGCATTTGTATCTAATCCATCTTATCGCACTTATTTTTGCTGAACTTTCAGGGTTTGGTTGGAAAATAATGATATTACAAGATTGGGTAACTGAAACGCCAACATTAAAAGGGTATGGTTTTCCACTTTGGGTAGTTTATACAGTTTGGATTTTTGTGATTGTTTTGCTTTATCCATTATGCAAAAAATTCGACATTTATAAACAAACACACAAAGAAAAATGGTGGTTGAGTTATTTGTAAATGGAGGACAAAACGAGCCGACAGATAGAATGACGGCCGATAACAGCGGGTTTAAGAAATTGGCGGTTCAGTGGTTAAATGAAGCTTTGTGCTTCGTACCAAGTTGTGCTTAATCAAACGGTATCGTTCCGAATTTTTCGGCAAAGTCGTTTGGCTATCCTTCGGAAAATAAAAAGAGAGGCAAAGCCAAAGCAGAATCCAATGCAGATATCCAAATTTTTTCATCCAACGAAGAAGTTGTCCATGTTCCTCCACCTGTCCGGTATACTTTTGCCAAATTTCTCGTTTAGTGCATCCTTTATCAAGCATCTCTTGGATAATCTAATGTTGCTCTTCTTTTGTAAAATGCCGCCTTTTTTTTGTACTATTTTCTTAGTCATTTTTTGATAGATTTGCGTAAACTTATTTTAGGACAAGACAAACTAACTAAACTGTAAACTTTTTTCAGGACGAGTCATTTTATTTTACCCCACTGCACTCCGTTCTTCGTAGCCAATTCTATCTCTTAAATACTTACATTTGCTCCGTTGAAAAAATTAGCCGCAATATCACTTCTTTTTGTTTTTCTGGGTGCAAACACAGAACTGCACCAACTATTGAAATTGCCTATGTTGGTTCATCACTTCTTAGAACATCATGAACAAGAACCTGATGAAACCTTTGCTGACTTTTTAAACGAACATTATTCCGATACTCAAAACCATTCCGACAGCGACCATCACCACCACGACAATTTACCTTTCAAGACAAATGATTGTGCAACCATGCACAACACTGTCGCATTTAATCACCAACATAATTTTTCTTTGGCTCAACCAAACATGGTTTCCGAAAAAGTTTTGGTTGCACATAATGTGATTGTATTTTCTTTTGTTGCACTTAGCAACATTTGGCAACCGCCAAAACTCAGTTAATGAATTTATGAGTGTTCCGATAAAAATTGGAACACAAAAATAATTACTCCCGAAAATCGGGGGCAATTCTTCATTTATTTCATTAACGGTAAAATCATGCTCACTAAAATAATTTCGTTCTCTATAAAGAACAAACTCATCATCGGGCTTTTCATTTTAGCCCTTATTGGTTACGGCAGTTACCAGTTTACAAAATTGCCGATTGATGCAGTACCCGACATCACCGACAACCAAGTACAAGTCATAACCGTTGCACCTTCGTTGGGAGCACCCGACATTGAACGGCTCATCACTTTTCCCATTGAACAAGCCAGCAGCAACATTCCGGGACTACATGAAATCCGAAGTTTCTCACGGTTCGGACTTTCACTTATCACGATAGTGTTTGATGATGATGTAGACATTTATTGGGCAAGACAACAAGTAACGGAACGACTGAAAATTGCCGAACAGCAAATTCCAAAAGGTGTTGGTTCGCCGGAGTTAGCACCCGTTACAACAGGGCTTGGAGAAATTTATCAGTATGTGTTGAAACCCAAACACGGTTACGAAACAAAATATGATGTAACCGAATTGCGGACAATTCAGGATTGGATTGTGAAACGCCAATTGATAAGTGTGAAAGGTGTTGCTGATGTAAGCAGCTTTGGAGGAAGGGTGAAGCAATATGAAATTGCAATCAATCCATCTACACTCAAAGCAAATAATATTACAATCAACGATGTATTTTCTTCATTGGAGAAAAATAATGAAAACACAGGCGGAGCATACATTGAAAAAGCGTCAACGGTTTTATATATCCGTGCCGAAGGTTTGATTGGAAACATTGACGACATCAAAAACATTGTAGTAAAAAACTTAGGAAACGGAACACCGCTATTAATCAGTGATGTTGCGGAAGTAAGAATTGGAAATGCCACACGATACGGAGCAATTACATACAACGATGAAGGCGAAGTTGCAGGAGCAGTAGTGATGATGTTGAAAGGCAACAACAGCAGCAGAGTAATTGCAGATGTGAAAGAAAGAATTATTCAAATCCAAAAAACTTTACCCGAAGGTGTAGAGTTAGAACCATTTCTTGACAGAACAAAAATGGTAAACAGTGCCATCGGCACAGTGTCAAAAAATTTAATGGAAGGTGCGTTGATTGTAATTTTTGTGTTGGTTTTGTTCTTAGGAAATTTCCGTGCAGGAATTTTAGTTGCCTCTGTAATTCCTTTGTCCATGCTGTTTGCCGTAATCATGATGAATATGTTTGGCGTTAGCGGAAACCTCATGAGCTTGGGTGCCTTGGATTTCGGTTTGATTGTGGACGGTGCGGTAATTATTGTAGAAGCCGTGATGCACAGTATTGTTCACGGAAAAAAATTAGGAAACCTAGCAAAAATAAATCAAAACGAAATGGACGATACAGTAAACCGTTCAGCAAGTAGAATGATGAACAGTGCAGTGTTCGGGCAAATAATTATCCTGATTGTTTATTTACCAATTTTTACGCTTGAAGGAATAGAAGGAAAAATGTTTAAGCCAATGGCACAAACAGTTGCTTTCGCTTTGTTGGGAGCATTCATTCTTTCACTCACTTATATTCCGATGATGAGTGCATTGTTTCTCAACAAAAATGTCTCTCACAAAAAAAATATCTCTGATAGAATGATGAGCTTCTTTATAAATGTTCATCAAAATTATTTGCAAAGAGTTTTTAATTTTCCGAAAACTGTAATTGGAATTTCAATTTCACTTTTCGTGATTTCAGTTTTTGTTTTCTCTAAATTAGGTGGTGAATTTATTCCAGAATTACCTGAAGGAGATTTTGCAGTTGAAACGAGAGTGCTTATAGGAAGCAACATCACCACATCATCCGAAGCGATAATGAAATCAGCACATATTTTATTAGTGAAGTTTCCAGAAATAGAAAAAATTGTTGGCAAAACAGGAAGCGGAGAAATTCCCACCGACCCCATGCCAATGGAAGCATCGGACATGATGATTATTTTGAAAGACAAATCCGAATGGACTTCTGCAAATTCGTGGGACGAACTTTCAGAAAAAATGAGTGAGACATTGAAAGATGTGCCAGGCGTTACTTACAGTTTTCAATTTCCAGTTGCTATGCGTTTCAATGAATTAATGACAGGTGCAAAGCAAGATGTTGTTTGCAAAATCTTCGGAGAAAATTTAGATACACTTTCAAAATATTCAAAACTGTTGGGTGATGTTGCAAGTAAAATAGAAGGAGCGGAAAATATTTATGTAGAACCGATAGACGGTTTGCCACAACTCATTATAACCTACAAACGAAACATGATTGCACAATATGGTTTGAATATTCAGGACATCAACAAAGTGGTGAACACCGCATTTGCAGGGCAAAGTAGCGGTTTGGTTTACGAAGATGAAAAGCGTTTTGATTTAGTGGTTCGTCTTGCTGGTGAACAGCGGATGAATTTAGAAGATGTGCAAAATCTTTTAATACCAACTAACAACGGAACGCAAATTCCACTCTACCAAGTTGCTGATGTTTCTATTAAAGAAAGTGTAAGTCAAATTCAAAGAGAAGATGCCAAGCGCAGAATCCTTGTCGGATTCAATGTAAAAGGCAGAGATGTTCAAAGTATTGTAAATGATTTGGAAGCAAAAATTAAAACCGATTTGCATTTGCCAACGGGCTATTATGTAACTTACGGTGGAGCATTTGAAAATTTAATTGCAGCGAAAAAAAGATTGTCAATTGCAGTTCCGCTTTCATTGCTCTTGATTTTTCTTTTTCTCTTTTTTGCTTTCGGTTCAATCAAACAAGGGTTACTTATATATTCAGCAATTCCACTTTCCGCCATTGGTGGAATTTTATTTTTAGCACTTCGTGGAATGCCTTTCAGCATCAGTGCAGGAGTTGGTTTCATTGCATTGTTTGGAGTTGCAGTATTAAACGGAATTGTTTTGTTATCAGAGTTCAACCGAATAAAAGCCGAAGGAGAAACCGATACAAAACAAATTGTTTTGCAGGGAACAAAACACCGTTTACGACCAGTACTAATGACAGCATTTGTTGCATCACTTGGTTTTTTACCAATGGCATTAAGTAATGGTGCAGGCGCAGAAGTACAAAGACCTTTAGCAACTGTTGTAATCGGTGGACTTTTATTAGCAACCTTTCTTACACTTTTTGTTTTGCCAGTCCTGTATATTTTGTTTGAGAAAATCGGAAACAAAAATTCCACTAACGGAAATTCAAAAGTGATTGTAACAATTTTATTGCTCACAGTTTTTTCTTTTCAAAATGCAAACGGACAACAACCCATCAATTTGCAATCTGCAATTGACACAGCACTGAAAAATAATTTGTTAGTTAAGAATGAAATCCTGGATGCAGAATATCAAATGAAATTAAAAGCTGCAACAGTTGACATCCCGCAAACAAACTTCACTGGCGAATACGGACAAATCAATTCTTTTTACAAAGACACCAAGTTTGGAATTTTCCAATCAATCACTTTTCCATTGGTGTATGCAAAACAAAAATCATTGCAAAACCAAACTTACAAAAGCAGTGTATTAAACATTGCAGTAAAAGAAGCAGAGTTGAAAAAACAAGTTAGCGAAGTTTTTTACTTGCTACTTTATTTAGACGAAAAGAAAACCATCTTGTTGCACAATGATAGTACCTATATTTCATTTTTAGAAAAATCAAACTTGCGTTTCGCTAAAGGTGAAACCAATGTATTAGAAAAAACCACAGCCGAAACACAACGAGGACAAATCGAAATTCAACTAAACCAATTGAAAAACGATATTGAAATTATGCAACTGCAATTTCAATTATTGCTGAATACACAAACCGTTTACACACCGCAAACAGAAAATCCTAAAATGATTTTCACTGCAACACTTGACACTTCTTCAATCAGCAATCATCCGAAACTAAAAGTTTTGCAACAGCAAAAACAAATTTCCTTAGTCAACACACAGTTGCAAAAATCAAAACTGTTTCCCGACTTGCATCTTGGATATTACAACCAAAGCATTCAGGGAACAGGAGCAGACAATTTGCTTTACACAAAATCAACACGGTTCAGTGCAGTTCAATTTGGTATTGGAGTGCCTTTGTTTTTTGGTTCGCAAATGGCAAAAATAAAATCAGGAAAAACTTTGCAACTCATTTCCGAAAATAATTATCAGTTGGGTTTGCAAACTTTGAAAACAGAATATGAAACAGCGTTTAAGAATTATCAAACGCAACTGAAAACCGTAAAATATTTTGAGGACACAGCTTTGCAAAATGCAAACACCATTACCAAAACCGCCAACCAACAATTTTCAAATGGCGACATCAATTATTTGGAATGGACAATGCTAATCAACAATGCAACCAGTATTCAAAGCAGTTACACCGATGCAGTAAAAGAATTAAATCAAACAATCATTCAACTCCATTACTTAACTTCTAAATAAATTTCAATCATGTCAGAGGATAAGAAAAAAACTTTTTCACAAACTATGCTTGAACCCTTTCAAGCATTAAAAAATAAAGTTTTCGCAAAACTTTATTTAGCACAAACCATCAGTTTAATTGGCGATGCTTTTACTTGGGTTGGGTTGGCATTGTTGGCTTACCAGTTAGATAAAAACAATTCACCCGTAATTCTTGCAACCGCACTTACATTAAGAGTAACTGCCTTTATTATTTTCTCTCCATTCGCTGGTGTGTTGGCAGATAAAGTTGACCGAAAGAAAATTTTATACATCACACACTTTATTCGTATGGCAATTATTGCTTGCCTTCCGTTCATTACTGAAGAATGGCAAATTTATGTTTTGGTGTTTTTGCTCAATGTATTCAATGCTTTTTTCACACCAACATACCGTACCGTTATTCCGCAGGTAATTGAAGGTAAATATTATCGTCAGGCAGTTGGCTTATCAACCGCCACCTATCAACTCTTAGGTATTTTAGGACCTGCATTAGCAGGTATTGTAGCCGTATGGTTAGGTGCAAGAGAAATCTTTTTTGTTGATGCTGCTTCATTCGTTATTGCGGCTGTTTTAATTTTAGCAATACCAAAACAAGAACTTCAAAAAGGTGTTTCAGCAGAAGCACGGCAGGAACACAACACTTGGGGCAATGTCATAAAAGGTATTCGTTTATTATTCGGAAATAAAATTTTGCGTTTTGCATTAAGCATTGAATTTGTATCAGCCATTGCAGGGGCAATGATTTTAGTAAACACCATCAGCCACATAAAAAACGGTTTGCACTTAGACAATAAATACTACGGTTGGGTAATGGCTGCTTTCGGTTTCGGTGCAGCAATAGCGGCATTTGTTGCAGGTAGTTTAGACAAATCAAAAACAAGAAATGTTTCGCTGATTAGCGGTGCGTTCCTGTTAGGCGTTACAATCTGTTTCACTAATTATGTTCCTTACCCTGCCATGATTTTCTTATGGCTATTCGCTGGCTTAGGACAAAGTTTAGCTGAAATGCCATCCGAAACTTTAATTGCCGAAAACATTGCTTCGGCAGACCAAGGAAAAGTTTACGGTTCTCACTTTGCCTTTTCACATTTATGGTGGGCAATTGCATATCCCGTTGCAGGATATGTAGGAACTACATTCCCAAATTCCGATTTCCTATATGGCGGTTTACTCACTTTAATATTTGCTATAACTGCTATTTTAATTTTCAAACCTTCATTCAAATCTTCAATTCAAAATTTAAAAACAACTAAATAAATTTCAATCATGAGAAAATATATCATTATAGCAATTGCATTTTCAATCCTAACATCTTGCGGAAACAAGAAAACTGAAACCACTACAACCAAAGAAAGAACAAGCGAAAACGAAGTAGAACTCACCGATGCACAGCTCAAAAATTCTAAAATTGAAACAGGAAAGATTGAGCAACGGAGCATTTCATCACTGCTAAAAGTAAACGGAAGTATTGATGTGCCACCTCAAAACATGGTTTCAATCAGCGTACCATTAGGTGGATATTTAAAGTCAACAAAACTTCTTGCAGGTATGCACATCAGCAAAGGCGAAGTGCTTGCAGTAATGGAAGACCAGCAATACATCACACTTCAACAAGAATATCTAACAGCAAAAGCAAAATTTATTTTTGCAGAAGAGGAATTTAACCGACAAGAGGAATTGAACAAAAGCAAAGCAGCAAGTGACAAAGTTTTTCAGCAAGCAAAAGTTGAATTCACCACACAAAAAGTTTTAGTAAAATCATTAAGTGAAAAACTTAAACTAATCGGCATCAATCCCGAAACATTGACAGAAAATAATTTGTCTAGAAGCATCAACATCACCTCACCTATTGACGGTTATGTTTCTCATGTAAACATGAACATCGGCAAATATGCCAATCCATCCGATATACTTTTTGAATTAGTAAATCCAACCGACATACATCTTGCACTCAATATTTTTGAAAAAGACATTGACAAACTTTTCATAGGACAAAAACTAATGGCATACACCAACAACAACGCAGCAAAAAAATATCCTTGTGAAATAATTTTGGTTGGAAAAGATTTAACCAAGGACCGAAGCATAGAAGTGCATTGCCACTTTGAGCAATACGACAAAACCCTCATCCCCGGAATGTTTATGAATGCAGAAATTGAAGTGCAGAGCACCAACGCATTGGTAATTCCAACTGAAGCCATTGTTCGTTTTGAAGGAAAGCAATTTGTGTTCACAGAAAGCGAAAGCAAAAAATATCAGATGCAGGAAGTAACAACTTCCAATTCCGAAAACGGTTTCACACAAATAGTTTTTCCCGACAACTTTGACGCAACCAACAAAACATTCGTAACCAAAGGAGCTTATACTTTGCTTATGAAAATGAAAAACACTGAGGAAGAATGAACAACACAACACAGAACGCCAACACTTTTGCAAGCACATTATATTTTTTCACAACGCACAACCCCACCTCAGAAAAAATAAAAAGTGCTTGCAAGCCAATACACACGACAGTGCGAGTAAGTCAGTGAGCAAACTTGACCCTTTAATGTAATCGCCATGAACACACTGACTACGGACCTCAGGCAGTTGTGCTTCGTATCAACAGCTAGGCGAACACCTAACATAAATTCCATTCTAACAACCCCACCAAACATTTTCGAAACTATCTTTCTTCTGCTCACATTTTATTCTAAAAAAAAGTTTGATGTTGTTAGCTTGTTGATGATCGGAAAAAACGCGGTCAGGCCAGTGTGCAGCATGGTGTTTTTCTGAGCATCATTAAGCCCATTCACCTTTTCACTACTTGGGGGCATAACCTCCAATAAGCAGTCTGATATTACCTAGGTAGGATGCTGCAAGTAAAGTTTGAAAAGAATGCAAATTGCTTCTAATAATAACCGGTGAAACATGGCCGACAATATGTTGGCTAAATCCTTAGAAGAGTAAATACTCATTGAGGAACTTGTTGCATATTTTCACCAGACCGCTTTAACTAAGTAGTGGTTCTTATCCCGGAAAATATGGTACAGGATATCCGGCATAAACAATTGCTAAAAGCCATTCCATTTTCCTCAACTCGAATATCACTTTTTAGATTCGAAAAAAATATTGTAATTAAAAAACTAATTGCTAAGTTTAGTATATTGACAAATGATTTGGATTTGAAGGAGGGAATTGGCTAACTTTGTGATGTTTAGGCATATTAGCATGACGACATACCTACTCAAAAAAATCTTTCATCTTTAGCTGAGAAAAAATTGTTTAATGATAGAATGTCGTCCATTAATTTGATTGTGACAAAAAGAACTACCTTGCTAAATTAAGTCACATGTAATAAATTGGTTCATTTTATAATTAAACAATTGAAAATTGAGATAGCTTAGCAATGTAATTTGAAAAATAAATATTATTTTTGAATTCTCAAATTATGATCAACTATTCCAATTCTTAATTTTATTTCAGTACCAATTCCTACATGAATCAACCGAAAATAACTTACGCTAAAAATTACACACATCAGAAATAAATTACGGAATCTATAAAACAAGATTCTAGAACTTTTGAAAAATGATTATAATAAAATGGAAGAAATATTAAACAGCTAAATAATGCAAATCCCTTTAAATCAGTTTGAACTATACGTTGATGAAACCATTTTAAAAAGAGGTTTATCGTATTTTAAAAATGGCTACGTAAGCGAACCTGAAGAAATTACACAGGGCATTTATGAAGCTATAGTAACAGGTTCTGATGAATATACAGTTGAATTAAAAATAAAAAACGAAACCGTTATAGAACATGTTTGCTCCTGCCCTTACGATTTTGGCCCTATTTGTAAACATGTAGTAGGCGTTCTGTTTTACTTACAACAGGATGTATTAGAGTTAAAACAAAAAAATATTCCTGTTCATAAAAACAAACAAATAAATACCACCAAAAAAGTAAAAAAGAAAACCATTAGAGAGCAGGTAAATGAAGTGCTTGAAAAAATTACACACGATGAGCTAAAATCTTTTATTCTTGAAAAATCTGAACACAATCCTCCTTTCAGAAACATTTTTCTGTCCACTTTTTCCCATAAAAACGCTAGTGAGTCAAAAGAACTTTATGCGAAGCAGGTGAGATCTATTCTGCGAACCGCAGCAGGGAGAGAAGGATTTATTCATTGGAATCAAATTCGAAGTGTTGGAAAAACCATTCGTGCATTTCTAACTTCTGCACAACAACAATTTGCAAACAAAAATTTCAGGAGTGCCATTTTCATTTGTACAGCTGTTATGGAAGAAATGACCGAAGCTCTTCAATTTGCTGACGATAGCAATGCCGATATTAGCGGAAACATAACAATATCATTTGAAATGTTATTAAATATTGCTAGAGAAAAATTACCAGAAGAAATACGAACGCAATTATTTGAGTATTGTTTATCTTCTTTTGAAAAGCAAATTTATTCAGGATGGGATTGGCATATAGGCGTAATGCAAATTGCTTCAGAAATTTTTATCAGCGAAGAAGAAGCTCAACAAATAATTACTTGTATTAATAAAGTGAATAATTCTGAATATGAAAATGAAGAAGCTCAAATTATACAATACTCTATCATCAAAAAAACGAAAGGTGAAAAAGAGGCAGATAAATTCATTTTGAAAAATATTTCAAACCCTAGCTTAAGACGTGAGGCCATTGAAAAAGAATTAAAAAATAAAAAGTATAAAAAAGCAATTTCCTTAGCAAAAGATGGAATAAAATCTGATGAAGAGAATAAACCGGGTTTAGCATTGGAATGGTATGACTGGTTGCTGCAGATTGCCCAAGCAGAAAAGGATAAAGAAAAGATTATTGAATATGCACGTTTACTTTTTATTAATAATTTTAGACAAGAACAGGATTATTACCATCTTTTGAAAAACACTGTTAAGGCAAATATTTGGAACTCCTTTGTAGAAAATATAATCACAGACATCTCCGCTACAAATAATTGGTTTAATTTTGATTCGGTTGCTAAAATATTTATCACAGAAGAATGGTGGGGAAGATTACTTGAACTTATTAAACAAAACCCCTCATTAAACTATATTGAAAACTACGAAAAATTTCTATCAAAAGATTATTCAGATGAATTGATACAACTTTATTCTGACGTTATTATTATACAAATGATAAACAGTACAGGAAGAATCCATTACCGGACTGCATGCAAATATTTACGTAGAATGATAAAATTGGGCGGTAGAAAATATGTAGAAAAAATAATTGCCGATTTCAGGATTCAATATCCGCACCGTAAAGCTTTAATGGAAGAATTGGATCAAGTTTAAATTATAATGTAAGTTAAGTTAATTATAATGATTATTCAAACAATAGCAATTTAGTGTATCATTAATTATACAAACTTTCCCATTTATTGTAAACAATGCACTATATTTTGACGACGCAAAATCAAAACATTCTTTTTGTTACTTTATTTAAGATGAATTAAAAATAATTACTTTACCAAATTTGTTTTATAATTTACTCACAAATTGAAAATATCCAATTTATATTATACTTGATTCTTTGTCATTTTTTGATAGATTTGTATAAACCTATTTTAGTACAAGACCAAATAATAACATGAACATCCTAACCACAATCCTACTCGTAATACCGTGCATTCTTGCTTTGATTTTAATCTTTGCGCTTTTCATGAAGAAGAATCATTATGCAAAATCCGATATTATCATCAATGCTCCTCGACAAAGAATATTTGACTATGTAAAGTTGATCAAAAATCAAGAGACGTTCAACAAAAATGCAATGGCCGATCCGGATAGGATAAATGAATTCAAAGGAATAGACGGAACAGTAGGATTCATTTACTCCTGGTGTGGTAATAAAAATGCCGGTGAAGGACAAAAAGAGATAATGAAAATAGATGAAGGAAAAAGAATAGAAATGGAAATTCGTTTTGTAAAACCTATGAAAGCTATTGGACATATAATTATGGAAACAGAATCTATATCCGTTAATCAAACAAAAGTATCGTGGAGCAATTCCGGCTTTCTTAATTATCCGTTGAATATTATGATACCAATAATGGAAAAACATATTGCAAAAGACATGAATAGTAGCTTGTCAACTTTGAAAACCATTCTCGAAAAGCAATCGTCACACGTAAAATAAATACAAAAATGAATTACTAAGATGTAAATATTTTTACTAAATCAGAAAAATAGATTTAGATCTAGTAAGAGGTATAAATATAATTTTTATGTTATTTCGGCACAGTGATTTAGATAATAACATTCTAAAATATTTTGGTTGGTTAGGAGTTGATTTATTTTTTGTATAAAGCGGTTTCCTAATTTCAAATTTACTATTTAATGAATATAAGAAAAATAAAGAAATAAGAGTTAAGCGGTTTTTAGCTAGAAGAGCTTTCAAAATATTTCCTCCCTTCTATTTCTTTCTTTTAGCAACATTAATATTCAAATTTCTATTAACAATTCAACAGTTGAATGGTATCGCTTATTATCCGAAGTACTCTATTTGCAAAGTTATTTCCCAAGTATTTGGCTTCACACTTGGTCTCTGGCCGTTGAAGAACAATTTTACCTGCTATTTTCTCTTACACTTTTAGTGGTTACGCGCAAACAATTTTAGAAAACCGGAATATTATTATTACTTCTCTAGTACTTCTCTTAGCTCTAAGTTTTGTTTTAAGATTTTATGTATCCTATCCGCATAGAAATGAAGAGTTCTTTAGTTTCGTTCAAACCCATCTAAGATCAGATGGAATAGTGCTTGGCGTTCTTTTGTCATACATATTAAACTTTACAAATTTTAATGTTATCTTTTTAAAAAGAAAATGGATCCTAATCTGCATTAGTGTTTTACTAATAGCTCCTGGATTTTACTGGAATGCCGGAAGTTTTTTTATGAATACAGTAGGACTTACACTAGTAAATATAGGGTTTTCAATTCTAGTGTTGTTAGCATTAAATATTGATGGATATTTTAAAAATAGAAGGTTGTCTCATTTTAAAATACTAATTAATCCGGTTGGCTTTATAGGATTGAACTCGTATTCGATTTACTTGTGGCATTTAAATTCTAAATGCATAATCTATTTCATTTTTGCTTACGACACGAAATTCATGACATTTATACATCACACTTTCAATTTCCATTGGAATTATTATGTCCTATATAATAGAAAAGCCCTCTCTCCAAATGAGAGATTATTTGTTCAACAAAATTGATACATTTAAAACTAAGTACAAATTGCCTGTTGAAAAGGTCAATATTTAAAATGTAGAATTAAAAAATATATTCTTAAATTAAATCAGAATTAACTCTAAGATCTACCGATTAATATCCAAGCAATCATTCAGCATCTCTCCGATTCAATTTTTAATTATAAAAAAAATTAATGAAACATTTAGCGTTTATAGATTTTTTGAAATTGTTGTTCAAAAAGATCTTTAGATTTAAACGATTAAATGGTAGTAGACAATTGAAGATTAGAATAAATTATCAATCAAAGAAGGCATACCGGCTTTATACGGTTAATTAAACTACTGCAGGTCTCCTTTACTACTTTCGATCAATAGTACATGAAAATAGATCGGGATAAAGGCATAACATCAATTTACATTCATCTTATTTTACTATTTTTATATCCGGCAACAAATAGGGATACAACAACAATTAACAGTCAGCTGTAATTTTAAAAACTTCAGAATGTACGACAAACTCAAAAAATATTGCAAAGCAACAGTTCCTTTAACAGAAGAAGAACTTAAACTTATTGACCATTATTTTGAAATTAAAAAATTAAATAAAAAAGATTTTCTATTGCAAAATGGAAAAATATGCAACTTCATTGGTTTTATTTCCGAGGGAACTATCAGACATTTTCATATTAAAGCCGGTAGTGAAAAAACTTGTGATATTTCATTCGAAAACTCTTGGGTAACAGACTTCCAAAGTTTTACAAATAACACTGCTTGCATAATGAATTTGCAGGCCATGGAAGACACAACTATATTTCTTATAAAAAAAGAAAATCTTTTTAATTTATACAACAAATGCAATAAATATGAAACTTTTGGTAGAATAATGGCCGAACAAGTGGCGCAACGAGCAACAGAAATTGCAATGTCACTCTCATCAGACAAGCCTGAAGAACGTTATCAAAATTTAATTAATAAACAACCCGATCTTTTCCAAAGAATTCCTCAGAAATATATTGCCAATTTTTTAGGCGTGAGTCCTGAGAGTTTGAGTCGCATCAGGAATAGAATAGTAAAAAAATTAAAGTCTTAACTTAAGTCATCGTTCTGCAGCATAATTGAGATGTAATTTTGTCCGATCAAATCATTAAATAAAAAATGAGACAATTATTAATCTTCTTAATTATGCCAACAATGACACCGATTAACCACTCGCCATTTCAAAGCCAAGAGTTAGACTTTAAAAAAGTAAAAGACTATGAGCAACAATTAGACGATGTAATGGAAATGATTGACACCACCATATTGAAAATTAAACTCAAAGAAGTTGAAGAAAATTACAAACAAAATCCAAATGAGATAAATAAAGTTAGGCTTGGTATTATTTACCATGAAACAGCGTTAAATCTTTCATTTTTTTCTAAGACTGAATTTAAGGGCTATGCTAAAAAATGTTTTGATATATTAAGTGACCTTTTTAATTCAAATAGCACTTCAAAAGAATTATATCCATTCATTGCATCCTATAGGGCATCGGCTTTATCATTGGTAGGCGCAGAAACAAAAAAATTGAAATTATTAGGTGAAGCATTTACTTTATTTGATGATGCAGTTAATCGGTATTCTACTGTTTCATATTTACCTGAATTTTTAAGAGGAAGTGTGGCAGAAAATTTACCTTGGTTTTTCATTACAAAAAGAAAGTTTGCAAATCAGGACTTTCAATCCATAATTGACAAACAAAACAAGAACAGTGAATATGCCAATTGGAGAGTAATGAGTTTTACATACTGGGCTTGGGCAAAGCAAAGACAAAATAAAAAATACAAAGTTCAATCAATTGAATACCTTGACAAAGCAATTTCTTTAGATCAAAACTATAAAGCAGGAAGAGCCAAAGCAGAAGCGTTAAAAATTGCATTGATAAAATAAAACAAGAACCTTCATAAGCCTTCTTCAGGAAAAAGAATCCCAAATTATTGATTCTAGAGTACCAAAAGTAAGAAAGCAATCGCCAAATCCAACCTGTTGAGGAAATGCACCATATAAAAGCAATTGCAATAACACCAAACTTTCTAAAAAATTAACCACAATGCTATTAGATGTGTGAATGATGCAACTTCTTTATTCAATTATATAACAACATTGTTTTAAATAAAAGCCAGATTTGAGAAGAAATCAATTCTTACTAAAATTGGAGATAATGGCAACCATCTTATTAATTGAAGACAATCTCACAATACTTGAAAATTTGACAGAATATTTTGAAATGGAAGGCTACAAAATACTTACAGCTACTAACGGTAAAAAAGGAATAGAGCTGGCTAACAAAAATATTCCTAATTTAATTATTTGCGACACAAAAATGCCAGCGATGGATGGTTATGAAGTTTTACAGTTGATTTTAGAATTGAAGAAAACTCATGAGATTCCATTTATTTTTAGCACATCAAATTCAGAAAACGTTGATAGAACAAAAGCTCTCGAACTAGGTGCCGATGATTATATTATTAAACCTTTCGAACTTCAAACAATTTTAGCAATGGCAAAGAAATGGATAAAGTCAAAAAGTTTAAATCAAAAGTAAACGATATAGAAAATATTTTACTGTTCTAGAAAATGAAAGAGCAATCAATTTAATTTTTGATTACGGTTGTATGGGTTTGTTCCAGATAAATTTTTAAACCTAAAGATCATCACAATTTGAAGCAATAAAAAAGGCAGAACATAAAGTAGATAGAATTTCAAATTATTTTTTTATACAGTTTGAAATACCATTCAAATTCTTTTCCACTAATTCCCCCTACCTATTCCCTTGAATGAAAAACTAACTCAATAATTTTTCGTTTTTGCGCTACTATTGGTGAACTACCTTTTTCAATTCTCCCTTTTTTCCAAAAAATCACAATTTGATTGATGGAAAATAGTAACACTTTTCTCTTACCTTTCTGAACCAAAATTAAGCTCGTGAAAAAATTACTACTCCTATTGCTTTTAATTAAAAGCACACTCACTATCGCCTCTCCTTTTCAAGGAAAAGTAATGCAGTTCAAACAAGGCGATGGCACTTTTGTCGATTTAAAACTTTTTGGAACGGAATATTACATGCGTGCCGAAGGTCTCGATGGCTACACATTAATTCGTGATAAAACATCGAACACAATTTGCTATGCAAAACTTTCTCCCGATGAAAAAGAACTTCTGAGCAGCGGAATTATTTATACATCGAAAGTAAATTCGATCAACACCCCTCCAACTGTTTTATCTTTTAAAAAACACATTGACATAAATTACAAATCAAGATTAGAAAAAATAAACGAAAATAAAAGTATGTTGAGTGGAGGAACTGATCGCTCATCACAGAAAAATAGTTCGTCCGGGTCAGATGAAATTACTGGCACACCTTTCTATCCGGTGTCGGGTTCTATTCGTGGTCTATGTATCGTAGTCGATTTTTCTGATGAACCTGCAATTGTTCCAATCAATGAGTTTATCGATTTTTGTAACGACATGAATTATTCTAACTATGGAAACAATGGTTCGCTTCGCAGATTCTACTCAGACATCTCAGGCGGAATTGTCGATTATCAAAATATTGTATATGGTTATTTCAGAGCACCGCTAACGTTTGCCGATTATGACGCTATGCCGTATGCACAAGGTGCGCAACAAATTTTGGGTCTTGCCATGCGTTGGATCGATTCGCTTGGATTTGATTTTTCTACGCTTTCATTGAACAGCGACAATTCCATCAAAGCAATTAATTTAATGTACACCGGCAATCCTCCTACATGGGCACAAGGTATGTGGCATCACAAAGGAAACTATACCGGGTTTTCTGCCGACGGTGTAACATCAAACGATTACAACTGCTCGCCTGCCAACAGTCCGCTTCAACTTGCTGTAGTTGCACACGAAAATGGTCACATGATTTGCAGATGGCCGGATACATATAAGTACGATAATACAACAGGACCTGATGGAATTGGTTCATTCGATTTGATGTGTTGGTATGGTGATTATTATAATCCGACAATTCCAAATCCGATGTTCCTTGCAAATAGCGGATGGAAAAATGTAGTTGATGTAACTAATTTCAACGGAATTAATTCCGATACAGCTAACTCGCTCACATGTTATCGATACACAAATATCAATGATACAAATGAATTTTTTCTTTTGGAGAACAGGCTGAAAACAGGTCGAAGTACTTTTATTGATGATGAAGGATTAACGATCTGGCACATTGATAGGCATGGCGACAATCAAACACTACATCATGAAGTTTATTTAGATCATGCGAATAACGACATCTACGATCACACCGGAGCTTGTTTCAAATCAGGATTTAATAATGAGTTTAGCGAAAATACAATTCCAAATTCTGCTTTTTACAATAGCGATCCGAGTGGTTTGCACGTATGGGACATTGGGAACACTGCTCAAGTAATGAATTACAAATTAGGTTTAGGGGCTCCGGCTGCTTCGTTGAATATTTCATATTTAAATATATCAAACGACAATAACGCAAACGGATTTTTAGAGCCAGGAGAAACAGGCGATCTGAATTTGAATGCAATGAACAACGGACAAATAAATTCTGCGAATGCAACATTCACTTGCGTAGCAATGGGTGCAGGCGCGGCTTACATCACTATTAATACACCTACTCTCAACATAGGAGTAATAAATTCTTCGCAAACAATTTTATCGCAATTCAATGTAAGCATCGACACCTCAGCTCCGATAGGAACAGAAATTCAATTGAGATTTTATTTAACTGACGGAAGTGATTCAATTTACATTACACGATCAATTATTGTTGGAGTAATTGTGTTAATGGATAATCAGGTTTCTACTACATGTTCAGCAGTATTTTATGATGAAGGCGGAACAGCTAATTATAACGACAACACCGATTTCACAAAAACATTTATGCCATCGACACCGGGACAATTTGTAAAAGCAGATTTTAGTTTTTTCGATGTCGAAGACGATGTTAATTGCGGTTATGATGATCTTAAAATTTATAATGGGCCAACAACCACCGGACTATTACTAGGAACATTTTGTGGAACCAATTCACCGGGAATAATTACTTCGACACATAACACCGGAGCGCTTACATTTAAATTTCATTCTGACGGAGGAGTTACCGGAGGAGGATGGCAAGCAGAAATGTCATGTGCTTTACCAAACGGAATAACAACAACGAGTGTTATTCACAACATCAAATTATTTCCGAATCCATCGAGTGGAATAGTGAACATTGAAAATTCGAATGACGAAGAAATGATAATTGAAATTTGTGACCTTCTTGGAAAAACAATTAATACGAAAATAATATCTGCAAATGCAATAACGTTGATTGATCTTTCCACTCAATCGAATGGAATGTATTTCTTGAAATTTATTTCGTCTAAAGGATCAGAAACAAAACGAATGGTTCTGAATAGATGAAATACTATATGAATAATAAAAAGGCATCGAATTTTCGGTGCCTTTTTCATTTAAATGAGGAACTAATTCATTTTTACACCTTCAATTTAAACAAAACTATTGTTGTTAGAAATTGAAAATACTTACATTTGACGCTCTTAAAAATACAACTATGAGTTCACACGAACGCGCACATCACGACGAAGCCAACAATGTAACATACCAACGTTGTCAGTATGCGTACGAATATGCTAAAAATACTATTACAGGTAAAAAAGTATTGGATGTTGGTTGCGGTCTCGCTTACGGAACGGCCTTGATGGCTAATTCCGCTTCGCAAATAATCGGACTCGACTACGATCAATCGACGATCGATGAAAATAAAAAAAGATATTCCGAAATAAAAAATCTTTCATTTCAACGTTCAGAAATTCCTCCGCTTCCATTTGAAGATAATTCATTTGATGTAGTAACGGCATTTCAATTTATTGAACACATTGAAAAGCGAAAAGAATTTATGAAAGAATGTCTACGGGTGTTGAAGCCCGGCGGAAAAATGATGGTGACTACACCCAATGTAAAAAAATCGTTGGCACGAAATCCTTTTCACATTCACGAATATACATTTGATGAGATCAAAGGAGAGATAAATTCATTAACCGAAAATTTCAATTTGCAAGGGTTGAATGGAAATGATGAAGTAAATAAATACTACGAAGAGAACGGAAAATTTGTGCGTATGATTCTTAAGTGGGATATTTTCAAATTACACCAACGACTACCATCGGCATGGCTGGCAAAGCCGTATAATTTAGTGACTAGTTTGATGCGCAATAAGTTGAAAGCCAAAGTCGACCAAACTACTGCGATTACCACAAAGCATTTCTTTTTACAGAAAGAAAATTTGGACGATTGCTGGGACATTTATTTGACGGCCGGGAAGAATTAAATACTAGTCGATTTTGACCTATTCTTAGACGTTCTTATCTAGAGTGGATGAGTGATTTTTAGAAATTTTGTTTGTAAAACTGATTCTAATCATTACTTTTGCCGTCCCAAAACTGTCCGATGGTGTAATGGCAACACTGCAGATTTTGATTCTGCCTTTCCAGGTTCGAATCCTGGTCGGACAACATTTTGAGAAATTAACGCCCTGTAGGTCAATGACTTGCGGGGCGTTTT
>JANLPR010000156.1:0-2368 GCA_031367345.1 Bacteroidota bacterium | reverse complement strand
GATAATGCCAGCAACCGAATGAAACGTATTAGTATTCTATATGGTAACACTTCGATGAGATTGTTGTTTGCTCAACCAACATACTAGTTAGTGCCAGCAATCAACGAACAAGAGTCTGATTCTTTATATTGCTATTCATTGGCGCGATCATCTACAACAAATTCTACTACGCTGTCAAAGGTAAACTTGCACGCAGAATTATTAAGTGCAAGTAATTACTATGCCTTTGGTATGTTGATGCCGGGGAGGAGTTACCAGCCGGAGGATTATCGGTTTGGTTTTAATGGGCAGGAAAAGGATGATGAAGTAAAAGGAAGCACAAATAGTATAGACTTTAAGTTTAGAGGTTACGATCCTCGGTTAGTGAGATTCACCTCTATTGACCCGTTGACGAAAAAATATCCCGAACTAACGCCCTATCAGTTCGCAAATAATAGCCCTATCCGAAATATTGATATCGATGGGTTAGAGGGCTACAGCGCCACAGATGGAAAGTGGATTGATAAAAAAACCAATGCAACGGGAACCGCTGTAGCGGTTACTAATTCGATGTATCTTCAAGTGCAACTATGGAATAAAACTAACGGAGAGCAAGGTCAAGCACCCAAGCCTGGCTTCACTTACGTCTATACACCATATAAAGATCCAGCCCATCCTGAATCTAAAGGCATGAGTCCGGAAGGAAAAAATGGATTCGAAGGATATTGGTATGCGGAGAACTTAAGTCTTTCAGATATAAAGTTCGAGCCCAAAATAATTACACCAAGTACTGGATTTGGAGGATCGTTGGATAGCTGGAAAAAGTATGGCAAAAGCGAACAAGAAAGAACTGATGGTTTTATCACAACGATTGAGAGAACAATTAACGTTAAACAAGGAGAATTTAACCAGACAGCTGAAGATGTAAAAACGATAACTATTGCCATCAGTGCAGATGTTTACGATAAAAGTGCATCAGGAATTAGAGAAGCCCTTCAAGAAAAGTTTCCGAAAGCAAATGTGCTAATTCAAAAATTGAAAAATAATTCAGCAGGCAATACAGATTCTGCATTCGGGTTTCAATATGAAGGAACAAAAACAGTTCAGAAAAAATAAGTGATTATGAAATTAAGTGCAATTATCTTTTCTGTATTATTTGGCTTATTGAGTAATGGAGAAGTCATTAAGGTTTGGAATAATGGTGAAAAACTTCAATGGACGGATTTTAAAAATAAATTTAATAAACGTACAACTAGCGGAGCGGCAAGCAATGTTGACTTTGATTATTCACCATCACTTTTGAATGAGGACAGCATACGCATTATAATTGAAGCAAAATTTAACACGTTTGAATCTTGGTATAATCCAAATGATACAAGCAATTACGGTTTGGCTCATGAGCAATTACACTTTGATATAGCCGAAATATTTGCCAGGAAATTTAGAAAGGAAGTAAGCGTTCTTAATGATTCACTAAGCTATATGGAGCTTTTAGAAACAATAAGGTCTACATTCAAGATGCTTTATGCGCAATATAATTCTTATCAGGATGAGTACGATTTGAAAACCAATCATTCCATTAATACTACGGAACAAGTCGATTGGAGCAAAAAGATATCTACATGTTTAGAAGCATTGAAAGAGTTTAGTGGCCAAACAATTACCTTAAAACTGAAAAAGTGAAGTATTGTGGACAACAGAAACTACTCCGCTCCCAACAACGCCTCACTCAATACATCTTTTAATATTTCTTGCCGATGAAGGCATCGAGCACTACATGAAATGCAGTTTTTTCTTTTTTGTCGAGTTGCTTTATGAGTGCGACTTTTTCCATCAGTGATTTATCAAAAGAGTTTACATCTTTCAGCAGTTCACTGTATCCCTCCAGTGAAGTACATGTGTGCCTTGATGTTAAAAAAATAAATAAAATTATACATGCTATTAAAATGATCGTGGCCGGCCTACCGCAAGCTCTCACAGACAGAGCAAACAAACCGCTCTCTGGTGCCGAAGATCCGTATTCCTCCGCTGAATCAAATTCTCCAAAAATAAAATAATTAAATTCCTTACTACCTTTTTCGAAATCGAAGGCAGCCAGCCTTTCAGTTCGAATTTTTTTGTAATGTGTAAACGAAGTAAAAAATCAGCTAAATACTCTTTCAGATTTACATCGTTCATTTTATATGAGCCGAGAAAAGAATAAATCATTGCCGAGCGCTTCGCAACTTCGTGTGAACCGGAGAATAAATAGTCGACTCTAAAAAATCGTTTTCAAGCACTGGTATAAAAACAGACGGTAAGAATAATTGATCATCTTCAATATTTTTTTAAACTAGAAAATAAACTGCTGCGTCAATCATTGAATTAATTTATTTGGAACAATAAATTG
>JANLPR010000091.1:0-9254 GCA_031367345.1 Bacteroidota bacterium | reverse complement strand
TAGGTTATCGATTTTAATTAAAACTCAGAATAAATAAAAAGGTCTGCAAATATTATTTGCAGACCTTTTTATTTTCAAATATTATTTGAACAGTGATTATTTTTCTCTTGGAAGTTTTAGTTTTTCAAACAAGATTTCAGTTTTCTTTATTCCTTCATCGCCATTCATGTCAAAGTACCAAAAATTTTCGTAATCACCTTTGTTCAGGTACGTTTGCATAGATCCTTGCGATTTATGTTCAACAATTTCCCAGTTTACGATTATCTTATAATTCAATGCTTTTTTAAAACCGAACGATGTTGTTCTGTCGAACGAATAAGTTGAAGCTGCTTTCGTAACAATAGTAAGAGGGAATTTTTCAAGTCCATTAAATTTAGTTACAGAGGTATCTCCAATACTACTCACCGTTGCTGCAAGGATAATTGGTTTTTTATCGATCTTTAATTCGCTTACAGTTTGCAAGGCTAAAATCGTAGCACCTTTATGATGGCCATGAGTTTCAGGAGTCGGTAATAGGCAAAAAATAAAATCGTAATTTCCTTTAGAAATAATATTGCTCAACCGATTTTTTATTCCTACCACATCCCACACTTCTTTAAAAACAGTATCGACATCTAATGTGTAATGATTGTCTTGTTGATCGAAGAAAAAGTATTTTCCAATTCCGATTATTTCTCCGGCCGCCATCAATTCTTTCTTACGAATAGTAGGAAGATATTTTCTACCCGACGATTCATCTGTTAAAGGCAAGTGATAATACGATTCTGCTAATGTCGAATATTTATATCCTGCTTCACCATTGGTGATAACCGCAAGATCAACCGCTCCATTAAGTTCATGAGTGATCTTATACACTGTGGCAGCAAACCCAGTTTCGTCATCGGGATGAGCTGTTACAATTAGCACACGAGTGGAGTCATTGCTTTGAGCAATTGATGAAATAGTGAAGAAGCTGAAAATTAACAGCAGGAAGTTTTTCATATTAGGTTATAGATTTTTTGTTCTCGAAGATTTTGTATTTAACAGATAAAAAATATGCTATAATGCCAAGTGCAATTACAAGTAATCCTGATAAAGCAAAAGTAATTCCAGTGCTAAGAAAAATTAAGAACCAGATAATTATTACTAAGATTACAGGCAACGGATATAGTGGCATTTTAAAAGGTAAATGTTTAGTGCCTTTTCTTTTGCGCAATAATATTAAACCAATAGCTTGTCCAATGAACTGAACCAGAATTCTCATAGCAAGAATTGCAGATATCACTTCACTGAGGCGAAACAAGAGACTGAAGATAAATCCAAGTCCACAAATAAACAAAAGGCTAATGTGTGGGAAGTGTTTTTTAGAATGTAAGCGAGCAAAAATAGGAAAGAAGTTTCCATCTTTTGCTGCCGCATAAGGAATGCGTGAGTAGCCAAGAACTACAGCAAACACCGATGAAAAGGCAACGATAAGGATCATGATAGTTGCTATTATACCTGCTGAATGACCATATATTTTTTCTATGAACATACTCACAACATATTTTGAGTTTTGTGCTTCTTGCCAAGGAATAACACTCACTACACTCATGTTCATTGCAAGGTATAAAATAGAGATACCAAAAATGGAAATGAAAATGCTTCGCGGAATATTTTTTTCAGGCGATTTTATTTCTCCTCCTAAATGACAAACATTGTAATAGCCGAGATAGCTATAAATAGTTTTTACAGAAGCGAAGCCTAGTGAAGTAAAAAAAAGATCTACCGGAATTGTATTTATTGACGAGAAATAATTATTGGAAATTGAATGGTGAGTTACACCGCCAATAATAATCCAAGATAGAGTTGCTAAAACAGCTACCCACATTATTACACCAATCTTTCCAATAGTTTCAATTTTTCGATAGAGTAATAAAGTAATCAGAACAATTACAGAAGCTGAAAGCATTTTTTGTTGAATAGCATCGATGTGAAAAAAATATGTAGCTGTTTCGGCAAAACCAATTGCTCCACTGGCAGCAACAAGTGGAGCTTGAAGCATTGTTTGCCATACATAAAGAAACGACATAAGCTTTCCGCCTTTTTTTCCATACGATTCATTGAGAAAATTATAACTTCCACCAGCTCCAGGATTAGCTGCACCTAATTCAGACCAAACCATTCCGTCGAGTAATGAAAGTACGGCTCCCACAATCCATGCTAGCAGAAAATGTGGTCCGCCCATTTTTTGAATCACCAATGGTAAAACGACAAACGGTCCAATCCCAACCATGTCGATCATGTTAAGTGCAGTTCCCTGTAAGAGCGTAATTTTTCTGTCGAGCTTAATGGCCATTCGGTCAAATGTAATAATTTAAGTAGCATGAAATTTACCAATTGAAAAACAGCAAAATCAAAAAAAAATTTATTTCAAAAGATAAATGCATGAATGATATCAAGAACTGGAATCGGTCCTTAACTCTTCCCATTTTTTCTTTTGATCTTCACTTAAATTTTTTAGAGAGTGGATAATGATTCTAACATAAGCATCGCCTCTTCGGTTAGGTTCATCGTGAAATGGCATTCCCATATTTTTTAACCGGAAAGATTTTAAACTATCAGTGCCTACAGGGATTTCCATCTTAATGGTTTTGTCGAATGCTTTCACATTAATTTTTCCACCTAATACAGCAGTTACAGGATCTATGATTTGATCGAAATATAAATCGTGACCTTTCAATTCGAAATTGGGATCGCGAGAAATATGTAAAGTAATAAGTAAGTCACCGCTTTCGCCACCGCTATAACCTGGTTGTCCTTTCCCTTTCATTCGGAGAACTTGTCCTTCGTAACTACCGGGTTTTAATTTGAAACTAATTTTTTGTCCATCTATATTTACTTGTCTGCTGGTACCGTGAAAAGCATCGTAAAGAGAAACATCCATTTCCGCTTCGAGATCTTGTCCACGAGTTGGACGTACATTTCGTTGCTGACTAAAAGATCCTGTACCGCCAAAAAAAGATTCGAAGAAATCAGAAAAATCGCCGCCACCAAAACCTTGACCAAAATTTCCGGAAGAGCGAGATTGTCTTTGACCACCGGAAGCTTTTCGAGCAGCTTCTTGTTGCTCATAATGTTTCCAGTTAGAACCCATTTCATCGTACTTTTTTCTTTTTGAAGGATCGCTCAACACTTCATTCGCTTCATTGGCTTCTTTAAATTTCTCTTCCGATTTTTTATCACCCGGATTTTTATCAGGATGATATTTTACTGCAAGTTTTCTAAATGCCTTTTTAATTTCATCTTGTGCTGACGATTTAGTGACGCCAAGAATTTTATAATAATCTTTATATTCCATAATCCGTTATTGCCATTTTAGCAATTGAAATTTACTTATTCTATTAAAACTAAACATGATATTTAGCGGTATCTACTTAAAATGAAACGAGTCAATTTTTATTTCTTTTATCGATAAGAGCTTCGGTATACCAAATGAATTCTTTCAAGAATGTATTGAATGAGCGTTCGAAATTACTTTCAAATGATTTACCAACTTCTGTCCCGACTTTGTTAGCTAATCCCCAAGCAGGAGAAAGTCCTATAGGTGGCATTCCTAAAGTTGAACAAACCATTCTGAGTTGTTCGCAACAGCGAGCACCACCAATAGGGCCATCGGAATAGGTAACTATACCACAACATTTATGATTGAATTCGCTTCCAAAATGATCGAGCATATTTTTTAATGCCGGAGGGATGCCATGGTTGTATTCAGCACTAACGATGATAAAGCCATCTGTATTTTCAAAAATATCGTGAAGCTGTTTAAAGGTGTCACTGGGTTCCTTCATTTCATAATATCTTAAATTCAATAATGGTAATTGGTATTCAAGTGGGTCAACAAGAGTAAAGGTGAATTGATTGTTGATTAAAGATCTTACTTTTTGTAGAACAGAAGTAGCCAATCGATTGTCTCTGACGGAACTTAAAAGGATAGTAATATTCATTTTTTATTGTTTGATAATTATTGGGAAAACCCAAAGTTACGAATTTAAATTCAGCTCAAATAACGTACATTTGCCTTGCGATAAATATTAAATATGGGAGCACAATGAAGCAGAGCCTAATTTTAATCAGAGGATTGCCCGGAAGTGGAAAATCGACATTAGCAAAAACGCTTTCATGTGATGGTCGTTATCCGGTTTTTTCAATTGATGATTATTTTATCACTGAAAAAGGGGATTATCATTTTGATTTTTCTCAAAATCATTTAGCATACAAGGAATGTGAAAAAAATACTGCCTTATCGTTAGAGTCGGGAACTGAATTGGTTTTTGTTGAAAACACTTTTACATTGGATTGGGAGTTGGAGCCTTATTTTCAACTAGCGAAAAAATTTGATTGTTGGCTACATGTAGTGACAGTTGAAAAATACCATAACGGAAAAAATGTTCATGATGTAAGCGATGAGCAAATCAATAAAATGGCAGAAAAGTATAAAGTTCAATTGAAATAGATGGTACGGAAATTCTTCAAGTTGATTTTTTTAAAATGGTATGGCTGGCAAATTAAAGGCGACATGCCGAATGTAAAAAAATACATTATCGTAGTTGCGCCCCATACCAGCAATTATGATTTTTTAATTGGTGTTGCGGTAAGATCTATTTTAGGATTTAAAGCTTCTTACTTGGGAAAGAAAGAACTTTTTAAGGCACCGTTTGGTTGGCTCTTCCGTAAATTGGGCGGTTACCCTGTTGACCGTTCGAAGCATACAAATTTGGTAGATGCTGTAGCTGCAATTTTTGATGCGCATGATGAATTTGCGATTGCAATTGCTCCGGAGGGAACACGAAAATTTGTACCAACATGGAAAACGGGATTCTATTACATGGCTATAAAAGCAAAAGTTCCTTTAGTTCTTTCAGCCTTCAATTATAAAACAAAGACGGTTGAAATTTCAGAACCGTTTTATCCTACCGGAAATAAGGTGGAAGATGAAAATACGATATTGAATTTTTATAAAGAACATCAAGGCAGATTTATTAAAAAATTGCCCGAGAAACTGTTTAGTTAATAAAAAAATATTCAAAAGAAGGTTGCCGCAAAAAAAGTTGGACGAGGTTGTAATTGGCGGAATTAATAAATCTATAACGAATGGTTGATCAATGAAAAATTTAAATGCAAAATCATTTCTAATTCTTTCCTTTTTATTTATTTTATTTGCTCTTAATGGTAAAGGCGATAAATTGGAGAATGGATTTGAACGATTAAAGAAGTACGACTACTTTCAAGCAAAAGAATATTTTGAAAAATCGCTAGAGAGTAAAATGCCGGGAGCTGCTTATGGCTTGAGTGTTATTTTTTCAGAAGATAAAAATCCGTTTTACAATTTAGACTCTGCAAGAAAATACATTCTAATAAGTGATTCTACTTTTGGTATAATAAAGGAAAAAGAAAAAAAATATTATTTTAAATTTGGAGTAAGCAATGTTTCCATAGGATTACTATCTGACAACATTTGTAATAAAGCATTCGAAGTTGTAGAGACGGCAGATACATTGGAAGCGTATGAACATTTCTTGGCCGGATTTTTTTCCTGCAAAGAAAAAAGTAAAGTGCTTGCCTTGAGAAATAGCGCAGCTTTTAGGAATGCAATTCACTCAAATACTTCTGAGGCATACAGCAAATTTATAAAGACATACCCGAACGCTGAAGAAACTTCGAGGGCAATGGATATGTATGAACAACGCTTGTTCGATGAAAAAACATCTGACCATAATATAGCCGGCTATGAATTATTTATTAGAGAACATCCCGAGAGTTCATATAAAGAAGAGGCAGAACGAATGATTTTTAAATTGAGCACTATTCATCAGACAATTGGTGAGTTTGCAGATTATGCAAGAAAAAATCCTACTACTCGTTTTTCCGTTGATGCTTGGCGACAAGTATACGCTCTTTCAATGAAAGATTTTTCAGAAGAAACATTTCTAAAATTCAAAAATAATTTTCCTGACTATCCGTATGTAAATGAGATGGAGTCAGATTACAAACTGCAGAACTATACATTTCTACCGATCAATAAAAATGAAAAATGGGGATATATTAATGAGCTGGGTCAAGAAATTATTGCACCGCAGTTCGATGAAGCTTCTCTTTTTTCGGATGGCTTAGCTGTTGTTGTTAAAAATAAAAAGAGCGGCTATATTAATAAGACAGGTAAAACAATTCTTTCATTTATTTATGATGATGCAGAGAATTTTAAGAATGGTTGTGCAGTAATAATGAAAGATAGTTTATATGGTTTGATAAATCGCAAAGGACAAATAGTGATTAATGCTGAGTATGATGAGTTAGGAGATCCTGTTGATGGATTTTGTGTAGGATCACAAAAAGGAAAGTATGGTTATGTTTCTCAACAGGGGAAAGCGCTTACATCATTTTCATTCGATTATGCTACTGATTTTAAAGATGGCTATGCAATAGTTTCAATGGTTGAGAAATATGGAATTATTAATTCGTTGGGAAAATATGTAGTAGAACCAACTTACGATGAAATCATCCTCATTGGAAATAACCGTTTGAAGGCAGCGAAAGATGATCTGTGGGGAATAATAGATTACCATGGAAAAATAATTCAACCTCTTATCTATGATGCAATAGGCGATTATGGTAATGGCTTATCCTTAGTGGCGCATTCCGGGAAGTATGGATATGTAAACGATAGCGGGGCAATAAAAATTCCGATCAAGTATTTATATTCGTCAGTGGTCCTTAGCACAGGCAAATTTGATAAAGGATATGTGCTATTGAGAATAAAGGGAAAGCAATTGCTTGCCGATTCAACCGGAACTATTGTTAGTTTTCCGGGAATAGAAAATTATAGTTTACCGGCCGAAGGATATTTTCCCGTTATGAAAAATAAAAAATGGGGATACGTTGAGGCATCGGGGAAAATAAAAATCCCAATGAAATTTGAAGATGCGGGTACGTTTCAAAAAGGCATAGCTGTTGTGAGAAGTAAAGGGCTCTATGGTTTAATTGATACTCTGGGAAATTATCTTATTTCACCAATTTACGATAAGCTAATAATTCAAGACGACTTCGTTGTTGTTTCAAAGGATGGGAAGAAAGGAATGCTTACGAGAGATGCAATTTTGATTTTGCCTTGCGCCTATAACAATATCGACCTAATTGGGAATAAGATTTTCAGAGGAGTAAATGATGCTCGATTAGTTTACGTAGATACAAAAGGTCGCATAATTTATGTTGGCGACATAGAGTAATTCTAAATGATAGACTGATGAAGGTCTTTGTTGAATTTATGCTTCCATCGTCTGTGTGTCCACAACCAATATTGCGGTTGAGCGGTAATCAGTTTTTCATTTATCAGCGCACATTTTTCTGTTATAGAAAATTGTTTTTCTGTAGCCGGATTATCGCTCACTAATTCGTAAACCAATTTATAGTAACCTCTTCTTATTTTTGTGATCTTGCCATAAACTACAGGGTAATTATATTGAACTGCATATTTTTCAGCTCCAAGAAGCATGCACGTTTCTTGATTTAAAAATTTCATCCATACACCTTTTTCAGGTTTGGAAGGTGACTGATCATTTATAAAACCGTAAGTGTAACATTGGTTTTTTGTATCCTCAAAAAAATCTGCCACAGATCGCGTCGACATTAGTTGAGTACCGAATCGTGCTCGAGTAGACCTCAGTTTTTTATCGAAGAATTTATTTGAAAGTGTAGAATAAATTCCGGAGCCTTTATGTTTTGAATGATTGGGTAAAGTAACTGCAGGCCATTCCCAATTGGCATAGTGTCCGGTTACAAGAATTACGCTTTTCCCTTTCAAATAATAATCATTTAAAATCCGAGTGTTTTCGAGCGTTACTCTTTTGTTTAGTGTAGCTTGTGAAGCGGTGAAAACTTTTAATGTTTCAAAAACAATATCACAAAAATGCTTGTAAAATTCTTTGGTAATGTATGCAATTTCTTTCTCTGTTTTATCAGGAAAGGAGTTGCGAAGATTTTTCTCGACTAGTTTTTTTCGATAAGGAAAAATGTAGTAAATAATAATAAAAAAAACATCCGACACAAAATACATTACTCGAAAAGGGAGTAAAGAAATTGGTATTAAAAATAGATAATAAAGTAGTGCAGCTAAGATATTTCCCATAGGGTGTAAAAGTAACGAAATAAGAGTAAAGATAAAATTCTTGTGTCGTCGATTTAATTTTTAATTTAAAAGCATATCATCGATGAGCTTATTGAACTTGATTTTGAATGTCTCAAAATATTGGCCGGTAGCCGGGCCGTTGAATCCTGTATGGATTTCGCGAACAGTTCCGTCTTTATTAATGAAAATAGTTGTCGGATAAGAAAAAACACGATTGAGCATTGGCAATGTCTTGCTTGATAATTCTCGATTATTACTCCCGGCAAACAAAACAGGATATTGAATGGAGTAGCGATCAATCATTCGTTTAATGTTTTTATAGGCAATTGTTGTATCGGTAATCTTTTCATAATCTAATCCAACGACTTGAATGTTTTTATTATTCTTTGTATTGATCCACTGCGAAAGAAAGCGTGTTTCGTCTAGGCAATTAGGGCACCAGCTTCCCATTATTTGAATGATCACAACTTTGTTTTTGAATCGGGCATCTGCAAGAGAAACAATATTTCCATTGATGTCGGGAAAAGAAAATTCAATTTTAGAAAAACCATCTTTGAGATGAGTGAACGAACGTTCGTCGGGCAGTTGAAACTTTTCGTCTCTCACTGCCGACCATGTGTCGTGCCAATGTAAACCGGAAAAGAAATGGCCATTAATTATTTTGTTGTCTATTACTTCGGCAGTAAATAAGAATGCATGAGCACCATCGAAAGCTGATAAGTAGATTTGATTGCCACCCATTTCGCCTTCTAAATAGCGGTAATCACCGGTGTTAGTAAGAAACGTTCCTGTTACATGATTGCCTTCTTGTTTGAAGATGGCAAGTGAATTTTTGTTTTCATCATCTTCACCGTCAAAAGTAGCTTTCCAGTTTCCGGTAATATTTATATTTGTTTTTTCCGGTCGATCGAAAAACCGAAATGGCGAATTGATCAAGGCGCGAAATGGGATTACATTTTCAGTTTTACGCGAGAGATTAAAAAATTCGCCTGTTAATATTTCCTGATCGTTTTTTACGTGGATCTCTGCATCAAAATCAGGCAACCGAATTATGTCGCTATCGTCGTGGAGTTTTATATCGGCAGTAATTCTTTCATCCGCATTTCGAATT
>JANLPR010000068.1:0-4814 GCA_031367345.1 Bacteroidota bacterium | reverse complement strand
AAGAATTGCCCGAAGAAATCCGACCAGTCCTTAGAGGAATTATTAATTACTATAGTAAATTCTCAAAAGGACATCTACGATATATCTTCAATCGACTGAACACACGACTGATAAAATGGGTAAAATGGGAAAAGGGACTTTATAAACGCAAAGCGGTAAAATGGCTAAAGAAAAAGTACAAGGAGAACCCAAAACTTTTTCCTCACTGGGCATTGGTTCATCCATAATGTATGATTACATTCGTGATTGAACAAGAAGAGCTCCCGCGAAGGCGGGACAGGTTGTATGAATCGAGAGGTTCACGTACAGTTCTGTGAGAACGTGGCGGTGAAATTCCGCTGTGTGACTCGATTCTGCTTGGCGGCATCGAAATTTTAACCTGATTGCAAGAAACTTACAGGAATAATATTTAACTTTAATAACTAAAACAAATGGGGTAGCCGAAAACCGATTGGATTAGGCAAACAAAAAAGTGCGGAGTCAGCACTATAATCACTGACAACAATAAAATGAAAAAATCAATTCTGATGATGCTCTCAGTCATTGCACTCACGGCATCAGTAATCGTGCAAACCGCCAATGCACAGGACAAAAAGGAACAATGGCCAGGCGTTACTATCAAAGTTTTAACAGACAATGACAATGTAAACGTTTCGGAAGTAACCTTTGCCCCCGGTGCTGTTGCCGACTGGCACTCGCATCCCCAGTACACCGTTTATGCAGTAACCAATATAAAGATGAAAACGGAAGTAAAAGACAAAGACGCAGCCATTGTGGAGTTAAAAGCAGGTGAGGCATTATGGTCACCGGCTGTGACACATAAAACAACTAACGTGGGCAAAACGCCTTTTACGGCAATTGTAACCGAAATAAAAGAAGTGCCGCATAAGGATTAAGAAAATTTCTCAACTTGGTTTTTGGTCAGCATAAATATTCATTTGTGATGACACAAATGTTGGCAGGAACCAGGAGAAAATATTTAAACCAGACGATTTCATGGACACAGCGACACCAAAAGAAACAAACTTTGGTACGGACTTCAAACAGCTGTGCCTTGAACGAGCATTAGCACGAACGAATAACATGAAGATTAAAAGAAATTTAAAAAAGAAGGCCAGTATATTTTATCTAAGTGTCATCAAGTAATAAACATTCTAGCAGTGCAAAAAACGCGAACCGCTATATAAAAGAAAAAAATCTATATATTCGTCTGCATTTTTTGTGATGAAGTTTCTTCTATTAATCCCTTCTTTATTAAATTTCTTTAATCCCTGATGCGTTTTGCGAACCTCTTTGGCGACCGTGTAAACTAAAACTTTTGGAATTCTATTTTGCTTTACTTTAGTGCAAGCAAAATAAAAACTAACATCATGCAACATCTTCAATACTTACTATGGATTACTATTCTTTTCTGCTCATGCCATCAGCAGACAGAAAATAAAACGGCATCAACTAAAGCTGATTCCATCACAAACAATTACGGTTGTTGTGTTCCAGAAGTATTAGATAAGACTTGGTATTCTTCAGGGAAAAAAGCACCGTTGTTTAACGGATTGGATGGAATTCATTTTCCTGTTTCAACAAAAAATTTAGAGGCACAGAAATATTTTGACCAAGGCATGATGTTGTCGTTCGCTTTTAATCATGCCGAAGCAGGACGTTCGTTTTTTGAAGCTGCAAGGCAGGACTCAACCTGTGCCATGTGCTGGTGGGGATTTGCTTATGTGTTAGGGCCAAATTACAACGCAGGCATGGAGAAAGATAATTTTCAACGGGCTTACGATGCAGTCCAAAAAGCAAAATCATATTCCGCAACATGCACACAGAAAGAAAAAGATTTGATTGGAGCATTAGTACATCGCTATTCAAATGACACTACAATTGCACGTCCTTTACTTGATTCATCTTATGCCGCAGCTATGCGTAAGGTTTACAAAAAATATTCCGCTGATATAACTGTGGCTTCTCTTTTTGCTGAATCACTTATGGATTTACATCCTTGGAATCTTTATAAAAAAGATGGAACTATCCAACCTTGGACTCCCGAGATTTTAGCTGTGCTTGAGAAATGTTTGCAGATGGAACCACATCATGCCGGAGCAAATCATTTTTACATTCATGCAACAGAAATGTCTCAACATCCAGAAACAGCTTTGGTGAGTGCCGACCTTCTACGTGATTTAGTACCGGGTGCAGGGCATCTTGTTCACATGCCTTCGCATACATACATACGAATAGGAAAATATCACGATGGAGTTGTTGCCAATCAAAAAGCGGTGTTGGTTGACAGTTTGTATGTGGAAGCATGTCATGCACAGGGTGTATATCCGCTTGCTTATTATCCGCACAACTATCATTTCATTTCAGCATGTGCCACACTTTGCGGTGAAAGCAAAATTGCAATTATAGGGGCAAATGCAACTTCCAATCATTCCCATAAAAAATTATTGCGTGACCCTGCTTGGGCAACGCTTCAACATTATTATTCTATCCCTTGGTTTGTGGAAGTAAAACTTGGTTTATGGAACGATATTCTTCATTCATCTCCACCAGAAAAAGATTTGAAATATCCATCTGTGATTTGGCATTATGCACAAGGCATGAGAATGCTATCACAAAATAAAATTTCAGATGCGAAGAAACATCTTGCAGAAATGAAAGCTATCATGACCGATACTACTATAAAGGACTTAACAATTTGGGGAATTAACAGTTTGTATGATATATGTGTGATTGCATCCAAAACTCTGGACGGAGAAATCAATGCGAAAGAAAAATATTATTCTGCTGCAATTACTAGTTTGCAAGAAGCAGTTGCAAAGGAAGATGCCTTGAATTATGACGAGCCACCTGACTGGTTTTTTTCTGTTCGCCATCATTTGGGAGCAGTATTAATTGAAGCAGGAAAATTTCAGGAAGCAATAAAAGTGTATGAGGAAGATTTAAAAACCTACCGTGAAAACGGTTGGGCATTAATAGGACTGATGAATGCTTACGAAAAACTTGGCGATAAAAAGAAATATAATGAAACAAAAATCAGATTTGATCAAGCATGGAAACATGCTGACATTAAAATTAAATCATCACGCATACTGTAACAACTGAAATGGAAATCCTGATACTAAACTCAAACAACACAAATACTAATCTACAGTAGAGTATGCGCAGAACATAAAAATTAAAAGAAATTTTCAAAAGGGAGCGTTGAGTGGTTAACAAACAGTTGTGCTTCTAATTGGCAGTGCTGGTAGACGGTTTTGTGCTTCGTAATCGCCAACTTCTTGCAGGTGCAAAACGTAATGCGTCATGCTTGGCGTTATTACTAACTTGAAACAAATTGCAATAAATGAAACGAGGACTAATATTGATTATGTTTTTTGTTTTTTCCCGATTAATTTCGGTTGGTCAGACATACAGTTCAATTGTATCTGATAAAGAAATTTATAATTTTCTAAATTGGTTAGCAACAAATCAAAAAAAATATTCTGAAGAGCCGAAAGATGAAACTAGAATTGTTTCCTACGAAATTTCTAAATGGGATTCCGCGCTTTTCCTTCCTCTAGACAGTGCAAAGAAATATCACATCAAATATTCTTCTAGATTTTTATTCAAGGAAGATGGAATGGATACAATTTTTTCTCTACAAGATCAACAATTTATATTTAAACAATTTACAAGTATTAAAGAAAAAAGCTGGCATGAGTCATTTCAAAATTCTAAATTATGGGATGGGAAAGAGCAAGAACATACGAATCGCAATTACTATTCAATTCCTTTATTTTCACTTGACAAAAAGTATGTTTTGATTTACAAAGAATATTACTGTGGAAATGTTTGTGGATATATGGGCTATTACATTTATCGTAGGATTGACAAAAATAAGTGGAAAGGAGTTCGTGCGTTGAGAACTGGAATTAGCTGAGACGAATAAATTTCTAATTGAAAGTAGCACGAACGCATAACAATGGTATTAACGCAACTGTTATGCGGCAGCTTAAAAGACAAAACAACCAACAATTAACAAGAAAGTAATTGGCATTTTTATCCTTCCTTTTCATACTTGCTCCACTGACAGGAATACTGTTGTTGGCTTGGTGGGGAACAGGAAATAAAATTTTCGGAAAAATAGCTGGTTACTTTTGGCTTGGTTTAATTGGACTTTTTATTATTGGGATAATTATTCGTTTGTTGACCGACAAAAAGGAACTTGAAAAAAAAGACTATTACGGAGAATATATCGTAAACCGTGACTACTTTCCGGGTATACAAGCGGACTGGCAATACGACAGTTTTAGATTTGAAATAAAAGACAACGATTCAATTTATTTCTATGTGACGGTGAAAGAAAAAATAATTAAAACTTATTTCGGGACAATTACGTCAACAAAACCTTATAGCTCTGAACGACTAATAATAAATATGGAGAAACCTGCTCACCACATTATGATGAGTAACCCAACAACTTATAGAAGTGCGTGGGGTTTTAATTTAGTTTTTTACTCGCCAAAATTTAAGAACGTTTATTTTAAGAAAGGACAGTGGAAACAACTGAACAATTAATCGACAACCAAAGAAAGCCGACCGCATAGCACCGGCTTGCTACCAGTCAAAGAAAGCACTATCTTCGATTGAAGCGAGCCTCGTGCCCGTCAGCAAGCCTTAACCGTCAAACTGTCTAAAAACTCACATCAAATTGTTTGCTACTTTTCATCCTTAATGAATAGCAAAAGTGTCTGCGGATTATATTTACTGCATGCAATTTATACAAGGAAAAAACAGAACTCAGAGCATTCCTTTTTCCTGAATCATTGGAT
>JANLPR010000065.1:0-3801 GCA_031367345.1 Bacteroidota bacterium | reverse complement strand
GTCCAAATTTAGAAAGGTTTGGGGGAACACCATATCATTATAAAACAAGGGAGCGAACTTTCTTTTTCAAACCAGTTGAAGAAAAGAAATAACACATACGACTATGTATTTTATAATATTAATTGCATTAGTTATATGCGTTTGGTTTCTTACAAGAAAGACAATATCTAAATATTTCAACTTTACTTTAAATGGTAAGGCTGAAAATATTGTAACCATTTTTTTTGTAGCATTTGGAATATTTTGTAGCCTGTTGTATTTGAAATATGACAGTAAAGGTTATGAATATGGATTGGGCTGTAATTTTTGCAATAAAAAGTTGCCTTATAATTTAGTACCTGTAAGTAATTCAGAATACCCACAGAGGTTTTATTTAAATGATGAAGATGATTTTGAATTGGTTGGGATTGGCTTTAGCTACAGAAAAAATAGTTTTAAAATCAAAGACTTTTTAGCCTACGGCTATAATGATACATCAGTAGTTGTAAAGTGTACGGATAGCTTAAATACTATCAGATATTTAACTTCATACGAAACAGGCTACAAGAGTAAGAAAGGTAATCCCGAAATAAGTTTTAAAGATTTAAGTAATAGCGATTTTGAACAAGTAAAAGACAAATACCAATGGTTTGAAATTGATAAAGAAAAAGGCTATGCGGTAGATGGAAACAAGTTTTTATCTATGCTTGGAGCTTTACTCTCATTAATTTTTGTCGTTTGGAGATTATTTAAGCTAAGAAGTAAAAAAGCCACCGAGTAGGTGGCTTTTTTACTTCACATCTTTTAGTACACCGCTCAAAGCATCCTTTAATTTACGCTTACCAATAAAGGAATCAAGCATTACATAGATGGTATGTTTTTCTTCATCGTTCAGCGTTTCCATTAACGCCACTTTTTCCATTATAGATTTATCGTAAGAGTTTATTTCCTTGAGTTCTTCAGTAGAAGCGAACAAGTCCGACAGGGAAACCCCCAAAGCTTTTGAAATGCGTTCTAATGTAGTTACGAGGGATCAGTTTTACCGTTCTCAATACGGCTGTACTGAGCCGTATCCAGTTTAGCATTTACCGTTACTTCTTTTTGCGAAAGGCTCTTAGTGTTCTTATTCTTTTGATATTAGCACAGGTCTAGTTTTTGGTAAAAATGCTGCAACGGATCTGGAAAACTTCGGAGTCAATCCTAAGGAATATTTAGATGCTGGTATAGAAACAATAACTCAGTTTTTCCCTATGGAAAGTATTGCGAAATATGGAATTGGTGAGTTAAAGGTCGTTGGATATTCTGAATATTTAAATAGAACTGTTGGTTCAGAATTTAATAGCCTTTCAAAACCCGTTAAAAACGAAGCAAGAATAATATCTAACCAAAAGTCAAATACTATCGAAAGTGGGTTAAAGCAATACGATAAAACTGATAAAGTATTAACCGTAGGAGGGCAGATTAAGAAAGAAAATTCTGAAAAATAACATTAGAATTTAAATGATAAAATAACATGTTTGTAGGAGGAATAATTTTTAAATTCGTAGGAAGTTTTGTATATTGGATTTACAAAGGCTTTAAGATCCCTTTCAAAGAGATTGGAGAAATAAATAAGAATAATGATTTAATTGAAAGTGCAAGCTATGAGACTAAATTGAAAGTAATAGGTGCAGTAACAATATTAATAATTGTAATATTGCTTGGCGAAATAAAATGCAATTAAAGTTCATATTTAATTAGAGAAAATAGCACTCACGTGAAAGCAATAATTTCATACCCCTTTGGTATGTTGATGCCGGGGAGGGGTTACCAGCCGGAGGATTATCGGTTTGGGTTTAGCGGGCAGGAGAAGGATGATGAGATTAATGGAAGTGGGAATTTGAATACTGCTATGTATTGGGAGTATGATACTAGGCTTGTAAGACGATGGAATGTGGATCCGTTAGCACATTTAACACCTTGGTACTCGCCATACTCTACATTCGGTAATAATCCCATCTTAAACATTGACGAAGAAGGAAAAACCAAAGTCGCTTACTTAACGATAATATCCAAAGGAGAGAAAACGGTTATTAAGGTTGTAGATAAAGACTACACCAAGACCGTTAATGTTACAGTTCCGGTTCCTACTACTATGGGAATTATGAATAATGTAGAAATTAGGCAGTATGATGTATTAGAAACTCAGACCATTAATTTGGATGATCCTAAAAAGAGTACTGCAAGAAAAGAAACGCTTCTTGGTGTAACGGATAATCTTTTTGAAAAAACAGCAAGAAAGGTTGGATCTATTCTTGAAGGAGATGGTGGTGGTATAGTATTTACCAGTGTAGATGGGCAGGGACAGGAAACAAGAATTGGTAAAGGCTATGTAGATGGTCCAATTAATATTGATGATTTACTAGGGGTAATTGGAGCTACACAAAGTGCTGCCGAGGGCGCTACTGCTAAGAATATACTAACAGCTATTAAAGGTTTTGTAGAAGCTGCTTCCATTGGTCAAAATTTAGGAGATGCAGTTGGCACGAAAGAAAGTAGTGGCAAGAGTTCTGGCGATACGATATGTACTAATTGTAATACTGCGGGAAATCACGGATATGGTTTTAAAACAAGGGGCAAAACATTTGATGATAAAGGAAAAGAAACCAAGAGTACTAAAACAGAGTGATAGAAAACGGTATGAAAAAAATATATTTGTTGCCTTTCTTATTAGGCATAGCTTGTTCAGGGGAAACGACTAAAGATACTGAAACTAATTTAGTGGGCGTTAGCAAAGAATATTTCCCAAATGGTAAATTAAAAATTGAAGAAACATTTGTTGGAAAGGAAAAAAATGGGTATTCAAAAACTTACTATAAAACAGGAGAATTAGAGACTAAGATTAATTTTAAAAGTGGTGTCAAACAAGGAGAAGGTTGGTATTATTATAAAAATGGGAAAACAGAATCGTATTTATTTTTTGGGGAAGGGAAGTTGCTTTTTAAAAGGTATTATGACGAAGCTCAAAATTTCATTAAGGATGAAGGAGATGGTATAATATATAGCAAAATAAATAAAGAGAATTTTTATACAAAGGATACTTTAATTGATTCACTTACTCTTGCTACCCCAGACAACAGCAAAGTAGAGTTTTTTCTAACAGATGTTGATTCAAACGACAGCCTATATAATTTTAGCCGTATTCATTTAGTAAATAAAAATTTAGCAGTTCATAAAACAAAATCCCTGCAAAACGGATTGTTTAAATGTGGTTACGCATTAAAAATTATTGATATTAATTCCGGAAAAGAAGTACAATATTTTTACGGCTTAAAAATTCCAATAAAATAGAGTTAAAAAGAAAAGTCCCGATTTTCGGGGCTTTTTTATTGCTTTAGAAATTTACTTTTCCATCCAGAAAATCCTTCATTCTTTTTTTGGTAAGCATAGAATTTATAATTTTAACCAGTGCATTTTTTTCATCTTTATCAAGTTGATTAATCAACATCAACTGCTCGTTTAGTTCGTGGATCTCTAGCTCCACTACACTATTTTCCTTGTCGTTTAAAAGGTTGTAGGCGCTTACGGCAAACACTACTCGATCAGCTACTGTTGTGTGATGGGCTGTGCGAGAGATCATTCAGCCGCACACGGGAATCCTTAATAATGCACAATGGTATTCCTCTGGTAAACCACATTCACCCCAAAATAAAATAATTCAATTCCTTACTACCTTTTTCGAAATCGAAGGCAGCAAGCCTTTCAGCTCGAATTTTTTTGTAACTTGTAAACGAAGTAAAAAATCAGCTAACCACTCTTTCGGATTTACATCGTTCATTTTAT
>JANLPR010000059.1:0-2666 GCA_031367345.1 Bacteroidota bacterium | reverse complement strand
CAAATTCCGATTTGAAGATTAAAGATTTTTTCTTTTAATAAAATACTTAAGCGCTTCAATTCCCCAACAAAATGGTTCGAGAACGGGAGCAATATGAAACATTATCGAACTTCATACATTTCTTTGGATTGGAAGCATTCTCAAACGTAAGACAGCTGGATAATCCGTTTCCATTTAGAGGTAATTCTTTCTGAGAAAAATTTACAAAACTCATTGGTATACTTCTTTGCAAATGCCCCCATATTTCTGGGGGATGTTCGCCAAAAATTAAATCTAGTTGGCTTATGAAGAGTAAGCATCCGACCACCTACGTGGTGTGTCTTGAATCAAAACCAGAACCGAAAGGAGTTAGGTATTGAATGCTATAAAATACATGGAAGACCTAAAATGAAATAGGAACGAAAGCTAAGCCGAGCGAACAGAGCGAGGTATCACCTATACAAACATTAGGAACTGGCCTTCCGCACACGACTGTCAAGAGTAGTTTGCAAACCGCCTCATGCTGCATTCTTGGAAACAAATAGTGTGGTGAACGATGAGGTCAAAAATGGGAACAACGATTCCTGAAGGTGTTCATGATAGAGCTGAATAAATTGAACCCACTATCAAGCCTCGTAATGGCATAAACGATGTCGAAAGCAATCTCTCACGTTTAGGTTGCGACAAAGTGTAAAGGACGACTTGATTTCTGTTTACACGACATCCGGGGTAAAGTGGGCAGGAATATCATGGTGGGTATTTTATGGAACAAGAGAAGTCGATACTGAACTGTTAACTGAGCAAGGAAGCAGTCATACAAGGATAGTATGAAGTATCGGTGGCAGACTAAGTCGTAGTAGTGATGAACTCCGTGAAAGCGGAAGGAGCAAAGGGCTTAGCTGGTTTATGACTTAATTTAATCGACAACCAGAAATGGGATGATCAATAAATTGAGTCGAAGTTGCAGCCATTATTATGGTATCTACCATGTGAAACGATCACATTTGCAACTGAACCAGAAGAGCCGTGTGAAGCGAGAGTTTCAAGCACGGTTCCGTGGGAACGTGAGGGTGAAATTCCCTTGCGTGACCCGATTAACCATATTCAAAGTTAATGTTTATTCTGCTAAAAGAAAGATCAAGGCAATAATTCTTCCAGCTTGTTTGCTTTGTATACACTTGTCATTGATTCTTTAGATCAAAGTCAACTGCTTTCAATCGCATATCAGTGTCCTTTTTTTTTGGGTCCTTCAATCTATTTAGAGAGAAATTTATATAGACTTGTTAACCCGCAAGAGACATATGACGACTATTCATTGTGCCATGCAATTAGATTATCAATTTACCTGATACAGCATGGCGTGAATTTCTAAATACTCATGGTTTGTCATCTTGCCTGAATGGTATGACGTCGGTCTGGTCATAAGAGTGCATATATGCAGACCACAGATTTTTATACAGGAGGGAATCATAAAGATGTTCCCCAATTCAAGAATATCTTTACCAGTTGGATAATGAAATTTCAGACAAAATCGATTAGCAAAAGAGAATCAGGATTTGTAAGTTTGATCAAGAATATTATAAAATTATGGAAACACAGAAAAATCTTGATGCTGCACGTGAAGAAGTTTGGAAAAAGCATAATGAACTTTGTAACGCAATTGGTGCTTATAATGGAGCAAGAAAATGGAGGCATCGGAATTCAAAAGTCGAACCTTGAATTATTTATTGAAAAAGCATTGAGTTTATCCGCAAACCTCAATGAAATATGGCATTCTGCAGGGTACGAGGGTAAACAGAAGTTACAGTATTTAGTGTTTCCAGAAGGTTTGAGTTACTCCAAGCAAAATAACGAAAGTCGAACCGGAAAAGTAAATTCGTTTTTCAATGCAATCTCAACAATATCAAGTGAATGTGGCCTAAAAAACAAAGGACTTAGCAAGATAAATCTCACTAAGTCCTGTTTGGTAGCGGGGACCGGACTCGAACCGATGTTCGCCTCGGCGAATAAGAGCCCAATGAGTAAAATTAAGATGCAGGAATAAATTGTTTTAAGAAATTTCTACCTGCTCCTGTCTTAAAATATTTCTCTCTTGTTTGAGCCTCAACTTTAGTGTGAAACTCTTCAAAGTAAATAATCGCCCAAGGTTGAAATCTCTTAGTGTAGCCTTTGTTGGAAATGTGGTTATGAGCAATTAAGCGGCCTTCTAAATTACTTGTTGATCCTATGTAAGTTTTATGGAATAAGGAACTATAGAGTAGATAAGTGTAAAACAAGTCGATGCTTTAATAATAATTAAACATAAAAAATCCCCAGATTTCTCTGAGGACTTTTTCTAGGTAGCGGGGACCGGACTCGAACCGATGACCTTTGGGTTATGAGCCCAACGAGCTACCAACTGCTCCACCCCGCACTGTATTTTTAATCGCCTAAACGATTGTTATTTCAAAGTGAACTTTTCAATCTCCATTCGATCCGTCAGCTGAAGGACCGCCTGCTGGCGGATATGAGCCCAACGAGCCACCAAACCTCCACTCAACTCTGTTTTTTTAATCGTTTATAACGATAGGTTTCGTATTTTGGACTGCAAAGATATAATTCGTTCTTTTACTTTGCTAATAATTAAATATTAAAAAATGGCTCATAAAGCGGGTTTTGTTGGAATTATCGGGAAACCCAATGTTGGG
>JANLPR010000036.1:0-42134 GCA_031367345.1 Bacteroidota bacterium | reverse complement strand
AATTCATAAAAGAATAAAACGATTTGCTGCAAAATTGAATTGTGCTCCAATATAATCTAAATATAAATAGTTATCTACTTTTTACCTATGAAAAGTTATAGTGATTATATTTTCAACATTAACTCATACCAAATTCTACATTCTAAAATACAAAAGGAAAATTTCACTGTATAAACAAAAAAACTCCATCAGGCCGATGGAGTTTTTTTTATTCTTATAAATAAAAAATTATTTTTTAAATTGATGCTTGTCCAAGAAGTATCACCGGATTCTCAAGCAAACCTTTCACAGTACGAAGAAATTCCGAACCGCTTGCTCCATCCACTACTCTATGATCGCAACTCAATGTTACCTTCATTACATTTCCAGGAACAACTTGATTATTCTTAACAACCGGCTTTTGTTGAATCCCACCTATAGCAAGAATACATGCATCCGGCGGATTAATGATTGCTGTGAATTCGTCGATGCCAAACATTCCTAAGTTAGAAATGGTAAACGTGTTGCCTTCCCAATCTGATGGTTGCAATTTTTTCTCTTTCGCACGTTGTACCAATGATTTTACTTCAGTATTAATATCACGTAATGTTTTTGAATCGGCAAAACGAACAACAGGCACCAGCAATCCATCTTCTACAGCAACAGCTACACCAATATGAACATGATGGTTAATACGAATTCGATCGCCTAACCATGATGAATTTACTTTTGGATGCTGACGCAGTCCGGCAGCAACAGCTTTTATCACCAAATCATTAAAAGAAACTTTAGACCCAGTAACGGCATTGATACTTTCACGTGCAGAAATTGCATTGTCCATATCAATTTCGATTGTAAGATAAAAATGAGGAGCAGTAAATTTGCTTTCAGCCAAACGTTTTGCAATTGTCTTGCGCATTTGAGAAACTGCCACTTCCTCGTAATTTTCTTCAGTGATAGCAGGAGAAAAACCTGAACCCGACTGAACAGACATTCCCGGTTTAAACCAATCGATGTCGCGCTTAACAATTCTACCATCATTACCCGAACCAATAACTTTAGAGAGATCGACACCTTTTTCATTAGCCAAACGGCGAGCAAGAGGTGAAGCTTTCATTCGATCATCAGACGACGTTACGTTTACGGCAGGCTTTGGACTTGGTGCAGCTATTGGAGCTGATGTAACTACCGCTTCTACTTTTGGAACTTGAGGAGCTGTTTCTTTTTTAGCTTCAGGAACAGCTACTGTTTTTTCTGCAGCGGCTGTAGAAACTTTAGCACTTTCAGTTGCAAGCAATGCTTTATAATCTTCGCCGGCTTTACCTACGATAGCAAGAATACCATCAACAGGTGCAGCTTTACCTTCTTCCACACCTCTGTAAAGAAGAACTCCTTCTTGATACGACTCAAATTCCATTGTTGCTTTATCCGTTTCGATTTCTGCAACAAGCTCACCTGATTTAATTGAGTCACCTATTTTTTTATGCCATTTCGCTACAACACCCTCAGTCATTGTATCGCTCATTTTCGGCATTCTAACTATTTCAGCCATCTTAAAAAATTTTGATTTAAATTTAATTGATTGAATAAAAAATTAATCCATGATATACGGATAGTCTTTTTGTGCATATACATCGATGTACAATTCAGACGGATCCGGATATGGAGACTCTTCAGAGAACTTCACACAATCGTCAACTAAATCACGAACTTTATTATTGATGATTTCGATTTCGGCTGATGTAGCATATTTATTATCTTGAATCGTTTTAAGCACAATCTCAATCGGATCTTTTGCTTTATACGATTCTACTTCTTCCTTCGTACGATATTTTGCAGGATCACTCATCGAATGACCTTTGTAACGATATGTATTCATTTCAAGCAACGATGGGCCATTACCTTCGCGTGCGCGATTAACAGCTTTCTCCATTGCATTATGAACAGCTTCCACTTCCATACCATCTACCGGTTCGGAAGGTATATCGTATGCTAATCCTAATTTATATAATTCAGTAACGTTCGACGTTCGTTCAACAGAAGTTCCCATTGCATAATTATTATTTTCAATGACGAAAATAACCGGGAGCTTCCAGTTCATTGCCATATTCAATGCTTCGTGAAAAGCACCTTGACGAACAGCACCATCGCCCATATAACAAACTGTCACATTTTTATTGCCGTTGTATTTATCTGCAAAAGCAATACCTGCCCCCAATGGAATTTGTCCACCAACAATTCCGTGACCACCGAAAAATTTACTCTTCGCATCAAACATGTGCATAGATCCACCTTTACCTTTAGAGCAACCTGTTGCTTTACCATAAAGTTCAGCCATAACCGCACGTGCAGAAACACCTTTGGCAATAGCGTGTGCATGATCGCGATAAGCAGTGATCATATTATCTTCCGGAAGAAGTACCGTCATTGCTCCTGCAATAACAGCCTCTTGTCCGATGTATAAATGACAAAATCCTTTAATCTTTTGCATTCCGTAAAGCTGTCCGGCACGCTCTTCAAATTTGCGCATCAGCAGAATATCTTCATACCATTTCAGGTAATGTTCTTTTTTGAATTTACTTTTCGACATAATCACTTTTAAATCAGGATGGCAAAGATATATTTTATCTGCAATTTTTGTCTTAATCAAGCAAATTGTTTGTCATTCAGCCATGGAATAGCTTAAAACTTTGTAGGCGGAATGACAGTAGTCTGATAGAAAATCAATAGCGGCCAATCATTAATAAGCTTATTTACAGAGTATTGAAATACTTTCAAATCGACTTAAGAGGCAAGAATATTTCTTGGTGTTTTTGGGGAGCCTTTTATGCGTTTTTTCGGCTAAATTTCTTAGTTATTTTATTGAAAAATATTCCATTCAGCCGTTAAAGATAAAAGCCAATAGATGACTTCGCCTGTTGATTTTAATTAGAAAAGCCAACACCATTCGATGAACTTCATAGGCAAAAATCCTAAAAGTTATCTATCTTCGCCTTCTTCAAAAAAAATCGATGAAAAAGATTCAAATGGTAGATCTTATCGGACAGTATGAAAAAATACAATCCGAAGTTGATCAGGCAGTGTTAAACACGATGCGTACTGCTGCATTTATCAATGGTCCGGAAGTAAAATCCTTTCAGGTAGAATTAGAGAAATATCTTGGTGCAACACACGTCATCCCCTGTGCCAATGGTACCGATGCATTGCAGATTGCAATGATGGCGCTCGATCTTCAACCGGGCGATGAAGTAATAACTGCCAGTTTTACCTATGTAGCAACTGCAGAAGTTATCGCCTTGCTAAAATTGAAACCAATATTGGTGGATGTTTTACCCGGAACATTTTTAATAGATCCGAAAGCAATTGAAGCAGCAATAACACCAAAAACTAAAGCTATCGTTCCTGTCCATCTTTTTGGTCAGTGTGCCGACATGGAAGCAATTATGGACATTGCACAAAAGCACAAGCTCTACGTAATCGAAGATACAGCACAAGCGATCGGGTCGGATTATTTTTTAAAAGATGGAAGTTCAAAGAAAGCAGGAACGATCGGGACAATTGGTTGCACTTCTTTTTTCCCTTCTAAAAACTTAGGTTGCTATGGTGATGGTGGAGCAATTTTTACAAACGACGATGCTCTTGCAAAACAATTACGAATGATTGCCAACCACGGACAATCAGTACAATATTATCACGATGTAGTAGGAGTAAATTCTCGACTCGACAGTATTCAAGCGGCTATCTTACGAATAAAACTTCGTCATCTCGATGAATATGCTGCAGCCAGATTAGCAGCAGCCGATTTTTACGATAAGGCTTTTGCCAATCATCCCAATTTAATTACACCGGAGCGCACAAAAAAATCGTCGCATGTATTTCATCAGTACACTCTTGTTTTGAAAAATGCAGATCGTAATAAGTTGAGAGAATATTTAGCGAGCAAAGAGATACCTGCAATGATTTACTATCCGGTACCTCTTCATTTCCAAAAAGCATACAAAGATACACGTTACAAAGAAGGAGATTTTCCTGTAACAGAATCGTTATGCGAAACAGTAATTTCTTTTCCAATTCACACAGAAATGGATCAAGAAACATTATCATATATTACGAAGAACGTTCTCGATTTTTTCAAACAATAAAAGTATTTATAAAAATAAATTTACTTCAGCATTTTTAGTTTCAGAATATGAAAATTACAGTAATAGGTACCGGTTATGTTGGATTAGTTACAGGAACATGTTTTGCTGAAACAGGAAATCAAGTTGTATGTGTAGATATCGACCAATCTAAAGTTGAGCGGTTAAAAAAAGGCGAGGTTCCAATTTATGAACCACATCTTGATGTAATTTTTGAACGTAACGTAAGACAGGCACGATTAGAATTCACCACAGATCTTACTGAAGGAATAAAAAACGCAAAGATTATTTTCCTGGCACTACCTACTCCACCGGGAGAAAATGGATCTGCCGACTTAAAATATATTCTTCAAGTAGCAGAACAACTTGGGCATCTTATAACTGAATATACCGTAGTGGTAAATAAGAGTACAGTGCCTGTAGGGACAGCAGAAAAAGTTAGAAATGCGATTGCTAAAAATTGCAAAGTAGAATTCGATGTTGTCTCCAATCCTGAATTTCTACGTGAGGGTTTTGCGGTAGATGATTTCATGAAGCCTGATCGAGTAGTAATTGGAACAGAATCTGAGCAGGCTAAAAAAATATTGACAGAACTTTATTCTCCATTCGTGCGTCAAGGAAATCCGGTGTATTTTATGGATGAGCGTTCAGCAGAGTTAACAAAATATGCAGCGAATGCTTTCTTGGCAACCAAGATCACCTTCATGAATGAGATTGCTAACTTATGTGAAAGAGTTGGAGCAAATGTAGATTCTGTACGAATTGGAATTGGTACCGACGACAGAATAGGAAAACGATTTTTGTTTGCAGGAATCGGCTATGGAGGAAGTTGTTTTCCTAAAGATGTAATGGCACTTCATAAAACATCACTTGAACATAACTATCCATTTTCATTGTTAGAAGCAGTGATGAGCGTCAACGAAAAACAAAAAATATCTATCGTTGATAAAATACGAACACATTTTAAGGGTGAATTGAGAGGTAAGAAAGTTGCACTTTGGGGATTAGCATTTAAACCCGATACCGATGACATCCGTGAAGCACCGGCTTTATACATTATAGAAGAGTTATTAAAAGAAGGAGTGAGCATTAGTGCGTATGATCCGGAAGCAATGAAAAATGTAAAAAAAGTATTAGGAGATAAAATTGTTTATGGAACCAATCCGTACGACATTCTTCCCGGTGCCGATCTACTTTTAATAGCAACCGAATGGCAAGTATTCAGGACACCTGATTTTGAACAGATAGAAAAGTCATTGCTTAATAAATTGATCTTTGACGGAAGAAATTTATACGATCTTCAACAAATGAAAGATCGTGGATTTACATATTACAGTATAGGAAGAAACGTTATCAATTGATCTTGAACAAATGAAAAGAGTTCTCATTACCGGAGCAGCCGGATTTTTAGGATCGCATTTGTGCGATAGGTTTATAAAAGAAGGCTACCAAGTAATCGGGATGGATAATCTGATAACAGGCGATCTTAAAAACATCGAACACCTTTTCAAACTAAAGGAATTTGAATTTTTTCATCACGATGTTTCTAAATTTGTGCATGTACCCGGCGAACTTCATTACATTCTTCATTTCGCTTCACCTGCAAGTCCGATCGATTACCTAAAAATTCCAATTCAGACATTAAAAGTAAGTTCACTAGGAACACACAACCTACTTGGCTTAGCAAAAGCAAAAGGTGCACGAATATTAGTTGCATCTACATCTGAAGTGTATGGAGATCCTTTAGTTCATCCGCAACAAGAAGATTATTGGGGAAATGTAAATCCGATTGGACCACGTGGTGTTTATGATGAAGCAAAACGTTTCCAAGAAGCGATCACGATGGCGTATCATACCTATCACCAATTAGAAACTAGGATCGTTCGGATATTTAATACATACGGCCCACGAATGAGACTGAACGATGGCCGAGTGTTGCCGGCATTTATAGGTCAGGCTTTAAGAGGAGAAGACCTCACCGTTTTTGGTGATGGAAGTCAGACACGTTCATTTTGTTATGTCGACGATTTAGTAGAGGGAATTTACAGATTACTTTTATCTGACTATCAGTTACCCGTAAACATTGGGAATCCGGATGAGATTACGATCATGGAATTTGCAAACGAAATCATTAAGCTTACCGGCACCAATCAAAAGGTAGTTATCAAGCCATTGCCGCAAGACGACCCGAAACAACGACAACCTGATATAGCAAGAGCACGAAAAATCTTAAATTGGGAGCCAAAAGTACACAGAGCGGAAGGTCTTGCTCGTACTTATGAGTATTTCAAGGGCTTAAGTAAGGAAGAATTGTACAATTCCGCCCATCGTTTTTCGTGATTTCCTTGCTGAATAATCAGCATTACGTTGTATATTCGTCAAAAATACAATTCCTAAAATAGTATGGAAAAAGATTATTTTGTACACTCTTCGGCCATCGTCGATGATGGTGCCAAAATTGGCCTCGGATCAAAAATCTGGCATTTCAGTCATATCATGGCCGATTGCATCATAGGAGAAAATTGCAATATTGGCCAGAACGTGGTGATTTCACCTGAGGTTGTTCTTGGAAAAAATGTGAAAGTTCAGAACAACGTTTCGATTTACACCGGAGTGGTTTGCGAAGACGATGTTTTTCTTGGTCCTTCGATGGTATTTACCAATGTAAATAACCCTCGATCAGCCGTAGTAAGAAAAAATCAATATTTAAAAACGAATGTTGGGAAAGGTGCAACCGTAGGAGCAAATGCGACTGTAATATGCGGACATAACATCGGTGAATATGCATTCATTGGTGCAGGAGCTGTGGTTACAAAAGACATTCCGGCCTATGCATTAGTAGTTGGTAATCCCTCTAAGCAAATTGGATGGATGAGTGAATATGGTCATCGATTAAAATTTGACAACAACGGAATCGCTATCTGCCCTGAAAGCAAACAAGAATATTCATTACAAGGCAACAAAGTTCGCCGGATAAAATAAGTTATGTATACAAATAAAAAAATCAGATTCGGAATTATCGGATGTGGTCATATTGGTAAACGACATGCAGAAATGATTCGCAGAAATAGCGAATCAGAATTGGTAGCGATGTGCGATATCAAGAATGAAGCTGATCTCGGACTTGAAAGTTTAAATGTTCCATTCTTTAAATCAGCAGATGAGATGTTGAATTCAGATTTGGAATTTGATGTCATTTGTATTTGTTCACCAAACGGTTTACATGCCGAGCATACATTGAAAGCACTAGATAAAAAAATGCATATCGTTATTGAAAAACCGATGGCTTTAACAGTTGCGGCATGCGAAAAAATAATTTTTAAATCATTGCAAGTATCACGACAGGTGTTTTGTGTGATGCAAAATAGATATTCTCCACCGTCAGTGTGGATAAAGGAAGTTGTTGAATCGCAAATTATCGGAAATATCTTTTTAGTGCAACTGAATTGCTATTGGAATCGCGACAAACGATATTATAATGGAAAGAATTGGAAAGGTACAGCAGATCTCGATGGAGGAACGTTGTTTACACAATTCTCACATTTCATTGATATCATGTATTGGCTTTTTGGAGACATCACCGACATCAATGCAAAATTCAACGACTTTACCCATAATGAAAGTACTGCATTTGAAGATTCAGGAATGGTGAATTTTAATTTTGTGAATGGAGGACTCGGTTGTATTAATTACTCCACTGCTGTTTGGGACAACAATTTAGAAAGCAGTATTACTATCATTGGCGAAAATGGAAGTGTAAAAATTGGCGGGCAGTATATGAACGAAGTAGAATATTGTCATATAAAAAATTATTCAATGCCGCAGCTTCCTCCTGTTAATCCTGCAAACGATTACGGAACATACAAAGGATCTGCAGCAAATCATCATTACATTATAGAAAACGTAGTGGATACTCTTAAAGGTAGAACCACTGCTACCACAAATGCATTAGAAGGCTTAAAGGTTGTCGATATTATCGAACGAATTTATGCACTACGACCGGCATCAATATTTAAAAAGAAATAATATCCTTTTATTCAATGCGCAAGGAGCTAATAGAGAAAAAGAAAAAGCTAGCCGTACTCGGACTAGGTTACGTAGGATTACCAATTGCTTTGGAGTTTGCAGGGACAATTGATGTAATTGGTTTCGACATCAACGAAGAACGACTAAACAAAATGCGTCAGAACATCGACCCTAGTGGTGAGTTGTCTGTTGAAAGTTTTAAAAACAAATCGATAGAATTCAGTTCTTCACTCGATAAATTGAAAGAAGCTTCATTTTTTATCGTAACCGTACCTACACCAATAGATGAACACAATCTTCCCGACTTAAAACCATTGATGAGTGCTACTAAATCGATTGGAAAAGTTTTGAAGAAAGGTGATTATGTAGTTTACGAATCGACCGTTTATCCGGGTTGTACAGAAGAAGATTGCATTCCCATTTTAGAAGAATTGTCGGGTTTAAAATACATGACAGACTTCAAAGTAGGTTACTCGCCAGAACGAATTAATCCGGGCGATACGGAGCATACAATTACCAAAATATTGAAAGTAGTTTCCGGATGCGATGAAGAAGCTCTAGAAAATATAGCAGATACATATCAGATAATCGTGAAAGCTGGAGTACATAAAGCAACTTCTATTAAGGTTGCTGAAGCTGCAAAAATTATTGAGAACACGCAGCGAGATGTAAACATAGCATTGATGAATGAGTTAAGTATCATCTTCAATAAAATGGGCATCAACACCTATGATGTGTTAGCAGCTGCGGGAACAAAATGGAACTTTATTAATTTTCAACCCGGCTTAGTTGGCGGGCATTGTATCGGAGTAGATCCTTATTATCTTACGTATAAGGCTCAGGAGCTAGGGTATCATGCGCAAGTAATCAATAGCGGAAGATATGTAAATGACAGCATGGGTTTCTATGTAGCAAAGCAAACTGTGAAAAAAATTATTGCTTCAGGAAAAGATGTTTCAAAATCTAAAGTACTTGTACTTGGAGCAACATTCAAAGAAAATGTTGAAGACATCCGCAATTCTAAAGTAGCCGATGTAGTTAAAGAACTTATTTCTTACGGAGTAGAAGTGGAAGTTTCAGATGTAAAAGCCAATAGCGCTGAAGTTTTTCACGAATATGGATTTCCACTTGTAGAGAAAATCGGCAACGATTACGATGCAGTTATCGTAGCCGTTAATCATAGAGAATATCTTACTTATGATGAACAATGGTTTAAGAACATTATGAAAAATGATGGATTAGTTGTTGACATCAAAGGAATTTATAAAGCAAAGTTTACAACTGTTCAATATTGGAGTTTGTAAAATGAATGTACTTGTTACCGGAGGAACCGGTTATATCGGATCACATACAGTTGTTGAATTAATCAACCAAGGTTATGTACCAATTATTGCCGATAATTTTAGCAACAGCAGAAAAGAAGTACTTCCGGCGATAGAGAAAATTACCGGAAAAAAAGTAACATTTGTAGAAGTAGATATTTGTGATAAAGATGCTCTCAGAAAAATATTCCTTGAACATAAGATCACTGCAACAATACATTTCGCAGCATTCAAAGCAGTAGGAGAATCTGTCGACGATCCTTTAAAATATTATAGAAATAATTTAGTTTCACTTATCAATTTATTGGAATTGTACCGTGAATTGAAACTGAACAATTTCGTTTTCTCTTCCAGTTGTTCGGTTTATGGTGAGCAAGAAATTTTACCCGTTAGTGAAAACTCACCGCTCTCAAAAGCAGAATCGCCCTATGGAAACACAAAACAAATAGGCGAAGAGATCATGGCAGATACATTGAAGGTATCGGATTTCAATGGAATTGCATTAAGATATTTTAATCCGGCAGGAGCTCATAGTTCAACATTAATTGGCGAATATCCATGGCAAGCACCTAGCAATTTGGTTCCTGTAATTACACAAACAGCAATTGGCAAGAGAGAGAAAACCACAATTTTCGGCAACGATTACAATACAGCCGATGGAACATGTGTAAGAGATTACATACATGTTGTCGATATCGCTAAGGCCCATATAGCAGCTATTGAACGATTAATAAATAAAAAGAATACCTATCCATACGAGATCTTTAATTTAGGATCAGGAAACGGAAATACAGTATTGGAAGTGGTCAATACATTTGAAAGAGTAACAGGAAAAAAATTGAATTACACTTTTGGCCCTCGTCGCCCCGGTGATGTAGAAAAAGTGTATGCTGACACCACAAAAGCAAATAATTTACTTCACTGGAAAACAGAATTAGGACTCGATGAAATAGTGCTTTCTGCATGGAAGTGGGAGTTAGAATTAAATAAAAAAGACTAAAGCTAAAATGAACAGCGAGGAGAATCGTTTTTAGCTATAAGTAAAGTCAAATTTGTATTTGCAAATTGAAAAATTGAATTCGTATAAAAATGGGAACTTTCGAAAAAAATATTTTAATTACTGGAGGCGCCGGCTTTATCGGCAGTCATGTAATTCGACTATTTGTACATAAATACCCAAACTATCATATTATCAATTTGGATAAGCTAACATACGCCGGCAATCTAGCCAATTTGAAAGATGTTAGTCATGCGCCAAATTATACATTTTTGAAAGGAGATATTGTTGACAGCAATTTCGTCAATCGTATTTTTGATCAATATCAGATTGATGCAGTCATACATCTTGCTGCAGAGTCTCATGTTGACAGAAGCATTACTAATCCAATTGATTTTGTAATGACAAATGTAGTTGGCACAGCGAACTTATTGAATGCAGCACGTAATTCTTGGAAGGAAAATGAAAAAGATAAAAACTTATTCTATCACATTTCGACCGATGAAGTATACGGCTCATTAGGAAGCACCGGATTATTTACTGAAGCAACAGCTTACGATCCACACAGCCCCTACTCTGCCTCGAAAGCCAGTTCCGATCATTTAGTAAGAGCATATTTCGATACCTATAAATTACCAATTGTTATTTCTAATTGTTCAAACAATTACGGAAGCTTTCAGTTTCCTGAAAAATTAATTCCACTTGCAATAAATAATATTAAAAACCAAAAAACAATTCCGGTTTATGGTAAAGGAGAAAATATCCGAGATTGGCTTTTTGTAGAAGATCATGCAAGTGCCATCGACACCATTTTTCATAAAGGTAAAATTGGTGATACTTATAATATTGGAGGAAATAACGAGTGGAAAAATATTGATCTGATCAATTTACTCTGTAAAATAATGGATCAGAAATTAGATCGTTCTCACGGCACTTCTGCTTCACTCATTTCATTTGTAAAAGATCGCGCCGGTCACGACATGCGTTATGCCATAGATTCAACAAAACTTCAAAATGAATTGGGATGGAAACCATCGCTGCAATTTGAAGAAGGATTGGAAAAAACAGTTGAATGGTATTTAAAAAATGAAGAGTGGCTTAACCATGTTACTTCCGGCGATTATTTAAAATTTTACGAGCAACAATATGTTGCGCGTTAACACCAAGAGAATTAATGACAACAAAATTTCATAATGAAGACCTAAGTAAATTCTCCTTCCTTATTACCGGAGGTTCAGGTTTTATTGGATCAAACATAGTAGATTATTTGATTAATAATAATGCCGGCTTAGTGAGAGTGCTCGACAATTTACTCACGAGTTCAAAAACGAATATTGAAAAATATATTGGTCTTCCAAACTTTGAATTTATAGAAGGAGATATTCGAGATATTGAAACTTGTCACCGAGCATGCAAAGGAATCGATTTTGTTTCTCATCAAGCTGCGCTAGGTTCTGTACCACGTTCGGTAAAAGATCCTATTGCTACACATTCGATTAATGCTACCGGTTTTTTAAATGTTCTTGTTGCTGCTCGAGATGCCGGAGTCAAACAATTTGTATACGCTAGCTCATCATCCGTTTATGGAGATCATCCAACACTCCCGAAAATTGAAGCAGAGACCGGCAATCCACTTTCTCCTTATGCAGTAAGTAAGAAGACGAATGAATTATATGGAAATGTTTTTGCGAAAACATATCAGATGAAAATTATAGGGTTGAGATATTTTAATGTCTTTGGTCCAAATCAAAGTCCGGCAGGCGCATACGCAGCGGTAATTCCATTATTTATGCAAGCGGTATTGGATAATATTCCACCTATGATTGATGGAGATGGTGAGCAGACACGCGATTTTACTTATGTTGAAAATGCTGTACAGGCAAATATCATAGCCATGCTCACAAAAAACGAAGCAGCACTAGACCAAGTTTATAACGTTGCTGTCGGAGAACGAATTTCAATCAACCAGTTGTTTGCGATGATTGCAAAACTAACCGACAGCACCTTAAAACCGCTACATAGAGAAACACGCCCGGGCGATATCAGAAATTCATTGGCAGACATAAGTAAAGCAGTCCAACTTTTAAAATATGACCCGACCGTGAAAGCAGAAGAAGGATTAAAGCGTACCTTTGAATGGTTCAAGAACAGTGCGGTTAATTTAAAATAAAATGTCACTCCTGCATTCTATATTTGGTAAAAAGAAAAAAGACGAATCATTTATCGCACTTTCCGATTTATCTGTTTTTACAACCGACATCCATAGCCACCTTATTCCAGGAATAGACGACGGCGTAAAAACGATGGATGAATCGATTGAAATGATTTTAGGAATGCAAGCATTAGGGTTTAAAAAAATTATCACTACGCCACATATAATGGCCGATTATTTTAAAAACACACCGGATATTATTAGACGAGGTTTAGATGATGTTCGAAAAGAATTAGCTAAAAGAAAAATAGATGTTGAAATTGATGCGGCAGCAGAATATTATATCGACGAAGGGTTTCTGCCAAAGCTAAAAAGTAAAAATATTATTGCAATACAAGATAAGTATTTGTTGTTTGAGATCAGTTATATAAATCCTCCCGACAATTTAGCAAGTATCATTTTTGAAATTCATGTAGCAGGCTATACACCGGTGTTAGCGCATCCCGAGCGTTATCCGTTTTGGTATGAAAAATTTGAAGAGTTTGAAAAGATCAAAGACGCCGGAGCTTTATTTCAGTTGAACACAAATAGTTTAGTTGGTTATTATGGTGGTGGCGCCAAATATTTAGCAGAAAAGATGATCGATAGAGGCATGATTGATTTCATCGGATCTGATCTCCATGGTCAACGTCATTTAGAAGGACTTCAGAGAGTTGTTGCGGAGAAATATTTAAGCAAGTTGTCGGAAGTTGGATTGAAAAATTTGTTGTTGTAGTTTTTCTATTACTTGAGTCAAACGATAAGTAAATTATCTCTCCATCATCCCCACAAAATCATCAAACAAATACCCGCTATCGTGCGGTCCCGGAGCCGATTCCGGATGATACTGAACACTGAAAGCCGGACGACCAACAACTCTTATCCCTTCAATTGTTCCATCGTTCAAGTTCAAATGCGTCACTTCTACTTCTTTCGAATTCTTTACTTCATCTTCCACAACAGAAAATCCGTGGTTCTGAGAAGTGATCTCACATCGTCCTGTAATAATATTTTTCACAGGATGATTAATTCCTCGATGTCCATTAAACATTTTATAAGTTCCTATTCCACATGCTTGAGCTAATAGCTGTTGGCCTAAGCAAATTCCAAAAATAGGAGTGTTTGAATTTAAAAGTTCTTTAAGGTTAGAAACAACATCAGTCATAGTAGAAGGATCTCCCGGGCCATTACTTAGCATAACACCATTTGGCTTCCATGTTAATATTTCCTTTGCTGAAGTACTCGAAGGATACACTTGCACATAACATCCGCGCTTGATCAGATTCCTAACAATATTTTTCTTCACTCCGAAATCCATTACAGCTACTTTAAATTTTGCAGCCGGATCACCTTCTCCATAAACTTTTTTGGTTGTTACTTTCGATGACAATTCCAGTCCCGCCATTGAAGGTACATCCATCAATTTTTTCATTAAGACTTCTACATCGAGAACTTCCGAAGAAAGAATACAGTTCATTGCACCTTTAGAGCGAATATGACGAACGATTGCTCTTGTATCTACATCTTCTATGGCAACAACATTCTGTCGCTTAAAATAGCTGTCGATCGATTCTGTTGCTGAATAGCGACTAAACTGTACATTAAAAGAACGGCAGATCAGACCGGCGATATTTATTCGATCGCTTTCAACTTCATTTTCTTGAATACCATAATTGCCAATGTGAACATGCGTTGTTACCAGCATTTGTCCAAAGTATGAAGGGTCGGTAAAGATCTCTTGATAGCCGGTCATTCCGGTATTAAAACAAAGTTCTCCACTGGTAGTTCCAATAGCGCCTGCAGCATGGCCATGAAAAACAGTTCCATCTTGGAGAAGTAAAATTGCCGGTAGTTTGTGCTGATACATTATTTTGTTTTCGTTTTGCGTTTTTCTAGACTCGCGAGTTGGTATTTGCTATTGGTGTCAATCAAAATAATTTTAATCTAAGTTTTTTCAAAGATACTACACCCGCTGAAAAATACTGATAAATTAAAACCGGTTACTTTGGTGTTATTCATTTTTTACTCCTTATTTTTTTATGGATTTCTATCTTTTGCATTCCAAAATTCAACCTTTTTACTTGACCTATTACAATTAACCCTTAACCTACTTTCCTAACTTACTATACAGCACATACTATTTTGTGAATGGTAAACCATATTTTTCTCCCGCAGATTCGCCGAAAACCGCAGACAATTTTTCATAAATCCTTCTTGCTTCTTACTTGACCTCCGCCCCTTAATCCTAAATTCTTTTTACTACTTACCTGACCTTTGACTCTTGAACTTTCCTCATTTTTACTTTTTACTTCTTACTTCCTTCATGACCTTTCACTCTTGAACTCTCCCGCTTTTTACTTTTTACTTTTTACTTCTTAATTCTTAATTCTAACTTCCTTCTTGACCTTTTCACTTCTTACTTCTTACTTCCTACTTCCTACTCGACCTATTATTTAATAAAAAAGGGACAGAACTTACGTCCTATCCCTTTTCGATATGTTATGATGAAAACATTATTCGCCTTTATCAGTATCTGTTTTTTTCTTGCGAGTAGCTTTTTTAGGAGCCTCTTCACCACTAGCTTCTGCTTTCGGTTTTTTAGCTGCAGATTTTTTTGCTGCTTTTGGTTCAGCACCTTCGGCAGCCTCTTCTGTTCCTTCTGCTTTTTTCTTAGCACCACTACGACGAGTTGTTTTCTTTGCTGGCTCAGATGTTTTACCATCAGTACCGTAGATCAAGTTAAAATCAACTAATTCCATCATACACATTTCTGCGTTATCACCAGGACGATTTTCCAACTTGATGATTCGTGTATATCCACCCGGACGGTCGTTTACCTTCGGAGCAACTTCACGGAAAAGTTCAGTCACTGCCTCTTTGTTTTGCAGGTAAGAAAACACCGTTCTGCGTGAGTGAGTACTATCGTCTTTCGAACGAGTAATAATCGGCTCAACATATTTACGAAGTGCTTTTGCTTTTGCAAGAGTTGTATTAATACGTTTGTGCAGGATAAGTGACGCAGCCATATTTGAAAGAAGAGCCTTTCTGTGACTGTGTGTTCTGCTTAAGTGGTTTATTTTTTTACCGTGTCTCATTTTTTTATTCTCTTAAAACGACCGCCGATCTTTCCGGTGATCATACTTTATTATTACTCCGGATTATTTACGATCAAGATATTTTCCAACATTCATTCCGAATGTTAAGTTTTTAGAACGAACTAGTTCTTCTAATTCAGTCAACGACTTCTTACCGAAGTTACGGAACTTCAATAAATCAGCTTTGTTGTAAGAAACTAAGTCACCTAATGTTTCAACATCTGCTGCTTTCAAACAATTCAAAGCTCGCACAGAAAGATCCATATCGACTAGCTTCGTACTTAAAAGTTGACGCATGTGCAATGTATTCTCGTCTAACTCTTCTGTTGGTGTTTTCTCTTTAGTTTCTAAAGTGATCTTCTCATCAGAGAACAACATGAAGTGGTGAATAAGAATTTCTGCAGCCTCTTTTAATGCTTCTTTCGGATGAATAGAACCATCAGTAGAGATCTCCATGATTAACTTTTCGTAATCAGTCTTTTGCTCTACACGATAATTTTCGATAGAGTATTTTACATTACGAATTGGAGTGTAGATAGAGTCAACTGCAATAGTACCTATTGGTGCGCTATTACTTTTGTTCTCTTCAGATGGTACATAACCACGACCTTTATCAATGTTCAGGTCGATCGTTAATTTAACACCCGGCTCCATATTACAGATAACAAGTTCAGGATTCAACACTTGAAAAGCAGTAGTAAATTTACTGATATCGCCTGCCGTAAATTCTGTTTTACCTGTTACGTTAATAGTTACTTTCTCTGTATCCGTTCCTTGAATCTGTTGTTTGAAACGAACCTGCTTTAAATTCAGGATAATCTCAGTAACATCTTCAACAACGCCTTTGATCGTTGAGAATTCGTGATCAACACTACCAATTTTTATTGAAGTGATTGCATGTCCTTCTAATGAAGAAAGGAGAATTCTTCTCAATGCATTACCGACGGTAATTCCATAACCCGGCTCAAGTGGACGGAACTCGAACACACCGTGACGGTCGTCAGAGTTAATCATGATCACTTTATCCGGTCTCTGAAATGCTAAGATGGCCATTGTATCGTTTGTAGTTAAAGGTTTGACTTTATATAAAATGTAGAAGGCTTTTTTTGAAGAGAGCCTCCTTGACTCTTTGATGTTTTACACTTTCCAAAAATCCAATGAATGAAATTCTTGAGAGTGAAAAACAAATTATTACTTTGAATATAATTCGACGATAAGTTGTTCTTTAATCGCTTCAGGAATCATTTCACGAGCAGGAGAACTCAATACTTTTCCTGTCATCGATGCTCTGTCCCACTCTAACCATACATGCTTACTTCCATGAGAAGGTGCATTGGTTACAATAACTTCTAACGATTTTGATTGCTCACGAACCGCAATTACATCACCCGGTTTACAAGTGTATGAAGCGATGTTCACGATCTTTCCATTAACAGTCATGTGACGGTGAGATACAAGTTGACGAGCAGCCATACGTGTAGGCGCAAGACCTAAACGATAAGTTACGTTGTCTAAACGCAACTCGATAAGTTGAAGTAGGTTCTCACCTGTGATTCCTCCTTTACGAGAAGCACGATCGAAGATCTTTGCGAATTGACGCTCAAGAATTCCGTACATGTATTTCACTTTCTGCTTTTCCATTAACTGGACAGCGTACTCTGATTGTTTTGCACGTTTCTTTGTGTTTCCGTGTTGTCCGGGAGGATAGTTCTTTTTCTCAAGAGCCTTATCCGGTCCGAAAATTGGTTCACGAAATTTACGTGCGATCTTTGATGTTGGGCCAATATATCTTGCCATGGTAAATTATTTCTAATCTGTAATAAACAATTAATTAAACGCGGCGCTTTCCTTTAGGACGACAGCCGTTATGAGGAATAGGAGTTAAATCCATAATCTCTGTTACTTCAATACCTGATTGGTGAAGAGTACGAATAGCAGATTCTCTTCCTGCTCCGGGTCCTCTTAAGAACACCTTCACCTTACGAAGTCCTAAGTCGAATGCTGCTTTCGCGCAATCACCTGCAGCTAACTGAGCAGCATAGGGTGTGTTCTTCTTAGATCCTTTGAAACCCATTTTACCTGCAGAGCTCCAGGAGATCACCTGACCGGTATCATTTGTCAATGAGATAATGATGTTGTTGAATGTTGCACTGATAAAAGCTTTACCAAATGCTTCAACTTTAACCACTTTTTTCTTAGCGGCCTTCGTACTCTTGTTATTTGTTTGTTGTGTTGCCATGAGATCAATTACATTTTAGTTGCCTTCTTCTTGTTGGCAACAGTTTTACGCTTACCTTTTCTGGTACGACAGTTTGTTTTTGTACGTTGTCCACGACAAGGCAGGCCATTACGATGACGCATACCACGGTAGCAGTTGATATCAACTAGACGTTTTATGTTCAACTGTGTTTCTGAACGCAAAGCGCCTTCTACTTTCAATTCGTTGATGATCTCACGAATTTTCGTTAGCTGTGTATCATCCCACGTCTCAACTTTGACACTGTGGTCGATTCCTGCTTCGTTCAGGATTCGCTCGGCAGTCGAGCGACCGATGCCGAAAATGTATGTTAGGCCAATGACGCCTCTTTTAGTTTTTGGTAAATCAATACCAGCAATACGAGCCATTTATTCTTGGTTTGTTTGTTATAAAATTAATCAGCTGTTATTTTTTTTCAATAATTATCCTTGACGTTGCTTAAAACGTGGATTCTTCTTGTTAATAACATACAATCTGCCTTTTCTGCGAACGATTTTGCAGTCGACACTTCTTTTCTTGATAGCAGGTTTTACTTTCATTTTCCTTTTTTCTAATACCGTTTAACCGGTAATATTCTTGAGATTCTATTTTTACTTATATCGGTAAGTTATTCTACCCTTAGTTAAATCGTATGGAGACATTTCCACTTTCACTTTGTCGCCCGGGAGGATTTTGATGTAATTCATTCTCATCTTTCCCGAAATATGAGCAATGATCTCGTGACCGTTTTCTAGTTCGACTCTGAACATTGCATTTGATAATGCTTCAGTAATCGTTCCGTCTTGCTCTATGTTCGCTTGTTTTGCCACTATTTAGTAGGTAACTTTTGTATTTATGTTATGCATTAATGCTTCTTCAATAAATTCGAAAGAGCTCAGTATGTCTGCTTCGCCTTTTCTGATCGCCACTGTGTGTTCAAAATGAGCTGATGGCTTTCGGTCTGCTGTTCTAACCGTCCATCCGTCTTTCTCATGAACCACCGATTTAGTTCCCATGTTGATCATTGGTTCAATAGCGATTATTAAACCTTCTTTCAACACAAGTCCCGACCCTCTTTTACCGTAGTTAGCTACTTCCGGCTTTTCGTGTAAATGTCGACCGATTCCATGACCAACAAGTTCACGTACTACAGAGAATCCGTGTGACTCAGCATGTTCTTGGATAGCTGCGCTTACATCGCCCAACCTACCACCTGAAACAGCCTTCTCAATCCCTTTCAACAATGACTCACGTGTAACTCTCAATAATGTCAGGCTCTCTTCCGATACTTCACCAATGGCAAAGGTATAGGCTGAGTCTCCATAGAAACCATTTTTAAGAACACCACAATCAACTGAACAAACATCACCGTCTTTCAAAGTTTCCTTATTGGGAATACCATGTACGACTTGTGCATTTACCGAAATACATAATGAATTTGGAAATCCATTGTAATTCAAAAATGCCGGCTCAGCTTGATTATCGCGGATGAATTCCTCTGCAATTTTATCCAACTGAAGCGTTGTGATGCCCGGCTTAATAGCTTTCGCTACTTCTGCTAGGGTCTTGGCAACAAGTAAAGAACTTTCTCTTACTAACTCTATTTCCTCGTTTGTTTTGTAATATAGCATTTTACTCTTCCTATGCTTTAGTATTAAACAGCCGAAGCTACTTGCGTACTTCTTCCTTTGATCTTTCCGCTTTTCATTAATCCGTCGTAATGACGCATTAACAAATGCGATTCTATTTGTTGTAATGTATCGAGAACTACGCCTACTAAGATCAATAGTGAAGTACCACCATAGAAGTGTGCGAAGTTGTTATTCACATTTAAAAGGAGTGCAAATGTCGGTAGAATTGCGATGATAGCAAGGAAAATAGAACCCGGAAGGGTAATTTTCGAGATAACATCATCAATAAATTCCGATGTACTGCGTCCCGGCTTTATTCCAGGAATAAAACCATTGTTTCTTTTCATATCGTCCGCCATCTGATTTGCATTTACTGCAATTGCAGTATAGAAATAAGTAAAAAGGATGATCAAAGTAGCGAATACAAAATTGTACCAGAACGAGGTAAAGTTACCGAACGTACTAAGTACACCTTGAGATGCTGCAGATTCTGGGAAGAACTGAGCAATTGTTGCAGGAATAAACATAATTGCTTGAGCAAAGATGATAGGCATTACACCTGCCGCATTTACTTTTAGTGGAATGTACTGACGTACTCCACCGTATTGTTTATTACCTACAATCTTTTTAGCAAAGTTTACCGGAATTCGACGCGTACCTTGAACTAACAAGATTGAGAAGGCGATGACCGCCCCGAGTGCGACTAATTCCAAGAGTAAAACAACCATACCTCCGTTTGCATTGGCACGAGAAAGAACTTCATCGCGGAAAGCTTGTGGTAGGCGGGCAATGATACCAACCATGATGATCAATGATATACCATTTCCTAATCCTTTATCGGTAATACGTTCTCCTAACCACATCACGAAGATTGTTCCGGCTACCAGGATCACTATTGAAGTGAACCAAAAAGTAAATGGAGCTACTAATTCTGGATTAGTGATTGAAATGATGGCGTTTGGTACCTGAGCATTTAAGTTCACGATATATCCCGGTGCTTGGAAAGCACAGATAACCACCGTTAACCACCGTGTAATATTGTTAATTCGTTTTCTACCTGATTCTCCTTCTTTCTGCATTTTCTGAAAATAAGGAACAGCGATACTCATTAGCTGAATTACGATCGAAGCAGAAATATACGGCATGATACCTAAAGCAAAAATCGACGAATGCGAAAAGGCTCCACCAGAAAACATATCCAATAGTCCTAGTACACTTCCACCTGAAGTTTGGTTTTGAAGACCGGCCAATTTCTCAGGATCAACACCGGGAAGCACAATATGTGTTCCAAGGCGATAGATCAAAAGAAAGAAAAGCGTATTTATGATACGAGTTCTTAAGTCTTCGATTTTAAATATATTCCGTATGGTCTGAATCAGATTTTTCATTGTAGGATTTAGATGGTAGTTGTTGTTCCGCCATTAGACTCAATTGCTTCTTTTGCAGTAGCAGAGAAAGCATGTACTTTCACTTCAATCTTTGCTTTTAGTTCTCCACGACCAAGGATTTTCACCTTATCTCTTTTAGATGCTAAACCATTCTCAACAAGGATTGCAACATCGATGTTAGTTAGGTTCTTTGCTTCAACTAGAGCCTGAAGAGTATCAAGGTTAATTCCATGATATTCTACACGGAATAAATTCTTGAATCCGAACTTAGGTAGACGACGTTGTAAAGGCATTTGACCTCCTTCAAAACCACGTTTCGCACTATAACCAGAACGCGATTGCGCTCCTTTGTGACCACGTGTTGACGTACCGCCTCGACCAGATCCGGTTCCACGACCGAGTCTCTTATTTGTTTTTACTGAACCTTTTGCAGGTTTGAGTGATGATAAATTCATGATGAGTTTCTTCTCTATTTAAAAATCGCGAATAACTTCTTAACTTTCTTTTACTTCTACTAAATGCTTTACAACGTTGATCATTCCTTTGATCTGAACGGTGTGTTCAACCTCTACGGTTCTACGCATCTTTGTTAGGCCTAATGCATGCAGAGTTCTCTTCTGATTAATTGGGCGATCGATGCCACTTTTTACAAGTGTGATTTTAACTTTTGCCATTGTCTGTTGCTATTATATCATTGTGGCTATTAGCCATTGAACACTTTAGTCATTTTAATTCCACGGTGCTGTGCTACAGTAGCCGGGTCACGCATATTTGAAAGCGCATCGATTGTTGCTTTAACCACATTGTGAGGGTTTGAACTTCCTTTCGATTTTGCAAGTACGTCGTGAATTCCAACGCTCTCAAGAACAGCACGCATCGCACCACCGGCAATTACTCCGGTACCGGGTGCAGCCGGCTTAAGATAAACAAGTGCTCCACCGTATTTCCCGTAAGATTCGTGAGGTACTGTTCCTTTCATAATCGGAACCTTTACCAAATTCTTCTTAGCATCGTCGATACCTTTCTTCACGGCATCTGTTACTTCTTTTGCTTTGCCAAGTCCGTGACCTACTACTCCCGACTCATCACCAACTACGATGATAGCTGCGAATGTAAATGCACGTCCACCCTTTGTTACTTTAGTAACGCGGTTTACTGCTACGAGACGATCTTTCAATTCAATCTCACTTGACTTTACTCTCTTTACGTTTGTTTCTGACATGACTATTATTCAATCAATATGAATGATTATTAAAACTTAAGGCCTCCCTCACGTGCACCTTCTGCCAACGCTTTGATACGGCCGTGATATAAATATCCGCCACGATCAAATACGACAGAGGTAATTCCGCTTTGTTGAGCTTTTCCGGCGATCATCTTACCTACTTCTTTGGCGATATCTACCTTCTTTCCTTCTGTTGTAAATTCTTTTGCACTTGACGAAGCAGCTACCAATGTTATACCTGCCACATCATCGATGAGCTGAGCATAAATTTGTTTGTTGCTACGGAAGACAGATAAACGAGGACGTTCTGCTGTTCCTTTGATCGTACGACGAATACGTGTACGGATGCTATTTCTGCGAAGCTGTTTTCTTAACATGATCTCAATTATTTTTTAGCGGCAGATTTTCCTGCTTTTCTTCTTAGAACTTCACCACTGAATTTAATACCTTTTCCTTTGTATGGCTCAGGAGTACGCAATGAACGAATCTTTGCTGCTACTGCTCCTAACAATTGTTTATCTGCACTCTCAAGAATGACTGTTGGGTTTTGTCCCTTCTCTTGCTTAGTAGTTACTTTTACCTCAGCCGGAATTTCAAAAATGAAATGGTGAGAATAACCAAGTACTAAGTCAAGTAACTGTCCTTGGTTGCTGGCTTTATAACCAACACCAACTAATTCTTGCTGTTTCACAAAACCTTCCGATACTCCAATGATCATATTGTTGATCAATGAACGGTAAAGTCCGTGAAGAGAACGATGGTGTTTAGCTTCCGACACACGGTTCACTGTAAGTGTTGATCCGTCGATAGAAAGATTCACACCGCTAACAAGCTTCTGTGAAAGTTCACCTTTCGGGCCTTTTACTTGAACGTTATCTCCGCTCACCTTAACCTCAACTTTCGCCGGGATCGTTATTGGTAATTTTCCAATACGTGACATTTGATTTCTTTTTTATTGATTAATAAACATAACAAAGTACTTCTCCACCAACATTTACTGTCTTCGCTTCTTTATCGGTCATTACACCTTTAGAAGTAGATAGAATTGCGATACCGAGTCCGTTGATAACTCTCGGCATTGCATCTATCCCTGCGTATTTACGCAAACCTGGTTTGCTTATACGAGTTAAGTTACGAATTGCCGGAACCTTCGTCACCGGATGATATTTCAAAGCGATCTTGATGAGGCCTTGTTTACTGTCATCTTCGAATTTATAGTCGAGGATGTATCCTTTTTCTTTAAGGATTTTTGTCATTTCCTTCTTAAGATTCGAAGCAGGCACCTGTACAATACGGTGGTTTGCTTTTACTGCGTTTCGAATTCTTGTAATGAAATCTGCAATAGGATCTGTCATTGTCTTACCTTTAAACTTGTCCTTGTTTTTTTTTAGTTATTACCAACTAGCTTTTGTTACTCCCGGAATTTTTCCGTCTAGAGCCATTTTACGGAACACGTTACGTGATATCCCGAACGTACGCATGTATCCGCGGGGTCTTCCTGTTAATTTACAACGGTTGTGTTGACGAACCGGTGATGAATTTTTGGGAAGTTTATCAAGTGCTTCATAATCACCGGCAGCTTTAAGTGTAGCACGCTTTTCAGCATAACGAGCACACATGTATGCGCGTTTCACTTCTCTTGCCTTCATCGATTCTTTTGCCATGAGTATATGTTTCTTTTAGCTAGGTTGTTTAATTGATGTGAATGGTAAACCGAATTCTTTTAATAATTCCATTGCTTCTTCGTCTGTCTTTGCAGAGGTAACGAAGGTAATGTCCATTCCGGTAATCTTATTTACTTTGTCGATATCAATCTCCGGGAAGATAATCTGCTCCGTAACTCCTAATGTGTAGTTACCACTGCCATCAAATCCTTTTGGATTAATTCCACGGAAGTCACGAATACGTGGAAGAGACACAGAGATCAAACGATCGAGGAATTCGTACATATTCACATCACGAAGCGTTACACGCACACCGATTGGAACATTTACACGAAGTTTGAAGTTCGAGATATCTTTCTTCGATTTCGTAGGTACAGGCTTCTGCCCAACGATCATCGTCATTTCATGAAGTGCCGAGTCGATCAATTTCTTGTCGCTTACTGCATCACCTACTCCCTGGTTCACACAAATCTTTAAAAGGCGTGGAACTTGCATTGAGCTCTTGTAGTTGAATTTTTTTGCTAGAGCAGGTACAACTTCTTGTCTGTACTTGTCTTTTAATCTTGGATTATTTGCCATTATTTGATTGCCTCCTCAGATTTTTTTGAATAACGAACTAATTTGCCATCCACTTCTTTGTAAGCTACACGCGTAGCATTTCCTTTACCGTCAACAAGCATCACATTTGAAATGTGAATTGGTGCTTCTTTCTTTACGATACCGCCTTGCGTGTTCTTAGCGTTTGGCTTGGTGTGCTTACTTACTAAGTTTACACCTTCTACAAGCACTTTGCGGTCTTTCGAAATAATTTCAAGAATACGTCCTTGAGATCCTTTTGAATCACCGGCCATAACTTTTACGATATCGCCTTTGCGCAGGTTGAGCTTGGGTTGTTTATTAAATTTTCTTTCCATTGGAACGGAACTATTATTCGTTAATTATTAAAGTACTTCTGGTGCCAGTGACACAATTTTCATAAATTGCTTTTCACGAAGTTCACGTGCTACCGGGCCGAAAATACGTGTACCACGTAATTCATCTGTTGCTGTGAGCAGGACTACTGCATTGTCGTCAAAACGGATGTAAGATCCATCATTACGCTTTACTTCTTTCTTCGTGCGAACCACAACCGCTTTTGATACTGTTCCTTTTTTTACATTACCTGAAGGAATAGCGTGCTTTACGGTTACGACTATTTTATCACCTAAGCTTGCGTATTTCTTTCTTGTACCACCCAACACTCGAATACAAAGTACTTCTTTGGCTCCGCTGTTGTCTGCTACTACGCATCTTGATTCTTGCTGTATCATCTATCTCAGTTGTTAATCGTTATCGATGTGATTACTCTATAAAAGTAACCGGTATATTATTTTGCTTTTTCTATAATCTTTGTCATTCTCCAGCATTTTGATTTGCTGAGTGGACGAGTTTCTGAAATAAGTACCAAATCTCCGATACCACTTTCATTCTTCTCATCGTGAGCCATGAATTTGGTAGTTAGTTTGATAAACTTACCGTATTTCTCGTGCTTCACTTTACGTTCTACAGCTACCACGATGCTTTTATTCATCTTGTTGCTGACAACAACACCTGTACGCTCTTTGCGTAGACTACGTTTTTCTGTTGATGTATTTTCCATTGTTCTGATTAACGCTTATTTGTTAGTTGTTTCAGTAGTCTGACGGCTTGTCAGCTCTGTATGAATCAAGGCAATTCCTCTGCGAGTTGCTCGAATCTTCATTGGGTTCTCTATTGGAGAAACCGCATGATTCATTTTCATTTTCTGATACATCGCTTTCTCTTCTTCAAGACGCAAGCGAAGTTCATCTGTTGTTAGTTCTTTTATATCTGCTTTTTTCATGACTATCAGTTTTTGCTGCTTTCGATTCAGTTAATTAAGACTGACCAACCGCATAATCTCGGCGAATGATGAATTTTGTACTTACCGACAACTTTTGTGCTGCCAAACGAAGTGCTTCACGAGCGATGTTCTCAGGAACACCTTCTGCTTCGAATATTACGGTTCCGGGCTTCACAACAGCAACCCAAAATTCAGGTGCTCCTTTTCCTTTTCCCATACGTACCTCGGCAGGTTTACGTGTGATCGGCTTGTCAGGGAAAATACGTACCCAAATTTGACCCTCACGTTTCATATAACGAGTTACCGCTACACGAGCTGCTTCAATTTGCTTGCTTGGCAACCATCCGGTTTCAAGTGATTTGATTCCAAACGATCCAAAGGATAATTCGTGACCGCGAGTAGCGTTCCCCTTCGGAACCATTTTATGTTGTTTTCTAAACTTCGTTTTCTTCGGTTGTAACATGATCTACCGTAATTTTTATCTTTTAATACAACTAATTAATTCTAATTAAGCTTTGCTTCCCCCACGATTTCCACCACTCGGACGTCCACCCTGTCCACCGCGATTTCCACCTTGACCTCCCGGTCCACCTTGACCTCCCGGCCCTCTTCCGCCGCGACCTCCGCGACCACGATCTCCACCTCTGTCACCGCCTCTTGAAGGGGCTCCAAAACCTTTTGACCCTGTACCTGTTCCAGAAGCTGCTGATCCAACGTTTGGAGATAGATCACGCTTACCATATATTTCTCCTTTACAGATCCATACTTTGATTCCTATTTTTCCATAGCTTGTTTGTGCTTCTGAAATTGAGAAATCAATATCGGCACGGAATGTATGTAAAGGTACTCTTCCTTCTTTGTACTGCTCGGTACGTGCCATCTCCGCTCCACCTAAACGACCGGAAATCATAATACGAATTCCTTCTGCTCCCATTCGCATAGTTGATGCGATCGACATCTTTGCTGCACGACGGAAAGAAATACGCGCTTCGATCTGACGAGCTATACCGTCACCCACTAATTGCGCATCTGTTTCAGGACGCTTTATTTCAAAAATGTTTATTTGAACATCTTTCTTCGTAAGCTTCTTGATCTCTTCTTTCAGCTTATCAACTTCTTGTCCACCTTTTCCAATTACAATACCCGGACGAGCAGTGTGAATGGTAATGGTGATCAGCTTTAATGTACGCTCAATAACAATCTTTGATACGCCGCCTTTTAACAGACGTGCCATTAAATATTTACGGATCTTCTCATCTTCTACTAGTTTGTCGGCATATTTTCTGCCACCATACCAGTTAGAGTCCCATCCTCTGATGATTCCAAGTCTATTGCCTATCGCGTTCGCTTTTTGTCCCATCGTTTTTTATTCTTCTTACCCGCCTGATGACGAAATAATTTTTTAGTGATTGGTTGTACTGATTATTTTGTTGAGGCAGCCTGTGCAGCTGCTGCTCTTTCTTGTCTCTTTGTTGGTTTACGATTCTCCGTCTTGTCTAACACGATCGTTACGTGGTTTGAACGCTTACGAATTCTGTTACCTCGACCTTGCGGTGCCGGACGAAGACGTTTCAGCATTCTTCCGCTATCGACAGCAACCGTTTTGATATAAACTGTTCCTTCGTCGATTTTTTCACCGCTTTTTATTTCCCAATTAGTGATAGCTGATTGTAACAACTTCTCTAATTTTTCTGCAGGTGCTTTAGCATTGTAACGAAGAATGTTCATCGCTTGCATCACTTCAACTCCACGGATAAGATCCGCAACAACACGCGTTTTACGTGGTGAAGTAGGTACAGCTACATTGCGAGCAATGGCTGTAGTCTTTAATATTTCTTTGCGCTTTTCGGCAGCTAATCTTTTTCTAACGCCCATGACTTAATTGATGTTATTATTTTTCGTTACGGTTACCACTGTGTCCACGGAAGGTACGTGTTGGTGAAAATTCACCAAACTTGTGTCCAACCATATTTTCTGTTACGTATACCGGTATGAACTTATTGCCATTGTGTACGGCAAAGGTGTGACCTACATAATCCGGAGAGATCATTGAAGCACGTGACCATGTTTTGATCACAGTTTTCTTTTTACTCTCATTCATCTTCACCACTTTTTTATCTAAGTGATGTGCGATGTAAGGACCTTTTTTGAGTGAACGAGCCATTGTTTCTGAGTTATTTGTCTTTGGTAAAGATCATCTCTTCACTCTACCGTTTCGACTTTTTACTTATTTTTTACGTCTTTCAATAATGTATTTATCTGTAGTCTTATTCTTGCGAGTCTTGAATCCTTTTGCAAGTAAGCCTTTACGTGAACGAGGGTGACCACCACTTGCGCGACCTTCACCACCACCCATCGGGTGATCTACCGGGTTCATGGCTACACCACGAACACGAGGACGACGACCCATCCAACGAGAACGACCTGCTTTTCCTAATCGCTCTTGCATGTGATCTGCATTTGATACTGTACCAATTGTAGCAATACAAGTAGTAAGAATCATGCGTGTCTCACTTGAAGGCAATTTAATGATGGCATATTTTCCATCACGTGCTGCAAGCTGTGCATATGTTCCGGCGCTACGTGCTATATCAGCACCTTGTCCCGGACGCATTTCAATATTATGAATCAATGTTCCTAGTGGAATATCTTTTAGGAATAATGCATTACCAATTTCCGGTGTTGCTGTTTCTCCCGACATTACTGATTGTCCAACTTTCAAACCATTCGGAGCTATGATGTAACGCTTTTCGCCATCTTTATAGACAACTAATGCGATACGTGCTGTACGATTCGGATCATATTCAATCGTTTTAACGATTCCTTCAACACCATGCTTATTGCGTTTGAAGTCGATAATACGATACATTCTCTTATGACCTCCGCCGATATAGCGCATTGTCATTTTTCCGTCTGCATTACGCCCACCCGATTTCTTGATTGGAACAACCAATGAGTTCTCAGGGCGAGACGCTGTAATATCGTCGTATGAATCTACCGTCGTATGACGTTGAGTCGGAGTAATCGGACGAAGTTTCTTTACTGCCATTTCTTGTTAGAATTATATGTTGCTATAGAAGTCAATTGTATCACCTTTCTTAAGGGTTACAACGGCTTTTTTAAATGAACCAGTACTTCCCACGGTCACACCTGTTTTTGTATAACGGGTCTTAATTTTTCCGGGAACACGCATTGTGTTGACTCTCTCAACAGTTACGTTGTACATTTTTTCAATTGCCTGACGGATCTCAATCTTGTTGGCTTTGTAATCTACTACAAATCCATAGTGACCTAGTTTCTCGCCGGCTTTTGTCATCTTCTCAGAGATGAGCGGTTTTTTCAGGATACTCATTTTGCTAAGAATCTATTTTCTATTACTGATACAGAACCTTCTACTAGCACGAGCGACTGTGCGTTTAGGATATCGTATGTATTCAATTCTGATGCAGTAGTAATTTTATTACGCTCTATGTTACGACTCGACAAATAAATGTTCTTATCGTGTGCTGGAAGAACTACTAAAACTTTTTTACCGGATAGGTTTAAGTTTTTCATCATTCCAACATAATTACTTGTCTTTGGAGCTTCCATTGTGAAGTTCTCAAGAACCATAATGCTATTATCTTTTGCTTTATAAGAAAGAGCGGAAAGACAAGCAAGGTGTTTCAATTTCTTATTCAATTTGAATGAATAATCGCGCGGACGCGGACCGAATGCACGACCACCACCTACGAATAGAGGCGACTTCATTGAACCGGCACGAGCACCACCGGTACCCTTTTGACGCTTCAATTTTTTTGTCGTACGATTAATCTCTGCACGCTCTTTTGACTTATGCGTTCCCTGACGTTGATTGGCCAAGAATTGCTTTACATCAAGATAGATCGCATGATCATTGGGCTCGATGCCGAAGATGTCTGTGCTAAGTGTCACCTTCTTACCGGTTTCTTTTCCGGATGTATTTATGATTGCTACTTCCATTTTCTATTTCTCCACAATTACGAATGAACCAATATGACCCGGTACTGCTCCTTTGATGATCAAAAGATTTTGTTCAAGAATCACTTTAATTACTTCAAGGTTCTGAACCTTGATACGTGTGTGGCCCATGTGTCCACCCATACGCATTCCCTTCATTACTCGTGAAGGATCAGATGATGCTCCCAATGAACCCGGCGCACGTAATCTGTTGTGCTGTCCGTGAGTTTGTCCACCGACACCCGCAAAGTGGTGACGTCTAACTACTCCTTGGAAACCTTTTCCTTTTGATGTTCCGATCACGTTTACAAATTCTCCTTGAGAAAATAATTCAACATTGATCTCACTTCCTAAAGCAGGTTGTTCTGGAAATTCACGGAATTCTACCACCTTACGCTTGGCTCCTGAATTAACCTTTTTGAAATGACCTAACTCTGCCCTTGTTGCTGACTTTTCTTTTTTATCGCCGAAAGCTAATTGTACAGCTTCGTAACCATCTTTTTCTTTGGTACGAACCTGGCTCACGACACATGGACCTGCAAGGATCACCGTGCATGGAAGATATTTTCCATCTGCACCGAAGACACTCGTCATTCCAATTTTTTTTCCGATAATACCAGACATTGTTTTTTGTTTTTTTATTAGTCAGAGGTTTGGTTGTTACACCAGACATTCACTTTTTGAATTCGTTATTCAGATTAAGATGCTTTTATTTCTACTTCAACACCACTTGGTAATTCAAGTTTCATCAGTGCATCTACTGTTTTTGCCGATGAATTATAAATGTCGAGCAAACGCTTATATGAACAAAGTTGAAATTGCTCACGTGCTTTTTTGTTCACGTGTGGAGAACGAAGAACGGTAAAGATTTTTTTATCGGTAGGTAATGGAATTGGTCCATTCACTACTGCTCCAGTGATCTTTACTGTTTTAACGATCTTCTCGGCTGATTTATCAACCAAATTGTGATCGTATGATTTTAACTTAATTCGGATACGTTGTGACATTTTAAAGAACGATTATTATTTTGTTTAAATATCAATTATCAATTAAACTTGAGCTGCTTTAGTTTTACCTTTTGCTTTAGCAATTACTTCTTCTGCTAATGTTCGTGGCGCTTCAGCATAATGAGAGAATTCCATTGTTGAAGAAGCACGTCCTGAAGTAATCGTACGAAGTGTAGTTACATATCCAAACATTTCAGAAAGAGGAACTTTAGCTTTGATAACCTGTGCACCTGCACGTGTATCCATTCCTTCTAATTGCCCACGACGTTTGTTAAGGTCTCCCATAACATCACCCATGTATAGATCTGGTGTAACAACTTCCACTTTCATAATCGGCTCCATTAATGTAGCCTTTGCTTTAGGAGCCGCTTCACGGAAACCGATTCTAGCGCAGATCTCAAAAGACAATGCGTCCGAGTCAACTGCGTGGAATGATCCGTCGAACAAACGAACTTTCATCATTTCAATTTGGAATCCGGCAAGTACACCTGTTCCCATTGCTGATTCAAATCCTTTTTGAACAGAAGGTATAAATTCACGTGGAATAGATCCACCGGAAATTTCATTTACGAATTGTAATCCTGTATTTCCTTTTTCGATCCATTCAGCATCAGGAGGAGAAAGTTCAAATTGGATGTCGGCAAATTTACCACGACCACCTGTTTGTTTTTTATAAACCTCACGGTGCGTTGCTCTACCGAATAAAGCTTCTTTATAATTAACCTGAGGAGCCCCCTGATTACATTCAACTTTAAATTCACGACGAAGACGGTCAACGATGATCTCTAAGTGAAGCTCACCCATTCCGCTAATTACAGTTTGTCCAGTATCTTCATCCGTATTTACACGGAAAGTTGGATCCTCTTCAGCAAGTTTCGCCAATGCCATACCTAATTTATCCATGTCAGCCTGAGTTTTTGGCTCAATCGCTAAACCGATTACCGGTGCAGGGAAAGTCATTGACTCAAGTATAATTGGAAAGTTAGGATCACAAAGTGTATCACCTGTTTTGATTTCTTTAAAACCAACAGCAGCACCAATATCACCAGCTTCGATAAAATCGATTGGAGATTGTTTGTTTGCATGCATACGGATGATACGAGAAATACGCTCATTTTTATTCGAACGTGAATTCAACACATATGTACCGGCATCTAAACGTCCAGAGTACACACGGAAGAAAGCAAGACGACCCACAAATGGATCAGTCATTATCTTAAATGCTAACGCTGAAAACTTTTCTTTTGCATCTACTCTTCGCTCTTCGATTGCATCTGTGTGTGGATTAATTCCTTGAATAGAAGGAACGTCCATTGGAGAAGGTAAATATTGAATAACCGCATCAAGCATTACTTGAACACCTTTATTCTTGAACGCAGATCCACATAAAAGTGGAGTGATCTTCATTGCAATTGTAGCTTTACGGATCGCAGTACGCAATTCATCATCGGTGATGCTGTTAGGATCTTCGAAGAATTTCTCCATCAAATGATCATCAAATTCAGCAACCGCTTCAACTAGATTAGCACGCCAGTGATTTACTTCAGCTTGCATATCGATAGGAATAGGTACAATATCAAAAGTAGCTCCTTTTGTTTCGTCGTGCCAAATGATCGCTTTGTTAGTGATCAAATCAACCACGCCTTTAAACATATCTTCAGCACCAATTGGCAATTGAAGAGGAACAGGATTTCCGTGAAGACGTTCTTTAACTTGTGCAACAACATTTAAGAAGTTAGCACCGGCGCGATCCATTTTATTCACGAATCCAATACGTGGAACGTGATATTTGTTCATCTGACGCCATACTGTTTCAGACTGAGGCTCAACTCCACCTACAGCACAAAAAAGTGCTACAGCTCCATCAAGTACACGTAACGAACGTTCTACCTCTACGGTAAAGTCAACGTGACCCGGAGTGTCAATAATATTAATCTTATATAATTCCTCTAGATAATTCCAATAAGTAGTAGTTGCAGCTGAGGTAATTGTTATACCGCGCTCCTGCTCTTGAACCATCCAGTCCATTGTAGCAGCACCTTCGTGAACTTCACCAATCTTGTGAACTTTTCCTGTGTAATACAGTACGCGTTCAGTAGTAGTAGTCTTACCTGCATCAATGTGTGCAGAGATACCAATGTTGCGAGTAAGTAATAATTCTTTGCTCATCTGATTATTTTTCCGTTAATCATAACGATAGTTTTCTTTGGCGATAACAGGACACTTTGAATGAGCTTTCTTGTTCAGGTTTCCCTGGCCACTCAGTTATCCGGTCTAATTCCTTGCACGATTCTGCGGCAAGTCAGGAGTTATCTATAAAAGAAAGAACTATTGTTATTCGTTATTTCTGCATCCTTTAGACCGGCTGCAGCATTGGTCTTTTTGTCTTGCGACGATTACTATTATGCTCTGAAATGTGAGAACGCTTTGTTCGCTTCAGCCATACGATGTGTATCTTCTTTTTTCTTAACAGCAGCACCTTCACCTTTAGAAGCAGCAATGATTTCTCCTGCTAATTTCTCCGCCATCGATTTCTCGTTACGGTTACGTGAATAACTGATCAACCATTTTATTGTTAATGCAACACGACGGTCAGGACGAATTTCACTTGGAATCTGGAAAGTAGCTCCACCTACTCGGCGGCTCTTAACTTCAACTGTCGGCATAACGTTCGTCATCGCCTTTTTCCAAACATCTAATCCTGTTTCTTTTGTTTTTTCCTCTACACGGTTGATTGCATCATAGAAAATTCCATATGCAGTACTTTTATTACCACCGTACATTAAGTTATTAACGAAACGAGTTACCAGAGTATCGTGAAATATTGGATCCGGTAATAAAATTCTCTTCTTTGGTTTCGACTTACGCATTTACTTTATATTGAAGTATTCTGTTAATTAATTGCTAATTATTTCTTTTTTGCTGCTGCTACTGGTGCTCCCGGCTTTGGGCGCTTCGTTCCATATTTTGAACGCTGTTGTCTACGTCCTTCTACTCCGGCAGTATCTAATGTTCCACGGATAATGTGGTAACGCACTCCCGGTAAATCCTTTACACGACCACCGCGAATCATCACGATTGAGTGTTCTTGTAAGTTGTGACCTTCTCCTGGAATATAGGCAGTAACCTCGAATTTATTCGTTAAACGAATACGCGCTACTTTACGCATTGCTGAATTCGGCTTCTTTGGAGTCGTCGTGTAAACACGAGTACAAACACCACGGCGTTGCGGACATGATGCAAGTGCGGGTGATTTACTTTTATCGATCAGTTTCGAGCGTCCTTTTCTTACTAACTGCTGTATCGTAGGCATTCTTTGTGGTTCTTACTATTTAAAAATCAGTTTTTTTTAATAACGTTTCTCCCCTTTTTTTAGGGAACGCAAAGGTAGAAGATTGTTTTTATTTACCAAATAGTGTTGATAAAATATTTTAAACAACACGCGTTTACTTCTACTTAATTTTCGAAAAGCGATAAATCAACTCAAAAACAGCTTAACTGCTTCGAAAATAAAAAAAAGATTTTTCAAGAAAAAAGGAATTATGGGCAATAATAAATGTATTCAACATAAAAATAGTCCGACAACCCTTAAAATGATCGCCGGACTATTTCTTTTTGATCGTTCAACTTAAGCTACTTTTAGCTTGTTAACATTCGTCTTTCCAAACTTTTCTTTGGCGTATGCCAATGTGACAGTAAAGTCCTTTATTCCTTCTTTAGCACTTGGAATTTCATACATCGCATCTAATAGAATCGCTTCACAAATTGAACGCAATCCTCTTGCTCCTAATTTAAAATCAAAGGCTTTATCGACTATAAAATCGAGTACATTCTTTTCAATAATTAGGTTAATCGATTCCAACTCAAAGAGTTTCTCGTACTGTTTAAGCAATGCATTCTTTGGCTCCGTTAAGATTAATCGCAAAGTTGGCTTGTCTAATGGATCCAAATGTGTAACCACTGGTAACCGACCTATCAATTCAGGGATAATACCAAACGATTTCAGATCGACCGGACTTATATATTGCAGATAATTGGCCTTATCAAATTGATCCGAGTCTCTACCCGATTTATAGCCAATTGCATTAGTTTGCAAACGTTTCGCTATCTTTTTATCGATTCCGTCAAACGCTCCGCCGCAAATAAATAAAATATTTTGAGTATCCATTGCAATCATCTTCTGCTCCGGATGTTTTCTTCCACCTTGTGGCGGAACATTAACGACCGAGCCTTCCAACAATTTCAGTAACGCTTGTTGTACACCTTCTCCACTTACATCACGAGTAATTGAAGGGTTGTCACTTTTCCGAGCAATCTTATCAATTTCATCAATATAAACGATTCCTCTTTCGGCTGATGCTACATCGTAATCGGCTGATTGCAATAGGCGCGACAAAATACTCTCCACATCTTCACCAACATAACCTGCTTCTGTAAGTACCGTTGCATCGGCGATACAAAAAGGGACATTCAACATTTTAGCAATAGAACGAGCTAGCAATGTTTTACCGGTTCCTGTTTCACCTACAAGAATAATATTCGACTTTTCAATCTCAACTTCGTCTTGCTTCTTTATTTTTGAACTAATACGTTTATAATGGTTATAGACAGCAACAGCTAATACTTTCTTTGCATCATCCTGTCCAATTACGTATTGATCCAGGAATTTTTTTATTTCCATTGGCTTCAACAACGTGAGATGAGAATTGATAGTAGACTTGAGCTTACTATTCATTTCATCATTTAGGATGTTTTGCGCTTGTTGAATACATTGATCACAAATATGACCCGTAATACCCGCTATCAGTACATACGTTTCGCTTTTATCACGACCGCAAAACGAACACTTAATTTCTTTTTGGTTTTTCATGCTTATATAGGCGGAATTCTCCGCAGGAAAATTAAACGCAAGCTAAGTAAAATAGTTTGTATAGAGGCAAAAATAACAAAAGCGAACAAGCTTAAAAATAATTTGTCTGAATTTATTAAAAAATCAAACCAATTATTTCAGCTTATTCGCTTTTATGTAATTTATTGGAAAGTATTATGCTTTCTTACGCGTTAAAACTTCATCGATCATTCCATATTCTTTCGCCTCATCTGCTGTCATCCAGTAATCACGATCTGAGTCTTTCCACACTTTTTCGTATTCCTGTCCGCTATGAGTAGCAATGATATCGTATAGTTCTTTTTTCAACTTTTGAATTTCACGAGCGGTGATCTCAATATCTGAAGCCTGACCTTCTGCTCCACCCATTGGCTGGTGAATCATAATACGCGCATGCTTCAATGCTGCTCTACGACCTTTTGCCCCAGCACACATTAAAACTGCCGCCATTGAAGCCGCCATTCCAGTACAAATTGTAGCAATGTTGGGTTGAATAAACTGCATCGTATCATAGATACCTAATCCGGCATAAACCGAACCTCCTGGGCTGTTCATGTAAATTTGAATATCTTTTTTTGAATCGACCGACTCAAGAAAAAGAAGTTGTGCCTGAATAATATTCGACACATAATCATTAATACCGACTCCTAAGAAAATGATGCGATCCATCATTAAACGCGAGAACACGTCCATTGTAGCAATGTTCAGTTGTCTTTCTTCAATAATTGTTGGTGAAATGTAATCTGCTCTAACTGCAGAAACGAAACTATCAACCGAAAGGCTGCTAATTCCTTTGTGCATCACAGCGTACTTGCGAAACTCATCTCCGTAATTCATAATTATTTTTTTTGGGTTTATTCTGATATAAAGACGCGCTTGCCGGTCCAATATTTCAGTAGACCAAAATTAAATACCCTTTTTAGATTCAGCTACGCTCGCATAAATAGTTTTCAACAATCATTTTATGCTCTTTTAACACTCATGTTTTGTTAAAACTCTCTTTCATTCTTCATTCCCCGAACCCAGATTCCATCAACTCAATTAGAGGCAATTGACATCGACTATTTGTCACTTTTTTTAATCAAAAAAAAAGAAATAACAGCGTATAGATTTAACACCAAAACAAAAAAAGAATCATTCATCGGGACAAAAAAATTCCGGATCCTATTTATAAGATCCGGAATAATAACAATTCGAATTGAGGTATGCAATCTTGGTCAATGCCTAAGCATATCTTAGTGATGATGTTCTAATTCGTGTACAGTTTTCTCATTCAACTTTTCCGCAAATTCTAAGTAAGGCAATTCGATCATATCCAATTTTACTTCCTTTTTTAGAATATCGAATACTTTGTTGTCGCGGATAATACGATCTACTCTTTCAGCATTATTCGATTCGCCCAAATAATTGTTGGCTAGTTCATTCAACTTTTCTGCTTCAGGAGCAGGAACACCATATTGAGCAAACTGTTGTCGAACCATTTGTTCTGCAACCGATTTTATTTCTTCATTCTCAACAGCGATTGAATTAGTTTCAGCAATTTTAGTTTGAATTAAATTCCAACGTAAGTCTTCAGCCAAGTGCATGTATTCATGATCGAACGTATGTTCGTCCATTGGTTTTTCCTGATTTGATTTTAACATGCGTTTTAAGAAACTATCCGGTAAAGAAAATGAATTTGCTTCGAGGAAATAATTTTTAAGATCTTTCTGAAGTTTCTTATCGCTCTCTTTCTCAAAATAAGACGCAATTCCTTCTCTGATCTTCGCACGAAATTCATCTTCAGAATGAACTATATTTTCACCAAAAAGCTTGTCGAACAACTCCTGATTTAATTCTGCTTTTTCGATTTTATTTACTGTCATAACAGTGAAACGATAAACTGAATTCAGTGCCGGATTCGATTTATCAACCTTTAACATGGCAGTTACTTCACTTTCAACCGGCAAAGTACTGATGGGAGAAAAATCAACAGTGTCTTCTTTTTTCAAACCAACAAACTGTGCACGTTTTTTCTCATCGCTAATCATTTCTAACGACAATGTTGTAGTTGTTTTATTACCCCCTTCTTTAATTACTCCATTTTCATCCAATTCATTGAATTCACCATAGAAGATCGTTGATTCATCAGAAACTTCCGGATTTGAAAATTTGCCATAGCGACGACGAATATCTGCGATATCATCTTCGACCATTTTATCTTCAATTTTCACCAAGTAATAAGGCACTTTTGAAGTTGGATTTTTAACAGTGAAATCTGGAGCAATACCTACTTCGTATTCAAATTTAAAATCTTTCCCCTCTTCAAAAGATTGTCCTACCGCATTTGGTTTGGGAAGTGGAGAACCCAATACCTGAATTTTATTTTCAAAAATATATTTTCCTAATTCTTCGCTAAGGATGCGATTCAATTCCTCAACTAAAACTCCTTTACCGTACATTTTTTTTACCATACCAATAGGAACATGCCCAGGTCGGAAGCCGGGTATTTTCGCAGTTTTAACATAGTTGCGTAAAACAGTGTTTACACGACCTTGATAGTCATCCGGCTGAAGTTCGATGGAAATGATCGCGTTTAAATCGTCGATCTGTGCTTTTGAAATGATCATGATAATTGGTTTAAACACAAAATCCCGAGAATTTCGGGATTTGATTAAGAAAGTTAGTGCGGGCGGAGGGAGTCGAACCCACACGGTTGCCCGCCAGATCCTAAGTCTGGTGCGTCTGCCAGTTTCGCCACGCCCGCAAATAACAATTTATTTTAAAGAACGTCTCTTTCAAAACGGGATGCGAAGATACATTTTTTTTAATTTAATTCGCAAGAGTTATCTTTATGGAAATAAAAGAAATTGCAGCTCTCTTATTTTAAGTAACAAAATTGTAAAGCACAATCTTTTAAATAAACACAACTGATTTTGAGATTTTTAAGGTCAAAAAATCCTTCTTTACTAAATGACAATGAAATTATTGCGGCTTACCGTAAGTCACACGAAAGCACTATGATCGCTATTTTGTTTGATCGATATAGCCACTTAGTATTTGGTGTGAGTTTTAATTATTTGAAAGACGAAGACGAATGTAAAGATGCTGTGCTTCAAATTTTTGAAAATCTTACAAAAGATTTAATGAAGTACGAGATCAAAAATTTCCCTTCTTGGTTGCATGTTGTTACTAAAAATTATTGTTTGAGGCAGCTGGCAAAAAAGAAAAACACCATTCCAATTACACATGAAAATTATGTAGAAGAAACAGAAGAAACTCCGGAGATCAATATTTTTTTACCGAATCTTTCCGGAGCCATAGCGAAGTTAAATGAAGAACAGCGTCTATGTGTAGAGATGTTTTATCTTAGAGAAATGTCGTACAAGGAAATTACCGACAAAACCGGATACGATTTGAACCAAGTAAAGAGTTATATTCAAAATGGTAAAAGAAATTTGAAATTAATATTACTCAATAAAAAATAAAGTGTTAGATCAAACAAAAATAGATAATCATTTGAGTAGAGAAGAGTTCTTAGCTTATTACGAGCAACGACTCACTTCTTCTGAGATGAACCGTTTAGAAAGGCATTTGCTTGAATGCAGTTTTTGTGACGATGCGCTCAACGGAATTGTGAGTACCGACAATGCGATTAAAACCGTTGACACGCTTCGATTACTTAGAAAAAAAGGTCGCAAAAAATTCAGCTCGAAATACAAATTTTTTCAGTTGATCGACATTAATACCGTTTTAGTACTTCTCTTTATTATTGGAATCCTGATCTTCTTCAGCCTTTACCTTATCAAATCTTCTCATTGAAGATTTAATTAATTGTATAGACTATATTTATTTTATAGATATTGAATAAAAATTAATTTTCAGTAAGCACTTTTTTATAAATTTGCCCATGCTTACAATCGACCCAAAGGAAATAAAGACAGGACTTTTTCACAGTTATATGTTGGCTTCAATAGCACCAAGGCCAATAGCTTTTGCAAGTACGATTGACGGAGAAGGTAATATGAATTTATCGCCTTTCAGTTTTTTCAACGCTTTTGGAAGTAAACCTCCTATCCTAGTTTTTTCACCGGCAAGACGAGTGAGAGACAATACGATTAAACATACATTAGAAAATATTTATGAAACCAAAGAAGTAGTTATCAATGTTGTGAACTACGCAATGGTGCAACAAACCTCATTGGCCAGCACAGAATATCCAAAAGGTGTTTCTGAGTTTGTAAAATCGGGCTTCACTCCTATTCCATCAACTCTTGTCAGACCTTTTCGAGTAAAAGAATCGCCGGTGCAGATGGAATGCAAAGTTCTTGAAGTAAAAGAAATGGGCAACTTAGGCGGAGCCGCAAATCTTATCGTTTGCGAAATACTTTTAATGCACATTAGTGAAGATATACTAGACCAAGAACAAAAGATTGATGCCAACAAAATCGACCTTGTTGCTAGAATGGGTGGTAACTTATATTGTAGAGCTTCCGGCACATCACTTTTTGAAGTCAACAAACCTTTGAGTACGCTAGGCATTGGAGTCGATAATCTACCTGTTAGTATCCGGTTGAGTAACACATTAACGGGAAACAATCTAGGGCAGTTGGGTAATTGTGAAAAACTACCAAGCGGAGAAGAGATTGATGAATTTGGCAGACGTGACTTCATGAAAGAATTAAAGACACGTTTTGCTCATCATCCTGAAATTTATAAAACTAAATTACACGAATTAGCAAAATCACTTTTAGAAAAAGGCCACGTAGAAGAAGCATGGAAGGTGTTACTAAGTGCAGATTGATAGTTGTTCTCAAAGAAAAAAATAGTAGGTTTGAATTATGTCTAACGGCTTTTTTACCATTCTCTTTCTTCAATTGTCGGTAGACTATTGGTACTTTGTAGTGATAGCACTACTTATCAAATTTTTTCTTATTCGATATATGGCGGCCGATAGCTTTCTTAAAGCCATAGCAATTTGGACTGTAGGAACTTTTACATTCTATGCTATTGCTAGTTTAGGGGGATATATATTTTCATCTGTAAATATTTACATCATACCTTTTCTAATGTTTGCTTTAGCATTAACTATGGAAAGCATTCTCTGTACTTTGATTTTTCATATTGAAGGGAAAAATATGCTCCTTCCACTTTTTGTTGGCGAATTGCTTTTATTCCTTTTGCTCTTCGGTCAAATCAACTACTAGTTTATTCTATTAGAAGTAATACCATTTCAGTTTTTGCGAGATTTTGAAGTTTTCCGTTTTAAATGGAACAAAAAAATTGTGGAACTAGGCTTGGCACATAAGTTGGTTAGTTGAAGTAAATACTAAAACACAACATTATGAAAAAAGTAATTTTTACTATCCTCATCCTAACTTTTGTAGCGGTTATACCGATACGGTATAACACAAGTTTTATCACTGAGGATCAGGAAGTTCTGAAGTGTGAAAAGTTAAGAGAGGAAAAATCCGGCGTGGAAAGTTTTGGGAAGATCATCAAATTAAAAACCAATAAGGAAATAGACCGGGAATATCAAATACTTTCCTGTTAAGTGTTTATCCAGTTTCCTTTCCAGAAAAGACGGCGTTTACATGACTGACATTAACCGGCAAGGAGTGACGAAACAGTCTTAAAAAATATTCGCGCAAGGAAGTTATTCCGTACCAAGTCTTGCTCCCAAATTCCACTTTGCATATTTAGATTATTTTTGCTCTCTTTACGTTATTCTGTGCGCACTATAATGTACACTATAAATGAAGCTTTTTTAAATGCGAATGATAAAATGGGAATGTATAATTACTTTATTACTCAGAAGCGAAAACAGGGCAACAAATGAAAATTAGTATCAGGGAAAAATAATCACACACCAAACAAAACCTCTACACATGAAAAACTTTTTACTTTTGACAGTACTGATATGCCTGGTTTTAAAATCTTATTCTCAGACTGATCCTACTCCTTATAGGGGATTGTATGTAGATAAATTTATTCTAACCAATGATCCAACACATACCATATTAGGGAGCAATCAAAGAGAAACTGAGTTACTGGAATTTGCAAAAGCAAATAATATTAAGAGACTTGATTTCTATACGTTATATCCAACATTTAATGGAAATTGGAGCAGCAATAATCCTCTTACCAATAATACATACGGAGATGATTACTGTAGCCTTGCAAATCGAGCGAAACATGATTATTGTATCGAACAATTTGCTGCTTCAGGTTCATCATCAGGATTTTTTACTAATATCAATGTTTGGAATACCTTAATAGTAACTGCTCCTTTTAGTTTTTCCACCTCTCATATTCCTAATATATCAACCTTTTTTTCTGCCTATTCATTTGTTCAAAATACTTATACTGCCTCTGACGGGAACATTGCTTTAGTTTCCGAATATCTCAAATGTTATTTAAGAATTATTGACAGCTATTATCAAAACAATTCTCTTACTGGCTGTAAGTTTAATGTATTTGATATTGAGTATGAATATTGGCGATCGTATACTAACTACGATTGGGCAG
>JANLPR010000020.1:0-1600 GCA_031367345.1 Bacteroidota bacterium | reverse complement strand
GTTCGGCATTGGCTTTTGCTTTGGCTATGGCGGCAAAGGCTTCGTCTAAGATGGAGACGATGCGGCGTTGTTCGGGGAGTGCTTTAGGAAATTCCAATACAACATCTTTCAATGACGAATTAGAAATAACTGGTTGAGCTGCTTGTCTTGCATACTCACGCAAGTTTTTAAAGTTTAATAAATAAGTTAAAAATGCATGGTCAAAATCAAATTTGAAATCAACAATCCGGAAAGCGTTATCAGTAAGCCATATTTTCTCATTCATGTGTCTTACGTTACCACATAATGCGCCAACTCTTCCGATAATAACATTGCTACCAGAAAGATTAAATTCATTATGCAAACCAGCTATTCCATTCCCTCCAAAGACTGGAAATTCTCCATCTTCATTCATCATCTTACTTGTCAATCCATCACCACTTTTTAGCTTGAAACAATCTTCAAGTCTTTTTATTTCCCAACCTTGTTTCATATCAATTCCAAAATTGAGTTTAAAATATCTGCACTTTCTTCATCGAGTGCTTTCATTTCTTCAAGTATCGCTTGCGGCTGTCGCAGAGCAGCTTCTTCTTTTTTGTTTGGATTCTTTGCGCTTAGGTCAAGTGTTTTCGTGTCAATGTCTTTTATATTGATGCTCCAAGAATTTTCACTTTCCTTTTTTGTTTTTTGGAGTTTAACAAAGTCCTCCAAATCTTTTTCATTCAAGGCATTTGTCTTACCTAAATTTCTATCAAGATTCAATTGATAAAACCATACCTTCTTTGTCGAACTTCCTTTTTCAAAAAACAACACCACCGTTTTTACTCCCGCACCTGTAAATGTACCGCCCGGCAAATCCAACACCGTATGTAGATTGCAGTTTTCAAGAAGTTGCTTTCGTAATGCAACAGAAGCATTATCGGTATTGCTCAAAAAAGTGTTTTTAATAACCACACCTGCTTTGCCACCTGCTTTCAATATCTTAATAAAATGTTGTAAAAAAAGCGAAGCGGTTTCACCAGTTTTAATCGGAAAGTTCTGTTGTACTTCTGCACGTTCTTTTCCGCCAAAAGGAGGATTCGCCAAGATAATATCGTAACGGTCTTTCTCTTGTATGTCGGCAAGATTTTCGGCAAGAGTGTTTGTATGCACAATGTTCGGTGCTTCCACACCATGCAGAATCATATTCATCGTACCGATAATGTACGCCAACGATTTTTTCTCTTTACCGTAAAATGTTTTCTTCTGTAAAGTGGTAATGTCTTTAGTCGTCAGTTTCTCTTTTCCTTTGCTGTGCATTAAATAATCAAAAGCCTCACACAAGAACCCTGCACTACCCACAGCGCCATCGTAAATCGTTTGACCTATTTCGGGAGCTACAACTTTCACAATCGTTTTAATCAACGGACGTGGTGTGTAATACTCGCCACCGTTGCGACCCGCATTGCCCATGTTCTTAATCTTGTCCTCGTACAAATGACTCATTTCATGTTTCTCGGCATGAGTACGAAAACGAAGTTCATCAATACGGTTAATCACCTCTCTCAAATTGTAACCACTTTGAATACGGTTTTTCAATTCGCTGAAAATCTCACCGATTTTATATTCAATCGTATCGGCA
>JANLPR010000082.1:0-3445 GCA_031367345.1 Bacteroidota bacterium | reverse complement strand
TGACAATGGAAAAATTGCCATAGAAAAATTACAACAAAGCAATTACGATATTATTTTGATGGATTTACAAATGCCTGAAATGAATGGCTTTGAGGCCACAGAATATATTCGTAATACTATGAATTCTAAAATTCCCATTATAGCCCTTACAGCAGATGTTACCACTGTAGATGTTGAAAAATGCAAAGCATTTGGAATGAATGATTATATATCCAAACCAATTGTAGAACAATTACTATATAGCAAAATTATTAAGTATTTAAAAAAGCCAATTGAGTAAGTTTGCCTTTATAAGGAAGCACAAATGTTTTACAAAATATCAAATCAATCTAATGAATTGTAATGTACCGCTTAAAACTCGATAGCACTTCAATATCCGTTAGTAGTTGGTTCGAGATTTTGTTTTTAAGTCCACAAAAATTTAATCCCTTCAGGAGAATATGCCGGAGGGATTTTTTTTGTGGGATAGATTATCAGAAAACACAAAAAGAATTTGAAGAAAATTAAGCTGTCGCTCATCGCCTTTACCAATCCAAGTAAGTTTGAGATTTTGTAATTTATGTTTACTCATTTTTTCTTTTTCTTATTGGGTGTAATACGTTTTGGCATTGCAGCTTCTATTTTTTTTACTTCTTTATCAAAATCACTTTCATAGGTATTAATCTGCGCTTGATTGAATTTCTCATATTCCTTCTCTGCTTTATCAATTGCCAATTGATGCGATATTTTTCCTGCGTGTTTTAATATTTCACGGTCATTTAATGTTAAAAAACCGTGTAGTTTTTCAATCCAATCTTTCATATACATTGGTATTCTACGCATAGCTTGTCCGGCAGCAAATATGAGGTATTGCTCTGCTAAATTATTAAGTGCTGAAAGTTCATCTTCGTTTAAATAATTTTTAGCTATTGCAACATCTTGTTTTCGTGGCTTTGTTCCCATCCAACTGGTTAAGCCCATATTCGGCTTTTTACTATTGGCTCGTTCCGATACAATTTCGGCTGCTGTTTTGCCAGTAATAGCCCAGTGCATTTTATTTTGAACGGTTTGAAAAAACAGAATACTTGTTTCAAGCGTTGGGTCGTAATCAACACTTGTAGCGTATATGTCAGTAATTTTTTGGTAAAACCTCCTTTCGGAAGTTCTAATATCCTGAATACGCCTTAATAATTCTTCAAAATAATCGAATGGTTGATTCGGGTTTTTCAGGCGTTCATCATCCATTACAAAACCCTTTACGATGTATTCTTTTATATGCTGTGTAGCCCATTGGCGAAAGCGAGTAGCCACAGTTGATTTTATCCTGTAACCGACTGAAATAATGGCATCTAAATTGTAAAATTTCTGATTCCGTTCCACTGTTCTTTCGCCCTCTTTCCGAACTTGTAAGAAATCCTTACAAGTTGCCGATTCGCTTAATTCGCCTTCATCAAAGATATTTTTTAAGTGAATAGTAATGTTTTGTGGCGTAGTTTGAAACAACTCTGCCATTAGCTTTTGAGTTAGCCAAACAGTTTCATTTTCTAACCGAACATCTAATTTTGTTTCACCGTTTTCGGTTTGATAAATGATTATTTGCGAATTATTTTCCATCGTTTAATTTTAATAAATCCAATTCAGACTACTTTTTCCTGATAGCCACGAGCTGCTAAAATATCTCTTAAATAATTTTGTGTCCGTGTACTGTACGTTTACAAATTGGTTTTAAACGCTCTTTCAATTCAAGAAATACACTTTCATCTGCGGTGCTATTAACCCTGTTGTATTGGTAATTTGAGAATCAAAATTTTGGTGAGTGGTAATTTGAGAATCGTAATTTGAGAATTGTAATTTGACCATCGGTAATTCGATAGCAAACTTTCAATGACCTTTGCCGCAAAGCGGAATGTTCAGTGAGGCGGAAGAAATAATTTTGATGAACAACTATTAATTCCGAACGGCATTCCGCTTTACTATCGTAATTTGTGAATTGTAATTTGAGAATCGAAATTTGACAGTCGTAATTTGAGAATTGTAATTTGACAGTCGGTAATTCGATAGCAAACTTTCAATGACCTTTGACCGTTTACTTTTGACTTCTTACTTTTGACTTCTTACTTTTGACCTTCTACTTTTGATTTTTTACTTCTTACTTATTACTTCTTACTTTACTTTCACTGCTTCACAAACTTCTTCACTGCTTTCCCTCGCTCCGTAATCACTTCCATATAATAAAAACCGGCTTCGAGTTGCTCAATATTCACCTGCAACTGATCTAATTTTTGTTTTTCAATTTTTGCTTCTACATTTTGACTCAGCGCATTGTAAATTCTGATTGATTCAATCTTTGTGGTAGAAGACTTAACTGTTATTAGATTGATTGCAGGGTTTGGATATAAAATAATATCCTGTGTCAAATTCTTTAAATCATTTATTGAACTTGTTAAGCTATCACATACGCTCCCAACTTCTGCTCCTAACAGGTAGTTAGGAAAGTTTGGCATCGTGAAAGCATTTACGATAGGAAGTGCAATACAATGCTGACAGAAATCACATGCTACACCCAAGCTATCGGGTGAATTAATAACGTGGAGATACGGAGTAGAGCTAGCTGTACTCATATAGATTTTTCCATCAGGCCCTAAAGCCATTAACCAAAAAAGAGTTATATTTGAAGTTAACGGATCAGCAAACCCATCAGCAACTGCTATTAAGATTCTTGACGAATCAACATTGGGGGACCATGTATCATATTGATACAATCGAGATTCTGTCGCAACATACAAGAATCTTCCATTTGGCGAAAAGCAAATGCCACCTTGAATAATTGAACTATCAATGATTGTGAAATGAAGTTGATTACTCAATTGACCAGTACATCGGTTGAAGTCCGCAAGTTCAACTCCATTGGTTAATTCAAAATAAGCAAATTTTGTTCCTTGAGGATTGAATGCCGATTGACCAATATTGAAATCTCTTTTAACGGATAAGTACCCATAAAAAGGGCCTTGTATTCCAAAAGGAGTATAGAGAAATTCAATCAGCTTTAAGCTTCTAAATTTCCGGACAGTAATCCACCAATCACGTCCATTTGCATGCCGACAAGCAGTGATCCTTCCTGGCGTCATTGTATCGGTATAAAGTACAGTGTTTTTATTTACTACAGCACCTAGCCCACCATTCTGATTCATGTCTATGGTCGTATAATATAATTTATAGGAAGCACCAGTATTCAAATAATCGTCTATGGTATTATGAAACAAAATAAATTGGTTCGAATCAGTCAAGGATGGCAACACTAGATTTCCTTGTGGAAGTGTTAAGCCAAATCGTAAATGTTGATTAGTATAATAGGATGGATTTAATCCATTTCCGTTTTGCATCGTATCATCCAATGCATTGGCGATGTAAACTCCATTTGATGTAAAAAGTATATTATTTGCGGAATCATTTACTGACGCATTCG
>JANLPR010000193.1:0-33757 GCA_031367345.1 Bacteroidota bacterium | reverse complement strand
TTCGTAATTCGAAGCTTGAAAATTGTAATTCGAGAATCGAGAATTATGATTTGACGCTGGATGATTAATCACAACGCAAATTTTCTGCGGCATTCAGCGGTTTCTGCGGGAGTTTACACCACAGCATTTTTTCTCCCGCAGAATCCGCAGACAAGCGCAGATTTTTTTCGAAAATTGAGAATTAACGGTAGTGAATCGTAATTTGATGCTTGATGATTAATTACAACGCAAACTTTTCTGCGGCATTCAGCGGCTTCTGCGGGAGAATAAAACCTACAACTTATTCACTTTCCGAAAAATACCGGTTTCAATTTTGGCAACATTAAAATTAACTAGAATCCCTAATTTTATCCCCGTTAATTTTAAATAAGTCAATAGCTGCTTATGATGAACCGCTGCCAAATTTTCTACAGACTTAACTTCAATAATCACTTTATTGTTTACCAACAAGTCAATCCGAAAACCTAATTCCAATTGCTCATTCTCGTAAATTACTGGAATTGGAACTTGCATTTTTACTTCCATCGTTTTTCCTAACTCAAATGCCAGTGCAGCTACATAAACCGATTCCAATAAACCGGGGCCGAGTGAATAATACACTTTGAAAATTGTTCCTCGTATTGCAAATGATATGTCATTCTCATCCATCAGCCAAAAATACATGATGAACAAAGAACAACAATCAAAAAAATGAATATCGATTAATTATCATTCATAAAATAGAATAATAAAACGATCTCGAAGGCTCGATTAAAAAACTTTCTTCGCTACACTTGTAGTAAGATCAGCATTGCCCATTGTATAGTAATGCAAACATGGCACTCCCGCTTTTTTTAACTCTAGCGATTGCTGAATACACCACTCGATTCCAAGCTCACGAACTTCTTTATCTGTTGCGCACTTATCAATTGCATCAGCCAAATCTTCCGGCAAATCGACATGAAAAATTTTAGGTAATGTAGTTGTTTGCTTCTTAGTAGTTACCGGCTTTAGCCCTGGAATAATCGGAACATTAATTCCATTCTCTTTACACTTTTCTACAAACTCAAAATACTTAGTATTATCAAAAAACATTTGAGTTACGATGTACGATGCTCCGGCATCAACTTTAGCCTTCAAATATCGCAAGTCTGTTTTTAAATTTGGTGCTTCGAAATGTTTTTCAGGATAACCTGCAACACCAAAACAAAAGTCTGATGGTGTAACTTCTTGTAAATCTTCATCAAGATAAACGCCTCTATTCATATTGGAAACTTGTTGAACCAAATCCAATGCAAATTTATGTCCGCCATGGTGCGGCTCAAAAGCCGACTCCGATTTAATTGCATCGCCACGCAAAAGCAAAAGATTATCGATACCCAAATAACTTAATTCGATTAATGCATTCTCTGTTTCCTCTCTCGAAAATCCACCACAAATGATATGAGGAACCGGATCAACTTTATAGTAATTCAAAATTGCCGCACAAATACTCACCGTTCCCGGACGCTTTCGAATTGAAAATTTTTCTAACAATCCATTCTCACGCTTTTTGTAAACATACTCTTCTCGATGATACGTTACGTCGACAAATGCAGGCTTGAACTCCATAATAGGATCAAGGATGTTGTAAATACTCTTAATACTTTTGCCTTTCAATGGCGGCAATATCTCTACTGAAAAAAGTGTTTTGCCTTGATTATTCGATAAGTGTTCTGTTACTTTCATAAAAATATTTACCCGAGTCTTTTAATTTTTATTTGTTATACGAAAGCATTTTTGTAACATACTTTCCAATGATATCGAATTCTATATTCACTCTGCTTCCAATTTTCATCGAATGAAAATTTGTATGCTCCCAAGTATACGGAATTATTGCAACTGAAAAATCTGTTCTTCCTGAATCAACTACCGTAAGACTTACTCCGTCAATACACACCGAACCTTTTTCTACTGTAAGATGATTCGGATTTTCGTGATATGAAAAATAGACTAGCCAACTGCCGTCTTCCTTTTTTATTTCTTTCACAACCGCGGTTGTGTCAACATGCCCCTGAACAATATGGCCATCAATCCGTCCATTCATTTTCATGCATCGTTCTAAATTAACTTCATCGCCCACTTTCAACTCGCCAAGATTCGTTCGTTTCAATGATTCATCAATCGCTACAACCTGGTATGTTTCATCTTGCAATGCAACCACCGTTAAACACACACCATTGTGCGACAGACTTTGATCTATCGTTAACTCAGAGGTAAAGTTGCACTTAAAAGCGAAACGAATATTCGATCCTTCTTTCTGAACAGCCACCACTTTTGCCATCCCTTCTATTATTCCGGTAAACATAGAGTGAAATTATTTATTTCTTATCAGCTGAATCGTGCCATGAAGCTCTTTCACATCATCGCCAAATATACGATAGAAATAGACTTTACAAGTGTAATAGTAAACTCCTTCTGCACAATCTTGTTTCGAATCCTTATTTTTTCCATCCCAATTCACATCTTTATTCTCTGTTTCATAGACAAGATTTCCCCAACGATTAAAGATCTTAATGTCGACCTTCTTCACGTTTTTGTATGCCGGACAGTTTTTTGTTTGAAGTGCAGGCGAAGTTGTATTATCGCACGGATGAAATATATCATTTACTCCGTCATTATTAGGAGTGAATACTGAAGGTAAAACATACTGGCGACATGTATCTACACAAACAACAATTGGATTCAATGTTAGATTTCCAACAGAATCAACAGCAACAATCTTATAACAACCGGAAATAATTTCCAGATTAGAATGTAAATAAGTTGTATCGAGTGGCGAAAGCACAGAGTCGATAATCTCAAAAGTGGAACTGTCGCCGGCTGAATAATAAATATAATATTTCAACACATCATCTGAGCAAGTCTGATTCGGATTTACCCATTGCAAAAAGTTTGAATTGTTGTCGCAATCTGAATTTACTGTAAGAGCAGTTGCACATGGTTGAACATTATCAATTGGCACTGAACAATATTGTTGTGAACGATTGTATAATGGCGATGCTAAGCCTGGAGTTGAGTAACTACCAATAGCTTTTACATAATAACAATACATTGTTCCGTTTCCCAAACCTATATCACTGTAATTTCTCGCTGCAACAGTTGTTATCGAATCCCAAACAGATGTATTCGGATTAAATCTGTAAACCACATACGCAGTATCCGTCCATGGAGTATGCTCTTCCCAACTAAGATCAAGTCGATTGTCGGTTGGTGCAATTGACAAGAAAACAGAAGACGAAATTGTAGACGCTCCTTTAAGCACAAGATTACCATTGTTCGTATAATACAATTCAACTCGATAGGTCCAAGGACTTGAAAATGTATTGATCAATGTATCCACGTAAATTGTATCGTTCAAATCTGAAAAAGTACTTAGTTGAATAAAATTATTAGATGAAAATCCAATTGCGTGAAAAAGCCTGTACTCATAAGGACCCGGATACTGAATCGTATCGATTTCTGTTGGCTTACTCCAAATTACATTAATTGATCCATTTACATTATCTGTTGAATTTACATCTGCATTCGTTAAAATCGGAAGATCTTTTTTAAGTGTTGTACATGCTTGAGGCGAAGCACAACTTTCAGATCCATCTACGAAAAATGCAGTAACCAAATAACAGTATTGAACGCCGATAGCCAAACCGCTACCATTATTTGTATCTTGAAAATGTAATGAGTCGATGCTATTGATTGTTGCGATGCGTTGATAACCTGTGAAAGAAGGAACACCATTATTGCACGGACATTGAATAGTTCCACCATACAAATCTGTTCGGCGATAAACGTAATACCCTTTTGCTTCCGTACATGGAGATGCACTCCAATTAACATCAATGTTACTTCCATTTGGAGATACAACAACTGATGGGGGCGCAGGTGCTATTACTCGAATGTTTACTGTTTTAATATCTACTAATGAAATACTGTCTACATTTTGAACATCGGATGCACGGAAGATCGCTGTATAAGGACGGTAGCGTACATGATGACATTTTGTTGCCCAAGAGAAATGAGAAACAACTGTGTCGTTATTAAAAGTAATTCGAGTTAAAAGTGCAGGATCAGGAACAAGACTATCTAAAAAAATGGCGCCATAACCTGAAAGCTCTACACGATCATGATCAGGGTCGATCGCGGTTACATCAAACGCTAATGTATCGCCGGCCAATACGCAGGTGTCGCTGATTGATTGTATTTCGGGGGGATGATTGCTGCACGTTCCAATATCAATTTGCATATCACGTCGTACAAAACCAGCAAACACACCTTGCTTCCATTGAATTACATTGAAGGCTACATTGTATTCTCCCGGTGATGCAGGCTGATCCCAAACTAAATCTCCGGTGAATCTATCCAAAGTAAAAGAGGTGGTTGCATTCGGATAAGTATAGCCGGGAATTGGTAAGCCTGACTCACCTCCGCATGGAACAAGTTCATAGGTTAAACTATCTCCCTCTGCATCATGTGCTCCCGGGTTGTGAATAAAAATTCTTCCTACGCATCCTTTATCGATTGGCGGATAAGTTAAAACCGGTGAACTGTTTGGGCCCAGATAGGGATTAATTACCAAAACACTTTCTACGTAGAATGGCACCTCTACCGAATTAGGAATATTTATTACGCCTTCATTTCTATTGGGATCAACGAAACTTATTTTGAATGAACCATTACCATTATAGGTGTGAATGTAATCGTACACGTTTTTGGTAATGTCGTTGTTCAATTGAGTTTTCGATCGTCGGTTAAAAGTTACCGGGGCTGAATTGTCGCCAAGAAAAACTTGATCGAGCGATGGACGATCAATTGGTGAAGACGTTTTAGTGTAGGTAACAATTATTATTTTATAAGTAAGATCGGTACTATCTGTTCCGATCCACTGATAACTTATTTCTCCGGCGCGATTATGAGTTGCGAACGTGTATTCGCAAATCAAAAAAACGGAAACGAATAAAAGAAAGAAACGCACTAGTTTCATTCAAACGAAAGTTTAGTAATTGATTACTTGTTGTTCCATTAATTCCGGCATCTCACGATATTCATATTGCTGCGTTCTCAGTTGAGGTGTAAAGCCTGCTTCTCTAATAGCTTCTTGAATTCCATTGCTCGTAAAACGATGAGGCGCTCCGGCAGCCGAAACTACATTTTCCTCTATCATAATAGACCCAAAATCGTTCGCACCGGAATGCAAACATAGCTGCGCAATTTCTTTTCCAACTGTTAACCAACTTGCCTGAATATTTTTGATGTTGGGTAACATGATTCGACTTATGGCAATCATTCTTATATAATCTTCACCGGTTATCGTATTGTGAACTCCTTTAACTCTGTTCAGCAATGTGCCTTCATCTTGAAAAGGCCAAGGTATAAAAGCAATAAAACCTTTCGCATCTGCCGGCTTCTCACTTTGCACTTGCCTTAACGAAACTAGATGTTCAAATCGTTCAGCAATCGTTTCGATATGTCCGAACATCATCGTTGCCGAAGTTGTTAAATGAAGTTGATGTGCAGCACGCATTACATCGAGCCACTCTCTTCCACTGCATTTGCCTTTAGAAATAAGTCGCCGAACTCGATCATTCAAGATCTCAGCACCCGCTCCAGGCAACGAATCGAGACCGGCTTCCATCAATGTTTTTAAAACTTCCGTATGTGTAGAACCCGCAAGTTTGGTGATGTGTGCTATTTCCGGCGGCCCTAGTGCATGCAGTTTCAACTGAGGATACAATCTTTTCAATTCACGGAAAAGGTTGGAATAATAATCGATCCCGAGATCGGGATGGTGGCCACCCTGAAGCAAAAGCTGCTCGCCTCCAAAACGGAAGGTCTCTTCTATTTTAGTCTTATACTGCTCAATTGTAGTTATATACGACTCCGAATGACCAGGGATACGGTAAAAGTTGCAGAACTTACAATTAGCTATGCAAACATTCGTAGTATTTAAATTACGGTCGATTATCCATGTTACATTGTTCTCAGGATGAAGTGCTTTTCGCATTTTAAAGCCCACCTCCATCAACTCCGCTGTTGAAGCATTTTCATAGAGAAATTGTCCTTCTTCAGCGGAAAGAAAGTCGAAACTGAGTGCTCGTTTAAGTAAACTATCTGAATTCATATAATATATACGACAAATAACAATCGGAAAGAGTTATGTTTTTTATTGAACGGTTAAAAAATATTTTCACTAATTTCCACCCTTCAAAAATACAATATTATATGCAGACCACAATCCTATTAACACCTTCTTACAAAACTGCGGATTCGATCATTTTACTACTGGATGACAAAGGAAGCATTCCTTCCGGTCTATTTTCTACCACAGAATCTGAATTTATTAAAAAAGAACTGAAAGCCGACAAGAAAACGTTGGTCATCAACCAGTTCAAACGGTTAATTTTCGTCTATAAACCCGATCAAGCTAAGCCAATCAATCATCAATTGGAACAATGTCGGAAAATGGGTGATCTATTCCTGGCCTCGCTTAACAAAAGTCATTATAAGAGAGTTGTTATTGCCGACTATATTGGGAATAACGATCTAGCACTTGCTGTTGCGGAAGGGCTTGCACTTGGCAACTATCAATTTTTACGTTATCGAAAAGGCAAAAAGAAAGAGGCTAATTCGATGAAAGAAGTTGCGATCAAAAGCAAAGGACTTCAGTTAATTCAGGTGAAACAACTTCAGAATACAGTTGATGCTGTTTTGAAAGCAAGAACGTTAGTAAATGAGCCATCGAATACAATGACTTCGGTTCAGCTGGCGAAAGAATTTGTAGCTATGGGTAAAGAGGCCGGATTTAAAGTGACGGTGTTTACTAAGTCTAAAATAAAATCGCTTAAGATGGGTGGTTTGCTTGCAGTAAATAAAGGAAGTTTGCTACCTCCGACTTTTACTGTAATGGAATACAAACCTAAAAATGCTAAAAACAAACGCCCGATTGTTTTAATCGGAAAAGGTGTGGTGTATGATACCGGCGGATATAGTCTTAAGCCTACTCCAAACAGTATGGACTATATGAAAAGCGATATGGCCGGTGCGGCGGCTGTTGCTTCGGCAATGTATTCAATTGCTAAATCGAAAATGCCGATTCATGTGATTGCTTTGGTACCTGCTACCGATAATGCAGTTTCAGAAAAAGCGTACGTTCCGGGCGATGTAATAACGATGATGAGTGGACATACGGTTGAAGTGTTGAACACTGATGCAGAAGGTAGATTGATTCTTGCTGATGCATTGCATTATGCAAAAAAATTCAAGCCTGAGTTAGTATTAGATTTTGCAACACTTACAGGAGCCGCTGCAATGGCTGTAGGACCTTACGGAATTGTTTGTATGGGAACAGCATCTGAGAAGCAAAGAACTCAATTGAAAGAAAGTGGAGAAAAAGTATATGAACGCTTAGCAGAATTTCCATTCTGGGATGAATACGATGACTTAATAAAATCGGACATTGCGGATATGAAAAATATTGGCGGATCTATTGGCGGCGCTATTACTGCCGGAAAATTTTTGCAGCGTTATGTTGATTATCCTTGGATGCATTTTGACATTGCAGGTCCATCGTATGTTCATTCTACCTCGAGCTACCGTGGAAAAGGCGGTACCGGAGTTGCTGTTCGATTGCTAACAGATTTTATTTCGTCATTGTGATCATTTATTTCAATTAATAAAAAACTACTATGAGTAATCAGGATACAGAAGGAAGAATAAAAGTTGGAATAACTTGTGGCGACATCAATGGAATTGGGTTAGAAGTAATCATCAAAACCTTCCTCGATAATCGCATGCATCAAATTTGTACTCCTGTAATTTATGCAAGTAACAAAATTGTTTCTGCTCATAGAAAGCATCTGAACCTTCTCGATTTTCAATACACAACTATAAAAAATAGTAATGAAATTATTCTTCGTAAAACAAATGTTGTAAATTGTTGGGAAGAAGATGTTCATGTTGAATTTGGACAAGCCACAGAAAGTGCCGGTAAGTATGCTTTGCAATCTATTCAACATGCAGTTGCCGATTTAAAAGAGAAAAAGATTGACGTATTGGTTACTGCCCCTATTAATAAAAACACGATTCAGTCTGACCAATTTCGATTTAACGGTCATACCGAATTTTTAGCTGAAGCATTCGACACAAAAGATTACCTGATGTTTCTGGTGAGCGACCATCTTAAAGTTGCTGTAGTATCGGGACATATTCCTGTGAAAGAAGTAGCAGCAGGATTATCGATTGAAAAAATTGCGACTAAGATTAAGATGATTAATAAATCGCTTAAGAGAGATTTCGGAATTCGTAAGCCGAAGATCGCTGTACTTGGGCTTAACCCGCATGCAGGCGACGATGGATTGATTGGAAAAGAAGAGTTAGAAATTATTATTCCGGCTGTAAAAAAATGTTTTGACGAAGGCGTTTTCACTTACGGCCCTTACAGTGCCGATGGATTTTTTGGAGCCGGAACTCATAGTAAGTTTGATGCAGTTTTAGCTATGTATCACGATCAAGGATTGGTGCCGTTCAAAACAATGAGTTTTTCTAACGGTGTTAATTTTACTGCCGGCCTACCAATTGTAAGAACATCGCCCGATCACGGAACCGCTTATGACATAGCAGGCAAAGGAGTTGCGGACGAAGAATCGTTCCGTCAGGCAATTTATACTGCTATTGATATATTAGCCAAAAGAGAAGAATACGACGAGATCAATGCAAACCCATTGGCATTCTCTAAACAGACATCGGATAGATAAAATAATAGTGAAGAATGATTTCTTCTTAATTCTTCTTCAAAATTCATACTTCATAATTCTTAGTTCAAAATTCTTACTTCATAATTCTTACTTTAAAATTCATACTTCTCAATTCTTACTTCTGCTAATTAATTCATTCTGCCTAGTTAATACTTCCTAGTTAATACTTCATCCTTCATACTCACTAATCACCACTTACTACTCACTTAAAAATGAAAAAACTCTACTCATTATTATCGTTACTGATCGCGTCGGGATTGATGAACGCACAGAGTGTCGATTGTTTCTCAGGACGATTTGATACAGAAGTATTCGCCACTTATGACCTTACGAGCAATGTAACCTATGGCGCTAATGCTGATTACAACGGGACTAACACTGTCTTAACGATGGACATTTACCAGCCTCATGCCGATACGATGGTTCAGCGGCCTCTAATCATTTGGGTTCATGGCGGAAGTTTTCTTAGTGGAACAAAAAACGATTTAGACGTTACAACGCTTTGCCAACATTTCGCAAAACGAGGTTATGTTTGCGCTTCAATAAATTATCGTCTTGGTATCAGCTTCCCGTACAATCAAGCAAATGCAACAAATGCTGTGTACCGATCTGTACAAGACTTGAAAGCTGCTATTCGTTTCTTTAGAAAAGACGCTGCAACAGCAAATACTTATACGATCGACCCAACAATTATTTATGCAGGTGGTAGTTCTGCCGGCGCATTCGCTGCTTTACATCTTGCATACATGGACAACTACGCTGAACTTCCTACAACAATCGACACTACTGCTCTTGGAAATTTAGATGGCAATAGTGGAAATCCCGGCTACTCTTCTAATGTAAACGCCATCGTAGACCTTTGCGGTGCCCTGGGAAATAAAACTTGGATGCACTCAACTGACATTCCATTTTGTGCTATGCATGGTGATCACGACAATACTGTTCCTTATGCAACGGATGTGATAAAACTTCTTGGATTTCCAATCATGACTGTCGATGGTAGTTATTCGTTAGCACATTATGCCGACTCAATTGGACTGTATAATCAATTTTATACTTTCTTTGGGTCTGATCACGTCCCCTATTATTCTAGCGCTACTTTTATGGACACAACAGTTCGTTTTGTAAGTAATTTTTTATTCCGTCAACTTGGCTGCACTCCTTCAGATCTCAATCCACTACCAAATACATTTAACACAACTAGTGGAATAAATGAATTGGCTTCAGAGTATTATTTTTATCCTAACCCAACTTCAGGTGTTATCAGAGTAAAATCACAAAAGAGTTTTACTACTCTTACCCTAACCGATCTTCAAGGCAGAATTGTTTTAAGCAAAAAAGTTGAAAGCAATGAAACAGAATTAAACCTTTCAGAACTTAAGGGCTTATATATTTTATTGGGTGACAAAAAAGTAATCGGAAAAGTGGTAGTGAATTAAATCCTTTTTGATTGCTCGTAACACTAAAATCATTTCACAAAAAAAGACCGGAGTACTCCTCCGGTCTTTTTTTATATGAACATATTTTGAGATTACTGTAACGTAACTCTTTTGCTTGCTACTCCTTTGTCTGTAGTAATTCGAACAATGTAAATTCCATTGCTCAAATTTCCTCGACTAAATGTAGAAGTTGATCCGGAAAGACTTTCCTTTTTCCAGATAGATCTTCCTGTAATATCGAATAGCTCAACTGAAGCAATATTTAAGTTAACACCATCAGCAGAAATTGTAAATTGAGAAGTAGCCGGATTTGGATAAACAGAAATCACTTTACTAAGTGTTGTCTCGTTAATTCCATCAGGCAATCCTAAACAATAAACAATACGAGGGTTTACATAATTTTGAATTGTATCAATGTATGCTAATGCTTTTGCTTTAGACATATCAGGATTCGTTCCTAAACCATTCATATACGCTTGCGTTCCTGCAGAAGCTGATAGTCCTATTGCTTGAGCATAAACTGTCAAAGCTGTAGAATCATACCATTCCCAAGGACCTGCTTCGCCCGGTGCGAATGGAGGTGTTGGACGAAGGAATGGAAACAATCCATCTTCTCCACCATTAATTGCATTTGCTGCAAGAGTATAAGGATCTGTAAAACCTGCTGAATTAAAACAATTGTTATTTCCTAAAGCATTTGATTTAGTAACTACAGTACGGCTTCCGCTTACGTCAACAACAAATTGTGGTGGTGATGTTGGAACATAAACTGGTCCATCACCATAAGGCGCAAACGGATCATTCGTAACATGGAAAGCTACCATAGGCGCATCCCCTGCTTCTAACCATGAACTATCGCCTAAAGCTCCACCCATATTAAATACAAAATTAATATGATTGCTATAGCCTACGTGATTGTTCGGATTGTTCAATGCAGCATTTCCACCATAACCATCGTAATCACCAAGTAATGCCTGATTCACAAACGGTGCGCCAATCTGGAATCCATAAGTAGCATTATTAGTAGTTGACAAAAACTTACTTAGTTGAATTTCCTGTGGCTTATCTAGGGTTGCATACGCCATTGCGATATATCCACCTGTACCTTGTCCACCAATAATAATACTATTAGTGTCGACACCAAAAGTATTTCCACTCATCATAGCATCTTCATAGAAATAACGAACACATACTTTTACATCTTGCAGAGAACGGTAAACCGCTTGTAAAAGCGTTCCTGTTCTAACATCTTGGTCAGGTGAAGTTGGTACCCACCCTTGACGATATGTTGCACATGCAACTACATAACCACGGCGAGCAAATTGCTTACACATTTCTACTGCTGTAGAATCTGTTTTTCCTCCTGTTGGATTTTGATTGGCAACTGCAGGAATAAAACTTCCAGTATGCAGATAAATAATCAATGGGCGAGTTGGTTGTACGTCTCCTACCGGTTGGTAGATATCCATTTTCAAGTCTTGCGGTGTTGGAGTTCCTGTAGGGAAAATAGTAATATTATTTCCATACACCACATTCGAAGTTACTGTAACGTCAGCAAAAACTTCGGAGAGATAACGTTGGGCGTTCATAGTTTGCGATGCAACTAAGGCGACTCCCAACAATGATAATTTTAGTAGATTTTTTTTCATAGTCAGTTATTTGGTCTTCGAAAGTAACAATTTTTTCTGAAAACCAAACTTACCAACTGGTATTTAACACACGAAAATTACATGACTTTTGCCATCTTTTCTATGCTTCGAGCCAATCTTGCTACGTGCAATTACCAATTCCGAAATAAAAACGATCTTTTCAATTGAAGCAATTCCTTTTAGAAGCAATTCCTTTTAATCGAAATTTATTTCACCAATATAAAATTGAATTACTTAGTTAACGCCACCACAATTGAAATATATGCTAATCGGCCAACTAATGGTCCGCCATAAACTTCATAGTGCTCATTGTTCAACAAGTTAGACGCTCCGGCTTTGAATACCGATTTAATTTTCGGAATACTTTTACTCACCTGAACATCGAACAATTGATAATTCGCTATCTCTCCTGTAAATTGTGGCGATCCTTCAAATAAAAATCCTTGGATCCATTTGTAGTTAATGTTGAAACTATAATTCTTCACTTTGAGACTATTAAATAGAGTTGTCTCAATATCACGGCCGGAAAATCCAAGATTAAATTTATTTCGCGGTGTATTGTATGCCGGAATAATTGGATCATTGCTACCATGTTTATTTAATTCATTCCAAGAATAATTTCCACTAAGACTAAAGAATTTACCGATGTAATAATTCAACCCAATGCTAAACCCTTGAGAGTTCACCTTGTCTTTTGCATTACTCGACACACGATAAACATCGTTGATCGTAATTTGATCAGGCAATCCCGGAGGTTTACTTGTAGTCACATTAGCTCCTATAGTATAGCCGATAAAATCGGTATATAAACTGTAATAATAATTTGCATCTGCATACAAGTGATCAAATAAAGAAGCGCGATAACCCACTTCTACCGTTTTGACTTTTTCCGGACGCACAGGATCTAAACTAAAGTAAACAAGTTTCGCTATACTTGTAAATCCGGAATAAGCATCAATCAATGATGGTATTGTTACCAATGAATCGTATCCTGTAATATTCCCCAACAACTTTGCTCTTCCAACATTGTAATAGAGGTATTGATCTGTTAATGTTGGATTCCTGATCGCAGCAGAAAAACTTCCTCTTATTATATGTCTTGGATTAATACTATAAACCGCCGATAATGCCGGAGAAAATAATGTGTTGAAGTTTTGATTTTTATCTATTCTAGTTGTTAAATTTATTTTAAGCTTATTGTCAATAAATTTCTTTTCCAATCCGATATACGTTCCCCACTCTTGATTTTTTATTTTCCTCCCTGCTGTGTCACTGAAAATAGTTCCATCGGATGTAGGTCTGTACATTCTAAAATTTGATCCGACAATTATATCACAAAATTTTGGCGTGAATTTATATTCTCCTTGAACATGATATAATTTCGACTGATCAAAGAAACGACTACCTCCTTCAGAATTCGATTTTCTACTTGTAACTACATTAAAAAGCGAATCGAATCGTGCTGTTCCCGGAACATAAAATGCAACTGAGTTTTGCGCCGGATTTACAATTGCATCAGAATATGCTCTTGCTTTACCATGATAAAGCTGCAATGAATCGTAATAATTGCTTAACAAAAATGGATTTATGCTATTGAGAAAAATCTGATAGTTTTCCTGGTAATTTGGACTACCAAATACCGGAGCCTGGGGATAACCGGGGAAATTTCTTTCTTTGTTAAAATAATTGTTAGCCGGTAATGTCCAAAACCCACGATATGTTTGACTCCAGAAAAAATCTGACTTGGAGGCGTTTTGCATAATCAAAGCAGTAAAAAAAGCATCGTACGATTTTCCCGCATCTTCATCTGTCATATATGCACGAATAAAATATTTGTCTTCTTTCTTCAATTCAATTTTGTGTTGTAAAAACAAAATATCTTTTAGTGAATATCTATTATCACCTTGATAAACCGTAGTGCCATTTCCAAGTGCAGAACCTATGGTGAGCTCCGTTGTCGGTTTTATTTTATAGGTAACCAATGCCGAAGCCTTGAAGTTTTGTGTATTGTAATCGACCAAACTATTTTCAGCATAGCCTGTACGATAATAAGTAATCAACCCGGGATTTGTAGATGGAAGTTTAGAATAGTCGCTCGTAGAATAATATTCGTCGCCATAAACATTTACAGCATCATAACCTCCGGGATTTTTTGTATCGTTCCTAGATTCAGGAGTTGCAGTTCTGTTGTTCGCTTCCCAATCGTGCGCTTTCATAAAAAATAAATTGACCTTATAGCCAAGCTTATCTTCTCCTTTTTTATTTTTTACTACCTGTGCCCAACGTATTGCTGTTTCTATTAAACTCCTCTCTCCCGCTTTGAATGATACTTCAAGTCCGGGTTTAACAAAAGGGCTTCGCGTAGTCATACTAATAACTCCGTTGAATGCATTTGGTCCATAATACGCAGAACTTGCTCCGGCAATAAGATCAACCTTTAATACATCTAATTCCGATGAGCCTAGAAAGTTTCCTAGTGAAAAATTAAGTCCTGGCGATTGATTATCTACTCCATCAATCAACTGAAGTGACCGAACAGGCGATGTACTATTAAAACCTCTGGTATTAATAACAGTAAAACCCATAGATGCACTTGTTAAATCGACTCCTTTCAATGTGCCTAGTGCTTCATAAAATGAGTTCTGTGCAATCTGTTTTATTGCAATCAAATCGATACTCTCTATTGTAAGCGGCGCTTCTTTTTGCTTCTCTGACACACGACTTCCCGTAACAGTTACTCCTTTCAGATTAACTAATTTCGATGACATCTTAAAATTCAGAGCTTGACTTATGTCTGCTACACTAAACTCTTTGGTATCGTAGCCTAAAGAACTTATCACTAAAACAAATGGAGGACTTTGCTTTGTTGAAATGGTAAATTTTCCATCAATGTCAGTCGTTCCTCCTTCAGTCGTTCCTTTAATCACTACTGTAGCGCCAATTAGTGTTTCCTTGCTGCTTTCGTCTTTGATTACACCGGTAATTTGTTGCGCAGTTGTTGTTAATGAAATCACCACAAATGCAAGTAGACAAAGTAATTTTAGCTTCATTTTCAATTTCTCTATTTTAACCAAACCTAATCAATCGCCTTGAAATTTCAAAAGGATGTTAACCATATAATCAACATAAATTTGAACATTCAACTTTAAAATAAATGGAGGACAATTAATTCCCTTCGTAGAAGCTGATTATTGTTCAACTATTTTATTCTTATTAAGAAAATAAGGGAAAGCATAATTAGAAAACTTAATGGCAATGACAATTTAAAATCTTAATTCATTCCGAGCTACTCGAAATGAAAAATTAAGATGTTTACTGTGAAAAAAATAAAGCCGACTTATGTTAAATATACCATTACTTCATTCTTCTCTACCTTTGCTCCTTTTTTCACCTGAACTTTTTTTACGGTTCCGTCGGCTGAAGCTTTAATAATATTCTCCATTTTCATCGCTTCTAAAACAACTATAGCATCTCCTTTTAGAATTGCCTGGCCATCTTCTACCAATACTTGAAGCACCATTCCCGGCATAGGAGCTTTAATATCATTTACCTTTTTATTGGCAGTAACATCAATTCCCATTTCTTGAAGCAGTTGATCAAAACGATCTTGAACAACCACTGTAAAAACGGAATGATTCACTTGCAGCTGAAATGCCTTTTCTTCTTTATCGTATGAAACGAGCTCTGCTGAATATGACTTATTATTATGCAGAACATGAAATTTGCCATCGTTATATTCTAAGATGTCCACCTCAAATTTTTTGTCATTAATAATAAACTCCCCATTTTCGTCCTCGACAGAAAAATCCGATTGGTCTACTTTCACTTTATACATCGGGTAAAGATAACTATTTTCCACTATTTTATACATCCAAAACATGTTGCCGAAACCGGAAATAGCAACATAACAATCTGAAGATAAAGCCTCTATCGATCGGCCAATTTGATCCAAATTTACTCGAACATTTTTTTCTCAAAAAAACTATTAGCCCAACCTCCAAATTATATCTTTGAAACATGCAAAAAATCCTATTAGCTGTGTTCGGATTATCAATGATCCTTTCTTCTTGCAAAACATCGGAAAAGAATAAAAAATCTAACGAGAAAGATGCTAAAATTTATCAGGTACCTAAATACAAAGGTGCTTACACTCGCTATGTCGATCTTGTTCACACTAAATTATTCTTAACTCCTGTTTGGAAAAAACAAGAGCTAATTGGTCGAGCTGAAATCATTTTACACCAACATTTTTTTGCAACCGACAGCATCGTTCTAGATGCACGCGCGATGGAAATAAAAAAAGTTTCGCTTCGCACCAATGAAATCGAAAAGGATTTAATTTACGAGTACAACAATGATCTTTTGAAAATAAAACTTCCACGTAAATATTTATCTACTGAAATGATCGATCTTACCATAGATTACATTTCAAAACCATTAAATGCCGGATCCGGCGGCAGTAATGCAATCAAAAGTGATCAAGGATTATTCTTTATCAATGCTGATGGTACTGACCAAAGTGCACCAACCGAATTATGGACTCAAGGTGAAACAGAAAGCAATTCGGTTTGGTTCCCAACTATTGAATCGCCGGAACAAAAAACAACCACAGAAATTTATTTAACTGTAGACAGTAGCTTAACTACACTTTCAAATGGCTTATTGGTAAATACGACTTTCAACAACGACCACACAAAAACCGATCATTGGATTCAAGATCTTCCTGCTGCGCCATACCTTGCTATGATTGCTGTTGGAAATTTTTCTATTGTAAAAGACAGTTGGAGAAACAAAGAAGTAAGTTATTATGTAGATCCTCCGTATGAAAAATATGCTCGACTCGCTTTTGGAAAAACTCCGGAAATGATTGAATTCTTTTCAACTCTAACCGGCATTGTTTATCCTTGGCAAAAATATAGTCAGATCGTTGTCCACAATTACATTTCCGGTGCAATGGAAAATGTTACTGCGGTAGTTCATGGTACCAATATGCAGCAAGATCCGGGTGCAAATCTCGATGAAAACTACGAAGACTATATTTCTCACGAACTCTTTCATCATTGGTTTGGAGACCTAGTAACATGTAGGTCTTGGGCTAATATCAGTTTGAATGAAAGTTTTGCAAATTATGGTGAATACTTGTGGAGAGAATATAAGTATGGCAAAGCAAACGCTCAAGAACATTTAATGGAAGATTTACATAAATACCTCAACTCTTCTTTAAAATCTGACCCTCCTCTATTCAGAGTTTCATACAATAACGCTGAAGATGTTTACGATCGTATTTCCTATGAAAAAGGTGGATGTACTCTTAACATGCTTCGGAATTATCTGGGAGATACTGCTTTCTTTAGCGGACTAAATCTCTATTTAACTCAATACAAATTTTCAAGTACAGAAATTGACCAACTAAGACAATGCTTTGAAAAAATAAGCGGTGAAGACTTAAACTGGTTTTTTAATCAATGGTTTCGTCGTGGCGGTCATCCTGAATTGATTGTTAATTACGATTGGAATGAACAAAATAAGACGGAACAAATAAAAATTGAACAAGTACAATCACTAGACAAAAATCCACTTTACAGACTTCCACTTGATATCGATTTTTATTTTAATGACAGCACGGTACGAAAAAAAATAATCTGTGATAGATCCTCTCAAACATTTTCATTCCCTTTTTCAATAAAGCCAATAATTGCAGTTGTTGATGGCGAGAGAACATTAGTAGGAACAATTAAAGATAATAAGTCGACCGATGAATTAATTTATCTCTACGATCACTCTAAAAATATTTTTGATAAATTTCAAGCGCTTACCTCTCTAGGATTCATTAGCGATACTAGTTCAATTGGATCAAAATTACAGGTGCGAGCCTTAGGTGACGAATCTGCCAGGGTAAGAGAAGTAGCATTGAACTATACAATGATCATTTGCCAGAATGCTCCAAATCTGATCAAAGATAAAATTATTGAAATAGCTTTGCATGATAGCTCAACAAAGAATAGAAGTATCGCTTTGGAAAGATTAAGGTATTATTATCCGGCAGAGGTTTCTCTTCCGATATTGAGAGCATCTCTTAAAGATCAGTCACATCGTGTTGTGGCCGAAGCTTTCACTCAGCTTTTCGTAAAAGCACCTGCAGAAGGAAGAATGGCTGCACATGAATTAGAAAACGACTCCAGCGATCTGGTACTTATGGCTCTTACGGATTATTATTCCGAAAACGATTCTGATGATGCTATCAATGTGTTTACTAATGCTATGAATAAAGTTGACCGATGGGGGAAGTTTACTGTTTCTGAAAACCTTGAAGGCTATTTAACAATTTCTAAAAATATTTCTGTCATAAAACGTGGCGTATCTTTATTATCAACTCATGCAACGCATTCTCCAATTAATTATTATCGGACAAAATGTTATCAAAACCTACTGAAAGTGCAAGAGTATGTAGAAAAGGGATACACTTCAGCTAATAAAAATTTGAGTGATTGGGTAAAGATCAACAAATTTGCCAATGCTGAGGAAGCCAAGAATAAGTTAAAAGATCTTGACCTTTTCATCATTGATCAATTGAGTGAAATAAAAATTTCGAAATGATGATTCGGCTAATTTCTTTTTTTTTATTACTCGCAAACATTTGTTTTGGTAGTATTGCTGATTCAACAAAAGCTCACTTTACACTCGGCATCAGAGGCGATTACGGATTTGTCATTGCACATCGTCCAGCTTTACGTCCTTTACAAGAGGAGCATGTAAAAGGATTTGAAATTTCAATTGCTCGAATTTCACATGGCAAGAATTCATGGGAGCACGATTTTTTATTGCCTGAAAAAGGTGTTACGTTAGCCATTTTCAATCTCGGAAATCCCGAAAGGTTAGGATATGGATTTGCCATTTACCCCTATCTCGATTTCCCATTGAGTAAAAAAGAAACCAATAAATTAATTTTCAGATATGGCATTGGACTAGGATGGGTAGAAAAAATATTTGATTCAGAAAAAAATTATAAAAATGCCGCCATTGGTTCTCATCTTAATGGTGTGATCCATTTTGATTTACATTACGAAACAGAACTCACCAAAAAATCTCGTTTAGAAATTGCTGCAGCCATTACCCATTATTCTAACGGAGCCTATGAATTACCTAATCTTGGAATTAATATTCCGACATTTAATTTAGCTTATACTCGTTTCATAGGAGAAAAAAGGCTAATCTCTCATCAACAATACACTGAATCTTTGCCTAACTCAAGTTGGAATGTATATATTGGCGGTGGAGTAAAAAAAATATATCCTCCGCAAGGAAAGCAATATACCGCTGGCGTACTTTCAGTATTACGTTCTATGCCAATCAAAACGAAAGCTAGCTGGGGATTAGGTGCTGATATTTTTTACGATAATTCACTTAGTGCACGACTTAAAAATTCGGAAGCTACGTTGAAAGGCACAAGCGATGATCTTCGTCTCGGTTTTTATGGCGCTTATGAAATCCATGCAGGAAAAACCGGACTGCTTTTTAATATGGGCTACTATGCGTTTACTCGATGGAAAGGCGATGGAAATATTTATCATCGTTTAGGAATAAGACAGTATTTCAATAAAGTGTTTCTTTGTATGAATTTGAAAACACACTACGCAAGAGCCGATTTTATTGAATTCGGAATCGGATATAAATTATAACTTAACTCTAAATGAGATTTTCAATACTCCTACTAATTTTACTGTTTAGCTTTACAAACTGCTCTAAAGATCATTTGTTCGACTGTACTAAAAGTTCAGGAAACGAAATTGAAGAAAGTCGCACAATTGGAAAGTTTAAAAATATCCACATGGATAACGACGTAGATATTATTCTTTATTCAGACACAACAGATTTCGTAAGAGTAAAATCAGGTTCGCATTTAATTGATGGCATCATAACTGAAGTTGATGGCAATACACTTTATATCCGTAATGAAAACAAATGTAATTGGGTTAGAAGTTTTGGAAATAAATACACAGTTACAATTGGGATGAAAAATCCTGAGCACATTGAGACTTACGGCAGCGGAAATCTATTTTGCAACGATACAATTCGTACCGATGAATTCTTTTTTGATAGCTGGAATGCCAGTGGAAGTTTTCATTTTTTTTTTAACAATCGAATTGTACATCTTGTAAATAATATTGGCAGAACGGATATTCATGCTAGCGGCGTTTCGGCTGTTGCTTATTCGTTCATTAACGATGTTGGAATACTAAACGCTTCAAGTTTAACGACAAATCTTTTTTATATTCGAAATTCTTCTACCGGCGATTTGCGAATAAATGTACAAAGTGAACTAACAGCAGAAATTAAATACAATGGAAACATTTATTATTCGGGGAATCCGTACAAAATCGACCGTACAATCACAGGTAATGGAACACTGATACATCAATAACATTCATTTTCGATTGATTTTGACTCTTTATTTTCGTTCTCGACTTCTTCTCACATCAATAAAATACAGCTTGAACTAAGTAATTTACTCATTCGCCAATAAACTCAAACTAAACTTTATTTTTACTTGTTTTATTGCCAAAAATTGACTTAAATTTAACAAAGAAAGGCTCAGGAAATTTCATCACAATTTACCAATTAGAGCAAAATACAGACGGACGTTATTTACATTTTATTTTTATTCCTCTGATGACAATATTGTACTTAAATTTTTCTTTCAAAGAAATACATAGACTACAGGTTGGTAAAATACTTTTTATTTTATTTTTACTTTCCATTTTTTTCAATCCAACTATTTCTAAAGCTCAAGGAGTAGTTCCTACAAAAGGAAAAGATTTTTGGTTGGGATTTTTAACCAACCCGAATGTGAATACTGCATTAAAACGCTTAGACCTTTTTATTACCTCCGATAGAAATACGAATGGAATCATTTCAATTCCTCAACAAGGATGGTCTATTCCTTTTAGCGTAGTTGCCAATGTAACAACCACTGTGAACATTCCCAATATTGTCGGAGAACCAATGATTCCTGAGATCATAGACAACAAAGGAATACACATTGAATCGAATGATACCGTTAGTGTTTTTGCTATAAATTTCCAACCATATTCTTCTGATGCAACGAAAGTATTTCCTATCCAATCGATCGGTAATAGCTATCGAGTTTGTTCTTATACGGGAATCTCCTCAGGCGCGCTTGTATATCCCTCAGAATTTGGAATGGTCGCTACTCAAGACAATACTCAAATAATTATTACGCCAACAGCACCAACATCTACCGGACGACCGGCAAATGTTTCATTTATGGTAACCTTAAATGCAGGCGAAATTTATTTGGTACACGCATTGTCAGGCACCGACGATTTTACTGGCTCTACGTTAGCCGGCTCCGATTCAAGTGGATCTTGTAGACCCTTCGCAGTATTCTCAGGAGTTGTTTGTACACGAATTCCTACAAACTGCGTAGCGTGCGATCATATATATGAGCAAGACTTACCGGTGAGAGCATGGGGAACTAATTATGCGGCTGTACCTTTTAGCTTTGCCAGTACATATACACTTAGAGTTCTTGCCAATCAAAACGGAACTGTAGTACGAATTAATAATGGGGCTCCAATTAGTTTAGGAGCCGGTCAATTCTATAGCGCGAATGGAATTACAACACCAAGTTGTATACAATCAAATTTACCGGTGATGGCCACGCAATTTATGGAAGGAGAATCATGCGCAGGTTCAGGCGACCCTTCTATGCTCTATTTAAATCCAACTGATCAGAAAATTGACAACGTTACTTTCAGTACTGTTACATCAACTGTCATTACTCAGCATAACGTAAATATTATTATGGACGCTGCATACATCGGTCAGCTTAGACTCGATGGCTTACCGGTTAGTATTACCAATTTTGCAACCATGCCTGCTTGTACTGGATTAGCTTACGCCAGGCTTTCTCTCGTTCAAGGAAGCCATACATTGAAAGCCGATAGTGGTTTCGTAGCCTATGTATATGGAACTGGTAATGCAGAAAGTTATGCTTATAGCGTTGGATCGTTCAGCAAAAAACCTCCGATCATTATTGACTCTGTTATTTGTTCGTCAGATACAATGCACATCGGAAACAGTGCCAATTTGTTTTCTCCATGGTGGTCAACCGCTATCCGTCCGAACGACACAATTGCTATTGGACAAGTATTGACTTTGTTTCCTCCTATTGCTCCGAACCTATACATTCTTCATGGCGATGAATCGATGTCGGGATGCTCGAAAGAATTTTATTTCAATATTGAAACACCTACACCACCGGTACCATTTATTTCTGCGAGTAGTGATTCTATTTGCCAACATCAGCCTGTGCAATTACAAGCAGGAACCATTCCTGCATCTACCTTATTTCAATATTCTTGGAGTCCGATAACAGGATTAAACAACCCATACATATCAAATCCTATTGCTACTCCTTCTTCCAGTACGTGGTATGTAGTCGCAATTCAAACAGCAAGCGGATGCGGTGGAGTTGTTTATGATAGCGTATTTATTTTTGTAAGGAATGGAAATATTTCTTCATACAATGTGACACCTAACGACACACTCTTTTGTGTAGGGAATCAACTTGCTTTGAATATGAACATTCAAAAAATTATAGGAGAAGACAAATTTGACATTTCACCTAGCGCAACTTTATGGTCAACTATTAGTGGCGGAGTTTCTTCAAGTATTTGCGGATCGCTTTCAGGAAACTCATTGTACTTTACTAATGCCGGATTACGTGCAGCACAAACAGTTTCAATGAATGTAACCAGTGGCGGTTCAATTCAGTTTTATTTGAAAATAGCCAATGGCACACTTGCTCCATGTGAAGATGCAGATCCGGGCGAAGATGTTATACTTGAGTATAGCGTAAATGCAGGCGGTAGCTGGACTACCATTAATACTTATTACGAATCTTTGTACCCTTCTTTTACACTTATAAATGAACAATTACCAATTGCTGCTCAGTCTGCATCAACAATGTTTCGGGTCAGACAATTATTTCACTCAGGATTAAATCAGGACAATTGGTGTATCGACGATTTCATGATCAGCGCAAACACTTCTACAGGTTTTACATATAGTTGGACTCCAAGTGCCGGACTCAGCTCTGCTACTATTTTAAATCCGAATGCTGCACCTTTAACCACAACAACCTATGTTGGACAAGCAATAGATAATGGAACAGGATGTATTTATTCCGATTCAATAGTTGTGAGAGTTGGTCAAAACTTTACGTTAAATTCTACTCCCGATACCAGCTTGTGTAGCTTAGCAAGTATAGGATTATTTACCTATCCAAGCATACCGGGAAATTATCAATTCCTTTGGTCGCCGGCAATTGGGCTCTCTAATTATTTAAGCCAAACACCAATTGCTTCACCTCTTAGCACCACTACTTATGTAGTGAACGTATCAAGTTCTGAAGGATGTATTCAATCAGACACAGTATTGGTTAATGCTCGAACGATCAATAACTTTTCTATTTCTGCTACTGATACTTCTTTATGTACCGGAGATTCAACTTCCATGCAATTGAATGTTGTAAGACTTTGCGGAACAAATGGAAATACCTGTACTGGACCGGTGGACAGCACGCTGTTTAACGGTTCAATAAATTCTTCATCATACGAGGCTATCACTCCTTTTGCCGGCTTTAATGCTTGTTCAAGACGACAAATTATTTTCACTGCTACAGAACTAAATGCAAGAGGCATGACTGGCGGAAGAACAATAAGTTCTATCGGTTTAGATATAGGTCCTATTTCAGGAACATTTATTATGCAAAATTTTACGGTACGGATGGGCTGTACATCAAGAACCGCTTTTACAACAACCTTCGAACAACAACCTCCAATTGTTTTCTACCCTAAAAACATTACTCTTTCTCAAGGAAGAATTAGATTAGTATTCGATAACACATATGATTGGGACGGAACTTCAAATCTTATTATTGAATTCTGTTATTCGAATTCCGGTTCTGGTATTTCTATGCCCGTATATTATCACCTTCCCGGTTTTGCTGCTGCTATTTATGTTGTAGCAAATTTTTCAGTATGTAATAGCGCAACAGGAACAAGTACGACGTATCGACCTGACATGGAATTTTATTCATGTCCAACACTTGCTCCAAGCACATTCACCTATAGCTGGCATCCAACTTTAGGAGTGAGTAATCCATCCAATCCAAACACAACTATATTTCCTCTTTTAACAACCAACTATTTCTTAACCGCCCTAGACCAAAATACAGGTTGTAGTTTTTCTGATAGTCTACTTATTCATGTTGGGAGTACTACAATGAGTGTTACCGCAAACCCCGACACAACAGTGTGTTCATCGGTCGGGGTCCAATTGTCTGCCAGCCACATTTCATCCTCTAGTGTTTCTTATAGCTGGTCGCCAGCCACCGCTTTATCAAACAGCAATACTGCAAGCCCAACTATTTTGAGCGACAGCACACAACAATTCATCGTTGAAATTACCGACTCGGTAGGATGCACTGCTGCCTTTGATACAGTGAATGTAATTATCCAATCTCCACCAAGAATTGCATTTACAAATGATAGCACGATTTGCCAAAATACTCCTCTACAATTATTAGCAACAGGTGGAAGCTCGTATCATTGGCAATATTCCACAGCTTTATCTGACACCGGAATATCTAATCCAATTGCTCTACTCAACCAAAGTGAAATGTTTTATGTTACAGTCAATGATACCATTGGTTGCAACAGTTCAGATTCCATCTACATAAATGTTAAAGCCAACCCTTCTACATCAATAGGTCCCGATCAATTTGTTTGTCAAGGCCAAAATGTACTATTCAATGGCGGAAGCGGATTTTCTAATTATCATTGGTCGGATAATTCAACCGATTCGTTACTTACTGTAAACACTTCCGGAATTTATTGGCTAGAGGTGCAAAATCAATGTGGTAGCTTTATTGATTCTGCAGAAGTAACTGTTTATGATTTACTACCTGTAAATCTCGGTGCCGATGTATCTCTTTGTGTTGGCACTCCTTGGCAATTGGATGCGGGCAACGTTGGAACTACTTATTTGTGGTCTGACAATTCAACCACACAATCTATTTCGCCCTCAGTAAATGGCAATTATTGGGTAAAGGTGATAGATGCTCACGGCTGTGTAAATCGAGACACAATCAATTTATTTTTTAGACCACTACCTGTAATTTCTCTTGGGAATGATAGCGCATTATGTATTGGACAATCTCTTGAAATTAAAGCAAATTATACTAACGGAATTTATCATTGGAACACCGGAGAGCAATCTGAAAATATTTTTGTTACTACCACAGGAATGTATATAGTTCAAGTCACAGATCAAACCAACTGTTCCAATTCAGACACCATCAACATTGCATTCAATCCGCTTCCAATTCAAAACATACCGCCAACTTTATCCTATTGCAGCAATCTAAGTACTACACTCGATGCAGGAAATCCCGGATCTACTTATGCTTGGTCAACAGGAGAAACCGTTCAGTCTATTATTACTAATGCAACAGGAAATGTAAGTGTTTTTGTCACCAATCAATTTCATTGCACAATACAAAACACAGTTTTACTTCAATCCTACGCTCCTCCATTTTTAAATTTAGGAAACGACACCACCATCTGCGACGGAGACCAATTAATGATCAATGCCGGAAGTAATGGAGTTATCTATGATTGGATCAGTGGCGAACAGTCGCAAGTAATTGTTGTTGGTGCTTCCGGAAATTATGGCGTAACTATTACCGATGCGAATGGTTGTAAGTCAAGCGACAGAATTACTGTAAATGTTCAACCGAATCCTTCAGTATCTATTACAAGTAGCTCAACTATTGTTTGCGACGGCGATAGCACATTACTCACAGCTATTTCAAATACGGGAACTAATTTTGAATGGCTACCAAATTTATTCTTATCGTCGCCATATTCTCCAATCACCTATGCGTTTCCTACTTCAACTATCGATTATCATCTTATAGTTAACGATTTGTTTGGATGTCATAATGCCACAGACATAAGGTTGACAAACATTAAAAATCCAAATGTTACACTTGGCAACGATACTTCTTTTTGTGAAGGCTCAAGTATTGAACTCAAAGCAGGAGACAGCAACAATAATTACAGCTGGCAAAATGGCTCACATAATAACTCATTGAATATTTCGCAAGCTGGAATCTATTGGGTCGATGCCAGTAATTATTGCGGAACTATTCGCGACTCCATCACCATTCAACCGCTCTATAAAATCCCATCTGCAAACTTAGGCCCGGGAGGAAGAATCTGCAACGACCCATCGTTTATTTTAGATGCACTCAATATAGGTTCCACATACATTTGGACAACAGGAGAAACAACACAAATCATTCACCCTCTGAAAACCGGCAGATACGATGTTTCGATAACATCAGAACATCAATGCAAAGGTGAAGCTGGAATAGATCTTGAACTTGTAAACTATCCAACCATCAATTTTGGTACAGACCCTTGGTATTGTTTCGGTGAAGCTGTTGTATTAAATGCAAAAACAGATTACGGATTTTATCAATGGCAAGATGGATCTATGAATGAAACATACACCATTTCTTCGCCAGGAATATATTGGGTTCACGTTAAAAATATGTGCGGTGAAGCAAATGATAGCTTACTCGTAAATTATTATGATTGCGATTGCCAACTATTTATTCCTTCCGGATTTTCGCCAAATGGCGATGGAAAAAATGATCGATTTATGGCCTCAACTGTTTGCGACCTTACTTCGTTCAACATGAGAATTTATAATCGTTGGGGTGTACTTATTTTTGAATCGAATACAATTAATAAAGCATGGGACGGAACAATCAACGGTGAACCAGCTCAGGAAGCTGTATATGTGTACTTGATAAATTATAGCGGGTACGCAAACCGAAATCTTGAATCAGAAAATATTTCAGGAAAAATAACACTTGTTCGATAGTTGATATGTACAAAAAGGGTCGGTTACGTCCACGAATAATTCTCGTGGACGAAACTAAAGAGTTAAAACCACAAAGGCTAACAAGAGACCTAAATTACGCATCACTTCATTGTAGTTTTGAATATTACCGACCCCATTGCCCATCAATACATGAGAAGGGATTATCAATAATTTGAATTTATTAAAAGTAACTTTGGGTCCATTGTATGGGTTCCCATTAATATCGTAGAGGTAAAAATTAATTCCGGAAGCCGTCATATAAAACCTGGACTGAGCACTTCCTATTGCACCACTACCATCGGCATAATACCAACTATCATTATCGGTTTGAAAATAAAATAAAAGTAAATTCGAATCCATAATTTCCAACGCAACATTCGATGGAATTGCAAAATGAATCGAAGTGTTCATCGCAGTGATGTATTCTTGCCCGTAATAGAAAACTTGAATATTCGATTTTCCGGAAATCTTGCTTTTTGTTTTTTGAAAAAGCTTATTGTTCTTAAAATAAGAATGGATGCAAAATGCCATGTAGAAAAGGATAGGAGTGGTTAGTAAATAATTTGCGGCTTTCATTTTGAATTGGTTTTAAAAACGAAGACTTCTAATCAAAAAAAGAAAGTGAACTATAATTCGTAAATTAATAACTCTTATAAATTCACTTTCAATTGCGATAAAATCAACGATTAAGAAATAGGTAATTAATTGAGGTATAATCTTTGAATAATTTGCCTTAAACTTTAAATTTTTCTATTGAAACAAACATATTATTTTAACACATGGCGTTCGAGTAAGATTGAGTAATTGGTTTTCGATATTCCTCAAAAGTTGCTTTTTTTGATTTAAACGCAATTAGTACTCTATTGTTATTTAGTGGTTGGTAATAAAAAAAACGCTTTGAATCCTAGTCCTGCTTACAAAAGGCAACTTTTCCTTTAGTATTGCACGTTACTTTCATAAACAAGGAAAAAACAACCTCTTTCTAATAAAAGGGTAACTACTTTTTATTGCACGTTACTTTCATAAACAAGGAAAAAACAACATCAACGTTTACAAATAATAAGGCACAATCAAAAAATTACAAAAGATGACTAAACTGACAATTTTTATAAAAGATCTCCTTCACTTAACTTCCCGATACGTTCATACTCAGAATCTGCTCTTAAATTAATACCTCCGGCGGCAGTTAATGCAAGAACATCACATCTATTATTTTCCTTATTTGAGGCATGTCCTTTCACCCAAACAAATTTCACTTGGTGCTTTCTGAATATTCTTAAAAAACGAATCCATAAATCTGCATTCTTCTTGCCGTTAAAATATTTTTTTTCCCAGCCAAATACCCATTTTTTTTCTACTGAATCTACTACATATTTTGAATCACTATAAATGGTAACATTCTCCCCTTCCTTTTTCAACGTCTCCAACGCCACTATTACACTCATTAACTCCATGCGATTGTTTGTAGTCAAACGGAACCCCTCAGAAATTTCTTTTCTTAGATTTCCATAGATCATTACAACTCCATAGCCCCCCGGGCCCGGATTTCCTTTCGAACTTCCATCAGTATAAATTGAGATCATCTATTGTTAGGCTTTAATAACTCCTAATTCACGACCAACTTTTGTAAAAGCCGCTATCGCTTTATCCAAATGCGCACGCTCATGTCCCGCTGAAATCTGAACTCTAATCCGTGCATTTCCTTTTGCTACCACCGGATAAAAAAATCCGACGACATAAATTCCTTCTTCTAACAATTTCGCAGCAAAGTCTTGTGCTAGCTTCGCCTCATAAAGCATAATCGGAATAATTGGATGCTCACCGGCTTTAATATCAAAACCGGCTGCTGTTATTTTTTCACGAAAATATTTTGTGTTTTCCCATAACTTGTCTCTTAGCATGGTTGTTTCATTCAGCATATCAAGCACCGCAATAGACGCTCCAACAATACTTGGAGCCAAAGAATTCGAAAACAAATACGGACGTGAACGCTGACGTAAAATATCAATGATCTCTTTTCTTCCACTCGTAAATCCTCCCATTGCACCTCCCAATGCTTTACCAAGTGTACCGGTAATAATATCTATTTTCCCAATTACATTATGATATTCATGTGTTCCTTTACCCGTCTTTCCCATAAAACCACTACTGTGACATTCATCGATCATAATTATAGCATTGTATTTTTCCGCCAATGCAACAATTTTATCCAGTTGTGCAATTGTTCCATCCATGCTAAAAACTCCGTCGGTCACAATCATTCTGTGTCGTAAGTGTTGCGTGTCTTGAAGAATTTTCTCTAATTCCTCCATGTTATTATGCTTGTATCTGAATCGCTGAGCTTTACATAATCGTACCCCATCAATGATAGAAGCGTGATTTAATTCATCGCTAATTAATCCATCCTCTTCGTTAAGTAATGGCTCAAATACTCCACCATTAGCATCGAATGCTGCTGCATACAAAATAGTATCTTCTGTTCCTAAAAATGCAGAAATTTTCGCCTCCAACTCTTTGTGTATATCCTGTGTTCCACAAATAAAACGCACTGACGACATCCCATAACCATGTGTGTCAATCGCCTTTTTAGCAGCTTCAATAACTCGCGGATGTGAACTCAAACCTAAATAATTGTTCGCACAAAAATTAATTACATGCTTACCATTGGTAATAATGTCTGCTCCTTGTGGGGAAGATATTATTCGTTCTTGTTTAAACAAACCTGCCGACTCAATCTCAGCTAACTCGGCTTTTAATACTGGTTGCAGTGTTTTATACATCTTTACTTTCTTTGCGGTAAATATACTGACAATCTTTTTGAAAGTATCGAGCAATTTATTTGTTTCTCCGTGTTTTTCTCCGTGTAAACTATGTCTCTCCGTGTTTAATCAACCGAGTACTTGACGAGAGCGCTTATCTAATTGAACCGACTTTATTATACTGAGAAAAAGGAAGAACCTCAGAGCTATTTCTCCGTGTTTTTCTCCGTGCTCTCTATGTATCTCCGTGTTTAATCAACCGAGTACTTGACGAGAGCGCTTATCTAATTGAACCGGCATTTTATTACACTGAGAAAAAGGAAGAACCTCAGAGCCATTTCTCCGTGTATTTCTCCGTGCACTCCATGTCTCTCCGTGTTTAATCAACCGAGTACTTGACGAGAGCGCTTAACTAATTGAACAGGCTTTATTACACTGAGAAAAAGGAAGAACCTCAGAGCTATTTCTCCGTGTTTTTCTCCGTGCTCTTTATGTCTCTCCGTGTTTAATCAACCGAGTACTTGACGAGAGCGCTTACATAATTGAACCGGCAATTTAAAAGGGATTAACCTCAGAGCCATTTCTCCGTGCTCGCTTTGTCTAAAGTTGCTGATGCTTATGTGAGGTCTTTCATTATTATAAAGATCAATAACTGCTTTCAGCAACTCTTTTGCTTCTTCAATAGAATGGATTTGATAGTTGTCCACGTATTCATCTTTAATAATTCCATTCTCTCTTTCTGCAACGGCATTCTCTAACGGATCTCCATTTTCTGCCATGATAATTTGGTTTCCACTTTCTTTTAGAAGTTTAGTATACGACTGACTACAATACTAAATACCCCTATCGCTATGGTGGATTAGATTAGCCGGCGTCAAATCTCCGAGGGTGTCAATTGGCCATTTGTAATGCACGAACACTTTCTATCGCCCCCATAGTGTCTGCAACTTGGTATCCAACAATTTTATGGGAATATACATCAGTGATGAAACTAATGTATACCGGATTTTTCTCCAACTTCCAATAGGTAATATCGCTCACCCATAATTGATTGATCGCAGTAGGAATAAATCCTCGGATTAAATTTGGATACTTTCTTAACCAATGAAAAGAGTTGGTCGTTTTGATTCTACGCTTGCGTTTTCTAACTAACATGTGATTGGCAGAAAGCAGATTGAATAATCCATCGCGACCCATTTTTATAGCGTGTTCTTGCAAAAACGATTGCAGCATTTCATAAAGCTTTCGCGTGCCCATTCGTTTATGATTGATTCGGATTATTTTTACTTGCTGTAGCATTAGTTCCTCTTCAAGTGAAGTAGAAACGCCCTCCCAATTGTTTTGATAATAAGCCTGTCTGGTGATACCGAACCATCCGCAGAGTCTGGCTAATCCTATGCGTGCAAAATTTTTCTGCATTGCTTCTATCGCTTGGTATTGAATTTTTTTCGAATTGGAATTTAAAATTCTTTTTCTGCAATGTCGACCATCGTAGAAAATGCGATTGCTTTCAGTTCGGCATCTTTTAATTGCCGCTCCAATTCTTTAATTCTTTTCTTTAGCTGAAGGTTTTCAAATGATTCTTCAGCTTCGATGAACTCCAGCTTCTATTTTCTTTTTCTTGGCATTTGTACAATTTTTCTTTCGTTGGATATCCAAATTTTTTCATCCAACGAAGAAGTTGTCTATGTTCCTCCACCTGCCCGGTAAATTTTACCCAAATTTCTCGTTTAGTGCATCCTTTATCAAGCATCTCTTGGATAATCTGATGTTGCTCTTCTTTTGTAAAATGCCGCACTTTTTTTTGTACTATTTTCTTTGTCATTTTTTGATAGATTTGTATAAACCTATTTTAGGACAAGTCAGTATGACCAGTCCTAAAAAAAGTTTATAGTTTAGTTAGTTAATCCTGATAATGGTTTACAGTTTAAAAACGACATAGCAAAATGAAAAAGAAATTAATATTTATATTCTCGCTCTTGATTTTGGTAAGCTGTCAACCAATTATGATGAAGATATATGGGATAAAAGACCCCGACATAGAAAATGAGAAGACAATTACAATAAAAGCACTCAAGTACAACCTTGATACATCGAATATTGTAACGGTAAACAGCAAAGATTTTCTCTACGTGCTAAATGGTCAAAGTATTCCAGAAGGAGCTATTTATGACAGAAACGGAAAATACATTGAGTATAGGCAGACGGATACCTCTTGTAATGCAGGATTAGTTCAGTTTATTCCATCGTTAAATCTGAACGACAAGTACAATGAACTAGACAGCTCTGACCTAAAAACAGAGCTAAATAAATTCAGGGATTTAAATGGGAATTTATTAAAGCAACGTGAGCCTGCTGACTTTTACTTATTGATTTACTGGACTGTTTGGACAGGAAAATTGAATAAAGACCACGTAAAAATTTGGGAAGACCTGGCCTGTGACAATAAAAACTGTAAAATAAAGGTAATTAAAGTCAACTTAGACATACAAGAATATTGGGAGGAACAAGAGCGAGAGAAAATCATAAAAGCTATGAATAAATGAAATAAAAACGCCCTATAACAGCAAAAAAGCTCAAGCGTGGTTTAAGTGCTTCGTAGGACAGGCGAGTGGTAAATGAGAAGTTTTGTTCTTCGTTGTAAATTTAGTAGGCACCCCCTGCACCTATTTGCGAATCGTTATGAGCAATTATTTGGCGACCTTGCAAATCTTAACCGTCAGAAATAAAACGAACGACATCACTTAAATAAATAAAATGGAAACAACACCACAATTTGACCCTGTTAAATACAAAAACACAACACACGACCAATGGCAAGCAGCAGCAGAAGCATGGTTCCGATGGAGTCCTACGCTCAATCAATGGCTGGGTAAAGCCACAGAAACAATGTTAGAGATGGCAGGCATCTCCTTAGGACATCGTGTGCTTGATGTTGCTGCGGGTGCGGGTGAGCAATCTATAACCACAGCAAAACAAGTTGGGGCAACAGGTTATGTTCTTGCTACTGACATCTCCTCTAATATTCTTGAGTTTGCACAGCAAATGGCAAAGAAGGCAGGCCTAAATAATATTGAAACCCAAGTAATGGATGGAGAAAATCTTACTATAGCTGATGCAACATTTGATGCAGTTATTTCAAGAGTGGGGCTTATTTATTTTCCAGACCAGCAACGAGCATTAAAAGAAATGTTGCGTGTGCTAAAACCGGGAGGAAAAGTTGCGGCTATCGTTTATTCAACTCCTGACAAAAATAAATTCTTTTCAGTTCCTGTTTCTATTATTCGTAACCGTGCGAAACTACCACCTCCGCTCCCCGGTCAACCTGGTCCGTTCAGTTTAGGTGCAGATGGTGTAATTGAAAAAGCATTCATGCAAGCAGGTTTCATTAATGTAAAATCGGTGCTCGTAGATTCACCTTTACATTTGCCTTTTGCAAAAGATTGTGTGCAGTTTGAGAGAGAATCATTCGGTGCATTGCATCAAATGTTGAGTGTCTTATCTGATTCAGAAAAACAAACTGTTTGGGAAGAAATTGAACTAGAACTGAAAAAGTTTGAAACAGAGAAGGGTTTTGTCGGACCTTGTGAAATGGTTGTAGCTGTTGGCGAGAAAGAATAAAACTTGAAATATTTCGGCATCATAAGAAGAGTATAACTGAACATAACATAAATACTTAAAAGAAATAAAAAAAAGAAGGGCTTTGTTCGGTAAACGTGCAGTAGTGCAACAAACAGTGAAAAGAAAAACCACGTAGCCCTTTCTCCGTGCACTCCATGTCTCTCCGTGTTTAATCAACCGAGTACTTGACGAGAGCGCTTATCTAATTGAACCGACTTTATTACACTGAGAAAAAGGAAGAACCTCAGAGCTATTTCTCCGTGTTTTTCTCCGTGCTCTCTATGTCTCTCCGTGTTTAATCAACCAAGTACTTGATGAGAGCGCTTATCTAATTGAACCGGCAATTTAAAAGGGATTAACCAAAGAGTTGTTTCTCCGTGTATTTCTCCGTACTCTCTATGTCTCTCCGTGTTTAATCAACCGAGTACTTGATGAGAGCGCTCATCTAATTGAACCGGCATTTTATTACAGTGAGAAAAAGGAAGAACCTCAGAGCTATTTCTCCGTGTTTTTCTCCGTGCTCTCTATGTCTCTCCGTGTTT